>CAYZTM010000010.1:0-68576 GCA_964481425.1 uncultured Flavipsychrobacter sp.
GACTCGAACCCTAGACCCGCTGATTAAGAGTCAGCTGCTCTACCAACTGAGCTACGGAACCCTTTTGAGGTGGGCAAAGATAATCGAAAAATAATAAAGCAGGAAACTATTACACCACCCATTCCACAATACTGTTCACATATTCGGGCTTATAAGCTGCCTGTACTTTAATGTAATTGTCGGTATAGCCTTCCATAGCCCCATTCTTCTCTGCACCCTCAAACAGTACTTTTCTCGTCTCTCCCCGGTGCTGTTCGGTGAAATATTGCATTTTTTGGTAAGACAGGTTGCGCAATATCTTATTGCGTTCATGGCGTGTGTGTATGGGTACTACCGGCTGTATGTCCAGTGCTTCGGTGTTAGTGCGTTCTGAATAAGTGAATACATGCAGGTAAGAGATATCCAGCCCGTGCAGGAACTCAAAGGTCTCCCGGAAGTCTTCCTCACTTTCCGACGGGAAACCTACGATCACGTCCACACCTATGCAGCAATGGGGCATCAGTTCTTTTATTTTGGCCACGCGTTCTGCATACAGTTCGCGGCGATAGCGGCGCTTCATCAGGCCCAGTATCCGGTTGCTGCCGCTTTGCAATGGTATATGAAAATGCGGCATGAATTTCTTTGACCCTGCTACAAATTCTATGATCTCATTGCTCAGCAGGTTAGGCTCTATGGATGATATGCGGTAGCGTTCTATACCTTCGGTGGCTTCTATTGCCTGTACCAGTTCATAGAAGCTTTCTTCTCGTTTCTTCCCACCCTCATTGCCTTTACCGAAGTCGCCAAGGTTAATCCCGGTCAGCACTATTTCCTTCGTGCCGCCTGCGGCCAGTTCCTGTATGTTTTGCAATACGCCTGCTATGCTATCACTGCGGCTGTGTCCCCGGGCCATAGGTATGGTGCAGAAGGTACAGCTATAGTCGCAGCCGTCCTGCACTTTCAGGAAGGTGCGCGTACGGTCGTTGATGGAGTAGGAGCTATGGAAACCTTCCACTTCCTCTATGTCGCAGGAGCATATCTTGCTGCTGTCGCCCTTGGTAAAGTCATTCAGGTGCTTTGCAAGGTTGAATTTTTCTGCAGCGCCCAGTACCAGGTCCACCCCCTCTATGTTTGCTATCTCTTCCGGCTTCAGTTGCGCATAGCATCCCGTAACTACCACGGTTGCCTGCGGTGAGCGGCGCTGTATCCTGCGTACTATTTGCCGGCATTCCTTATCGGCATTCTCTGTTACAGAGCAGGTATTGATCACATATACATCGGCTTCATCTTCAAATTCCTTCTTCATAAAGCCCTCAGCTTCAAGCATACGGCTCAGTGTCGATGTCTCGGAGTAGTTCAGCTTGCAGCCCAGTGTATGAAATGCTATGGTTTTGCGCTCCTGCATAAAGGGCTGCAAATCTAGCTATATTTTGCCATATGGCTTTTATACAGTTCTTGCACTGGCACATTTTTATTAGCCATTTATTTGAAATATTTTGTGCATGATGAAGAGAGCAATATATCTTATAGCAGGCATTCTTGTTTTAAGCATGCTATCCTGCAACAGGCTGAAACAACTGGCCACCATAAACGTACCTATACCGTACAATTACGATTTTACGGTACCCGATTATGTTGATACTATGGATATTCCCTTAGGCTCCGGGCTTGATATCGCATTGCCCGCAATACCTATTGAAACAAATTCGCAACAGTACCTTAAGGACTACAATACCTCGCCCGAAAAGATAGTAGGTGTTACTTTAAGCACTTTAACCCTTAGGGTGCTTCAGCCACCGGGAGGTAATTTCGATTTTATCTCAGCCGTAAGTGTTTATCTCTCAGCTCCCGGATTACCTGAAGTCCAGGTAGCCTCTAAATATGGTATACCCAATGGGGTAGATTCACTTTCGCTCGACTGTACCGGCGATGACCTTCGTAATTATTTCCTTAGCGATACTATGTATGTACGGCTCAATGGCCATTTCGATGAGGCCCCGCCACCTAATACCACATTCCGCATACACTCCGTCTTTACGCTGCGCGCTAACCCACTGAATTAAAATAGCCCCCTGTTTTTGCAGGGGGCTATCATTTTATGATCAATATTTCTTAAAACCTGTAACCAAGGCGGAATGAGAACTGTACCATTTCCCTGGTTTCCTGGTCCATGTTGTTGAGCTGGTTAACAAATGTAAAGCCCCAGCCGAAGTCCATACCTATATACAGGTGTTTGCCCGGGTTCATGTTCAGCGAGTGCATAAGCATTCCGCCGAACTGGAAATTTTCTACATTGCCTGTGGGGTAATTGTAATAATAGTAGTAATTATTAAGGTAGGTGTCATATTGAGCAGGCCTTTGTCCTGAGGTTATAGATAGCAGGGGAGCTATGCTGTATTTCACCTTGCCTTTGCTTCCCGAAGGGTATATCTTAGGCCCTATCATAAAATTGAAGTTGGTATAAGAGGTCCAGCTGCTGCCGCTATTCCCTCCCGGTACATAAATGTCGCTGGCCTCACCAAAGGTCAGGTTCATTGGCACATACAGGCTCACAAAACCCCTCTTGCCGAAATTGTGTTCATAGCTCAGGCCAATGCCAAAACCATTTTCAGTGATATTTGCCGGTGAGAAGGTCACCAGGTTCGCAGCATAGGCTATCTTCTTTTTGCCGTGCCTGTCATGGCGGCTGCCGCCCCTTATCTCGCGGTTGTCATCATCTTCGTCGCGAAATCTGCCCCTACGGTCGTCAAACGCATCTTCCGAGCCATTCTCATATTCCACTCTTTCCAGGTCACTTTTGTTGATAGTATAGTCGGGCCCTTTGCTGTTATCTGCCCTTTTATAGGTAATGGTCCGGGGGCCCACTTCCTTTACTTTACCTTCTATTACATCGCCGTTCTTTTTGTAGATCCTGTCTTGTGCATAGCTGTTCATGCCTATAGCTACTGCCGCTGCACCCAGGAATAAGACTTTTAAGTTCATAGAGCTCATTTTTCTCGATTGTTTTTTGGTTTTGCAAATCTACAACACAAATAGTGCCAGAATTTTAACAATATGTAAAATTACCATGATTACTTTCAATTACCACCTCTTTTCTTTCGCTTTTTTCTACATATCCCGATACCTGTGCTGCTATCCCGAAGCTTTCAGAGATGCCCACAATGGCTTCTGCCGTTTCTTTGTCTGTAAAGAGTTCCAGTCTTTGCCCCATGTTGAATACCTGGTACATCTCCTTCCAGTCCGTACCTGCCGATTCCTGTATCATTTTAAATAACGGAGGTATCGGCAATAAATTGTTTTTAATCACGCGTAATGGCGAGGGCAGGTAATGCAGGCACTTGCTTTGGCCGCCCCCGCTGCAGTGTATGATGCCGTTTATCTTGTCAAAATGTTGTTCCAGTACTTTTAGTACCACCGGGGCGTACGTGCGGGTGGGGGAGAGCAGCATTTTACCTACGTTAAGTGGGGTTTCTGTTGCATCTGTTACCCTGTAGGCGCCATTATATACCACTTCTTCCGGCAGGGCGGGGTCCACGCTTTCAGGGTATTTGGCTGCATATTCTTTATGCAGCATCTCATGCCTGGCGCTTGTGAGCCCATTACTGCCTATGCCGCTGTTATATTCATCTTCATAGCTCGCCTGTCCATAACTGGCCAGCGATACCAATACATCGCCCGGCTGCATCTTTTCGGTAGTGACCAGTTTGTCCCTGCGCATGCGGCAGGCCATGGTGCCATCCACTATTACAGTACGCACCACATCGCCCACATCGGCGGTCTCACCCCCCATCAGGTGAACATCTATACCATACTCTTTCATCTGGTCGAAGTAAGATTGCGTGCCATTTATTATGGCCGATATCACCTCCCCCGGTATCAGGTGCTTATTGCGCCCAATGGTTGATGAATAAGTGAAAGGCCCCGTTGCGCCCACACACAGCAGGTCGTCTATGTTCATTACTATGCTGTCTATGGCTATGCCCTTCCATACGCTCAGGTCACCTGTTTCTTTCCAGTACAGGTAGGCCAGTATCGATTTGGTGCCTGCGCCATCGGCATGCATCAGGTTGCAATAGGCCTCGTCATTGCCCCAATGGTCGGGGTATATCTTACAAAAGGCGTTGGGGTATAATCCTTTGTCCAGTTTGGCAATAGCTTTATGTACGTCTTCCTTTTGTGCAGATACGCCCCTTAGGTTGTAGCGGTTGTTATCACTCATATATCGGTTAATGTGCTTGCGGCCAAAGATAGGTCATATGCGCCCTATTTTTGAATGGCCCCACGTTTACTGCACCCGGGTTTCACCGATTTTTTTGGTGGAAATTAAGATTTATGATAATTTTACATCGTAAATAATTACACGTCCCAAATGGGAACATACAACAGGGGAAGCCTCATCAACTTAGCTTCCTTTACATACGCTGAAACAGTTCTTTCACAGCAGTTCTACATCGCAGAGAATATGGTGAACCACCGCAAGATGGTACACCCCCCTTGCATCCTTTAATATAATGTTGGCATACCGCCATTTTGCTGCATAGCCATAGCTATGTCCGCTCATCCCGGTTCAGGGATACATATATCAATTCAGTTATTCACACACCAAAACCATAATGTATGAACATTTCAACTTTTCTGTTCAGCTACGGCTGGATCATTGTACTGGTACTCGCTGTAGTATTGTACAAAATCATTTTACGCGTCATCTTCGGTATGGTCATCGTACCCGAGAACCGCATTGGTCTTGTCACCAAGAAGTTCGTGCTCTTCGGGGCTAACCGCGAGCTGCCCGATGGTCGCATTATTGCCACCAAAGGCGAAGCCGGTTTCCAGGCAAAGACCTTACCTCCCGGTCTTTACTGGTTCATGTTCCCCTGGCAGTACAGCGTAAGCATGGTACCCTTTACCGTCATCCCTGAAGGTAAGATTGGCCTCGTATTGGCCAAAGACGGGGCCGGTATACCCACAGGCCGCATATTGGCCCGCAAGGTCGATTGCGACAACTTCCAGGATGCGCATAAGTTCCTCGATAACGGAGGACAGCGTGGCCGCCAGACGGCTTACATCACTGCGGGCTCATACCGTATCAATACTTACCTGTTCGATGTGGTGGTCACCAACCAGCTCATTATTCACGAGAACATGGTAGGAATTGTCACCACCCTCGATGGTGATCCCATTCCGCACGGGCAGATAGCCGGTAAGATGATAGAAGGACACAACAACTTTCAGGACATCGATACCTTCATGAAGAACGGTGGTTGCCGGGGCCTGCAGCCTCATGTGATATTGGCTGGCTCCTATTATATCAATCCATGGGCCGTTCAGGTGGAGGAAACACCTATGACTGAAGTGCCTATAGGCAATGTAGGAGTGGTTATCAGTTACATTGGCGACGACGGTACAGACCTGACCGGTGAGACCTTTAAGCACGGCAACATTGTGTCACGTGGCTACCGGGGTGTGTGGATGGAACCGCTTGGACCGGGTAAGTACCCTATTAACAAGTACACCATGAAGGTGGAGCTGGTACCTACTACCAACCTTGTGCTCAACTGGGCCAATGCCCGTAGCGAGGCGCACAACCTCGATAAGAATTTATGTACCATCACTGTGCGTTCCAAGGATGGCTTCCCTTTCAACCTCGACGTATCGCAGATCATACACGTACCTGCCAACGAAGCCCCTAAGGTGATCGCCCGTTTCGGCAGCATGACCAACCTCGTGTCGCAGGTGCTCGAGCCGACTATTGGTAACTACTTCCGCAACTCCGCGCAGGATAGCGATGTGATATCCTTCCTTATTACCCGTAAGGAAAGGCAGGATGCAGCCAAGGCTCACATACGTGCCGTGCTCGATGAGTATAACGTGAATGCAGTAGATACACTGATAGGTGACATCGTTCCGCCCGAAGCACTGATGAAGACCCTCACCGACCGTAAGATCGCACAGGAGGAGGAGAAGACCTATGAGACCCAGCGCATGGCACAGGAGAAACGCCAGGGCGTGGAGCGCGAGACCGCCATTGCCGACATGCAGAAAGACATCGTAAAGGCACAGCAAAGCGTAGAGATATCGCAGCGCACCGCCGATGCTACTGTGAAGAAAGCGGAAGGTGACGCAACCAGCCTGAAGTTGCAGGTGAATGCTGAGGCTGAAGCCACCAAGATGCGCGCCAATGCCGAAGCAGAAGCTACGAAGATGCGCGCCGCAGCACAGGCCGAGGCCACCAAGCTTAATGCTTCTGCTGAAGCAGAATTGATAGCCAAGACAGGTAATGCTGAGGCTGAGAAGATATTGGCCATTGGTAAGTCCACCGCCGAGGCTTACGAGCTCCAGGTGAAGGCTATGGGTGGCGACAACTTCACCCGCTACAAGATCACCGAAGAGATCGGTAAGAACGATGTGAAGATCATACCCGATATCATCATCAACGGTGGTAACGGTACCGACGGTTCTCTAAGCGGCCTCATGGGTCTCAAACTGATGGAAATGCTTTCAGACAATAAAATGGATACCAAACCCTCGAACGAAAACTAAACCCTCACAAAACCAAAGAAAAGGGCTGCTGCAAAGCGGCCTTTTTTGTGCTTGATCGCGTCAAATTCCCTTACAGGATCTTGCTGAGAGCGGCATGATCACAGTATTAAATGAAAAAGCCGGGATAAAGGGCACTGATGTGTGAAGCAATTAACAGGCGCTAAACTATTTAGTTAAACCTTTTTTACAAACTCTGACTTAAGGGCAACACCACCGAACCCATCTATCTTACAGTCAATATTGTGATCACTGTTTACCAACCGGATGTTCCTCACTTTGGTACCTGCTTTTATACTTTGTGATGCACCCTTTACCGGCAGATTCTTTATTGTTACAACTGCATCTCCGTTTTGCAGAACATTTCCATTACAGTCTTTTACTACAAAAGAATCATCTGTTGCATTGTCCTCATTTGGATTCCATTCATGTCCACATTCCGGACATGCAAGTAATGCATCAATTTGATAGGTATACTTCGATTTGCACAGAGGGCATGGAGAAAGTTCCGTCATAAATATCGTGTTTTTTTTGATTGCAAAGTTTAAAAGCTATCCATTGCTAATTCTGATACAATTGGTAGGATGCTTCTGGTCGCTTAGTGTGATGTTACTCGTTGCGGTAAAATTGAATTAAATCTACTCCCCTTTTTCAATTGGGGGTCTATACTTGATCATAAAGTACAGAAAGATGATCCTGGAATACCTCGTAAGCCAGGGCTGTATCAAAATGACCACTACAATACTGGTCAACAAAAAATAAAAGATGCTGTTGTCTTTGTAGGATAGGCCGAATATCGGCCAGTACCAAAGGATATTGAGAAAAAACAGGATCATGGTCAGCGCATAGTTGATACCTCCGCCGCTGTTTCGTTTGTCCAGGTCTATTTGCTGGTCGCAGACCGGGCAGCGTTTAACCATATCGATACATCTGCTCAAGGGAAATACGCTCTTATTCTTAAACAAGAAGCCTTTTCTGCATGCCGGGCATCTCATTCGTAAAAAGCTGATGATCGCGTTAGGTTGGGACATGTACACTGTTTTGGCAAAAATAATTTCGTATCGATACAGGAAAATGTGATTTTTATCACATTTGGTATAAATATTGGTCCAAACCCTTTCGCAAACCTACCTGTAATTGGAGATCGCAGCCAGTCTTTTTACATCGATGATCCAGATCTTCCGGCCTTTGGTCTCAATGAGGCCTTCGTCCTTAAAATCACCAAGCAGCCTGACGATATTCTCCCTGGTTGCCCCGGTCATGTTCGCGATATCCTCCCGGCTCACATTGATCATGACAGGCTGGTCTTCTACAGGGTTGTTTTTATATTTTTCCCGTAGCACCAATAGAGTTATAGCCAGACGTTCCCTGACCGAATGCTGGACAAAAACGGAAATGTTATTAGCCAGGACGCCGAATTCATGGCTTAAGGTTTTTAATAGCTTTCTTGATAGAAGAGGGGCACGTTCCAACACAGCAAGAAAGGAGTCTTTAGGAATAAAGGAGATCATACAATCTTCCAGCGCCATAGCTGAATCGGGATAATGTTCTGAGGCCAGGAGCGCATGGTAACCGATGAACTCGCCGGAATTAGCCACATAGATGATCAATTCCTTTCCAAAGTGGTCAACCTTGTATTTTTTTACTTTCCCCTCGTTGATGTAATAGATCCCTGACGGTATTGTGCCTTCCCGGAATACTTGTTCCCCTTTGGTATATTTCTTTTCAGTAGCACCTTCAAACAGTTGCTCATACTCATCCGAAGACAAGCCCTCCAATATTGATTGGGTGCCAAAATTCCATTTGTCGATCGGGAATATCCCCTTCAAGCTCATAACGGCTAAATTAGGCTATTCAAAGTGATAAATATCAATATTGGAAAGTGACAAAATACACTTTTTACCTAAGCTGTTTAACCTAATTTGACCGCTTAAATGGGTTGCATGTACCAGCTGGCCGGACAGGACCATTGTCCTGTACCCGCAAGTAATAGGATGGTATATGGACGGGCCAATAATATTGATTGATATGAATAACAACACTGCCATAGAACAGAACAGGTACTTGAGAAGTGATGAAGACTTTAATGCCTTATACATTGAGGAAATGCAATTATTGGCCCCGCGGCACTGGACCCCGATCCATATTGCAGAACTGGCAGCCGGATTTTTAGGAGACGAGGGCAGTAAAATACTTGATATTGGTAGCGGTGTCGGAAAATTTTGCCTGGCAGCAGCCTGCTATGCACCACAGGCAAGGTTTTTCGGTGTCGAACAGCGGGACTACCTGGTAGAGCATGCATTAAAAGCAAAACAAACACTTGGTTTAACTAATGTCACCTTTATCAATGCCAATTTCACGCAATTCACGCTACAGGAGTTCAACCATTTTTATTTTTTCAACTCTTTCCAGGAGAATATAGACCTGGAGGATAAGATAGACGATAGCTTCGGTTACTCCTGGTCCCTTTATGAGTATTACAACAGGTATTTACATGTAGGCTGGCACCGGATGCCCCCCGGTACCAGGATTGTGACCTATCACTATTTCAGGGCAATGCCTGACGGCTATCACCTGGTTGAGTCGCATATGGATGGCGACCTGAATTTTTGGATAAAAGAGTGAACATATTCAACAATTATGTAGTGGCCATACATTTATCGCACTGCAGGAAATACTTGTTAAATGAAAGAGCTAAGAACAAATCCGGTTTTCAGGCCTAAAATACTGGACACCTTAAAGGCGTATGACAGAACACTTTTTTTTAAAGATATTGTTGCAGGTATCATTGTCGGCGTGGTCGCATTGCCTTTGACCATCGCATTTGCCATTGCATCCGGCGTCTCTCCTGAAAAAGGCTTGTTTACCGCTATCATCGCCGGCTTTGTTATTTCTGCTTTTGGGGGCAGCAGGGTCCAGATTGGTGGGCCTACCGGTGCATTTATCGTCATCGTTTACGGCATAGTACAACAGTACGGTATAAATGGCTTGATCATTGCCACCTTTATAGCAGGGATATTACTCGTCATAATGGGGTTGGTACGGCTTGGCAATGTCATAAAATTCATTCCTCACCCTTTAATTGTGGGATTTACTACTGGGATAGCTTTGATCATTTTTACTTCACAGGTCAAGGACTTCCTGGGTCTGCATATGAATCATGTCCCTGCTGATTTTATTGAGAAACTAATAGCTTATGGCCGGAATTTGTCCTCGATAAATATGGCTTCTGTTCTTATTGGTTCGGTTACCATACTTATTGTACTGCTGTGGCCCAGGCTTACCGCGAAGGTGCCCGGGTCACTGGTCGCCATTCTTGCGACTACCTCCGCCGTTTATTTCTTCCACATTCCGGTAGAGACAATAGGCAGTAAATTCGGAGCGATACCTTCCACCTTGCCACGACCTGCATTCCCTGAGCTGGATTTTACGACAGTACAACGGCTTATCGCACCTGCATTCACTATAGCCTTGTTAGGCGGTATTGAATCGTTATTATCAGCCGCCGTGGCAGATGGTATGATTGGGGCTAACCATCGTTCCAATACAGAGCTTATAGCCCAGGGCCTGGCCAATATGTCATCATCCCTGTTTGGCGGTATCCCTGCCACGGGTGCCATTGCCCGGACAGCCACGAATATAAAGAATGGTGGCCGTACACCCGTTGCCGGCATGGTACATGCACTTACTTTACTGCTCATTATGCTTTTTGTCGGGAAGTGGGCTGCATTGATCCCCATGGCAACGCTCGCAGGCATTTTAGTAGTGGTCGCATATAACATGAGCGAACTGGAGAACTTTATCTTCATTATTAAAGGGCCTAAAGGTGATGTTGCTGTTTTGCTCGCTACCTTCCTCTTGACCGTATTGGTCGATCTGACTGTAGCTATAGAGATAGGAATGGTGCTTGCTTCTTTCTTGTTTATGCGGAAGATCATGCAATACAGTTCGGTGCAACAAATAGCCGCACCTGATGAAAGAACAGGCGATGACCTCTACAACAATTACAAGCTCCCCAAAGGCGTGGCAGTATTTGAGATAAACGGGCCACTATTTTTTGGAGCGGCTTATAAGTTTAAGGAAGCGGTCAAGATCGTTAAAAACTCCGGTACTTTGCTCATCATCCGTATGAGGAATGTGCCGGTCATCGATGCTACCGGCATACGGGTCTTAAAAGAGGTCAGTGATGAACTGAAGAGAAAACATACTAAACTCATTTTGTCCGAAGTAAGCCATGCTCAGGTAATGGAGGAACTAAAAAAATCTCGTATTTTATTCCATGTAGGTAAAGCAAACGTTACGGACACCTTCGACGCAGCCATAAACAGGGCTAAGATAATTCTGTCAGATGATTGAAAATTGAATTCTATTAATGGATATCGGAACTGCTATTAAAACGCTAAGGATCCTCCTGGGTGTAAAACAAACTGACCTGAGTATACTGGTCGGAATTTCTCAAACCTCCATTTCCCAGATCGAAAATGGTTATAAGAAGCCAAAGAGCTCGACGATCCGGAAGATATGCACTGCACTCGAAGTGCCGGAGGTCGTGATCTATGTCCTGGGGATGCAGGGAGAGGACGTACCTGAAAGCAAAAAGGCCGTTTTTGAGCATTTATGGCCGACAATGCAGGAACTCATATTACAGTTGGTACCTGCAATTGGCAACATCCGCTATTTGGAGGAGACCTTGACCTTATAGCTATTCCCGCTATCGGTACTACCCAATCATCAAAGACCCGACCACTGCCCAAACAGAACGTTTAAAATTCTTAAAAGAGTAAAAAAAACTCCCCCTTGTGCGGACGCCTTTTCTGTGCAGAGCCGAAGGGGGCAGGGGGATGTCCGCTCGCGAATAAAGCATGACATGTACTCCCTCCACAATCACCGATTAAGTTAAATTAATTATATTTGCTATATTGAAAAACACAAACAACCCAATAATGCGTGCACTCATTTTTACCACACTCTTATTCTCCCTATGTTTTGATCTTAATGCCCAGGTCATTACTACATGGGCAGGCACCGGGCAGTCCGGAAACACAGGAGATGGTGGCCCCGCAACATCAGCTAAAATTAGCTATCCGGTAGGAGGCGTTTTTGACAAATACGGGAACTACTATTTAACTACTGGCGCCACTGGTAATACGATTCGGAAGATTGATACTGCTGGAATCATTACAACTATTGCGGGTACAACTGGAATTGGTGGGTTCAGTGGTGATGGTGGGCTTGCCGTGAATGCCAAATTAAAAGATCCGCAAGGGGTAACTGTTGACACAAATGGCAATGTTTATATTGCAGATGCTACTAATCACAGAATACGAAAGGTAGATGTCAGTACCGGAATTATCACAACTGTAGCAGGTAATGGTACAGCGGGTAACAGTGGCGATGGTGGGCTTGCAATAAATGCTTCTATAGATAACCCTCTTGATGTTTGCACTGATAGGTTCGGTAATCTATATATTGCTGATGCCAATAGCAATAGGGTGCGCAAAGTAGATGTTTCGGGTATAATTACCACATTTGCAGGTAATGGAACTTACGTATATGGGGGCGATGGTGGACTTGCAGATACATCTTCAATTGGTTCTGCAAGGGGCATATGTTCGGACGACACAGGCAATATTTATATCGCAAGTGCCCAGGCAAGATTATTCAAAGTAAATTTAAGTGGGATCATTACTACAGTCGCAGGCACGGGAGTGGGTGCCAATAGTGGCGATGGTGGGCCTGCGGTCAATGCTGAAGTTATTCCTTGTAAAGTTGCGTGGAGTACATCGGGCGATATATTTATAGATGACATTAGCAATATAAGAATACGCAGAGTAGATGTGCAGGGTATTATAACTACTGTTACGGGTAATGGCATTGCCGCGTATAGCGGGGATGGTGGGCCTGCGAATTTAGCACAGGTAAAATATCCATCTGGGGTATGCACTGATAAATGCGGTAACCTATATATAGCAGACGGGCACGATTTTCGCATTCGCAAAGTGACGTACGATTCCACCTGCAGCTATTCCAGCCCTGTCGACACCACAGATACCACCACTTCCATCCACAATATAACCGCAGGTACCCTCAGCATTTTCCCCAACCCCGCCACAGATCAACTCACCATCACCGGCGGCAGCGGTGCAGAGCAGCTAACAATAATAAATGCCATTGCTCAGCTCATAACACAGCAAAACTGCACAGGCCGCAAAACCACCATCAATATAAGCACCCTCAGCCCCGGCTTATACTACCTAATCATCAAAGACCCGACCACTGCCCAAACAGAACGTTTAAAATTCTTAAAGGAGTAACATATAAGCTCCCCTCTTTCCAAAGAGGGGTGGACTGCTTCAGACAAAAATGCGTTTCCAATAAATTGAAGCAGGACGGGGTGATTTTTCTTCCCCCTTGCCTGTCTGCCGATAGGCAGGTGAGACGCCTTTTCTGTGTATGGCCGAAGGGGGCCAGGGTATGTCCGCTCATGCACAAACCAAATCCCTATGCAAGTACTGTTGTTGAAATTTAAACTTCCCCTCAAACCCTTTGCGTCTTCACGCCTTTGCGGTTAAATCATTCACCAATGAATACTCTTAGAAGGGAGAAACTCACAGATCAAAAGCTCTTCGTCTGTTTCAATAAATACTATGGTGTACTTCTTTTTGTAGGATATACATTTATAGTCCATCAATGCCCGTTCAGGGTCCCGGCATAAAGTATGTTTTCGGCGCGAGTCCGATAATTTTTCGAGAAAGTCATAAACCTCGTCTGCAAATTTTTCCGCTGTTGCGGTCATCCCCTGCGACTCTATGTACCAGGCTTCGCAGCTATATTATCCGCGTCTGTTTCTTTTATAGCTATCGCTCTGCGGCCCACTTGTGTATTAATTTTTTGCTGCGTGCCCTCGCTTCCTCTATGCTGAGCACCTTTTCAGGCCTCGTTTTCAATGCCGCCTTCTTTTGTAAGGCTTCATAACGCTCCACCGGCACCACTACATAAGATTTATTGTCTATCACCAATACATTCATCTGCTGTTTTTTTATGAATATACTAATATCCGGGCTGTCTGCCATCACTTACTCAAGACTTAATATCGAATTCCGCGCTCCTTCGCGCCTTTGCCATTCAAACCTGGTCAACCAACCAATCCCATCAACCTCATCTTCACCTCGGCCCATTCATCATCGGTAATACTGAACATGACCGTATTCCGGTAGCTACCGTCCGGTTTCCGCCTTTCTTTGCGTAGTATGCCTTCCTGTTTGCCCCCTATCTTTTGTATCGCCGCACGGCTGCGCACATTCTGCTCACTGGTCTGGAACTGTACCCGAACCACCTTTAGCTTTTCAAAGCAGTAGTTCAGTAGCAGCAGCTTGCACTCGGTATTGTAGCCGGTGCCCCAGTATTCAGGGTCGTACCAGGTCCAGCCTATCTCCAGTTTCATATGCTCAGGGAAGAGGTTCATTAGCGATGTGCTGCCAATTATCTTATTGCTCACCTTGTCTATGATGGTGAACGGGTACATCTCGCCGCTGGCCCTTTTCAGCACCGCACTTTTTAGCTGCGTTAGCAGCACATCGTTGTCATACCCCCGTATCAGCATATTCTGCCAGATCTCGGGATCGCTGCCCACCTTTACCAACTCGGCAAAGTGGCTGTTATCAAGGGGCATCAGGCGCACCCTTTGCCCTTCCAGTAAAACAGGATGCTGTATCGCGAACATTTATCTGTACAATTAAGGCCCTAAAGCTAAATGCTTTTGACGTATCTGTACATGGTGCCGCGTATTTATGGCCATTATTTCCTGCTGCTGTCCGCTGGCATGGCCGGTGCATTGTCCGGCCCGTTGGTATAGCTATCGGTGTCCGTATTAAGGGTATCGGTAGGTTTGCCGCTTATGGCGGTGTCATAGAGTACCCCCTTGGTATTACCCACGTTCCCGTTATGGTTTTCACACGATGCCATTGCCAATAAGCAAAGGCTGCAAACTATGAAACAAAATTTCTTCATAATGCATGGTTTTTATTTTCCGGTATCATTGTCTTCTTTTCGGTGTATACGTTCTTTTGGCATGCCGCTTTGTAGTTCCTGTTCCAGGGCCTTCGCTTTTTCCTGCGCTTCGTGCTCGTCCTTTGCCTCTATGGTTGCGGTCAGGTGGCTGCCGGTACGTTCTTCATGGCTGTCGGTGGGCACTTCGGCGCTGCCGGTCACTGGCTCCAGGCCTATCAGCTTTTTATCCTCGAATGTTACATGATATTTCGGCATGATGCGGTGTTTTACCGCATACACCATAAAATTGATACCAGCAGGTTATTTACCCCCGCCAAAGCCCGCAAAAAGGTACAGGTAAATAACGCGGCTGTAGCGCATCAGCCAGGGCTGCAGGATGATGGAAACGGCAACGCTGGTGAGGAGAAAGTAATAGATACTATAGTCTTTGTAGGTGATGCCGAATATGGGCCAGTACCACAGCAGGTTCAGGAAAAGCACCATTACGGTCAGCGCATAGTTGATGCCCCCGCCATTATTGCTCTCATGCTTCATTTTGTAGCCGCACTCACTGCAGTGCTCTTCCATAGCAAGGCATTTGCCAAGGGGAAAAATGCTCCGGTTCACAAAAATATGCCCTTTGTGGCAGTTAGGGCAGCGCATTTTAACAAAGCCGGATAGTGCAGATGCTTGTTCTGTTGCCTTTTCCATAACACCATGTTTTTAGCAGCGTAAAGATAAAATATATTACCGATGTTACTCTTTCATTTTCCGCGATATGTAAATAATTTAACTACAGAAAGACCCCCGTCAAATTATTAAGTCTTCTGAAAATATCGTTTATTCGCAGTAGCAAAAACATCAGCTGTTCCGTAAAAAATCACAGAAATGAAAAAGATACTGGTACTCTTATTAAGCGTTACACTTGCACAGCAGGTAAATGCACAGAATAGTAATTGCGGTGCCGATTTCAAGCCCGCTATATCATTTTACCAGGATGGCCTGGCATGGATAGAGCCGCATGCATGGAGCGATATAGGTCCCTCTATCGCCAGCGTGGCTGGTATCCCTGTGGTTAGCCGCAGCGATATGAACGGCGTGCTGAAAGCAGCCTGGGACCCTGCACAGCATTGTTACAGTGCCGCGTGTATCAAAGATCTTTTAGGCATCACTAATGATTGGCCCGGCGCTGAATGGTCATTGATATTGTTTGATGCTGATGATTACAACTATATGCAGGCGGTTACCACCTCCGGCGACGAGAATAATAACTACGAAATAGACGATATCAAGGTCAATTTTGGTTCCGGCGGCAAGGTAGCTCACAAGCTGTTGCACATGCAGATCCGCAAGAACACCATTGATCCTGCCCACCGCCGCGCATTGAAGATGTGCATGCGTTAAGCGCTAAAAGGATGCAACTTATTAAAGGCGCAACCCTCGTGGTTGCGCTTTTTTACTCTATGGTAAATTTCCCTTTGAATAACTTGCCATCGCTACAGGATATCTGGAAGATGTATTGTCCTCGTGCCAGCGCTTTCCGGTCTATTACCACATCTTTACCCAGTACCTTTTCATCATTTACAACGGTCCGTCCATTGATGTCGGTAATATTGAGTTGCACGGTCTGGTAGGCATATACTGCCGGTAATACTACAGATGATTTGTTGGTTACAGGGTTGGGATAGATGAAGTATTGAGATGTGTTTTTCGGGGAGATGGGTATCCCCGTATTGCTCGATTCTGTATAGAACAGGTCTCCCGCAGGATCGCCCCACTTAGAGGAGTAGCCGGCGGCAAGGTAGGTATTGTTGCCCTGCACTGCTATGGCATTGGCATATGAGTGTGTACCGCCAAATACTTGTTCACTGATCTGTTGCCCCTCCTCGTCTGTACATAAAATGTAAGCATTACCTGTCGGGTCATTTTTATGGTTCACACCGCTGAACATGAAGTTGCCATTGGGTAACTGTGCCACACTATGAAATTCAATGTTGTCATTTTCGGCACCAAATGTTTTTCGCCACAGTTCATGGCCATCTGCATCTGTTTTCACCACCAGTCCCAGCGTACCGCCGCCTTCGGTTGGCTGTGTATATCCGGCAAGAAGGAAGTTATTGTCTATAGTCGGGATGATCTGGTAGAATCTGGTGTCTCCACCTGCTGCATAGGTACGTGTCCATAGCGTATCGCCGTTGTCTTGTATGCGCAGCAGCCACCCGTCTTTTTCACCATGGCCCCTGCTCATGGTATAGCCTACGCCGAGGAACCCTCCGGCGGGCGTGCGGGCTATCGAGTATCCATAGTCTTGCCTGTCGCCACCATAGCACCTTGTCCACAAGGTATCACCCATGCTATTCGTCCTGATGAACCAGCTATGTCTCAGGTCACTTGGGCTGGCGTTGCCGTAACTGGCTGTTATGCCTGCTATCACAAAACCGCCATCCGGCAGTTCTATGGTTCCTTCGGCTATATCGTCTTTTTCACCTCCGTATATTTTGAACCACTGCCGGTTCCCTTTCTCATCCAGTTTCATCAGGAATGCATCACAATCCTGCGCCCCGAAGTCTTCGGTATGTCCAGATACCAATATTCCCCCATCAGATGTTTGCATCACGTTGTTGCCCCCTTCCAGCTTATCGCCACCATACTGCAAGGTCCAGGTAGTGTCGCCGCTGCTGTTTATTTTCAGCACTATGATGTCGCCGGCAGTATTTCCCATGCTTTGGGTAAGCCCGCTGATCACATATCCCCCGTCGCTTGTGGCTGCCGCCGAAAATGCGCCGTCATACCCCGTATGGCCCCAATGTTGTTCAATTTCTTTTTGAGCAGATGCGGATGTGGCGCACAGTAAAAGAAGGAGCGCCTGATAGGTACGTTTCATTTGCGGAAGTTTTATGTGTTATAGATGTATTCCAAATAAAGTTATGTAAAAACGGCCATATTGTGAAAATTATTGTATAAAATGTAAAATATATTTCTGCTTTCCTGGATTCAGGCCGGTGGCCGGCATTTTATACATGGTTAATTTGATGAAGGAAATATTCGTTACTGCTTTACTCGGCTTGCTATGCTCCGGTCTTAGGGCGCAGGATAATTACATTGTTTTTCACCCCGACACTGTTTACACCAGCAACATCATCCGTATCTACATTGATAGGGCGGGGAATATTTATCCCCCGGGGACTAATGTCGATACTGCTAAATTTCCTTGCATCTGTAGGAAAGACCCTCATTATGCCAACCTCCGTTATTATTTCCGGGATTATGACACGATTACCGGCCACCGTGTCTGTGAACACTACAATGTTACCAACTTCGATAGCCTGCAAAGCCGACTACTGGCCACTTATGCCGATAGTGTCAATAAAAAACTGCAGGGCCGTAAGCTGGTGGTACTCATGCATGGCTTTAATGATTATGCCACACGCGGCTACGACAGTATAGAACGTAGTATTGAAAGGATAGAAGGCCTTCACCGGCAATTATATCTCGAGGTTTACTGGGACGGCCTCAAAGCCAGCTCCGAGCGATTTAAAGATGTTTCAAAAATATGGTTCCGGGCCAATAAGGTAGCGCCTTATATAGCCCTAACGCTGCGTAAACTATTTGCCGGGGTAGACGATGCGGATATGTACATCATAGCGCATAGCCTGGGTGCTTGTGTTGCAGCAAGGCTTTTATTCAATACGCATCATCGGCATTCTTTTGCCCTTAGGAAGCAGTGGCTTTCAGAACCCACACCCGCACAGTCCCGCATCACCCTGGCCCTTCTTGCACCCGCTATACCCGGCAGGCGCATTTTCAAGCACATCGGCGAAACGGTCCCGCCCGGCGGCTGTCATAGGTACAAGAAGCTCATCATTGGCTACAACAGGCACGACTACGCCACTACAAAGCGGATGCGCTTCCCCTTGTCACGTATGTTTTACTCCACCGCCCTGGGCTGTAATCCCATTGCCGTTAAGAGGACGGGCAGGGTAGTGGGCGCCCGCTGCAGCCTTCATTTTGTGCCCTTCGATTTTTCCTCATGTGAAGATGCCGGTGAAACACACCATATGCACCAATACGCCCGCTGCGATAGTTTCGATAGCTTTATTACTGATATTTTCAATTGATCTGCTGGCCTCTTATTTCAGAAATACTTTTTTGGCGTCGGTATAATATATAGTAGGGTCTTCATCATTTCGTTTATCAAAGCCCGGCATCAGTACGCCCTCCATTTGCTTATGTATATGCGCCACAATTTTGCTCATATGCTTTGTTGTGAATGCACTGAACGGTGGGTGCAATTGCCTGTGGCGCTTGTAGTCATAGAACATGTTTGTGTCTGGCGTTATTGTAAAGGTATAATAGTCGTAATAAGAGCGCCCGGTACTGGCCCTTTGCGGTACATACAGTATCGCCGGATTTTGTATTACGGGGCAACCTGCCTTTTGCGGTTCCGGTATTAGCCAGGGGCTCATGGCCGGGCCTATGTTCATGTATCTCTTGAATACATAACGCTGGTCGTGAAATACGATTTTGCTGTCGTACCACACGTCCTCATTTCGTTCTTCTGCAGGCAACCGGCGCTGCTTATTAAGGTCCACCACATCGTAGGCATGTTTGCTGTCCTTCTTCGATGCTACCGGGCCTAAGGAGCTGATCATTTTTTGTATCTCCTCTGTTGCTATCTGCGAGTAGCTGAGCGGCTCTTGTTTGGTAAGTATCCGCAATGCTATCCTTTTACCTATTTCGGTACCCAAAAAATTAGAGTACAGGTCCTCAGGTGTAAAAGCAGACGATTGCTCACCGATGAAGTGGTAGGGGGCATGGTAGTGCCAGCTTGCTATCTCATGCCATACCAGCCTTTCAAAAGCGATCTTCTGTGCCATATTCACAATGTCTTCTTCATCCAGTTCATCAATATCTCTGAACTGTAGTTGTAAATCGCCGGCTTCCCATGGTAGCACCACACTCTTGTCATCGGCCAGTATCTGGAACGACAGGTAAACTGTCCAGTCTGCAGCTGCACGCATATGCGAAAAGTCAATGAAGCCGCCCCGGCAGGTGTACAAGGCGCCGTTCTTCTCCTTCCGCCTGTTCGGCACCCCATAGGATTGTTGCCCGAATTTATCGGGCCTGATGAACTTGGTTATGGGGAATATGGGAATGGGAAATTCATATAAATTATACCCAAATTGCGAAAAGGTCTTTCGCGTTTTTTTCTCTGGGTTGGTGAACTGTTTAGGATAGGCGCTCCTGATGTGAGCAATAAGGGCTTTCCGTTTTACAGGTGGCAGTTTATGATCTGCATAAGTCACTCCGGGTAACCATTGTACCATCAATAATAACCACAATATCACTCTACCACGGTACTTCATTGTCTTCCTTTTTACACAAGAAAAAAAGACAATTATGATGCCACCGGCATTTGCTTTTTTGACCTCGCTTACCGGTAATTAATTGTTTTGCTACCTCTTACATCATGTTTACATGTAAAGTTAAAAGCGGGTAGTATAAGCCTTGCGGTTGAGCATTGAGGTGCTGAGTTCGCAGCCTCATGTGTAGCTAATGATCTTTTTCATTATAAACCTCTATACTGATGAATATCAGCTACTTTCCCTGATTTGCATCACCTGTATTACCGCTCCGTAAAGATATTTTTGTTAAAATTTATAACGTAAAAAAATCAAGATGAGACATACTTTAGCATTAACAATGCTGTTCACATTGACCATATTTTCATTCACTACTTATACTGCCTGTAACAAAGATTCCTGTGCCGATGTGACCTGCCAGCATGGGGGTACATGTAAAGACGGTAACTGTACCTGTGCATCAGGCTATACCGGTACGCATTGCGAAACCCAAACGTGTGTAGTAAACAGCACCGCGAAGGTCCAGTTCAGCAACAGGTCTGCAAACAGTACTTACAGTGTAGTATGGGATGGCTCGGTGATCACAACACTGGCGGCAGGTGTTACAAGCGACCTGTTCACCGTTGCTGCAGGAGATCATACCCTGGAGTTCAAATATTCTAATTCCAACAATGACGCCTGCTCCGTAAGTACACCCAATATCGCGCAATGCTCGTCAACGGTTTATTGGTGCAGTAACTAGCAAGAGTTACACCGCCTCAAGCATCCACGTAGTATGCTTTTTGCCGGCTTGTTGCATCTTCGCAACCATTTCGGGGCTCAATAGCTTCATGAGTTCTTCCATGCCGCTTACATTACTGTAGTCAGGCTCGGCCTCTTTCACTACGCGGAAGCCCATCTCGTTGAAAAAGGCCTCTGCCTCTTCCATGCTCCCGAATTTGTTCTCCTCTATATTGTGCTGCTCGAAGAATTGCTTTTCGCGTTCGCCCTGGTACATGGTATCTACCATTTCCGGCGATTTGATGTAAATATCTGCCGTTATCCAGCAGCCGCCCTTTTGGCTCAATGCGGCATGTATATTGCGGCATAGCTGTTGTTTCTCTTCCCTGTTCAGGTACATCAGCAGGCCCTCGTTCACTATGGCAAGCGGCCCTTCGGGGAAACGCTCAACGATAGCTTTGAAGGCTCCGCTATCCACTGCATTCAGGGGTTCCAGCTCCAGTGTGCCCTTCAGCTCCTTGCCTGCCGATAGTTGTTGCAGCATACTTTGTTTCACCGCTACCACATCGGGCAGGTCGGTGTCTATATAGTGCACGGTTTGCTTCGTGGCCATATCCAGCCCGCGAAAGGAGTAGCCCGACGATAGCTCCAGCACATTGCTGATGCCCGTAGGGCCCAATAACTGGTCTATACTCTGGTAACGGCTCTCGAAATGGCAAACCCTGACCCAGAAGCGTATATCGCGCGATCGGGTGTCGAAACTGCCCTGCACGGCTTCGGGTATCAGCGCTGCTGCCTCACGTGCATAGGGTATGCCCGTAATGCCCTTCATCAGCAACAGCGATTGAGCTGATGGGCTGATGCTGCTATAGTCTTTATTCATGATTTTGGTGTTTATACTGCAAAGTACTGTAAAGATGCGTTGCAACAGTACACCGGGGGGCCTTAAATGAAGGTGAATGAGCGTAAAAGTCTTTACGCGACCTTCCTTACTTTAACCGCTGAAAGTCCTTTGGGGCCGCGCTCGCTTTCGAAGATCACCTTGTCGCCTTGTTTGATCTCTTCTTCCACATTGTTGATGTGAACGAACAGGCTGTTGCCGTTCTTGTCGTCTATAAAGCCGTAGCCTTTTTCGGTATTGAAGAATTTTACGATGCCTTTTTGTTCTGTACCGGCATCTACGCCGCCTTCGCGCCAGGCTGCATCCAGCTGTATCTCTTCGGCACTTATTTCTTTTGCCTTTTTAGGATCGGGTGGGGTATCACTCAGGTTACCATTCTCGTCCAGGTACACCATCATGTCGTCCAGGCTTTTGCCCTTGTCATTGTTCTCTTTTCGCGCACGCTTCTTCTCTTCTTTCTCTTGTTTGCGCCTTTGTTTCTTTTTTTCCTTTTCTTTTTTAGCCATCGTTTCCTGACCCATACGCTACTTAAAAATTTTTGGTGAGATGCAAAGTTACGATTTATTCGGCAGGTAATAGGTCAAAAGATATGCACATGTTCCTAAGCCTTGCCCGTCACGGCTTTACGGATATATATCCACACCCGGTGTTGAGGCAAAAGCTATGTGTTTGTGCTGTTGCCTTATAACCTATATTTACACAGCTAAACCATCATACTATGCGCACCGGGTACTTATCGGCCATACTGCTTTGCTGCACCCTCCTTGCCTGCCACAAGAGCAATACCGACGACAGCAGCGGGGCAACCATTACCATTGGCGGCATCAATATGCGCGATGTGAATGCCAATAATATGGGGCAGCTCGGCAGTCCCGATGTGCGCACCAGCCTCAATGGTAAGTCGGTGGTGGCTTACCCCAACCCCTGTGCTGATGTTTTGCTGCTGGACCTCACTTTGCCCGACTCGGTAGATGTGCTCATCTTCATAAAGGCGGCTAAGTATGCCGGGGCCTCGGCAGAGGATGTGGCCAACTCCGACCTCTTCGGTAAGCCTGAGGTGTACAGCACCGAGCATATGCAGCCCGCAGGCACCAGCTCTTTGCAGCTCAACACGGCAAGCTATGCCAAAGGCTTTTACAGGCTCTACCTCGTTACAGGCAACGATACTTTGTGGGATAACATACAAGTGAAGCATTAAGGGGCAAACCTAACAGCCAGGCTTTGAGCTCTTCTGCACGCAGGGCGAGGAAAAGCTGGCAGGCATCAGGTTTTGCATCAGGCTGGCATCGGGGTGCATCCGGAGGCGTTCGCTGAGGGAGAATACCTGCACACGCAGTTCATCACTTAGCAGGCCATCCAGGTACTTTGCTGCTACCTTGCTGCTCTGTTCCTTACCATTGATGAAGAGCTTATCCTGTACCTTCTGTACCGTGAAGCCCTTTACCTCGTCCACCATACCATCCTTCATGAGCTGCTGTACCAGCCGGGTCTCCTCATCGGCGCCGTTTTGCGCTGCTGCTTTGTTTGCAGTGGCGGGTTTGCTATCGCCGGGATGCGCCATGGTGGGGGAAACCCATGCTGTTGCCAGGCTGATGCCTGCAATGATGAGGATGGCTGCTGCCGTTCTGCTGTAGCTGAATGGATTCTTTTTCATTTCCATAATACGTTTTATACGGTTGAATAATTGATGTTTATTGCCCGAGGCGGCAATGGCGAATGCCGGTCCGCGGTTGCTGGCCACGGCAGCCAGGGCCTGCGCATATACTATAGGGGTGCTGCTATGCTGTAGCACTATATCGTCGCAGCAATGCTCACGCTCGCGGCGAACGACAGCAGATATCATCCATACAAAAGGGTTGAAGAAGAGCAATGTCTCCGCTGCAGTTTGCAATATATTGACGAGGTAATCCTGTCTTTTGATATGAGCCAGCTCGTGCAGCAAGATGGTCTCCAACTGTCCTATACTTAGGCGGGCAATGGCGGCTACGGGCAGCAATATTACCGGTTTAAGGAAGCCGATGACCATTGGCACCTGCGCCCGCAGGGAGAGTAATAGCTGCACTTTCTTATGTATACCCAGCTTCTGCCTCAGTGTGTCCACCAGGTCATCAGGTACCCCATCTACCTTTATATGTCCTTTGCGCCTGAGGCTTAACAGTTGCTGCATGCCGGTAAGCAGGCGTAGCAGCATGAAGGAGAGGCCAAGCAGGTAGGCCAGGGCCAGCCAGGGATATATCGACCGGACCGCGTCCGGCATACCCTTATAAGCTTTTGCATACCCGGGCAGCATTTGCTCCGGAAAAAGGATGGTAAAATGGCCCGCGCCTATTGTGCTTTGCAGGGCTGCGAACGAACGCCACCAGGTAGCGACGAACCATATCAACAGCACACTCATAGTAGCGAGCGACAAATTATAGCGCAGCCGGGCAGGCATGGAAGGCTGTAGCTTGAACAACAAGCTGAGTGCGGCATAGCTTAAGAGCCCCTGCGCCAGCGAGCAAAGCAGCGCCCATGCTATTGATTGTATCCATGCTTCCATATGCGCTTATTTATCTACGAACATCTTCGTAAACAAATGTACGATACTTTTCGTAAACGCCAAACTTTCTAAAGCTTTTAGGAAAGTTTTAAGAAATATCTGTATCGTAAGTTAAACATTACCGATCATTAAGATCTTCTTCTTCTTTTTCTTGTTTGCTTTCTGCCGGTTCTCATCCCCGTATTGCTGGTAGAATTCCTTTCCTTTGCCCTTGTAATATTTACTAAGCTTGCTGTTGATGTAGTCTGTCATGGTCATGGGACGGAAGGTCAGGAATTTGTTTTGCTTATCCAGCGAGAAGCTCATGGCGTGGGTAGAGCTGTCGAAGCTGACCAGGAAGAAGCGCACTGCGGTCTCCATATCACCTCCGCCCTCACTGGTATCAACCCCTTCGTATTTCCATGAGTGCATCCTGCCATAAGGCTGCTCCCATTTTTTATTTTTAAGCGCGTCCAAACGCTTTTGTTTATAGGCTACCCCATCCTCATCCGAGAACATATAGATGATACTATCCCCATTCCCGTTATTATAATAATGCTCGTACTGTGCCATAACCTGCTCGTAATCGCTGCGTGACTGGCCGAAGGCGGTGGCGGATGATAGCAGGGCCAGGGCCCATAATAGATGTTTCATACGTTTTTTTTTCTTAAATATACAAAATAAGGTAACTAAGGCCGCGATTTCCTTGTATGGTTATACATCTCCATCATTTATCCGCTCTTATTTTACCGATCACCATATTCTTGTAGCCTTTCCCGGAGTTGGCGAAGGAGTGTGCTATCCAGAACAGTTTACTGTCCGATGGGTCGGGCACTACGGTGGCATAGTCCAGGTACACGTCGGTCTTGTAGGAGTGGTAAAAGCCATCTACTACATTCTTGCTCCAGCCGGTCTGTTTGAATAGCGGGGTCGATAAACCTGCTTTCAGCAGGGCACTGTTCCTGTGGTTCGTCTCGCCCTGTAGGTGTTCAAAATATCTTGACTGCGGTTTCAGGAAACTGCCGGCGCCCGTTTTAGAGAAGCGGCCGTAGGCGCAGACAATGGTTCCTGCGGCATTGACCGAGAGCGCAGGCATGTCATAACTGTCGTAATTGCTGCCCGATGCAGGGGTAGGTTTGTAGTGCTGCTTCATCAGCAGTGTGCTGCTCTCGTTGAAGGATATATCGTCATCGTCTATAGAGAGGGGCAGGCGGTACAGCCAGAAGCCATGCACATCCGGCCTTTTGTTTTTTACGGCCGATGTCTCGGTGGTGATGTTGGTTAGGTATATCTTCCCGTTCCGGTACACAGGCCTTTCCTGCCAGTTGAGGTCCAGGGATACGCCAAGGTCTATATCTGTTTCCTTCAGTTCGGGTTTATTGCTCCACATATCGTTGCTCTTTTTGAAATAGTACAGCTCCAGCTTGTTACCATTGGCCTTTACATACATCAGGTAATTATAAAACTTAGAGCTGCTGCTTTTGTACATAGCCACCGGTATCACGTTCGATGGGTAGTCATTGTCCTGGTAGGTGAAGTAGCGCAGGCTCGACTTGCCTGCTATCATATCCTTTAGTGATATCACGTAGATGGTAGGCGTGGTAGTGCCCGATGGGCCTGCCCCGTTGTGCGCCACCGTCAGCACATCTTTATCGGCATAGATGCGTGGCCAGTCGCGGTAGTTGTTCTTGGTCCAGTACCATTTGTAAAAGCCGTCCTGCGGGTTGCTGGTCTTCGATATGGCGAAGGCAAATATCCGCACGGCCCATTTGTCGCATAGTGCCGAGGAGGCGCCATCATTGTAGCCGCCATTCGAGCTATATTGCCATACCGTATTGCGGACTGCCGAGAGTATGATGAAGCGCTTATTGACAGGTTCGTATATCACCCGGGTGTCATAAGCTTCATTCAATAGCTTATTCGAGTCGGGTTGTCCGCCCGCTTTTGTATTGCAGTCCAGCATCACTTTGTGCGGTGCATCTGCCAGCCAGGAGAAACTGGTCTCGTTGGCCTTATTGATCACTCCCCGGAAAAAGTCGGTAGCATTTATGTCGTTGCCCAGTTTGGTACTGTCCTTTTTGTAGAAGGCAAAAGAATGGTCCTGCGATACGATGATGTATTGTTCGCCTACGGCTATCATAGGGTCCACGCCGGTCACCGTCGGCAAGAAGCTTAGCTGCGGCGCGGGTGTGCCGCCATTCCAGGCCAGTTGCGTATTCTTTGGTTTCCCTGCCTTGCCACCTCCATTGCGTACGGGGCCATTATCGCCAGTTTTTAATAGTTTGTTCGATGCGGCGTAGTGCCTTGTTGCAGTACTTTGTGCATTGCAGAGCGCCATGGATGCAAAAAGGAACAATAGTGTACCTGTGTACTTTTTCATAGATCTTGTTTTCAATTGTAATGAAATGGGAATTAGCAATTAAAGGGAGGTGCAATAAATGTAGTGAATAATAGGATAATGTGTAATGGTCTATGTCATGATTAACAAACCAGGGCTTAGCACCGCCTTCGCTTGCCTTTTTGCCAGTCCTGCATCAGCTGCTTAATGTTGTATTGTGATCAGTTTATTACCGGTATATTTCCCGGATGTCAGCCGGCAATGGTATATACCGGTCGGCACATCCTGTATGTCAACTGTGCGCCTGCCTTCTGTTAAGTTGCCTGTTTTTACTACCTGTCCTGCTATACCTGTCAGGGTGTAATTTATATCACCTGTTAGCCTTGCGGTCGTATTGATGTACATGAACCTGTTTGAGGGGTTAGGGTAACAAACGAACAGGTCGTCTTTTTTATTTACGTCTGCTACGCCTTCCCCATCATAACCCATCAGGAAGTAGTCCATGATCCACCCGTCTCGGGCCGCCGTGCTGCTGTCGGTTATATAAGTGAACCGGAACAGAAAAGTATCAGAACCGACTTGATATTGCCCTGCGGGCAGCATACGGCACTGTGTCCATGTGAGTGTTGACAATGACAGGTCGGGTTTGTTTTGGAAAAAATAGAAATCATACTGATTGGTGTCCTGCATGACATTTACCCAGGTCAGTCCGGAATCTGCTGACATTTCTATCATGGCTATATCGCCACTGTCTTTGTCGAGCTTGTACCAAAAGGAAAATTCGAGAAGCTCGTAATAGACAACTCTAGGTACTTTCATGATGAATGAAGATGTGTCGTTTGGTATACAGGATTGGATTGTATCGGTCACCAGTGCATTAATGCCCACATAGGCAGATTGAAAATTAGTTTTGTGGGGTGCCCCAATTTCCCATCGGTTGGTTTGGTCGGCGCTGTCAAGGATGACGAAAGGCTCAATGGGCATGCCTATACTATCGAATGTCATGTGGAATTCTATCGGATATTGTTGTGCTTCTGCCGTTGCCATTACTGACAGCAGGCAAAGGGTAAAGATCAGTTTCATAGATTTTTTATTTTACAGACGTAAAGATATTGCGATATGTTAGCGTGAGTTTGCGAAATGTCAGGAGGTTCAGCACCGCGAACTCTGTTGGCGCAAGAATGCCGCCCAGCCATGTAGCAAAGCGTTCTTGTGCCTTACTTGTGCCGAACAAAAAATGTGGATATCTTCATTTGGAAACCCCTCCCACCATTTCGTATCTTGCATTGGTCGGGAGTCTTTTCTCTTTAAGAGGATATCCGAACTTTCCATTTCTCTCTTTCCCCCAAAACACATCATGTAAACAACTTGGCAAAATGTAGGCAATGTATAGGCAATACATAGACAATGGATGGGTGCAAACAGATAAATTGATTCGGTAAATCCTTAATCTGTTTAATCCTGCCTGTCCCGATTTCCTCAGGGAGTTCAGACAATTTTCCGGCAAACCGGTAATGACCAGAAATAACTCAAAAACACATGTATTGCTCCGGTAAAGGCTTTCCTCTGTTTTACTTCTTCCCAACCGGAAATAACTAAGCAGGAAATAAAAACCGGAAATAATTATTTTTAATAATGTCAATACCTCTATGAACTTATCAACCTGTCAACTATTCAACCTATCAACCATTTCAACTAACTTCGCAAGCCCGAAAGACTTTATACTTTCTACTTTAGACTTAAGACTAATAAATAAATGTTCGAGAATCTCAGTGAGCGGTTAGAATCCGCGTTTAAACAGCTAAAGGGCGAAGGACGCATCAACGAGATCAATATCGCGGCTACCATTAAGGATATACGCCGCGCGCTGGTGGATGCCGATGTGAACTATAAGATAGCCAAGGAATTTACCGACAAAGTGAAGGACAAGGTGATGGGCGAGAAGGTGCTTACAGCAGTAAGCCCCGGCCAGCTGATGGTGAAGATAGTGAAGGACGAACTGGCCGAACTGATGGGCGGCACCGAGGCCGAGCTGGACCTTAGTGCCAAGCCCACGGTGATACTGATAGCGGGCCTGCAGGGCTCGGGTAAAACGACCTTTAGCGGTAAGCTGGCCAACTACTTAAAGACCAAGAAGGGCATGAACCCACTGCTGGTGGCTGCCGATATATACCGCCCCGCGGCCATGGACCAGCTGAATGTGCTGGGCGAGCAGATAAAGGTGCCGGTGCATACCGAGCGCGAGAACAAGGATGCGGTAAGCATAGCGCAGAATGCCATAGCCGAGGCCAAACAGAATGGCAACAGGGTAGTGATCATAGATACGGCGGGCCGCCTGGCGGTGGATGAGGCGATGATGACCGAGGTGGCCAACATCAGGAAAGCGGTGAACCCCCAGGAGATCCTCTTCGTGGTGGACTCGATGACGGGCCAGGATGCGGTGAACACGGCCAAGGCCTTCAACGACAGGCTCGACTTCAGCGGGGTGGTGCTCACCAAGCTGGATGGCGATACCCGCGGCGGTGCCGCGCTTACCATCAAGTATATGGTGGATAAGCCCATCAAGTTCGTGAGCATGGGTGAGAAGCTGGATACGCTGGATGTGTTCTACCCCGAGCGTATGGCACAGCGAATACTGGGCATGGGCGATATCACCACCCTGGTGGAGCGTGCGCAGGCGCAGTATGACGAAGTGCAGGCCAAGAAGCTGGAGAAGAAGATAAGGGCCAACAAGTTCGACTTCGAGGACTTCAAGGAGCAGCTGAACCAGATCAAGAAGATGGGTAATATCAAAGACCTGCTGGCCATGATACCCGGTGTGGGCAAGGCCATCAAGGAGATAGATATATCCGACGATGCCTTCAAGGGCATAGAGGCCATGATCAACAGCATGACGCCCTACGAGCGCAACAACCCCGACGTAATAGACAGCAAGCGCCGCCAGCGTATAGCCAAAGGCTGCGGCAAGGACATAGCTGAAGTAAATGCCTTTATGAAACAATTTGACCAGATGCGCCAGATGATGGGGCAGATGAACAAATTTAAAGGTATGGGCATGGGTATGCCTGGGATGATGCCAAGGAGGTAAGCCCCCTCCGCCCCTGAAGGGGGGACCCTAAGCGACATTATTAAAAAAAATATTTTATCCAGTTTAGGGGAGGTTAGGTGGCGTTATTTATTTTTTTACTTAACTTCGCAGTCCTGAAAATTTATTGTTAAACACAAATAATTTCTATTATTTATGTCTGTAAAGATCCGCCTACAGCGCCATGGGTCTAAAAAGCGCCCATTCTATTTCATCGTAGTTGCCAACAGTGCAGCGCCCCGCGATGGTAAATTCATTGAAAAACTTGGTACTTACAACCCACTGACCGTGCCGGCAACCGTACGCGTTAACCGCGAGCGTGCGCTGCATTGGTTACAGAAGGGCGCAGAACCTACGAACACTTGTCGCAGGATACTGTCGTTCAAGGGTGTGCTGTACCTGAAGCACCTGATGCGTGGTGTGGCCCTTGGCCTCTTTGACGAGAAAGCCGCAATGGACAAGTTCGAAAAATGGAATGGTGAGCATGAAGAACTGGTGGCCAAACGCGAAGAAACACACCGCAAACACAAACAGGAGAAACGCCAGGCCACTAACGATGCGTCTGTGCGCCTGGTAGAAGAAAAGCAAGCCGCCAGGACTGCTACAGCCACCGCTACCGCCGAAGGCGAAGAAAGCGAAGGCGAAGCACCTGCTGAAGAAGCTGCTGCTGAGTAATTTGCAGTGATGACCGGCCCGAAAGGCCGATGCAAAATAGACTAAAAACAGTCCCGCGAAACGCGGGACTGTTTTATTATTGGGCGGTTATTTCAGAGCGGGAGTGAGAGCGGGCGCGAAGGGTTTAGATGATCCCCTCGGCTACGCAGGTAACGCCGCATAGCTTATTGGCCGAGGCGATCTTCATCTCGGCCGAGGTGAGGCCAAGCAGCACAGAATTGGTCAATGAATTGAACGGGCGCATGTTGGATGTAGCCTCCTTCTTTTTCAGGTTGTCGAGCTTGCGGGCGGCCCATACCATCGGGAACAGGCTGCCGTAGAGGTAGTAAGTATTGGTGGTGTTGAAGCCTGCCTTTTGCAATACGCTGCGCAGGGTGGCTATCTTGTAGCGGCGGTAGTGGCCCAGGTAGTCGTCGTGGCCACTCCATAGCGAGGTGAAGGCGGGTACGGTGATGAAGAAGTAATTGTTGCCACCGCTGGCTGCTTTTTTGATGCTCTGCAGCATAGCAAGGTCGTCCTCCAGGTGCTCAAGTACGTCCATAAGGATGACGAGGCTATTCTCTATCTTTTCGGGGATGAAGTGGGTCTTTTCCACTTTCTTGCCCTTGGTCTCGGCCATTTCGAGTTCAGTATAACCGATATCGACCATGTAAACTTTCCTGATCTGACCGGGGAAGTGCTTCTCGATCTCGAGGGCGAAGAAACCGGAGCCGGAGCCTACATCTACAATAGTAAGTGGATCAGCCTTTTTGAGTGTTTTTTTGGTATATGTGAAGAGCGGTAGTTTTTTACTCTGGTAATACCAGTGAATATCGGGGTTTATACCGTTTTCCAGTTCCTTCAAGTCCATTTGGTAAAAATGTTTTTACAATTAAAGAGTAGTCTGTAAATTTAGCAAATTAACGGCCTAATAAAATAAAAACAAGGATTTTTGGCTAAGGCACGTAAACCAGAACGAAGTACCACGAATCAATGCATCTTACATTAGTAATTCCCTGTTATAATGAATCGAAACGACTGGACCTGATGTACAAGGGTATAGATGATTTCGTGGACCAATGGCCCGAGCTACCAGAGATCATTATCGTGAATGACGGCAGCAAGGATGATACCTACAAACTATTAAAGGAACACCCGGTATATGAGAAGCGTAAAGCGCTTATTACCATTCTGACACAGGAGAACACCGGTAAGGGTGGGGCGCTGAGGAATGGGGTGCTTAAGGCCCGGGGAGATTTTGTACTGACCCTGGATGCGGATATGGCGTCGCCCCCGTCGGAACTGATAAAATGGATGGGGGCCCTGAACTGGAAACCCGATGAACATACTATATATATAGGTTCGAGGGAGCATCATGAGTCAATTATCAATAAGCAGGGGAACAGGAAGGTGGCCGGTAATATTTTTAACGTCGCGGTGCGTGTACTGACGCCGCTGAAGATGCGCGATACGCAGTGTGGGTTCAAGTTGTACCCGATAAAACCCGCTAAGAAATATTTTGAGAACCTTCATACCGATGGCTGGGCACATGATGTGGAGCTACTGTACCATGCCCAGCTTGACGGGATGAAGATAGTGGAGATGCCCCTGGAGTGGAATGCGATAGAGGGCAGCAAAATAAGCGTACTGAAGGACGGAGTGAAGATGCTGCTGGAGACCCTGCGCATTGTGATAAAGACAAAACGTGATTTCAAAAAGGGACAATAATATTCAAGATAGTGGAGACACAGACAAGCCGCAAACTCAACTTTAGGATAGCCACCCTGGCGAGCCTGGCGCTCATGTGCATCGTGATGCTTTGGGCCAGTAAGGATTTTGGCATATCGGGGGATGAATATACACAGAATACTTACGGACATAAGGTGTACGACTACTATGCCAGTTTTGGGAAGGATAAATCGTGCCTGGAGTATAAGAATGTGTACTATTACGGTGGTTTCTTTGACCTGCTGTGTGTAACGGTCAACAAAATATTGCCAACGAACGAGTACAATACGAGGCACTTTATTATTGCAATTTTTGGTTTCCTGGCCATATTGGTATCGGCCCTACTGGCAAAAGAGTACAGAGGCTGGGGGGCAGGTTTCCTGACTGCCTGGTTCCTGTTCCTGTCGCCGAGGTTTTTCGGGCAGAGTATGAACAACCCGAAGGATATACCCTTTGCTCTGGGCATGATATGGGGTATTTACTGTATTGTTCGTTTCATAAAAGTGTTTCCTAAGCCGACCTGGAAGGACACTTTGTGGCTTGCCTTATCCATAGGTTTAGCTATTAGTATCAGGATAGGGGGGCTATTGCTGATACCTTTCCTTGCTGTTGGGATGGGACTGGAGTATATCTTTAATTGGAGGCACGAGTACAAGATAGGAGGCCAGGAGCTGCGCAAGTATGTGATACGCAGTATAGTGGCTTGCGTGGGCGGCTATATTGCCGGTCTTGTATTCTGGCCTTATGGTTTGGAGGGCCCACTGGACCATCCTTTTGTGGCCCTGGGAGCTATGTCGGAATTCTCTACCGGTATACGTATGTTGTTTGATGACCAGCATATCATGAGCTCGAACGTGCCCTGGTATTACATTCCTAAATGGATATCCATCACATCGCCGATCATCATATTGCTGGGTATCTATGTATCGCCCATACTGTTCTTTGGAAAAAAGTATAAATTTCACAGCCTGTTTTTTTTATTCTTCGTAGCACTGTTCCCATTGCTGTATGTGATCTACAAAAAGTCGCCGCTGTACGATGGCTGGCGGCACTTGCTTTTCATATACCCGGCGCTGGTGGTGATCAGTGCACTAACATTCTGTGCCTTCATGGATATGGTGAAGAATAAGTACGGTCAGTATGCGCTTGCTGCTGTGATAGCGTTGGGATTGATGTTGCCAACGAAATGGAGCATTGCCAATTATCCGAACGAGGTAGTTTACTTCAATGAATTTGTGGGTGGCATAGACGGGGCCTACGGGCACTATGAGACGGATTATTATATGAATGCCCTGAAGCAGGCGGTGTACAAACTCGCTAAGGATAAGGACCTGTATCATATAAAAGATACTATACGCATAGGCACCAACTGTATAGATCCGTTATGGCCCTATGTATGGACCATTAACCCGAAGATACTGTGTGTATATGCACGGTATGACGACCGATACAATAAGAAGTGGGATTATGGCTTGTTCTTCAGCAGGTTTATATCCAAAGACCTGTTACAGGGCGGCTATTTCCCTCCGAAAGATACATATGATACGATAAAGGCCGACCATACACCGCTATATGCGATCATGAACTGGACGGAGGCTGATAATGATGCCTATTTGGCCAATCAGTACGTGCAGGCCAAGGACTATGCCAATGCCGTAGCCTACTATGATAAGGCTGTGGCACTGGACCCCAATGATGAGACCGTCTACACCAACTATGCCATTGCACTCTTCAGCACGCAGAACCCTGATAATGTGCGGAAAGGGCTTGACATGATCAACAGGAAGATCAAAATGGACCCGGGAGATGTACAGACCTACCAGGTGGCTGTAGCCATGTATAATGCTGTTGGCGATAAAGAGCATGCACAGCAGATGGAAACGAGGATGAATGAGCTGATCATGCAAATGCAGGAGGGACAGCAGGAGGACTAAAGTATATGATCGGGTAATAAAGTATTAGCCTGATATGCAACTGAAATAAACAAGCCCCGACTATTTCATCGGGGCTGTTTATTACTTATAACCATTAACACACGTAAAGTTAAATTCAGATTCAGTTGCTATAAGCACTAACTGTTTTAGCTGTGCTTTTGCTAACGCTGGAAGCAGAGAAGCCCGATCGCTTACCCGGATCCGTATTGCCATTGCTATCGGTGCTAAGAAGCAGCACAAGTGCAATGATAACTGCATAAATGCCCACCAAAGTGGCAGTGAGCCAACGGGAGGCGATATGAGGACGCTGAGGTATCTGATAAGCCATTTTTTCTTCTATTTTCAAAAAAATTAGGATAAGTAAGATAAAATGAGGGGTATTATCTCCTTCTTTTTACCACAAATTTTAAGCCAAAAATGAGTTTTTGAGATTTTTTTTTCAAGAAAACCTTCTGTTGTGGTCTTTCTCTACTTTTTAAGCCATTTTTCCACCGCATCCTGGCTGAAGATGATGTAATTGGGCTGTGATTCTACCCAGCCATTTTCAACCCAATCTATTTGGGGTATTGCAATGACTATTTGCCCATTGTATTTTTTTGCAACTATTTCCTTAAAAGGTTCTTCGTCGATGCGGGTGTAGGGGATGTTACCTGCTTTTGTTTCATCGAAGAAAGGCTTAAAGTTTTTATCACTACCTACTAATACCATATAAAAGGGAAGGGAGGGGTTGTTCTCCTTCATTATATGCATTTTGAGTGCAGCCTTGCGACAATGTGGGCAGCCGAGGCTATAAAAGCCAATGATGTGTTTGCCCTTATAAAGATCTACAGTAGGTGTATCTGTCTTCCCCGGTGCATAGAGCGCAGAGAGATTGATCTTGTAATGATCTTTACCCAGCCAGGTCTGTTGTTCAAAAGGAACAGGAAACATGATAAAGGCCGTGCTAATAACTCCAATAAAAATTAAAACATCGGCCAGCCAGGACCAAGAGAAAGAAAATCCCTTGTGAAAACGTAATAAAATCAAAAGCAAGACAATGAGAATGGCATTCTTAATGAGCGAGGCGGAGGGGCTCATCCATATCTTATCGCCGAAGCAACCACAATTGACGTCATTGCCTTGGGTAGCCCATAGGTAAACAAGGTATATGCTGAAGGCAATGAGTAGTGCGAGGGCGGTTTTCAATACCCATTTGCTGCGGCCAAAAAAGTGTATCGCGATAAGCAGGCCTAAAGCGGCTTCAAGGCCAACAAGTACCCTTGATAATAATGCTGCCATGAGCCAGGGAGTATGCAGGGCCTCAACAATAGTGTACTCAAAACTTTGTATAGGCAGGGTTTTGCTCCATGCGGAGTAAATAAACGTAGCACCGATAAGAACAGTTATCAGCACAAGAAGAGCGGCGAATAATCTTTTCATTATTACAAAAATAATAAGCTTCGAGTATTTAAATAGTGTGGGATAATCCGGCCAATAAAAAAAGGCACCATTAGGTGCCTTTTACATTTGTTAGCTAAATTTTATTTAAGAGAGCAGCTAATGTTGGTCCAGCCAGTGGCGGTATAACCTTCACATGCTGCTTTAGCGTCGCTTTTCTTAACTTTCCCGGTTTGCCAAGAGTAAGTTTGTGAAACGCCGCTTACAGAATAAGTGCAATCGCAAGTGTAGTTTTTCTTGCATGAGGTCAATGATAATGCGCCGATCAGGGCTACCATTGCAATTGGGGCGATTTTTTTCATAAATGTTGATTTTATTTGTTACAAAAATATATTGTTCAATTTAAAATTGCAAGCTTTTATAATGACGTTTATAATAGTTCGTTGCAAAGGTACGGCGGGGCGGGAATCTATGTATACCATTTTCGTGGTAATTAGACACCCGTGCCAGTACGTAGATACACGCCAGAGCTAGTTTAGAGAACAACTGCCGCCTTGCGGTATCCAGTTGTTGCTGTAGGTATTGCATTGACTTTGAGCATCGCTACGAGTGGTTCCGCTAAGGGGATAACTTTGGGTCGTAGCCGGGTAAGTAGTCGGGTTTTGGCAGTAGCAGGTGTAACCTGTTTTGGCACAAGATGAAATAAGTGTTGCAGACAGGAACGCTGTGCCTATAAGTAGTGTTTTTTTCATAATACGGTGTTTTGCCGGTTAAAAATAGGCAAGACCAGAATATTTACAAAACAATGGCCTGTATAAATAATTTATACAGGCCATTAGAAGGGTGCCTTAACGCTTTAGTTAAGAGAGCATTCCCAGGTTTGCCCGGCAACACTAGTAGAGTGCTCATTACATTGGTTTTCGGCATCAGAGTGGGTCATATGTCCCAAATCCTGGTCATAGAGAACGGTTCCATTGTAAGTGCAGGTACAGTGGTAGTCTTTTTTGCATGATGTAAGGGACAATGCCGCAATACCGCATGACGCGATAGCAAGAATCATTAGTTTTTTCATAATAGTCCTGGTTTTATGTGGTTGTGAATAAATTATATGTGACAATTTGTTGTGCCGGGTGCTGTAGCATTGGCATCATCCTCGAACCGCTGGCAAGCCTGCTCAGCATCGTGATGATATTGGTTGGTCAGGTCATGGTTGGTAGTAGTTTCTACGGGACCAACGGTGTTGGTACATTGGCATATATAATCGCGTTTACATGAGGTAAAGGCCGTGATGCCAATCAGAAAGGCTGAAACAATTATTGTCTTTTTCATGTTGATTCGTTTTAGTTATCAAATCTTTACATGATGCAGATAAAAAACCATTCCAACCCCATGTTTGACATAGGGTTAGAGGCTTTGATATGATTTATTTTTAAATGTGTAGGCGAAATGTTTTTTTCCACATTTTGGACCGGAATGCCTGAAAAGGAGAAAATTGGAATATTTTTTGCTTAATTAAGCGCTTTGTCTTATATTTGCAGTCCCTTTGCCGGGAGCTAGCTTGTGCACAAAATAATTTTGACTGATACTTATTAGAATGCAGATATAAACCTGTACTGAAAGGTGCGCCTTTGGGTATGGGGTTTTTCTTGTTTTCATAAAGGAGTTTTAAACATACTATGGCTATACCTCAAAAACGAACAGCGACAGGAAGAGTGAACTTTGGCAAGATACACGATGTTGCCGACACTCCCGACCTGCTGGGCATCCAGCTTCAATCGTTTAAAGATTTCTTCCAGCTTGAGACTACGCCTGATAAGCGTAATAACGAAGGCTTGTTCAACGTGTTCAACGAGAATTTCCCAATCACGGACACGCGGAACATCTTCGTACTCGAGTTCCTGGATTATTTCATCGATCCGCCACGCTACACCATCGACGAATGTATGGAGCGTGGGCTCACTTATTCAGTACCGCTGAAGGCCAAATTGCGCCTGAGCTGTAATGATGAGGAGCACGTGGATTTCGAGACCATTGTACAGGATGTGTTCCTGGGCAATATCCCGTACATGACGCCACGTGGTACCTTTGTGATCAATGGTGCAGAGCGTGTAGTGGTATCGCAATTGCACCGTTCGCCGGGTGTATTCTTCGGACAGAGTGTTCACCCGAACGGTACCAAGATATACAGCGCCCGTGTGATACCGTTCAAAGGTGCATGGATGGAGTTCGCGACCGATATCAACAACGTAATGTATGCGTATATAGACCGTAAGAAGAAATTCCCGGTTACAACGCTGCTGCGCGCCATAGGTTATGAAACGGATAAGGACATACTGGAACTGTTCGGTATGGCTGATGAAGTGAAGACCGATAAAAAGACGCTTGGCAATAACATAGGCCGCCGGCTGGCAGCACGCGTACTGCGTAGCTGGACAGAGGACTTCGTGGATGAAGATACCGGTGAAGTTGTGACGATAGAACGTAACGAGGTAGTACTGGACCGTGATAGTGTACTCGATGAGGACAACGCTGCCATGATACAGGATATGGGCATCCCGACCATCTTCCTGCAGAAGGAAGAGGTGAGTGGTGACTTCTCTATCATCTACAACACGCTGAACAAGGATACCTCGAACTCGGAGCTGGAAGCGGTACAGCACATTTACCGCCAGTTGCGCGGCAGTGACGCCCCGGACGATGAAACAGCCCGTGGCATCATTGAGAAACTGTTCTTTAGCGACAAACGCTATGACCTCGGTGAAGTAGGCCGCTACAAGATAAACCGCAAACTGAACCTGGATATTGATCTTGATACGAAAGTATTGAGTAAAGAAGATATCATATCGATCATCAAATACCTGGTTCGCCTGACCAATGGTAAGGCAGAGATAGACGATATAGATCACCTGAGCAACCGCCGTGTACGTACGGTAGGCGAACAATTGTTCGCACAGTTTGGTGTAGGCCTTGCCCGTATGGCACGTACGATACGTGAGCGTATGAATGTGCGTGATAACGAAGTGTTCACGCCGATAGACCTGATCAATGCGCGTACGCTGTCTTCGGTTATCAACTCGTTCTTCGGTACATCGCAGTTATCGCAGTTCCTTGACCAAACCAACCCGCTTTCTGAAATAACACACAAACGCCGTATCTCGGCGCTTGGCCCAGGTGGTCTGAGCCGTGAGCGTGCGGGCTTCGAGGTACGTGACGTACACTACAGCCACTATGGGCGCCTGTGTACCATAGAAACGCCGGAAGGACCGAACATCGGTCTTATCTCTACACTTTGCGTACATGCGAAGATCAATGACATGGGCTTCATCGAAACCCCTTACCGCAAAGTAAAAGAGGGAAAGGTGGACCTGAAGCACCACCATTACCTCAGTGCTGAAGAAGAAGACCTTGCTAAAATTGCCCAGGCGAATGTGCCACTGGATGATAAAGGCCATTTCATTGAAGATAAGATCAAATCGCGCCAGACGGGCGACTTCCCGATACTGGACCGTGAAGAAGTAGAATACATGGACGTAGCACCTAACCAGATCGTTGGTTTGAGTGCTTCTCTGATCCCCTTCCTGGAGCATGATGATGCCAACCGTGCGCTGATGGGATCGAACATGCAACGCCAGGCGGTGCCCCTGATACGCCCGCAGGTGCCGATAGTAGGTACCGGGCTGGAAGGCAAAGCTGCACGCGATGCCCGTATACAGATACACGCAGAAGGCAACGGCGTAGTAGAATACGTAGATGCCAACGAGATACACGTGCGCTATGAGCGTAACGATAAAGACAGGCTGGTTTCATTTGAGGACGACCTCAGGATATATAGCCTGACAAAGTATAAGAAGACCAACCAAAGCACCAGCATTACCCTGCGCCCCTGTGTTAGGATGGGTCAGAAGGTGAAGACCGGAGACTTCCTGACCGAAGGATATGCCACAAAAGATGGTGAACTGGCGCTGGGCCGTAACCTGAAGGTGGCGTTCATGCCATGGAAGGGTTATAACTTCGAGGATGCGATAGTGATTAATGAAAAGGTGGTGCGTGATGACCTGTTCACATCGGTACACATCGATGAATATGAACTGGAAGTGCGTGATACCAAGCTGGGTGAGGAAGAGCTGACCCCGGATATACCTAACGTATCGGAAGAAGCTACAAAAGACCTGGATGAGAACGGTATCATACGCGTAGGTGCTCATGTAGGTGAAGGCGATATACTGATAGGTAAGATAACGCCAAAGGGTGAGACTGACCCGACACCGGAAGAAAAACTGCTCCGCGCGATATTCGGCGATAAGGCCGGTGACGCTAAGGATGCTTCTCTGAAAGCACCAAGCGGCACTGAAGGTATCGTTATTTCAAGGCAACTGTTCCAACGCGCTAAAAAGGACAAGAATTCGAAGGTGCGTGAAAAGGCTGCCCTTGAAAAGATAGAAAAGGTACACGAGAAGAACATCAGCGATCTGCAGAGCCTGTTGCTGGAAAAGCTGCAAGTGCTGCTGAAGGATAAAACATCGGCAGGCATCAGTAACAACTTCGGTGAGCCGGTACTGTCGAAAGGCGGTAAGTTCAACTCAAAGACACTGAGCTCGATAGACTACCAGAATGTGAACCCGCTGGGCTGGACCGGTGATAAGGAAACAGATGACCTGATCAACCTGCTGCTGCACAACTACAATATTAAATACAATGAAGAAGTAGGCCGTTACAAGCGTGAGAAATTCAACCTGAGCATAGGTGATGAATTGCCTGCAGGCGTATTGAAGCTCGCTAAAGTATACCTTGCCAGCAAGCGTAAGCTGAAGGTAGGTGATAAGATGGCGGGCCGCCACGGTAACAAGGGTATCGTTGCGAAGATCGTTCGCGAAGAAGATATGCCATTCCTGGAAGATGGAACACCTGTGGATATAGTATTGAACCCGCTTGGTGTGCCTTCGCGTATGAACCTTGGCCAGATATACGAAACTGTGCTTGGATGGGCCGGTGAGAAGCTGGGTGTGAAATTTGCTACACCGATCTTCGATGGTGCTACTGTAGATGAAATAGCCGGGCTGATAGATAAAGCCAGCCTGCCGGAATTCGGTCACACTTACCTGCATGATGGTGAGACCGGTGAACGCTTCCACCAAAAGGCGACCGTGGGTATCATCTATATGATCAAACTGCATCACATGGTTGACGATAAGATGCACGCGCGTTCTATCGGGCCATACAGTCTTATTACGCAACAGCCGTTGGGTGGTAAAGCCCAGTTCGGTGGCCAGCGTTTCGGTGAAATGGAGGTTTGGGCGCTTGAAGCATATGGTGCTGCGAACATTTTGCAGGAACTACTGACATTGAAATCGGATGATATTATTGGTCGTGCGAAGACATACGAAGCAATTGTGAAAGGCGATAATGTACCTAAGGCCGGCATTCCTGAATCGTTCAACGTACTTGTAAATGAGTTACGCGGTTTAGGTCTTGAGCTGAAGTTTGAATAGTCGAAAGTCTAAAGTAGAAAGTAGAAAGCTGTTCTTTGAAAGATGAATAATTTTAGGGAATTGGTTGTATGGCAAAAATCGATAGCACTTGTTGTTAAGATTTATGAAGTAACACGAAAATTTCCTGATAGTGAGAAGTTTAACCTCATTAGCCAAATGCAACGTTGCGCGACATCAATACCGAGCAACATTGCTGAAGGATCAGGGAGAAACACTAATGCGTTATTCAAACAGTTTCTTACAATAGCTTTAGGCTCTTCATACGAATTGGAAACACAATTAACTATTAGTAATAAATTAGGTTATTTAAACGATGAAAGTTATTCAGAGCTATCTAAAAATGTGACTGAAGTTCAGAGAATGATCTTTGGATTGCATGGTACTCTATAGCTTTCTACTTTCTACTAACGACTTAATACTGAATTAAGATATGGCAATAAAGAAAGAAAATCGTCCTAAAGCCGGATTCGGCAAGATCACCATCAGTTTGGCATCACCCGATGCTATACTGGACCGTTCATACGGTGAGGTGCTGAAGCCTGAAACGATCAACTATCGTACATACAAACCAGAACGTGACGGTTTGTTCTGCGAAAAGATCTTCGGCCCCGTGAAAGACTATGAGTGCTACTGCGGCAAGTACAAGCGTATCCGTTACAAGGGTATCGTTTGTGACCGTTGCGGTGTGGAAGTGACTGAAAAGAAAGTGCGCCGTGAGCGCATGGGCCACATCAAACTGGTGGTACCTATAGTACATATATGGTATTTCAAGAGCCTGCCTAATAAGATAGGTTACCTGCTTGGGGTAAGCTCTAAGAAACTGGAAAGCATCGTTTACTATGAGCGCTACGTGGTAGTGCAAGCGGGTGAGGCAGAAGACCTGATACGCCAGAAGCTGAACCTGAAGGACAGTGAAAACACGCACCAGGCCCTGCTTACAGAAGATGAATACCTGGAAATACTGGACAGCATATCGAAAGAGAACCAGTACCTGCCTGACGAGGACCCTAACAAGTTCATCGCCAAGATGGGTGCTGAGGCTGTACACAGCCTGCTGGGCCGTATAGATCTTGACCAATTGTCGTACGACCTGCGTAATGCAGCTGCTAATGAAACATCTCAGCAACGTAAGCAGGAAGCCCTGAAGCGCCTGAGCGTAGTAGAAGCTTTCCGTGATGCGAATACGCGTGTAGAGAACAGGCTGGAATGGGCTGTTATGCAATACATACCGGTAATACCACCGGAACTGCGCCCATTGGTGCCGCTGGATGGTGGTCGTTTTGCTTCATCGGACCTGAATGACCTGTATCGCCGCGTTATCATCCGTAACAACCGTTTGAAGCGCCTTATCGAGATCAAAGCTCCTGAGGTGATCCTTCGTAACGAAAAACGTATGTTGCAGGAAGCAGTTGACTCGCTGTTCGATAACAGCCGTAAGTCAAATGCTGTTAAGGCCGAAGGTGGCCGTGCGCTGAAATCGCTTTCTGATGTGCTGAAAGGCAAGCAGGGACGTTTCCGCCAGAACCTGCTCGGTAAACGTGTTGACTACTCGGGTCGTTCGGTGATCGTGGTAGGCCCTGAAATGAAATTGCATGAGTGCGGCCTGCCGAAAGATATGGCGGCTGAACTCTTTAAACCTTTCATCATACGCAAGCTGATAGAAAGGGGTATAGTAAAAACAGTAAAGAGCGCGAAGAAGTTAGTGGAGCGCAAGGAGTCTGTAGTTTGGGATATCCTTGAGAATGTACTTAAGGGCCACCCGATAATGCTTAACCGCGCCCCGACACTGCACCGACTTTCAATACAGGCATTCCAGCCAAAACTGATAGAAGGTAAAGCAATACAATTGCACCCGTTGGTATGTTCGGCGTTCAACGCGGACTTTGACGGTGACCAGATGGCCGTTCACGTGCCATTGAGCCATGCAGCTATACTGGAAGCACAGCTGCTGATGCTGGCTTCACACAACATCCTGAACCCGCAGAATGGTACACCTATCACCCTGCCTTCACAGGACATGGTGCTTGGCCTGTACTACATTACCAAGGGTAAAAAGACCATGGGTGATGAAATAGTGAAAGGTGAGGGTAAGGCTTTTTATAGTGCAGATGAGGTTATCATAGCGTATAACGAAGGCCGTGTTGACCTTCATGCCTTTATTAAAGTGAAGGCTGATGTGCGTAATGCAGAGGGCGGCATTGAAAGGCAATTAATTGAGACTACAGTTGGCCGCGTTATCTTCAACCAATTTGTACCGAAAGAAAATGGTTTCGTAAACGCATTGCTTACCAAGAAATCGCTGCGTGAGATCATCGGCCAGATATTGAAGAACACTACCATACCTAAGACCGTGCAGTTCCTTGATGATATCAAGACACTTGGTTTCCGTATGGCCTTCCGTGGTGGTCTGTCGTTCAACATTAAAGACCTGACCATACCTGAAGTGAAGGAAGAACTGGTGAATAATGCCCACAATGAAGTGGACGAGGTATGGGACAACTATAATATGGGTCTTATCACGAATAACGAACGTTATAACCAGATCATCGATATCTGGTCGCGTGTAGATACCCGTGTAACGGAAACACTCATCCGCGAAATGGCAGCAGATAAACAGGGCTTCAACTCTGTGTACATGATGCTTGATTCGGGTGCGCGTGGTTCCAAGCAACAGGTTAAACAGCTTGCAGGCCTCAGGGGCCTGATGGCCAAACCCCGCCGTAGCGGTTCTACAGGTTCGGAGATCATCGAGAACCCGATCCTTTCGAACTTCAAGGATGGCCTGAGCGTATTGGAATACTTCATCTCTACGCATGGTGCGCGTAAAGGTCTTGCGGATACCGCCCTTAAAACAGCGGATGCCGGTTACCTGACGCGTCGTCTTGTGGACGTGGCCCAGGACGTTGTTATCAACGAAGAGGACTGCGGTACGCTGCGTGGTATTGCCACATCGGCGCTTAAGGATAACGAAGAGGTAGTAGAACCACTGTATGACCGTATCCTTGGCCGTACATCATTGCATGATATTTTTGACCCCATAACAGAAGAGCAACTTTGTAATGCGGGTGATGAGATAACTGAAGATATAGCCAGGCGTATTGAAGAAAGCGGTATCGATGCCGTTGAGATACGTTCAGTACTTACCTGCGAAAGCCGTCGTGGTGTGTGTGCTAAATGCTATGGCAAGAACCTGGCAACGGGTTATATGGCCCAGAAGGGTGATGCTGTTGGTATCATAGCTGCACAGTCCATTGGTGAGCCGGGTACCCAGCTGACACTGCGTACGTTCCACGTAGGTGGTGTTGCGGGTTCTTCTGCTATCGAGTCGCAGTTGACAGCAAGGTTCGATGGTAATGTGCAGTTCGATGGTCTGCGTACAACTAAGGCTACGGATGCTGAAGGCGATACTCAAATAGTGGTAATTGGCCGTACTGGTGAGGTGCGTATAGTGGATGTTGCAAACGACCGCCTGCTGATCACTAACAACATACCTTATGGTTCTATACTGAAGGTTAGCAATGGCCAGAAAGTACAGAAGGGTGATGTGATCTGTACATGGGATCCGTTCAACGCCGTTATCATATCGGAAGTGAGTGGTAAGGTGAAGCTGGAGAATGTAATAGAAGGCGTTACTTACCGTGAAGAAGCTGACGAGCAAACAGGCCACCGTGAGAAAGTGGTGATAGAAACCAAAGACAAGACCAAGATACCGTCTATCATTGTAGAGGGTAAGGAGGAAAAATCATACAACCTGCCTGTAGGCTCGCATATCATTGTGAGTGCAGGTGATGCTGTGGCAAATGGCCAGGTGCTGGTGAAGATACCACGCGTACTGGGCCGTAGCCGAGATATCACGGGTGGTCTGCCACGCGTTACAGAGCTGTTTGAAGCACGTAACCCGAGCAACCCTGCAGTGGTAGCTGAAATAGATGGTGTTGTGGCCTTCGGTACTGTGAAACGCGGTAACCGCGAGATCATAGTAGAATCGCGTGAAGGACTGGTGAAGAAATACCTTGTGCCGCTGACCCGCCACATCATGGTGCAGGATGGCGACTTTGTGAAAGCAGGTACTCCGCTTTCTGACGGCGCTACTACACCGGGCGACATCCTTGCCATCAAAGGACCTTTTGCAGTGCAGGAATACCTGGTGAACGAGATACAGGAAGTATATCGCTTACAGGGTGTGAAGATAAACGACAAACACATTGAAGTGATCGTTCGCCAGATGATGCGTAAGGTGACCATCGTTGATCCGGGAGATACCAAATTCCTTGAAGAAGATACGGTTGATAAGTTCGAATTCATGGAAGAGAACGACTGGATATATGACAAGAAGGTGGTAACCGAAGCCGGTGATTCTGAGATCGTGCATCCGGGCCAGATTGTGACCCTGCGCGAGATACGTGAAGAAAACAGCCACCTGCGCCGCTCAGATAAGAAGCTGGTAGAATACCGTGATGCAGCTCCTGCCACATCGGCCCCGCTGCTGCTGGGTATCACCAAAGCCTCACTGGGTACACAGAGCTGGATATCTGCTGCATCATTCCAGGAAACAACCAAAGTATTGTCGCAGGCTTCGATCAACGGTAAGTCAGATTACCTGCTTGGCCTGAAGGAAAACGTTATCACAGGTAACCTGATACCAGCGGGTACCGGTATGCGCGACTTCGACGATATGATCGTTGGTTCTAAGGAAGAGTTTGAACTGCTGATGGCCAATAGGGACGTGCTGCAGTTCGACGAAGAAGAATAGTAGTAAAGATTACCTGATAATAAAAACGCCGCTGAATAAGCGGCGTTTTTTGTTATTCGATAATGATCTTGCTTTTGCTCTCGATATCCGTTCTTTTATCGAAGACAAAGTCGTAGAACCTTGCTTCATTCTTTTTACCCGAGATGGTTTGTGTGGCACGTCCATACTCCTGGCCATACTTGTCGACCACCCGTGCCGTTACTGCGGCATCAAGATCATTACCGAAAATAAAGTAAACGCTCAATGTGCTGTGATCGATTATGAATTTTCCGGTACGCAGTCCTTTCGCCTGCAGGGCAGGGGATAGTTCCAATGTGCATTCGAGGTTCTTGTCTATGCCTTCCCTGATACTAGTAACTATCTCTGTGCCTGCTTCGCCAACTTTCTTGCTTGTGTTATGGCAAGCTGCAAGCGAAACTATGGCTATTACGAGACTAATCTTTTTCATGCGATGTAGCTATTGTTTAACAGGGTGCAAGTTACTCGATTAAAGAGTCGGTTATACTGATATTTATCACTTGTTGTTTTGTGTAAGAAAAGTACTGGCGGCCATTTGGCCGCCAGTACTTTTTTATATAGAGCTTGAATTACCTTCTTCCATCGCGCCGGATACTTTGGTTCTGCGGGGCAGGTGTGGCCTGCCTGCGTGGCTCCTGGCGTATGGTTGGCTGTGCGCGCTGCACAGGCTGTTGTTGTACCGGCCTGCTTTCGAAGCGTTGCTGTTGTACAGGTTGCGGCCTGTTCTCGATACGCTGCTGTTGTACCGGCCTGCTGGGTTCTGCACGTTGTGGCTGTACCTGGGGCCGTGTATTGTAGCGTGGCTGTTGCTGTACAGGCTGCTGAATATTTTGCCTTTGCGGCTGTACCTGCTGCGGGCGGTTATCAAAGTTGCGCTGCGGTTGTACTTGCTGCGGCCTTGTATCGTAGCGTGGTTGCTGTTGCACAGGTTGCTGAATGTTTTGCCTTTGCGGCTGTACCTGTTGCGGACGGCTGTCGAAGCGTTGTTCGTTGCTGCGCGGCATGGGGGTACTACGTTCCAGCTTACGCGGCTCCTGCTGCATAGGTGTTTCCCGGTTGGTGTTCTGCTGCCTGATGGCTGGGTTAGGCTGTACGCGGTCAATGTTATTATTTGAGTTATAGCGTACAGGTTCCACCTGGCGGTTCTGTATGGCAGTACGGAAGCCGGGTTTATGGTCTTGTTCTACAGCCTGCATCTTTGTGTCAACAGGGCGGGGGGCACGTACCGCTTGTGCAGGTTCAGCCCTTCTACCATTGGTTGTAGTAGCCCGTACTTCCGGACGATATACATTTATGGCATGGCCTGTTATCTGGGCGGAGCCGGGTTTATGACCCTGATTCACGTTATAAACATTGATGCGCTGGTGTGTCACTTTTTGTATGTCTGCAGGACGTGGGCCATACACATACTTGTTGTGGTAGTGGTTGTGTATGAAGGTAGTGTTGTGTATAATGCCGCTGTTGTAGCGTGGGCCTCTCCAATAGTGGTAGAAGTCGTGCCTGTAAACATACTGAGGGCCTACGAACACCCACCAGTTATCGGGGCAATAATAGCTGCCGAATGCAACTGAGATGGTGATGCCGGGGCCAAGAGGCGCCCAGCCATAATAACCACCGCCATAGCGCCAGCTTACCCATGCGGGTCCCCATTCACTGCCGGGTATCCAAACCCAGCCATAATAAGGGTCGTATGTCCAGCGGCCATAGTGGAAAGCGGCCCAGCCCCATGGGTAGTCGGAAACCCACATATTACCATATTCGGTAGCTGCCCAATAGCCTCTTGTACAATAAGGGCGGAAATCTGTCGCTACATCAGGCACCCATACGTAGCCATATTGAGGGTCGTAAACCCATTGCCCATAAGGTGCAAGATCGTCGTAAAACGTCTGGTAAGATACATAGTCGTCCTGCGCGCTGGCCTTAATGGCCGGGGTAGCTGTCATAAACGCTACAGTTAGCACGGTGACCGATAGTATCCATTTGATCAAGTTTTTCATTTTGCCTTTTTTTAATTGTTCTGTTGTGTTGCTAGTAACTGTTAGTCTTATAGAAGACGATAAATCAAAACCGGTTCCTGTTTTTCTTAAAGTTACGTTAAGTATCAATTGGTATAAATAATCCAATAATGATGCCAGCTTTGCAATATTATCGTTATTATTTCTTTTGCATGGTATATGTTGTCTTCCCAATAGTATGATCTTCATCATCCCATAGCGGTGTAAGGCACTGCATATGATCTCTTATTTACTAATGGTTTGTTAACCAGTTGCAAACAGGGAGTTAACTACAGGGAAACATTGTGAGCCCGTTTGACAAAAGCTCATATTTGTGGTGCTCATAGAACAGTTTTTTCATAAAGACTCTTATCATTTAACCAAAACAAGGTCTCTTGTAACAAAGCAGGGGACCTTGTTTTTTTTGATATATCTTCATGCTATGCAAAACCTGCTGTTACTACATGGGGCCATTGGTGCTGCCGATCAGTTAGCCCCACTGGCAAATGAGCTTAAAGACCAATATAGGGTGTATACCATGAACTTTTCAGGACACGGTGGCCAGCCTTTTAGGGCAGACGAGTTCTCTATTCCGATGTTTGCTGATGAGGTTGTTCAATTCATCGAAACAGAAGGTTTAGGACAGGTTTCGATCTTTGGCTACAGTATGGGTGGCTATGTGGCCATGTATCTTGCCTTACATCGGCCAGAGTTGGTGCAAAAAGTGATCACCCTGGCCACTAAATTTTACTGGGATGAAGCTATTGCTGCAAAAGAGGTGCAAATGCTTAACCCTGATAAAATAGAACAGAAGTTACCGGCGTTCGCCACCAGCCTAAAAAGCCGCCATGCTCCTAATAATTGGAAAGATGTCTTGTTGAAAACATCGGAAATGATGATTAAGTTAGGTGGTGATAATTATTTGAAAATCAGTGATTACAGGTCTATTTTATCTCCTGTATTATTGCTATTGGGTGACCGGGATAAAATGATAACACTTGAAGAAACAGTTGAGGTGTATAAGGCCTTGCCTAATGCACAAATGGCTGTGTTACCTGGTACAGCACACCCGATAGAACAGGTGAATACGGCGATGCAGGCTTATTTTATAACACAATTTCTCAGATAAATGGTAACATCATAATGGCTGGGTATTCCGGAACACCTTTGGAGAAAAAGTTAGGCATTAAGGAAGGCTTTACTATAGGTCTCATTAACGCACCGGAGTATTATTTCGGGCTATTTGAAAATCTGCCGAATGAGGTAGTGGTTTCGGCCAGTGAGCGCATTCTTAAAGACCTTATCCATTTTTTTACGAAAGAGGAGAATGAATTGATGTATATGTTACCTCTATTGAAAACACAAATGAAGCAGGATGGTATGATATGGGTATCATGGCCTAAGAAGGCAGCGAAAGCAGATACGGATGTTACGGAAGATATAATTCGCAACACTGCGTTGAGCATCGGCCTTGTGGATGTAAAGGTGTGTGCGGTAGATGAGGTATGGTCGGCCCTGAAGCTGGTGATACCTGTAAAGGAGCGCAAAAAACAGGAATAAAAAAACCGCCCTGAACGGGCGGTTCTCACTAGTAAGAAGATATTGATTATTTCTTGCCTTCAGCCTTAGCTTCTTCGGTTTCTGCCTGGCGCAGTGCGCGGGTAGTAACTACAGAAGCGATGGGAATACGGGGAGAGTTCATGATCTCCATATTCTCAGCATTTACGTCTTCAACACGGACGTTCTCGCCTATCTGCAGGGTATCGATATTCACCTCGATGTTCTCTGCAAGGTACCTGGGATAAGTGCGCACTTTCAGTGTCTTAGCTTTGATCACGAGGCGACCACCGGCTTTAACACCTTCAGGCTGACCTGTGAATTTCAGGGGTAGATCGGCTACAATTTTACGGCCATCTACCAATTCCAGGAAGTCTATATGGGTCAAATCATCGGTAACCACATCAAACTGCAGGTCTTTCATAATGGCGCGGTATTCTTTACCGTCCACATTGATCTCCGCAACCTGGAAATCAGCAGTATACACCAGCGGACGCAGGGTCATGGCAGGTGCAGCAAAATGGATGGTTTCGTTACCTCCGTATATAACGGCAGGTACCATTCCTTCAGAACGAAGCCGGCGTGTAGCTTTTTTACCGATCTCGCTTCTTTTTTGTCCTTCGATCTTTACACTTTTCATTTTAGTGTTGTTTCTTTTCAGCGCCGATCGCATACCCGTCTAACATCCGGACGTTGAAAACTTTTTTGATTTTCTAATAAAGGTTCCCCTTTGGGGGACGGGTTTTGTTGTATATACAGTAGTTAATTAAAAATATAAAAAGTCGAAATTCAAAACCATGAATAATCGACCTATTTCCTGTTGCTATGAATAAATAAAGAGCTAATGGACTTGTTCTCAAATGTGTTGCGGATGGCCACTGCAAAAAGCTCAGCCGTGGGCAATACTTTTATTTTAGAACATTCCTGTTTCAAGGGTATGGTATCGCAAACCACCAGTTCTTCGAGCGCTGAGTTCTCAATGTTCTCGTAAGCTTTGCCACTCAGTACAGGGTGTGTGCAAAATGCCCTTACGGACAGTGCGCCCTTTTCCTTAAGTATGGCTGCTGATTTGCTAAGTGTACCTGCCGTATCGCAAATGTCATCAATGAGTATTACGTTACGACCTGATACATCCCCTATCACCGTCATAGCTGCCACCTCGTTTGCGCGCTTGCGTTGCTTGTCGCATATTACCATATCTACCTCAAAATACTTGGCAACTTCGCGCACCCGGTTGGTACTGCCTACGTCGGGGGACGCAAAGATAAGGTTTTCCATCTTAAGATTCTCAATATAAGGGATAAAAACAGCAGAGCTATCGAGGTGATCCACCGGTATATCGAAAAAACCTTGAATTTGAGGTGCGTGCAGGTCCATGGTCATTATCCTGTTGGCCCCGGCGGTGGTCAGGAGGTTGGCCACCAGCTTTGATGCTATGGAAACCCTGGGCTTGTCCTTGCGGTCCTGGCGGGCAAAACCAAAGTAGGGGATCACAGCCGTGATATAACCGGCAGAAGCTCTACGGGCTGCATCTATCATCATCAGCAGTTCCATCAGGTTATCGCTCGGGGCGAAAGTTGACTGAACCAGGAAAACATAGTCGCCACGGATAGACTCACGGAAGACAGGCTGGAACTCACCATCGCTGAATTTCTGGATGTCGACCTGTCCTAATGGTTTACCAAAGTTTCTTGCGATCTGCTCGGCGAGGTAGTGAGAACCTGTACCGGAAAAAATTTTGACTGATGGCTGCATGATATAGATACTATGAATGGACTGCAAAGGTAGACAAACCTGAATTTTGTCAAAACTGATTTTTGAAAATTGACCATCATATATGTATTGCAATAAGCATTAAGGCCGGTACATTGGTAATAGGTAATTTTCATCTTCCCGGGTAACACTCGTTTTCAGGAAAACACGCCAATAATATTCCTTGGTCATGCCATCATAATGAATGATATTTTTATTGGCCTGATATGATTGAAAAATATTTAATGAGACAAGGGACACTAGTAAAAGGCTGAATGCTGTTTTCAATATAATGTTCCTCTTTTTTGTCAAAATATATATCTGCTCAACCAGCGAGGCAAGAGGCAGGGCCATTATCGGAAGTATATCTATTAGGGGGCGGCAGCCATACGATCCACCATAGGTCCAGGATTGCCAGGAAAAAACTATAAAGATGAAGAGGGATAAAAAAAGCAATATAGGGGGTAGAAAGCTTTTGTCTTTTCGCCATAGAAAAAAGAAGCCGATGGTGGAGATGAAAGCAATAGGTGTATATATGAACCAGCCTTTCCTGTAACTGAAAAGACCATCAAAAACATGAGAGTCTGAAAAATCAAATTTTTCCCCCTGGTACGAGTAGTATATCCAATGCCCGGTCACATCCTTCCAATATGCCATTTGGATAAGCAGAACCGCTGCCAAGAAGACAACAGAATATAATATTGGCTTTACCTGCTCCCGGAAGAGTTTAAATCTTTCTTTTAAAGAACTGATATCATATACCCGCCAAAGAATAACAATGATAAACGCGAGGCCATCGACTGGCCTGGTGATAATTATTAAACCTAAAACAGTTGCGATGAGAAAGAGTTTCCCTATTTTTTTAGTAAGATACCAGGTATGTGTATAATATAGTAGTGCGGAAAACAACATAAACTCATAGGGGTGACTCATCACACCAAAGAACCCTGCATAGAAGTATAGGTTGGTGCCAAGCGATATACATATCAATGTAACGATGGCCGTGGTCTTATTGAAAAGCGTATTTAAGAATTTGCCGAGCAGAATTATGCCTATACAGGTCCAAAAGATAATGTCGGCATACGAAGCAAATCTGTAGGGTACGCTAAACCCGTCATCAGGATCGTAGTGAGTGATGCCACAATAAGCCCTTGCTAATAAGAAGGCAGGTAATTCAAAAACAGCCGGACCAATTGCATATTTATTCAACCGTGTACCGCCGGGTTGGTCATGTACACTGTACCAACGAAAATCTCCTGTGCTGTGATATTTTGCAGAAACTTCCGGGTAAAAATCCAGTGTTCTCAGATCGTGATAAACAAATACTGCCGGTAAATAAGAATGGTATCCGAAGCTATCAAAAATAAAAGGATTCTCATTAATGCCTTGCCGGAGATATACAGTCACCGCACAAACAATGGCATAAAAAAGAGCAAATAGTTTTGTTCTCATTACATTGAAATACTAGATGGGTTCTACCGGAGATATGCTGTAAAGCACTACCTTTGATCAAAAGTAATATAAATCATGAAACGTAATGCAACTGCCGTATGGAACGGTTCCGGGAAAGAAGGTAATGGTGTAATGAGCACACAAAGCACCTTATTGAGCAATGCCCAATATTCCTATAAGAGCCGTTTTGAGGAAGGCGTTGGTACCAATCCTGAAGAACTGATGGCCGCCGCACATGCAGGCTGCTTCAGCATGAAATTATCTTTTGTATTAGGTGCCGCCGGTTTTACTCCTGATGAAATTAAAACAGACTGCGTGATAACCCTCGAGAATGGTGCAATCACCAAAAGCGAACTGACCACCCGTGCCAAGGTACCGGGTATAGACGCCGCAAAATTTAAAGAGTGTGCTGAAGATGCTAAAGCAAACTGTCCTGTATCTAAAGCGTACAATATGGAGATCACACTTGATGCCACACTGGTATAAAGTCTAATGCATAAACAATCAGTGAATTGCCCCGGTAGGGGCAATTTTTTTATCCACAATTTCGGATGTGATGCATCATATATTTTATTAGCATCATACATATAATATGGGTTGTCATATGATTGCTTTTTACTCAGAAAAAGGATGATCCGAATCAACAAATTTTGTGCTTATTTTTTTTGTTTTTATGCAAAAACCGCTTGATATTTGGTTCGAATATCCCGCCTCATTACCTCACGACAATAAAAGCTGTGCAGAGAGAAAAGTGAAAGAGGATAGTTTTTTTAATGATTTTATATTAATTTACGGTTAATAACCTTTTAATTCTTTCAAAACATTTTTACTATGGCTTACAAGTCGTTCGTTAGTTTGAGCATTGCCATCATAGGAGAGGGTATAGTGAGTGAAAACATGGCACAAATGCTTGCCAAAGCAGGTCATGAAATATACCTGGGGCTCGGGGAAGGACAAAACGTATCGGATTCCCTGCTTGACAAATTTGAGAATATCCACGCATGCACCATTGGTCTTGCTTCTTCAGAGGCTGACATCATCATTATTGCTACACCTGCAGAAGACGTGCGCGAGGTAGCATATAAGCTGGAGGATGTAAGAAAAAAGATAATCATCGGCGCCACAGGCAATGTGCATCCGAAGCCTGTTGAGTTTGTGCCAACGGTAAATGCATTGAGGTCAATAACAGGTTCAGAGCATGTGGTGAAATGCTTCAACTGCGCAGGCTATGATAATATACTATCACGCTCTTTCAGGAAACAGGAAGTGGATATGTTTGTAGCCGGTGACAGTAAGAAAGCCAAAGAAATGGTGAAGTTATTGGCTAAGGATATGGGCTTTGCCAACTGTTACGACTTTGGCGATAATGATACTGTTCCTTTGCTGGAGGATATGGCTAAATGCTGGTATAATCTTGCCATTACGCAAAAGCTGGGACAAAAGATATCCTTCAAACTGATAAGGGGCTAATCCGTCTTATTTATTGTTTATTTGCCAGTACGTCTGCAATGTGTATCGTTTGCAGTGGAAGTGCTTGCTTGTCTATATAGCTTTGCAAATGCAGTAGGCAGGATGCATCAGTAGATATAATGTATTTTGCGCCGCTGGCTATAGCGCTTTGTGTCTTTACTTGTGCCATACCAATGGATACCGGTTCGAATTTTACTGCGAATGTGCCGCCAAAGCCGCAGCAGGTTTCACATTCCTTCATCTCTACCAGTTCAAGGCCATTTACATTTTGCAGCAGCCTGCGCGGAGCATCTTTTATACCGCACTCCCGCAGAGCACCACAGGCATCATGATATGTAGCTTTAGCCGGGAAGCTGGCGCCCAAATCATCAATTTTCAGCACGTCCGTCAGAAACTCAGTGAACTCGAACATCTTTTCCTGCACAGCTACACATTGATTATGATCCGAACTGTTGTCGAATAGTTTATCATAGTGGTTGCGGACATATCCGGCACAGGAACCACCGGGGGTAACGATATAAGTATCGCTGTTGAAATCCTTTAGGAACTTGTGCCCGACAGCACGGGCTTCATTACGATAGCCGGCATTGTAGGCAGGCTGCCCGCAACAGGTTTGCTGTGCATTATACAATACTTCGCAACCCTGTTGTTCCAATATCTTTACCATGTTCATACCCGTTTGAGGATATAACTGGTCGATAAAGCATGGTATGAATAATTGCACTTTCAAGGTGTGGCAGATATGTTTTAATTGTCCTCAAATCCATTCAGTCTTCTTGCACTGTATATCATCTTTAATGCTGTGATAGCAGCTTCTTCGCCTTTGTGACCATGTGCTCCGCCGAGTCGTTCCCAGGCCTGGGCCTCATTATCCAGGGTAAGCACACCAAATATAACCGGAACAGGCAAACTGAGATTCAGGTGCGTAATACCTTGTGTTACCGATTGACTGACATAGTCGAAATGAGGCGTGCCGCCCCTGATGACGGCACCAAAAGCAATGATGGCTTCGGGGCGTTCCTTCTTTTTTACAGCCTGTTCCCATAGCATCCTGCAGCCGAAAGCGAGTTCGAAACAGCCGGGTACGGCGAGTTTGTTTATGATATCGGCACCATACTCATGCAGGCGGCCCTCGCAGCCATTGAGTAGTTCCTGTACTATTTTATCATTCCATTCTGTGTGAACAATAGCCACCCTGGCAAGCTTCAGCTCGCGGAGCATTGTGGTATCGTGCAGTGCGTTGCTATTTTGTGACTGTGCCATAAAAAGAAAATATCCCTTTATGCCAAAGGTATAAAGGGATATCTATAAAAATGTAAGTATTAGTTAACCACTCCAAGCCTTGCAAGGTAGCGGTCTATATCGCGTGCCTGGTCGCTGTTAGGATACTCGTCGCGTATGCGGGTGTACATCTTTTTAGCTTCGTCAGGCTGGTTCTCACTTTCATAAGCAAGGCCCGCACGGAACAGGTAAGTAGGTGTAAGCATAACGTCGTCTTTATCTGAGGCGGCCTTCGTATAGTATTCGATACCTTTTTTTGTATTGCCCATTTCCATATAAGCGTCGCCCATAGCGCCATATGCTGCACTTTGTACCGGGGTGCCATCGCCATCAAAGTCTTCCAGCTCACTCACGGCCTTTTTGAAGTCGCCCTGGTGCAGGTAGCAAAGCCCTACATAATAGTGGCAAAGATTAGCCTGGCGGGTGCCGCTGTATTTTTTCATGATCCTCAGGAAGCCAAGGTGCTGCCCGTCGCCGTTCAAAGCTTTGTCCAGCGAATCGGTAGCGAAATAAGATTGAGGGTAGTGCATGGCTGTCGCCGCCTTTTCCTCGCGGGGGGCTTTGTACATCCTGAAATAACCAAACGTACCTACTACTACCAGCAGCACTACAGTGGTAATAGTATTGATGCGCTTTTTGTTCTTTTCATAGAACACCTGTATGTCCTGAAGCGCTTTGCTATCATCTGCTGCTGCCTGTGCTGCACCGGGGTTGTTTCTAGCTCTATTTGCCATTTAGTAAGTGTGATTTGTTATTTGCGATGTGTGTTTTAGTCTGTAATATAACGATAGTTTTCTTCGGAGTAGATGTCTTTGTACAGCTCATCATCAGCCGGCCATGGGCTTTCTTCTGCAAACTTAACGGCTTCTTCCACTTCCTGGCGTACTTTTTCGTTGATCTGTTCTATTTGCTCCTCTGTAGCCCATTTGTTATCCGTAATGGTCTTAAGCACATGGTCTATGGGATCTTTTTCTTTGTATTCCTCCAGTTCTTCTTTAGTACGATATTTAGCCGGGTCGCTCATGGAGTGACCACGGTAACGGTAGGTCTTTATCTCGAGGAAGGTAGGCCCTCCGCCTTCGCGGGCGCGACGTACAGCACGGTCGATGGCTTTATGTACTTCTTCGCAGCTCATACCATCCACGCTGTCACCGGGCATGTCATATGCATCGGCCAGGCGGTAAATGTCCAGTACCTTAGAGGTGCGCTCCACCGAGGTACCCATAGCGTAGTGGTTATTCTCGCAAATGAAGACAACGGGTAACTGCCACAATACGGCCATGTTGAACGTTTCGTGCAACAGGCCCTGCCTTGCGGCGCCATCGCCAAAGAAGCAGAGGGTAGCCCTATCGGTATCATGATAGTGCTCGGCAAAAGCGATACCTGCACCGAGGCCTATCTGGCCGCCAACAATACCGTGACCGCCAAAAAAGCGCTTTTCTTTCGAAAAGAAGTGCATGCTACCACCTTTACCCTTGGTGCAGCCGGTAGCCTTACCGTATAATTCTGCCATACATTCGCGGGCAGGTATGCCCTTGGCAATGGCAAGACCGTGGTCGCGGTAGGCGGTTATAATATTATCATCATCGCGTAGGGCCGTCATGGTGCCGGCCGCTACAGCTTCCTGGCCTATATATAAGTGGCAAAAGCCGCGTATTTTCTGCATGCCGTACAGTTGCCCCGCCTTCTCTTCGAAGCGGCGCAGCAACAGCATCATCTCATACCAGTATAAATATGTTTCTTTTCCGAATGGCGTCTGCACTGATTTTCTAAATTTGTGCGAAAATATAAAAACTTTCGTTCCCATTTTCCTGCTTGAATACTTTAAAAAAAATAACATTACTTCAGTTCCGGAATTATAGCAGCGCCAGCTTTAGTTTCGATGCACCCGTGACCTGTATCACAGGGCTGAATGGCAGCGGGAAGACCAACCTGCTGGATGCCGTGTATTACCTATGTTATACAAAGAGTTATTTCTCTGCTTACCAGCAGCATAGTGTACAAAATGGAATGGACGGCTTCCGGCTGGAGGGGGTATTTGAGCAGGAGGGCAGGGAAGAGCTGATAAGCTGTAAATGGAAGCAGGGTAAAAAGGAAATATCAGCGGATGGGGTGGAATATGAGCGGCCTACAGACCACATAGGGAAATATGCGGCTGTAATGATAGCCCCTGATGACATGGAACTGGTGAACGATGGCAGCGAACTACGCCGCCGCTGGGTGGACAGTATACTGGGCCAGGTGGACAGGGAGTACCTGGAACGCCTGATGCAATACCAGCGTGTGCTGCTACAGCGCAATGCCTGGCTCAAACTACAGGCTACCCGGCCATCGCCGGACAGTGCAGACCTGGAGTACTACAATAAAAAAATGGCTGCGGACGGTACTTATATTTACGAGAAACGCCGTGATCTTTTCAAAGAGTTTCTGCCGGTATTACAAGGGCTCTACAGCCGCCTGTCGGGAGGCAAAGAGGCTGTGCAACTGGTATATCGCTGCGAATTGGAACAGAATGACCTGGGCTCCCTGCTGAGGAGGAACCTGGAGCAGGACCTGCGCCTGCAACGCACGCTTAAGGGTATACACAAGGACGACCTGGATTTTTTGCTTGACGGCTTGCTATTAAAACAGTTCGGCTCGCAGGGACAGAAAAAAAGCTATCTTTTTGCCCTGAAGCTGGCCCAATATGTTTACCTCGCTAATGTGCAGGGGCATATGCCTATCTTATTACTCGATGACATATTCGAGAAGTTGGACCAGGACAGGATGGAAGCATTGTTAGCTATCATCAAGGGGCCTGAGTTTGGGCAGGTCATATTGACAGATACACATGCGGCACGGGTTAAAACGACTTTTGGCAGCGAGGTAGATCTGGGATTCATAAAATTATGAATGGAAAAACGAAGGGGAATTTCATATTTGTAATTGTTTGTTGTTTGGGTAATATTTTTAAAATTTTACCTTTTACCCTTTTCAGTTTTACCTTACCTTTGTGGACGTTAAAAATTACCTTTTTAAAATTCCTTTTAATATATGGGTTATATAAAAGACAGGTTTAAGGCTAAAGCGGATGCACAAATTGATGTGATAAAGGGTATTCTTGAGGAGCATGGGGGCAAAGAGCTTGATAAAATTACTATTGGCCAGGCATACCAGGGTATGCGTGGTGTTCCGGGCCTGGTAACAGAGACCTCGTTGCTGGATGCAAATGAGGGTATCCGTTTTCGCGGATTTTCCATTCCTGAATTAAGGCAAAAACTGCCTAAAGCAGAGGGCGGTAATGAGCCTTTGCCAGAAGGCCTTTTTTATCTCATGCTGGTGGGTGAGATACCTACTCATGAAGATGTAGAGCATATCTCAGCAACATGGGCACGTCGTTCGCATGTACCTAATCATGTGTTCGATACCATCGAGGCGCTGCCTCCCCATACACACCCTATGACGCAGTTTTGCGTTGCCATACTTTCACTGCAAACCGAATCGAAATTTGCTAAAGCATATAAAGAAGGTATCAGTAAGAAGGAACATTGGTCTTACACTTACGAAGATGCAATGACCCTTATTGCACGCCTTCCGCGTATTGCGGCATACATCTATCGCCGCAGGTACAAGAACGGTGACCATATACAACCTGATGGTATGCTGGACTGGTCGGCCAACTTTGCGCATATGATGGGTTATGACAAGGATAGCTTTAAGGAGTTGATGCGACTGTACCTGACCATACATGCCGACCATGAAGGCGGTAATGTATCGGCACATGCAGTACATCTTGTAGGTTCTGCATTAAGCGACCCTTATCTTGCCTTCACTGCCGGAATGACCGGTCTTGCAGGTCCGCTGCATGGCCTGGCCAACCAGGAAGTGATACGCTGGATAGAAGAACTGCAAAAAGAAATAGGCAGTGAATGCCCCACTAAAGAACAGATAGCAGAATATATAAAGAAAACACTTTCGGAAGGTAAGGTGGTGCCGGGCTACGGCCACGCCGTACTGCGCCAGACCGACCCACGCTTTGTGGCCCAGATGGAATTTGCCAAGAAGCATTGCCCTGAGGACCCTGTGGTACAGACCGTTTGGAACGTATACGAGGTAGCGCCTGCTATACTGGATGCAACCGGTAAGATCAAGAACCCCTGGCCTAATGTAGATGCGCATTCCGGCGCATTGCTGAAACACTATGGCCTGGTAGAAGAAGAATTCTACACTGTACTGTTCGGTGTGTCGCGTGCCTTGGGTGTATTGGCCAGCTTGTGCTGGGACCGTGCGCTGGGCTTCCCGATAGAGCGCCCGAAATCTGTTACTACAGAATGGATACAACAGTTCATCGGAAGCGGTGTAACAGTAGCAGGATAATTAAGAACGAACAAGTTGTTTACGATATTAAAAAGCATGCAGTAATACTGCTGCTTTTTAGTTTAATTCAGTCAATAATAAAATCTTTATAAAAATGAACAAAGGGCCTGTTTCACAATTCATTCAGCACCACTACCGCCACTTCAATGCAGCGGCGCTTGTTGATGCGGCCAAGGGCTATGAGACCCACCTGCTGGAAAATGGTAAGATGCTGGTATCGCTGGCCGGTGCCATGAGCACTGCCGAGCTGGGTATATCGCTGGCTGAAATGATACGCCAGGATAAGATACATATCATCAGCTGTACCGGCGCCAACCTGGAAGAGGATATCATGAACCTGGTAGCGCATACGCATTATAAGCGTGTACCCAATTACCGTGACCTGAGCCCGCAGGAAGAATGGGACCTGCTGGAGCATGGCTTTAACCGTGTGACGGATACCTGCATACCTGAGGAAGAAGCTTTTCGCCGCATACAGCGCCATATCTTCAAGATATGGAAGGATGCTGAGGATAAAGGAGAGCGCTACTTCCCTCATGAGTATATGTATAAGCTATTGCTGAGCGAGGTGATGAAACCTGATTACGAGATAGACCCCAAACATAGCTGGATGATAGCGGCAGCTGAGAAGAACCTGCCTATCATTGTTCCCGGATGGGAAGACAGTACTATGGGCAACATCTTTGCTTCGTACTGTATCAAAGGCGAATTGAAACCATCGACCATGAAGAGTGGTATCGAGTACATGGTATGGCTCAGCGACTGGTACCGCAAGAACTCAGGTGGTAAAGGCGTCGGCTTCTTCCAGATAGGTGGTGGTATAGCGGGCGACTTCCCGATATGCGTGGTGCCCATGATGTACCAGGACCTGGAGTGGCATGATGTGCCTTTCTGGAGCTATTTCTGCCAGATCAGCGATTCTACAACGTCTTATGGTTCCTATAGCGGTGCAGTACCTAATGAGAAAATAACCTGGGGCAAGCTGGATATCAACACACCTAAGTTTATAGTGGAGAGCGATGCTACCATTGTTGCCCCGCTGATATTTGCGTATTTGCTGGGTTGGTAAACGTTAAGAGATATGATAAGTAAGAAAGCAGGGTTAATGTCCCTGCTTTCTTGTTATAAACCAAGTAGCTCTTTCTTTTTCATTTGGTACTCTTCCTCGGTGATCAATCCCTCTTCTTTCAAGGCGGCAAATTTTTTCAATTCGTCAGCCGCCGAAACGTTATTGACAACTGTTTGCGAAGTCTTTTCAGCTTTGGCTATCAGATCTTCTATAGTCGCTTTTGCTTTAACAAATGAATCCTGCTGGCTTTTTGTGAACAGTATCGTGTTCTCATCGGATGCTACTCTAACGCCACCGCGTTTGTCGCCCATTTCACCGTGAATACTGAACTGGATAAAGCCATTTGTCAGCATATTGGCGTTCTTGAATTCTATCGCGGTAATACTTTTTATGGGTATTTCTTTATCGCCTGACATTGCACCTTTTGCAAGGAAACCTCCCAACCCCTTTCTTTTGATAGTCAGCTTGTTTTCGGATATCAGCAACTGCCCGTTGTATCCTTTGATCTCTGTTGGTCCATTCATGATAATCGTTTTTTGTGTTAAAGGAAATAGTGGAATAAATATAATCAGAATAGGCTAAAAACAAATGCCAATTATCCTGCGGCTCTTTTTTTATTACCTTTAATCAGATATTTTATCTATGAGAAGGTACTTTACTGTTATTTGTTTATGTCTGTGCTGTTCTTACTTGTCTCAGGCCCAGAACGAAGATATATCCGGGGGTAATTTTTTTGAAGGTGAGCCCTATCTCGCGATAGACCCGGGCAATCCGCAGCATATGGTAGTGGCATGGATGGGATATGTGCCTATAGAACCCCTGCACATCAAGACCAAAGTAACCTTTGACGGAGGACAAACATGGAGTAATCCTTTTGCTATGCCCCATGTGGTCAATACGTATAAATCGGCAGACCCTTCGCTGGCTTTTGATCATAATGGCAATGTATTCCTTTGTTTCATAGACTACAGGCAGGCCCCCGACTCGGGTGGGGTATATGTTACCAAGTCGGCAGACGGGGGACTTACATGGGGCACTCCCCACCTTGTGATAGATGGTTATGCCGATGGCAGCAAAGAGCCGATAGACCGCCCCTGGCTGGTAATTGGCAAAGCACCTGCGGCCGGTGTGGATACAATGTATGTTACCACAAAGCCTGCTCCATGGATATTTCCGCCTAACCGACCCTACTTCATGAAGTCTTACGATGAAGGGCAAACGTGGACGCCCTGGCGCTATGTGGATAGTACGGGCTGGCAAGTAGGTAACCTCATACAGGCGCCTATGGCCGCACCGGTTGTGGATGCCAATGGGAGGTTCCACTGTGTGTATCCCGCCTATTATGCGCCGGAGAATATACATGTGCGCGAGATCATGGCCTCGCTGATACCGGGCACCAATTCCTTCAGCTATTCCAATACTTATGTATTTACCGCAGCAACTGCAGTAAATGATACGCTGTCAAAAGGCGGCCCGCATCTTATTGCAGACCCGACCAACCCTGACCATATGGCCTTCTTCTTCGTATTCAATTATAACAATGATATGGACGTGTTCTGTGTGGAGTCAACAGACAATGGCAATAGCTGGGGAGCGCTGCAAAGGGTGAATGATGACCCGGTGAACAATGGACGGATGCAGGACCTGGTATGGGCCAACTTTGACGAGCATGGTGATATTGTAGCAGCCTGGCGCGACAGGCGCAATGCCCCCGATACGGGCTATGCACAGCCATCGGAAATATGGGGGGCTGTTAAATGGAAGGACTCCTCGAATTTCTCCGCCAACTTCAGGATATCGGACACGATAGTGGACTATGACAGCGCCTACCTTGCAGGCAAGGGCAATGACTTTATGGGCGTAGTTATGGGGCAGGATACTGTGAGCGCCGTATGGGGCGATGTGCGTACAGGTGTGCTGAATATCTGGTTCAGCCGCATGGCAGTGAACGGCCCATCGACTGGTGTAAGAAAGCTGGTTAGCGAGCAGGCACCGATGGTAGATATTTATCCTAATCCCTCAGGGACTACTGTTACTATAATGGGGGAAGGTATGCTGAGTGTGAATGTATACGATGTGACAGGCAAACTATTATTGCAGCAGAAGACAGGCAAAGAAAAAGCAGTTATTAACATATCCCACCTCAACCCGGGTGATTATTTTGCGGTGATCTCGACAACGAGAGGAATGGTAACAAAGCGTTTTGTTAAGAGGTGATAATTTTCCGGGTTACCGCTTCAATAAGCTACATAGTTGGATTGGTTTATCGAATAGGGTTTTATCATTTGGCATCATAAATAGAATGTAAAGAGATTTACCACATATTTTAAATGCTATTGATAACGGCATTTCTTGTTTTGATTTAGCAATGAGGTCGACCGGCGAATCATTACCATATCTTAAAGCGAAATTACCTGCTGTCGTATTAATACAATATAAGCTGTCACTCTGGCTGTAATGCAGCAGTGAAGATAAAGGCAGCGTGAGAATCAAATTCGAAACCATCGGTATTGAATCAGTATTAATATTGATATTTATAGGCGCGGCCAAAGCTTCCATATATAGTGCTCTTTCACTTTGGGATAGGACCCCATGTTCTACCCGAATTAAGTCTTTAATGTTGTAGTTGCTATTTAAGCTCACTTTGTAAATTAAAATAGTGTATTTGAGTTCATAGAGTAAAACTGAGTTTGCGTTTCTGACCTTCGACATTTGTGAATAGTTAGCTAGCAATTTTTGTTGCGAAGCGGAATCAAAAAGGTTGATGTAATCTATCGGTATGCTGTTTACAATACCATTAAACGTTGACGTCGATCTTGTATATTTTGAAAACCGAAAAGCCAAATATGCCAATGTACAGCCCATGGAAACGATAATTATGGATATGCGCAATCTTCCGGTCATGTTTGATAGATATTTGGTTGTCGCTACAAATTAGTTTTGATTGGCCACCTTTGCAAAAAGCCTCGATTGATTACGGATTTGTATCGTAATATGGCATGATATTTCTAATTAACAAAACATGTGGTCATTATTAGCATTTTTTTGTTGCACTTGAATTCGGGCTATATGGCAGCCGCAGGTATTATGTGGCAAAGAAAAACCGCAGCAAGTATGGTAAGTTTACCCTAAGAAGAAAAGGTAGTTTATTTGTTTTTGTTAATGACAGGCAAGTCAACAAGGTTGTCAATGCTAAAAATGTACTTGTTCTTCACTTTGTTATACACAATATCAGGTTGCGGAATTTGCAAACCATAACGTTCATTTAGCCATTGAATCATTACGCAGTATAAGCCTTCGTCTTGGTAGTCGCAGAGTGCCAGTTCCATATTTGTTACGTGGAGAACTGTTATTTTCGGAACGATAGTTTCTATTGTAACCTTGTTATGATAGATAGCATTGCATAAAAACTTCAATCCCGCCTCCGGCATCTTCCGGCTTGTTGTGGATAAATAAATCTGTTTTGAAATTTCGAAAAGCCTGTCGTCGCTATTAAAATCACTAAGAATGACGTCCTCACAGGTCATTTCCGCCCAAATACCCCAGCTTGACTTTAAAAAACGGAACGTTGTGGTATGTGACGCCATGACTTATTATTTTTTTATCCTCCCCAATAAATACTCCATCCCCACCAATTCAGCACAGGTAGCAATAGCCGTAATACTCACGCCCAGCACACCATGTAAATTTACGTTTTGCCCTGTCATCAGCAGGTTGGGTATTTTTGTACGTGTGGCTATAGTGGTCTCGGCGGGTTTGTTTATGTCTTTCAGTATGCCATAGAGTGAGCCTCCGGGGCTATTGGTATAGTCGCGGTAGGTGAGGGGAGTGGCACTGCTATGATCCATAATATTCCCCTTTAGTTCCGGCATACGTTCGTAGAGTTTTTGCAGCAGCAGCTCCGTCTTTTGTTCTTTGAAGGCGTTGTAATCATTGCCGCGCTCATGCTTGGCCCCGGCACGATTTAAGCTACCGGCCCATGGGGCCACTTCTTCGAAATGCATATAACTCAATACAGAAAGACTTTCTGCGTAACCGGGGTTCGTTTCATCTCCTGTAAAGAAGGCAGCATAGTTAGCCGGCCATTCATTAGTCTTATAAGTCGCCGCCGCAAAGGCGTCTTCGTGGGCATTCCAGTATAGGTTGTACCGCCGCATGGGCACTGTTCCCGGTTTCAGTACGAGGTTCAGCATAAAAGTGGATACTGTTTGCTGCAGTCCTTTTATGCGTTTGCGATAAGCAGGTCGCAGTAGGTCACTGCCCAGCATATCCAGCAATACTTCAGGGTGCACTGCGGATATGAACTGCTTAGCGTAAAACCTCTGGCCATCTTTTGTCTCAGCATAAGTGATGAGGCCATTCTCTTCAACAAGTTTGTTTACTTCGGTATTACGGTACACTTCACCGCCATGTGCCTGCAACTCTTTCCACAGGAATTTGGCTATCTGTGAGCTGCCGGGCAATACCTTGTGTGCACTGTGCATGTAACTTTCCAATACAAGGGCGTGTAAGTAAAAGGGCGTTTTCCCTGCTTCACCTGCATAGAGCAGGTTGTTGCCCAGCAGTACGTTTTGCAGTTTTTTGTTCGCTGTTATTTTTTGCAGTGTTTCAGTTAAGCCCCAACTGCTCACTGCGGCTTTTTCATCTGCATTGCCATGTCGCAACCTATAAAGTGGGAAGTGATCGCCTACTGCTGTAATAGTATTTATATATTCCTGCAAAGCCTTTTGCTCGTTGGGAAAGTAGGGGAGTAGTTGTTCTGAAAAGTTGTCAAGCCCTATTGCCTGTGGGTATAAAATGGCTTCATCACCAAATGCTATCCTGTCGAAACCGTTCTCATCATAGGCTTTCAGTTCAAGTTTATCCATGATGCCGGCATAGCGGAATATCTGGTGTAGTGTGTGGCCTTCGCCAAGACCACCTATGTAATGTACGCAGCTATCAAATACTTTCTTGTGCAGGGAGAAGGTCTGCAGGCAGCCGCCCACTTGCTTGTCGCGCTCCAGCAGGCATACTTTCATGCCCTCTTTGGCCAGCAGCACAGCGCTGAGCATGCCCCCAAGCCCACCCCCCACTATAACTAAGTCGTATGTTTGAGCGGAAGACAGTTGTTACTGGTATTTTAATATGGTTATACAATTCAATCCTCCCTTTAGGGAGCTCAGGAGGGTTGTTCTTGCATCATTTCCTTGATATCGGCCATGATGCGCTTGGCAATATTATTGGCCGTAGTTTCAGAACTGCTTTCGGCATAGATGCGTATTATCGGTTCTGTATTTGAAGTGCGCAGGTGTACCCAATCACTGTCGAAGTCGATACGCAGGCCATCTTCGGTATTGATGGGTTGCTTCTTGTATTTGTCCTTTATCTGCACAAATATCTTTTTCACGTCAACATTACCGTCCAGTTCTATTTTATTCTTCGAAATGATATAGTCGGGGTAGGTCTTGCGCAGGGCTTTTACTGATTTGCCAGATTTTGCAAGGTGTGTCAGGAAGAGGGCTATGCCTATAAGGGCATCCCTGCCATAGTGCAGTTCCGGTACTATGACGCCGCCATTGCCTTCACCGCCTATCACAGCATTCACTTCTTTCATTTTCTTCACCACATTCACCTCACCTACAGCACTGGGGTAGTATTGGCCACCATGTTTTTCGGTCACGTCCCTGAGCGCCCTTGTTGAGGACAGGTTCGATACGGTATTCCCTTTTTTATTGCTCAATATATAGTCGGCTATGGCCACAAGTGTATATTCTTCGCCGAACAGGCTGCCATCGTCGCATACAAAGCAGAGCCTGTCCACATCGGGGTCTACGGCTATACCCATAGTAGCCTTTTGTTTTTCTACGGCATGGCAAAGCTCGGTAAGGTTCTCGGGCAGGGGCTCCGGGTTATGCGCAAAGCGACCGGTAACTTCTTCATTGATCAGGACCACGTCATTCACGCCCAGCGCTTCCAGTAGTGCCGGTACGGCTATGGCCCCGGTTGAGTTTACGGGGTCGACCACTATTTTAAAATTCTGCTTCCTGATGGCTTTAACGTCAACAAGGGGGTGGCGCAGGATGGCTTCTATGTGCTTTTCGATATAAGTATTGTTCTCAAACAGGGCCCCTAACTTGTTTACATCGGCATAGCATACCTCGCCTTTGTCTGCATGGTCCAGTATCCACTGCCCGTCTTCTGCACCCAGGAACTCACCATCCTTATTGAGGAGTTTCAGGGCGTTCCACTCTTTGGGGTTGTGGCTTGCGGTCAGGATGATACCGCCCGCAGCATCTTCCATTTTTACAGCCATTTCTACCGTAGGAGTGGTACTTAGCCCCAGGTCGGTCACGTTGAAGCCCATGCCTTGCAGGGTAGAGGCGACCAGGTTGCGTACCATCTCTCCCGATATGCGGCCATCGCGTCCTATGATGATCTTCTTATTATCGCCTTGCTGCGCTATCCATGCACCGTATGCGGTGGTGAATTTTACAATGTCGATAGGGGTGAGGCTGTTGCCGGGGTTGCCGCCTATTGTGCCTCTGATACCTGATATTGATTTTATGAGTGCCATAGTGTTCAGTTAGCACGAAGATAAGTGTTTGCCCGGCTTAGTAAAGACGGGAGGCCAAAATTTGTGTTAGGGTATATTAAAAAAATGAAACGGCACTTTGTAACTTTTCCCCGATGTGCACGATATAGATTTTTTAGCATTCCCATAGTTTAATATTCATTAATTTGCAGCAAACTCATCCATATGTATTCATTTAAGCACATGCTACGGCATACTTTTGCCGGCACCCTAATGCTGGCGGCGGGTTTTGCCACGGCAACCGCACAAGACCTGAAGGCAGAACTGCCTGTAGACCCTCATATTATAAAGGGCAAATTCGCTAATGGGCTGACATATTACGTTCGCCCTAATGGGAAACCGGAACATAAAGTGGAATTGAGGCTTGTCGTTAAGGCAGGCTCAATATTGGAAAATGACGACCAGCAAGGTTTGGCCCACTTCATGGAGCATATGAACTTTAACGGCACCAAAAATTTCCAGAAGAACGACCTGGTAAGTTACCTGCAGTCCATAGGTGTACAGTTCGGGGCTGATCTGAATGCTTATACTGCCTTCGACCAGACGGTTTACATACTGCCCATCCCTACGGATAAACCGGGCAACCTTGAAAAAGGGTTCCAGATCATAGAAGACTGGGCGCATAATGCATTGCTGACCGATAAGGACATTGATGATGAGCGCGGGGTGGTGCTGGAAGAAAGCCGCCTTAACAAAGGTGCACAAATGCGCATGCTCAGGAAGTTCTTCCCTAAGCTGGCCTCGGGTACCAAATATGCCGAGCGCCTGCCGATAGGTAAGGATGATATACTGAAGACCTTTAAGTATGATAAGATCCGCAGCTTTTACCACGACTGGTATCGTCCTGACCTGCAGGCAGTGGCCGTAGTTGGTGATATTGATTCAGCCACGGCTATGAAAATGCTGAAGGAACATTTTGAAGGCCTGAAAAATCCCAAGAATGAAAGACCACGCGAGTATGTGGAGGTTAAACCGCGTACAAAATCGGAAGCGATGGTGCTGACGGATAATGAGGCCACTAATTCAACCCTGGCCATATTCTTCTCTTATAACAAAAAGCATGAGGAAAAGGTGCTTGGCGACTACCGGCAGGATATTGTGCGTGCCCTTACCCTGCAGATGATCAACCGCCGGCTGAAGGACCTGACAAAGAGCAGCAATCCTCCCTTCGCCTATGCCTCTGTTGACTTTGATGACCTGATACAGGGTTATGAAGCACTGGAAGCGCAGACCATGTTTGATAATGATGGCCCTGAAAAGGCGCTGAATGCACTGGCCGCCGAACTGCTGCGTGCCAAACAATATGGCTTTACAAAGAGCGAGCTGGAAGTGGCCAAAAAGAACGTGATGAGCGGCATGGAGCAGGTTTACAATGAACGTAAGACCACGGAGAGCTCAGATTATGTGGAAGAATACATACGCAACTTCCTGGATAATGAGCCTATACCCGGTATAGAGAACGAATACAGTTATTATAAGTCCATGCTGCCGGGTATAGACCTTGAGGAGGTTAACACCGCTGTGAAAGGCTGGATGAGCAATATGAATGAATTCACACTCATTACTGCACCCAACAAAACAGGGCTGAACATACCAACGGAACCGCAACTGCTTGCAATGACGAGTAAAGCATTTGCGCAGGAGGTGAAACCAATGGAAGAAAAAGCTGTAGCCAGCGACCTGGAAGT
>CAYZTM010000010.1:68586-110516 GCA_964481425.1 uncultured Flavipsychrobacter sp.
CATATTGTAAGCCAGGTACCGGTAAATGGTATCAATGCTACTACCTATACACTTGACAATGGTATCAAGGTGACCATCAAGCAAACCGACTTCAAGAGCGATGAGATACTGGTGAAAGGTATCAAGAAAGGAGGTACTAATAGCTATGGTGTGGCGGATAAGAGCAATGTGAACTTTGCTACCAATATAGTGGATGCAATGGGAGTGGGGCAGTACACACCTAATGACCTGGAAAAGGTAATGGCCGGTAAAACTGCCAAAGTTGATTTTGATATTAGTGATATTGACGACGATATTTCCGGTAACTGCAGTGTTAAGGATTTTGAAACGCTCATGAAGCTGATATACCTGAATGCTATGCAACCGCGTAAGGACGAAGCTTTGTTCAATGCATACAAAACAAAGCAAAAGACCATGCTGCAGTTCATGTCTGCCAACCCGCAGGTGTCCTTCTTCGATACTACCATAAAATCGCTGTATGGTGGCAACCCGCTGGCAAGGATGATCTTCCCGCATATGGAAGATTTCGATAAGCTGAACCTGGACAGGTCTTTACAGATATATAAGGATGAATTCTCGTCTGCCGATGGTTATAACTTCTATATAGTGGGCAATGTTGATATGGATAAAGCTATTCCCGCTATAGAAAAATATCTTGGCGCGATACCCGCAGCCCACAAAGAGCCGGAATATAAAGACAATGGTGTACGCATGGTCAAAGGCGACCATACCATTAAGGTGAAGAAAGGGAAGGAAAAGCAAAGCATGATATTTGCCGGTTATTATGGCGATGCCAAATACTCTGAAGACCTTGCATTGCAGGCAAAAGCTGTGGCGGATATACTGAATATAAAGGTGATAGAAGACCTGCGCGAAAAGATGGGTGGTATTTATACCGGTGGTTTCTTTGCCGATGTACGGAAAGAGCCCTATAGCCGTTATGCCGTTATGATGCAGTTGCCTTGTGGCCCCGAGAACGTGGACAAACTGCTTGATGCCTCTAAAGAAGAGATCAAGAACCTGAAAGAAAAGGGCCCCGATGCCGCAGACCTGGACAAGGTAAAGAACCAGTGGCGTGAGAAGTACAGGACCAACCTTAAGGAAAACAAATATTGGAGCCAGAAGATGGAAGACATACTGTTCTGGGGCAGGAACCAGGATCATGTCACTCAGTACGAGATATGGATAGATAAACTTACTCCGGAGGATATCCAGAAAACAGCCAAGCTGCTGTTCGATGGTAAGAATGAGTTCACCTCAATTCTGTATCCTGAGTCTTAAGTTGTTCTGTCTGGTAAATAATGAGGGCTGCCATTGGCAGCCCTCATTATTTATAGCCTGTTAACTCTTAACTCTCCGGATATTGTTTCAGCCATAGTTTGGCGATGGAATCTGTAATGCTTATTAATTCTTTAAAAGAAGAAGGCTTGGTCACAAAGCAGTTAGCGCCCAGTTCATAGGATAATTCCCTGTCCTTCTCTGAAGACGATGTAGTAAGAACAATAACCGGGATTGGCTGCCATGTACTATTGGTCTTTATCTCTTTGAGGACGTCCTTGCCATCTTTGCCGGGCATATTAAGATCGAGCAGTATGATCCGGAAGCCGGTGGTCTCATTTTTCTCGGACAGATGACTTAGTAACTGGTCACCGTCTTTCATAAATACGTAGTTATGCTGGTGCTTGTTCTCAAGGAACGCGTCGCGGATGGATTCGCGGTCGTCCGCATCATCATCCACTATAAGTACGGAATGTTTGATCGATCTCATGAGGCAGGTAATATGATGGTGAAAGTAGCTCCTTCATTTTTTATGGCTGCTGCATATATAGCCCCACCATGGTTCTCCACTACTTTTTTACAAATAGCAAGCCCGATCCCGGTACCCTCATATTCAGTTTTGCCATGAAGTCTCTGAAAGATAGCAAAAATTTTATTCGCATACTCATTTTCAAAGCCTATTCCATTATCGCTTATTTTTATTTCCAGGTATTTTTTGGCTTTAGCGAGGCCATCCGCATCTATCTCTTTGGGATTCTTAAAGCAGTGGCTGATAGTGATATGCGGTTTTACATCCTGCCTGCAGAATTTCAATGAGTTATTAATAAGATTCTGGAATAGTTGCCTTATCTGGGAGGGTACCACTTTCGCGCTCGGCAGTTTCGAGTGATCTACCCTGGCCCCGACGCTCTCAATCCTGTGCTCAAGGAGTTGCAGTACGTCCTTCAACAGTTTGTCAAGACTGGTGGCTTCATAGGTCTTATTGCCGGAGACGAGCGATATGGCCAGCAGGTCGCTGATCATGGTTTGCATCCGCAGGGAGCAGTCGCTGATCTTTTGCAGGAATAGCTTTCCGCTCTCGTCCAGTTTTTCCTGTTGTGTGCTCATCAGGCGGTCGCTGAAGGTGCATATCTTTCGTAGTGGTTCACGGAGGTCATGGCTGGCCACATACGCGTATTCCTCAAGGCTGGAGTTGGATTGCTGCAGTTCCAGGTTCTTTTGGTACAGTACGCGCTCCGCCTCTTCCTGTGCTGTGATATCTATCGATATGTTCAGGATGTTCTCCACTTTGCCTTCGGCATCCCGGTCGAATATGGTGCCAAAGGTGTGGAACCATCGGTATTCACCGTTGGCATGACGCATTCTGTATTTGAATTCTGCAATTATATTTTGATCCCGGTTCCCGGGTTCATTGGCGATCTTTAAGGCTTCAGCATTTTGTTGTGTGATCCGTTCCAGGTCGTCTGGGTGTACGATATTTATAAGGAATGGCAGGCCTTCTCGCAATACCTCTTCCGGTGCGTAACCCAGCAGTTTTCTAAAGCCTTCATTGATGTAGGAATATACCCCTGTGTTGATGTTGTAAGACGCAATGATCGACGGGGCTGTGTCTGCTATTTTTTGGATGAATTCCCGGTTCTCCCGCAGCTGTCGTTCCGCAATTTTTTGCTCGGTGATATCCTGTGTGGTACCGATCACCTTTACCGGCAGGCCATTCTCATCTCTTACCAGCTCTTTTATGGCATGGAGTATTTTTATATTGCCTTTCCCGGTTACGATCCGGTAATTGAAATCCTGTACGATAGTTGTTTCTACCAGTGCCTGTAAGCCTTCTTCCACGGTATGCCTGTCGTCCGGATGCTGGAAGGAGACCATGTATTTCCTGCTGACAGAGGTATCTTTTTCTATCTCGTAGATGGCATACATTTCATCGGTCCAGCTTACCTTGTCTGTTTTCAGGTCCCAGGTCCAGCTACCCATCTTGGTCATTGTCTGGGCTTGTTTGTGCAGGCTTTCGCTATCCTGCAGCTTCTCGATCAGCGTTTGCCGTTCCGTAATATCCTGGCAGGTGCCGGTCATGCTGATCACTTTCCCCTTTTCATCGGTTTGCACCTTGCTTATGCTGTGCAATATCTTTAGCTGCCCAGCTTCGGTTATTATCTTGTACACATGGTCCTCGGGTTCACCTGTTTCAAAGACATGCTGCACTTGCTGCATCCTTTTTTCACGGTATTCCGGGTGCACATGTGCCAGGTAGGTGTCAAAGGTCACAGGTACAGATTGTGGTTCCATCCCGTATATGCGGTACATCTCGTCGCTCCAGCTTACTTTATCTGCTACCACGTCCCAGGTCCAGTTGCCAATGTGAGTTTGACCTTCTGCCTGTTTGAACAGGGTGTCACTCCTTTGCAGGTTTTCAAGCATAGTATGCTTTTCGGTGACATCCTGGATCGTACCAACCAATTTATAAGGCTTGCCATTTTCAGTTAAAACTTCGGCTTTTGAGTGCAATACTTTGACCTGCCCTGTTTTCAGTGTTATCCTGTAATAAGATTCCCCATCATTCTGTTGTGCTACTGTTTCTTTCAGGTGGTCTGCCATACGATCACGGTCTTCCGGGTGGGTATGGGTTACGATTTCATCGAAACTCAAGGGGATATTCCTCTCCAGCCCGTATATATCGTATAATTCGTCCGACCATTTGATGTTATTGGTACCCAGGTCCCAGGACCAACTACCCATATGGGCAATTGCCTGTGCCTGTTTGAATAATCGTTCGCTGTCTTTTAGCTGGTCTATCAGTTGCTGCTTTTCAGTTATATCGGCTACGGTACCTGTGAAGCGATAGGGTTTCCCATTCTTCAAGGTTACTATGCCTTTTGAAGCTATTATTTTATCCTTACCACTTTTTGTCTTCAGCCTGTATTCACTTTCATAAGCGCCACCTTGTTCTATTGCAGCCTTCATGGCCCTCATTACCCTTTGCCGGTCGTCTTCATGTATTTTTTTCATGTACGCGGCAGTATCGCCTGTTTGCTCCAGCTCAAGTATTTCCAGCAACTGCGGAGTAGCGGTAGTTTTATTATTGACAAGGTCCATTTCAAAGCTGCCTACCTTTGCCAGCTTTTGTGCCTCCAGCAGTTGTTCGTCCTGCCGGGACATCTTTTCTTTCAGTATTTTAATGTATAGGTCGAGCGAGGGTGTTACGCTCTGCTCATCGTAAATATCCAGTTCTTTTATGATCTCTATTATTTCGAAGGGGTCGGCAGTATATTGAGGCAGGTATTTAAGCATTACCTTCTTGCGCACATAAGTGCCTACTGTTATATCTTCCACTACAATATCCTCCCGGGTAATGATCTCAATATCGTCGGTTTCCCATTTCTTCAGGTTCTCGTTTAGCTTTTCTCTAAGCCTGTTCTCTTCCACGCACTGCAGGAAGTCTCCATGCGATTTTATGGATAATGCAACGAGCTGATCTTCGGGCATGTCCTTAAGCAGGCGTAGCAGGGGCACATCCAGTTCCCTGCATTCTTTAATGAGGTCTTTTACATAACCCTCTAAGTGCTGTGTTCTAAGATAACGGGCATAACCAGGCAACCAGGTGAAGTGCAGCCTGTCTTTTACCTCTTTTCGGGTAGCTTGTGTTAATGCGGTGTCCTTCAAGGTGTTGAGTTTTATGAAACTTTTGTGAGGTTTATCTTCAACATTTTCACTTAGCCATCTGCCTTAAATTACACTATTTTCCTGTCATATTGCGAATTACTCAATTACTAAAAAATCATGCCACGGAATACCAAGGATCGAACCTGGAGCTGTCGTTGTTTGAAAAAAGCCGGACCATTTGGCTGGTCCGGCTTGTAAAGATGTTTGGATATTCCGTGATTTATGCTTCAGCAGGCTGCAATTTTCCCCGTATCTGGGCTTCTATCTCATCCATCACTTCAGGGTTGTCGTGCAGGAACTGTTTTACCGCGTCGCGGCCTTGTCCTATTTTGCTGTCGCCGTAGCTGAACCAGCTACCGCTCTTGTTGAGGATGCCCAGTTCCACACCCATGTCTATTATTTCGCCTACTTTGCTGATACCTTCTCCAAATATGATGTCAAATTCTACCTGGCGGAAGGGGGGGGCCACCTTGTTCTTCACCACTTTTACGCGTGTGCGGTTACCGCTGGCTATATCACCATCCTTTATCTGGCTGATGCGGCGTATGTCGAGTCGTACAGAGGCGTAGAACTTCAGGGCATTACCCCCTGTAGTGGTTTCGGGGTTGCCGAACATCACACCTATCTTTTCGCGAAGCTGGTTGATGAAGATACAGCAGCATCCGGTACGGCTGATGGTAGCCGTGAGCTTACGCAAGGCTTGGCTCATAAGCCTGGCCTGCAAGCCCATTTTGCTATCGCCCATTTCGCCTTCCAGTTCACCCTTGGGTACCAGTGCGGCTACGGAGTCAATTACCACTACATCTATAGCGCCCGATGATATGAGCCTGTCAGCTATCTCGAGGCCCTGCTCGCCGTAGTCGGGTTGCGAAATGATAAGGTTGTCCACATCCACGCCCAGTTTGCGGGCATAGCCGGCATCAAAGGCGTGTTCGGCATCTATTATGGCGCAGATACCGCCTTTTTTCTGTGCTTCTGCTATGGTGTGTATCGCTATCGTTGTTTTACCAGATGATTCCGGGCCATATATTTCTACTACGCGCCCACGGGGGAAGCCACCCACACCGAGGGCCACATCGAGCCCAAGGGAGCCGGTGCTGATTGCGTCTGTCTTCTCATGTTGTTTCTCGCCCAGCATCATTACCGAGCCTTTGCCGTAGTCCTTTTCTATCTTGTCTAAAGCCAGTTTAAGTACCTTCATTTTTTCATCTGCTGCCATAAAATTTCCTTTTTGAGTAACGAATAATATTTTTCCAAAAATACTGACAAAAGCCTCAGCTCATTAAAAAGCAGGGTAGAAGATATCCACATTTTTGGGATACCGGGATGTTTCGGAGAAGACGGCTGTAGGCAGACTAAAATGAAAAAGCCCCGCAAAAATGCGGGGCCTCCCAATATATTGTACTCTCAAGAAAACTTATACTTTAAAGTGGCTGAAGGCCTTGTTGGCTTCTGCCATACGGTGCGTATCTTCTTTCTTCTTTACTGCAGCACCTTCGCCTTTTGAAGCGGCTACTATTTCGTTAGCCAGTTTGTCGGCAATGGTCTTGCCGTTACGCTCGCGGCTGTAACGGATGAGCCATTTCATGCTCAGCGATATTTTACGGTCGGGGCGAACCTCTGTAGGTATCTGGAAGGTAGCACCACCAATACGGCGGCTGCGAACTTCTACCGCAGGGGTAACATTCACCAGGGCGCGCTTCCACACCTCGTAACCATTTTCGCTGGTCATTTTCTCTACTTTATCCAGTGCATCATAAAATGCACTTAACACCACGGTCTTGTTACCGCCCCACATCAGGCAGTTCACAAAACGGGTTACCTGCTTATCGTTGAATTTCGGATCAGGTGCTAATGGAAGCTTTTTGGCTTGTGCCTTTCTCATGTTAAATGATTGGCTTTAATTGCTTATTATTATTAAATATTATTTTTTCTTAGCTTTTTCCCTCTTGGTACCGTACTTAGAGCGGCTCTGCTTACGGTCTTTTACACCAGCAGTATCCAGCGCACCACGTACGATATGATAACGTACACCCGGAAGGTCCTTAACACGGCCGCCGCGGATAAGCACGATGCTGTGCTCCTGCAGGTTATGGCCTTCACCCGGTATGTAAGCTATCACCTCTATCTTATTGGTAAGACGAACCTTAGCTACCTTACGCAGGGCTGAGTTTGGTTTCTTGGGTGTGGTAGTGTACACACGGGTACATACTCCACGGCGTTGCGGACAAGCATCCAAAGCACGAGACTTCGACTTGGCACGGATCTGTTGACGACCTTTACGAACTAATTGCTGTATTGTAGGCATTTGTTACCGTTGGTATATAAATTTTAAATGGAGTGCAAAGGTAATAGTTTTCTTTATTGGAACAAAAAAATACCGGGTATTTTCGGCTATAAATGAAGATTTTTTTGTTCGAATTTATTATTCTTTGTCCATTTCGCCGGAAATCATCATGACATATTGTTGTTTGTGTTTATGTAAATGAGGTGTCGCGCTGGCATGAATCTTAAGGGTTGTATTGAAAAATCACGTACATGACCACTAAGAACAAACCTGTAGAAGCAGTAAGCAAGCTGGGCGGAGCATTAGGCAAAGGCCTGCTTGCCGGGCTGGCGGGTACTGCTGCCATTACAGCCTCGCAAATGATAGAAATGAGGTTTACCCATCGCGAACCAAGTAAAGTGCCGGCAAATGTAGCCGAAAAGACCTTGCATATCCGCCCGGGCAAGGGGGGCAACAAGCAAATGCTGTCGAAAGAGATACATTGGGCCTACGGTACTATTTGGGGTATGGCAAGGGGGCTTTTCTCCGTATTAGGCGTTAAACGCTGGGCAGCGACAACCGCCCATTTTGTTGCTATAACCGGCACGGCAATGGTCGCCATTCCTAAAATAGAGGAAGCCTCGCCTGTTACGGAGTGGGAGAAGAAGGATATCCTCATAGAGTTGATGCACCATGCCGTGTATGCCATAGCTGCCGGCCTGGTTTATGATGTGCTGATGAATGACTGAAGGTGATTTGTAAGGTAAATAAAGGAATAACAGTTACATATAGATTTGGTTTTTGGGGAAAGTTGATTATTTTTCCATGAATTAAAACCAATAATATGAAGAAGTTATTTACCCTTGCGATCGCTGCTGCGGCCCTTTCTTATTTATTTACGACCGGTTGTGTGAAGGCAGACGTGAATGTTAACAGTACAGACAATACGAATGGCAATACGGATGTGTCTGATTTCCACCTGTCGGCTGCTGCAAGTTTTATACCCGGTGCTGCGGCTGTGATCAACATTCATTCAACCACCATATCCGACGGTGACTATACTATGAACTATAGCCTTAGCGGCGGCAATGTATATACCGGCAATGCAAGTATGCATATGTCGGGTGGGGCGGGCAGCTTTAATACACAGGTGTTATCTGCCGGTGCGAGTACCAGTATCATTGTCAATTCAATTACCAATTCTTCGGGTGCCACCACTAATATCACTGCAAACAACAGTTCGAGCTTTTTTGATTCATCGGGTACAATGCACCTTAACCAGCAAATAGGCGATCCTTTTTATGCCACTGATGTAACCGCAAGCATCACGGGCAGTATGCTTAATATAGTAGGTACGATGTGGGAACCAGATCTACGTACTGCTAACCTAACCATTTACAATTTTACAACTAATAATTTGCCAAAGACGGTTACCATAAACACCGGATCTGATGGCAGAGTGGCGCTAACTTCCGGCTCTATAAAAGTAGCAGCACATGGTACTATTACGATACAGAGCATAAACAACAGCATAATAGAAGGCACTTATGCCGGGACATGGCAAGATTCTTCCACCTTCAGCGGAGACTTTAAAGGTAAGCTCGATTAGACCTATTAGGCCCTGCTTAGGTCTTTTAGCGCATCCACCAGTGCATCCAGTTCGTTAAGACTGGTGAATACATTGGGTGTAATACGGCAGCCATGCACACCTGCGCCATCTATGGCAACGGTGTAAATACCATATTCTTTCATTAAGGTTTCAGCCATGGCTGCCGGTTTCATGCCCTTTACGCCTACATTGGCTATTGCACAAGAGCGTGCCGGATCGGTTGGGGTATTGATGATAAGCTGCGGCACATCGCGTACTTTGCTCACCCAATAGTTCTGGAGGTGGCGTAGGCGCGCTTCTTTACGCGCAGCCCCCAAAATATTATAGTAATCTATTGCATCGCCAATGGCCAGGTCAACAGTTACCGGGTTGGTCCCCGTATGGTTCAGCCGCAGGATATCGTTGTTCTTCTTGCTGCTGTCGGCAAATATGGGCCATAGCTTTGGTATATGCTCCTGCTTTATATAAAGCAGGCCTGCACCCAGTGGGGCACTGAGCCACTTATGCAGGCTGCTGCCATAATAGTCACAATGCAGTTCCGGTATGCTAAACTTGAGGTGAGCGAAGGCATGTGCACCATCTACCATTACCTGCACGCCTTTGCGGTGTGCCATATCGCATATCTTACGCACAGGCAGCACATGTCCTGTGATGTTGATCATGTGGCATACCATCAGCAGTTTGGTGCGCGGTGTAATAGCCCGCTCATACAGTTCTACTATCTCTTCATCGCTTTTAGGGTCTTGCGGTATGGAGATGATCTTATTTACCGTTCCGTAGCGCTTTGATACCTGCTTGAACATATCGAGCATGGCGCCATAGTCCTGCTCTGCCATTATCGCTTCATCGCCCCGTTGCCAGTGCATACCACTTATAACAAGGTCGAGCGATTCTGTAGTGTTGCGTGTAATAACCAGTTCTCCCGGTTCGCAGCCCGCCAGTTCGGCCAGGCGGTTCGCTATGTTTTTCTTATTATCGAATTGTACAGTGCGCATGTAGTGTGCGCCTTCCAGGTTCACGTAACGTATGTGGTCCAGGTAGCGGGCCATCACTTGTTTGGGCGCTATGCAGTAATAGCCGTTCTCCAGGTTAATAAAGTCAGGGTTGAGTTTGTAACTCCTGCGCACCCTTGCCCAGAAGTCCTCATCATCTACCCCTGCATTCAATGATAGGTCTGGCCCGGCATCCACAACCTTGCCCAGTGCAGCAACACCTGCAAAGCAGGCCAGGCCCAGCAATGAGGTGCTTTTAAGAAATGTGCGTTTATCCATGAATTAGGTTGCTTGAGTTGTTTTTGTTAATGCTGCAATATCCCAGCCCGCACACTTTGCGCCAGCCTGGTATGAGCTTTCAAGAAATTGTAGCAGGGCCTCTGCCGGGTCGGCTTCCTTTCGCAGTGCTTCATAAGGATATAAGGCCATAGGGCTGCCATTTGAATCTATCCACCGGGCTTTACCCCCGGGTAATAAAGCTTCATCTGTAATACCGGGAGGGGAAGGGTAGGCATAAGTATAGAAAGCTGGCTCCTGTATATTATCATCACCTGCCCAGAAACCTGAACTGATGACCTCGTGCGAATAGGCTTCTGCATTCACCTTGTTCGCGCCCGGCATGCCTGGTCCGCGGCGGCCTGAAAACCGGGTTACCGCAATATCAAAGCTGTGCCAAAAGAGGTGAACAGGGGAGCACTTACCTAAAAACCTTCCACTAAATGTTTTGAACACAGGATCGATGAATGATAATATTTGCCAGTAGCGGGTTATATCATCTTTCTGGTAGCGGCAATGCATGGTGTCATCGGCAAATGCTATCTGTGGCTCAAGGGCATAAGGCTTTGCCAGTATTTTCACCTGTATATCCATACGTTTGAGCGCATCAAATACATCTGTATAAAAAGCGGCTACACAAAGACCGTCCTTCAATTCTATCACTTCTGTTTCGCTATGGTTCGTATTGATGATGAGCGCATGACGGCAGAAGTCGAAATTAATTTCCAGCAACTTGTCTTTGTAGGGCATAGCACTGGTGCCAATGCCGCGTGCATTCACATAGAGCGGTATGTGCCACCAATGGTTTTTATATGGCATGAGCGCCAATTTGATTTTGCCTATTACCTGCGTATAAAGATGTAATGTTTTCTTTGTTTCCAGCCATTGATAAAGTGGCAAAGGAGGCAGTATGTTGTTAGTCATGGTATAGATATTTACTCATAATCAGTATACACGTCATCTTTATAGCAGTACAGCCATTGTTCGCCGGGCTCGGCGGAGGTGATAACGGGATGACCGGTATGTTGATAATGCCCGGTCATATGCCGGTTTGGTGATTGGTCGCAACATAGTGTAATACCGCAGGTCTGGCAGGTGCGCAGGTGTACCCACTTACTGTTAGTTTTAACACATTCTACGCATTCATATACGCTTGCAGTTTTCAATTCCTTTATGTCTTGTATATGCGGGCAGAGTACAGTCTTATCCATGATTTTTTTTGATGGCTCTCTACAAATTATGTAAAAAATCTATTATTTCATACTTGATTGGCCTTTCGGTATGCTTTGCTGCTATTAAACATCGCTCTTTATCTTTATTGTTTTAAAGGTCAGGTAATTACTAAAGAATGTAGGTTTTGCTGGCATGATAATTTTATGTATGTAGCTTGCGGGTCAGAACCATGTGTTATACGATGACATCAAAAAACCATATTTATGACAAGGTACATCTTAATATGCTGCTTCTTTTTTAGCATCATATCTTCCTGTAAATGTAATAAGGGCGCGGGTGATAATGCCGGAGATGAGGCAATGCTGTCGGGTAATCCGGTTACTACTGCAGTAGCTGCTGCTGCCGACGATAGTTCAGCCAACTCCGCAAACGCTGCGGATGGTACAGAGGCTACTGCCTCGAATAATAAAGAACAGAACAATAAACAATTGTATAAAAGAGGGCACAACCGTGAGCGCCTGAAATCAGGAACACCGGGTTATTTCCCGGAAGGTTCAGATAGGTTACTTACAGATGATGACCTGGAATACCTTACGGAGTGGGGCCTTGCCGTTATGAAGAACGAGATATATGCCCGTCACGGAATGATATTCCCGGATGGCATGATCAAAGACCATTTTGAAGCTCAGCCATGGTATCATGCCACAAGTTCCAGTGTCAGGAACAAGCTGACTACAACCGAAAGGAGCAACCTGTATTTTATCGAGAATTACAAGTTCGTACCCGATGCAAAGGAATATAATCCCAATGGCTCGGCGGCAGTTAAATAAAGAAGTACATAAACTACATTATGGAAAACACAGAGCTGGTTTGTTTAAGCCAGCTCTGTCCATGTATCGCGCATCCAGTCCTTAGTTTTGTGATCTGTCAGATCGAACTTCACAGGTACCACTGATGCATAGCCCTCATGCAGGGCCTGTACATCGGTATCGGTGCCGGTATCCATATTGACAAAACGGCCCACCATCCAGTAATAATCCTTGCCCCTGGGGTCCACACGCTGATCGAAATTTTCTTCCCATTTTGCATAGGCCTGCCGGCATAGTTTCATGCCCTTGAATTCAGCCTCACTAACCCGCGGTATGTTTACATTCAATAACAGGTGCTCGGGCATTTGTTCACTGAGCATGCGCTGGGCAATATTGCGGGCCACTATTTTAGCAGTGCTGAAATCCGCATCGAATCGGTAATCAAGCGATGATAATCCTGCGGAGGGGATGCCCTCGATCGCTGCCTCCATAGCAGCACTCATCGTACCGGAATAAATGAGGTTAATGGAGTGGTTGGCCCCATGGTTGATGCCACTAAGACAGATGTCGGGTTTACGGTGCAGTATCTTATCGCGGGCCAGCTTTACACAGTCAACAGGCGTTCCGCTGCATTGCCACGATTCTATGCCGTCGAATTCGTCAACTTTATCAAGTCTTAATGGCGTGCCAATTGTTATTGCATGCCCCATACCCGACTGGGGACTGTCGGGAGCAACCACCACAATTTGTCCCAGGTCCCTCACCGCATCTACAAGGGCATGTATACCCGGGGCTGTGATGCCATCATCGTTCGTAATTAAAATAACAGGTTTGTTCTCGCTCATATTTACTCGTTTACCAGTCTCTGCGGAGCAACATGCTCCTGCCTGCAAAATAATAAATAGAACACCAACCTATTGTTACAATTACGTAAGGCCACATACTCACAGCCTGGTGCGCTATCATTTGCTGTGCCATACGGATGAATGGAAATGGTAATAGCTCGTCGCTTGACTGCAATGGCAGGTAATTGCCAAGATCAAGGTCGGAGCCCCGGTTAAGTATGCCCTTTAAAATGCTTTCGACGATGAGGGCATATAGCAGGAAAAGACCAATAGATAAACCGCTGCGTTTTATCCATATACTGATGAACAGGGCAAAACCTAAATAATCGACCGACAACAGGAAGAAATAGCCCACTTGTTCTATTTTATCAAATATATCAGAGGCTGCACCTCCGTACAAGAGCCCGAATATAACACCCAATACAAAAAGGTATGTAGTTGCTAACACACTAAATAGTATGACAAGACCCACTTTGGAATGATAAAATTGTAACCGGTTCCAACCATCTATCACGTTTTGCCTGTGTGTGCGGAAACTGAATTCATTTGTTGTGAGTATGATGATCAGTATTGATAGAAATACGATAAATATACTGGCCCAAAAACCAAGATTGCCCCATACCTCAGGGAACGAGTATGCCTGGCTTAAGAGGTTTATGGAGTTCTTCCCCATATTGATCATACCATTGGCTATCTCGTAGTTCCATAGGGGGAGTAAAACAATAAAAAAGCCGATCAGTATCCAGAAAGTACGGTAGCGTTTTATTTTGAGCCATTCGATGGCAAGAAGCGATCTCATAATGTTTTTTAATTGTTGGTGAGTTCCATGAATTTGGTTTCCAGGCTTTTCTTCTTCAGTAGCAGGTGCGATAATATTATGCCTCTGCCTGCACAGTATTCGTTTATCTTTTGAGTTGTGATGTTGTCGTCGCAAGACAGCAATAATGTACCGTTCGATATGCTTATCCTGCTGATGCCCGTCATCGTATTCAGTGCATCCTGTAAGGCCTGCATGTCTGCTGCTTTAACTTCTACCTGGTCCTCGCTGCGCAGCACTTCATCTACCGGCCCGCTCAGTAATAGGGTGCCCTTCTTCAATATAGCTACGTGGGTACATACTTTTTCTACCTCATCCAGCAGGTGGCTGGCCATAATGATGGTGATACCTTCGCTGTTAAGCTTCCGTATCATATCGCGTATCTCGGCTATGCCGGCCGGGTCCAGGCCGTTCGTTGGTTCATCAAATACCAGCACCTTAGGATTTCCCAGCAATGCTGCTGCGATGGCCAGCCTTTGCTTCATACCCAGTGAGTAAGTTTGGAATTTACTGTCCTTGCGTTCCAGCAGCCCGAGTTTTTCCAGCACGCGTAGCCTGTCCTCATACCCGCGTTGCTTGATGCTGGCATTTATTTCCAGGTTGTCCATAGCCGAGAGGTAATGGTAGAAATTGGGTGTCTCCAGCAGTGAGCCGATCTGTTTGCGTGCAGCATCGGCCTGCATACCGCCGAACCATTGGTAACTGCCAGCATCTGCTTTTAATACGTCAAGCAAGGTGCCCAGCAGGGTCGTCTTGCCGCTGCCGTTCGGTCCCAGTATACCGAACACACAACCTTCGGGCACCGTGAACGAAACATTTCGCAGTGCCTGTATGGGGCCGTAAGCTTTCGTGATGCCATTTATGGATAATATCGTTTCCAAAGTATATTGATTTAGGATACAAAAAGGTCTTTCTGTAGTGTTGCATTGGGGTCTACTGCATACTGCTGCAGGTCTGTTATGCCCATTTTAGCCAGTATCTCCTCGTCAAGGAAGGTGTTGCCACTACACTCTTTGGCTGCCTGCTGCAAGATGTAGTGTGCTGTATCGGCCAGCACCTCCGGTTTGCGACTGCGTTGTGCCAGCATTTCACCACCTAATATGTTTTTTACGGCAGCAGTTGCAATAGTGGTCACCGGCCATAGGGTATTGGCAGCTATGCCATCTTTTCTCAGTTCCTGCGCCCAGCCTAGTGTTAGCATACTCATACTATATTTAGTAATGGTATATGCCGGTGAGTAGGCAAACCACTGTGGTTTCATGTCCAGTGGAGGGGATAAGGTAAGTATATGCGGATTGGAGGACTTGCGAAGGAAGGGGATGCAATGGCGTGTTACCAGGAAAGTGCCCCGCACATTGATGGATTGCATCAGGTCGAAACGTTTGGTCTCCGTTTGTTCGGTATTGGTCAAGGATATGGCAGAGGCGTTATTGATGAGTCCATCGATGCCCCCGAACAGGGTAACTGTTTGTTGAATGGCATTCAGTATTTGTTCTTCACCCCGTATATCACATTGTATGGCGAGGGCCTTACCCCCGGCTTGCTCCACTTCTTCGGCTGCTGAGTAGATAGTGCCTCCCAGCCGTGGGTCTTCTTTTACCGATTTGGCTGCTATGGCAATATTGGCGCCGTCGGCTGCCAGTTTTAGTGCAATGGCCTTGCCAATGCCCCTGCTGGCGCCCGTGATGAAAAATGTTTTTCCCTGCAATTGCATCATAAGTATATCGCTTAGGTGGTTGAAATGTTACAAAAGATTGGCAGATACAAGTTAAACCAAATTTTGCATGGGCGGTATAAAAAAGGCCGCAATATGATTTGCGGCCTTTTTTAAAAAGAATTACAAGCTTATTGTTTGAATACTTTTATACTGGTCGGTTTGCTGTTGCTGCCCGGTTCTGAGAGCGATAGCAAGTAAGTGCCGCGTGGTAGTTGCCTGTTAATATTAAAATGTTCCAGTCCCCCCGATGCCGTGAAGGTCGTGACAAACACAACTTGCCCGTTCATGTTCAGCAGGCCCACTTTGTATTCGTGGCCTTGGCTAAGGTCGGCCTTAAGGCTTAGCCCATTGTCATCCATGTGAGCACTATATGCTGCATCAGTATGCGATATGTTGTTTACAGCCGTTGGTGGTTGTGTTGTATAATAAGCTGCAGATACCTGTAAGAAAGGTAGTGTGCCCGTGGCTATGATGGAATCGATCCTCATCAGAGGGAAGGTATGTGTGCTATCATACCACAGGTACGAAATAAAGGTTACGTATTCATCTGCAAGGGTGCCGGAGTCATGTTCACTATGCGTATTCATAACGCGCAGTACGTTATCATAGGTGGCCTCAGGTGTAGTCAGAGTGCCATATCCGTCCACGAACATGAAGCTTGTGCCTGTACCGGGAATAGCAGGGGGCGCTGTAGCTACAGAGGTAAAAGAGTCGGACGCTGTATCCAGGTAGGTGATCGGGTGTTTTACGAGCAGTGCACCGGGGGTGTACTCAAGTGAAGCTGCCTGCAGATCGATGCCGGTAGTTACCGTTTCACTGTCGTTTACATTCAGGTAATAGATCGTGCCGGCAATGTCCATCTGGTGCGTAGCCGGTGCGGGAGCGTTGTCCACCATTATCGCGATGCACACGCTATCTGTCACGTTAGAGAAGTCCCATGTCTGCATGGCACCGGAAGCTCCGGCATTTGCACCTGAGCAGAACATGGTATTGAATTGTTGCCCTGTATGGTAGTATTCCGCACTATCCAGTACTGGTTGTGCAAAAGTGCATGCCGGTAATAATAATGCTAGTGCGGCGTAGTAGATCTTTTTCATAAATGGTGTTCAGTCGATTTTTAATTATTTGATTAATGGAGTTGATGTTGGTTATATTATTGCTTAAGTACTTTGATAACAACTGGCGCTTCATTATTGCCTGGTTGCGATATAACTACCAGGTAGGTTGATGCCGGCAATTGAATACCGGGATTAAAACGCCAGGTATCTCCCGATGCAGTAAAATTGTTTGAATAAAGCTGCCTGCCCGTCAGGTCGAATAATGCCACCTGGTACAATTTTCCTTGCAGGAGTAGTGCATGCACTACTATCTCATTATCATTAAAACACCCACTGGTCTCAGCCGTCCTGGTCGCAACCTGTTGCACATTGGCCGGTACTATGAACTGCAGGTACGATGCCGTGCCGGTGGTTACCGCAGTGTTCTGGAAGATGCCGGTCCCGCTTCTATATATAGAATCTATACGAAACAGAGGTGCGGTGTGTGCATCATCATACCATAGGTAGCTTACCTGCAGGTTATGCAGCGAGTTCCCGTTCAGCGAGTCTATGTTGTCTATGATACGTTTTATTCGAAGTGCATTATTGAAAGTACCCTCAGGCGTCTTCACGGTGCCGGAACCATCAACTTCAATATGTGAAGTGCCGCCGCCACTGAGTGTTACAGCATTCGTATTTAGCGTACTCGTGAATGTATTGCTGTCCAGCAATCCATAGTTTAGGGTACGGTCTATCCATAGTGCCCCGGTATCATAAGTGTAATTTACAGATGAGCCAAGCACCGCAGCCAAAAAGCTTTGCGTAGCTGTTTTTTGTATCCTGTTGCCTGCATTTGCAAGGTATTGGGTTGGTGATAAAATAATGTCGCCTGCCACAGCCGTATCGTCCAGCACCCATGTGATACGTTGGCCGTTTCCGGAATCCTGCACAGAACTAAAGTCCCAGATAACCGCGGTGCCTGCGTCGCCCGGGCTATCCGGCATTGTGCAAACCATATAATATAAGATGTCCCCGCTAACGAAATCTTCTGCATGGTTCACTTGCGCAGTGCCCATCAGAGGTAGTAGGAAAGCTAGTAAAGCGAAGTAGTATTTTTTCATAGAGTTAATTTAATGTAAAATTAAGCTATTTGTTTGCAGCATCCGTGCCGGTGATATATTTCTTTGATATGAATAAAAAAAGGCTGCAATTCATCAATTGCAGCCTTTTTTTGACCTTTTGTACCTTATTCTTTTATTGTCTTGATTATTATCGGTGCAGTGTTGCTGCCTTTCTTATTGATGTTCACAAAGTAATTTCCTGCTGCCAGGTCTTTACCCATATTAAAATGTATAAGTGAACCGGTCGCGTTGAATGCAGATTGATATACCAGTTGGCCGGCTATGCTAAACACGCTAATATCATATTGGCGGCCTGCTTCAAGGCTTGCGTTGATGGTCAGGCTGTTGTTACTGATATTTGCAGTAGCAGGTTGTTCTGTAGCGGCTAAATTGTTAATAAATGCAGGGAAAAGAGCTTGTTGATACTGTGCGGTTGGTACGCCTGAAGTGTCTGTAAATGCAACAGCTAAGCCTGTGCCTACAGTACGTGTCGAGTCAATCCTGAAAAGGGGGGCCTTGTGATTGGCGTCATACCATACGTAAGAAACATTGTCGATGCTAATAGTGGCCAGAGCATTGCTGTCAAACTCGTGCTGCCTGTACACAGTACGGTAAGCATTGGCATAAGTTCCGCTAGGAGTGATCAGGGTACCTGAGCCATCACAATTGAAATCTACGCTCCCTGTTCCGGTAATGATACCGCCAACGGCATAAGACAGGTTATCAGTACTGCCATAGTTAAACGAGCGCTCTGCCAGCAGAACACCCGGAGTATAAGTGAAGCTGTATGTTCCGAAGGTATAACCCAGAAGTAGGTTCTGGGTAGTAGTTGGATGTACCGGAGTGCCGATCGGTGCTGGTGTAGGGGCCAGGATGATGTCGCCTATATTAGCGGTATCAGCATATACGTAAGTTGTGACCTGAGTGGAATCCACCACCGATGAGAAGTCCCAGGTTTGGCTGGTACCTGAGCCACCGGGGCCACCCGCAGGAACACTACAGTTCATATTATGGATCTGGTCACCGGGCATTCCTATAGGACCTGGGGTGTAATTCTCAGCATTGGTAACTTGTGCGCTTGCTGCAAAAGGGAAGGCAAGTGCCAGGAGTATTAAGTATTGTTTTCTCATAAGGATATTTTTTTGTAAATATATAGTATTTACCCTTAGATTTTTAGCATCGCAGGCATATTTTTCAGTTTCATGCACAGGGGCCTGAGTTAAATACATTTCCTACATTTACAGGCCCTTATACATCCGCCCATGGGCGGGATATGGTATCTAAACATGAGCCAACGCAATATCTTATACTATCTTTTTTCAGTAGTTCGTGTGCTTTTATACCCCCTGGCCCTTATATACGGGGCCATCGTTTGGCTGCGCAATAAGCTATACGATACAGGTTTTTATTCTTCCATACAGTTCAGCGTCCCGGTCATATCTGTAGGCAATCTTTCAGTGGGCGGTACAGGCAAAACTCCGCATGTGGAGTACCTGGTGCGCCTGCTCCAGTACCGGTATAGGGTGGGGACGCAGAGCAGGGGTTACAAACGCCGTACACAGGGCTTCCTGCTGGCCGACCCTAACACCAATGCCGTGAAGATAGGCGATGAGCCTATGCAGTACTATATGAAATTCCCTGAATTGGTGGTAAGCGTGGCAGAGGAGCGGATGACGGGCATACCGCAATTGTTGCTCAACCGGCCCGATGTGGAAGTGGTCATTCTTGATGATGCCTATCAACATCGCTCTGTAAAGGCAGGCCTCAATATCCTCATTACCGACCATGCAAAGCCCTTTTATAAAGACCATGTAATGCCATTTGGCAGGTTACGCGAGGGGCGCAAGGCCTATAAGCGTGCCGATGTCATCATTGTGTCCAAGTGTCCGCAGGGCATGACGACAATCGAGGCAGAGGCCATGCAGCAGCAGATCAAACCCCTGCCTCACCAAAAGGTTTTTTACACGGGCATACACTATGACAGACCTTATGATTTCTTTACCAGGGAGCCCATCTCTCTAAGCGGCACGAACGCAGTGTTGGTATGCGGTATCGCCAGGCCCGATCCGCTCATAGCCCATGTGAAGGGCGTTTGTGCGGATATACACGTTCTGTCCTATGCCGACCATCATTACTTCCTCAGCCGCGACCTTGAAGAGATCAAAGAAGCCTGGCAGAACTGGGACCAGCAGGATAAGCTCATCGTCACTACCGAAAAAGATGCTGCCCGCCTGCTGGTACATTACGAAAAATTAAGGGACTGGGGAATAACGATAGCCGTGCTACCCATTAATATTCACGTGCTTTTTGATAAAGGGCAGGAGTTCGATGCTATTGTCAATGCTTATGTAGAACAGGAGATAGCGGAGAACGATGAACTTGGTATAGGCAATATGCCTTCATAGGCCTGATCTATTTACTTCCTCTCATTGGAGAGGCCTTACTTATATTCATATATCGTCGCCAGCAACCTGAATCCATCGGGGTCCCATGTCTCTACTCTTTCCAGCTTGCCATCTTTGTAGTAGAAGAACTTCTTATCAAAGCGCATGTTCTCCAGTTTTGCATCATCAGCTTTGCTTTTGCTGTACGATGTGGCTATGCTGTGCATCTTCAGCAGCCTGTGGCTGCTGCTGTCATAGCTGTAGGTTATGGTATGGTCGAAGTGTTTTTTGCCCTGCACATAATGCACCTTCGTCCTTTTGTCCAGCCGTTTGTCTTTATCGTACACATTGCGGCTTACAAAATAGTTTTTCGCTTTCAGGTCTCCGGGCGAGGAATAAGAGGTGTCGCGCGTATCGCCCGGGCTTTTGCCATAAGCGAGCCGGTGCCATTGCTCGCCTCCTTCCTGGCTCATTAATCTACCATTCTTATCATATTTATAGCTTACAGAATCTATCAGCCATTTCCAACTGGTGGCTGCAGCGTCACCCGTCTCATCGGTTTTTGTGAATTTCTCATGGCGCATTACCACTTTGAGTGCAAGTTGTCCTTTAGCATTGTAGCTATACCGGGTGAGCATGCTGTCCTCATACTCCTGGTCCCTGTAGCGGTATTCCCCTACCAGTTGTCCGTCCTTGTAGCTGTACAAAACTTTTGTACCCTTGTCGTCGCCATCGTCCTCGGCATCTACCACACTTTGCGAATTGAGGTATGCCTTCGATAGTACCTGTCCCTTCTCATTATAGTGCTCCACACATACTACCTGTTTGGCATTGCTATCGTCCCACTTGAACTGAGATATGGTTCGGCTGTTATAACCTTGTGCACCTGCTGCTATTGGTAGCACAAGCACCCATATGGTCATAAGTGAGTTCTTTGTCATCGCGAGATGTTTATTTGTCCTGTAATGAGATATTTGAAATTAGAGAATATCGTTATTGTAGATCATCTTTTTACGTAAATCACCCAAAAACTGGGGTGAAAATGTGGATATAAAAATTAGGAAACCCTCTCTCCTGAGTTGTACCTTGCATGGTTTAATGTAATAGCTGCCCTGAAAATCCTTTAATCCCTGGTCCCGCTGTCCCGATTTTTTAGAGAGTTCATACAAACGTGCAACGGCCGGAACACTCTCCCGGTCACCTTCAAAAGACAAATGTGCAACGACCGGAACGCTCTCCCGGTCACCTTTTAAAGACAAATATGCAACGACCGGAAATAACTGTTTTTTTCTCTCTGTAGCCACCAGCATAGTTTACAGCATTTCTTGACCACCCAAACAGGAAATAACTCAGCCGGAAATAAAAACAGGAAATAATCAATATCTCTAATGTTTTATGACCACATATAAAGATCCGGTGCCCCTTGGTACGATCTTAACAATGGTTCAGTGCAGACAGCTTATCTTTATAACCAATAAAACAGTATGGCTAAGAAACATAAAGCATCCCATAAGAAGAAAGTTGACAGCAGTGGTAAAAAGGTGTATAAGGGCAAGCTCGAGATAACCCGCGGAGGTATGGGCTTTGTCGTTGTGGAGGGTATGGACCGCGACATACTGGTGCGTAAAGAATACCTGCGCAATGCGCTCAATGGTGATGAGGTAAGGGTGGAAGTATCGGAGCGGGGCAAGAAGTTTGGCAGCAGGCCCGAGGGTGTTATCATAGATGTGGTCAGCCGCAAGCAGAGCGAATTTAGCGGCAGGCTAGAGGTGCACCCGCATTTTGCCTTCCTCATTACCGACAGCGAAAAAATGCCCCTCGATATATATATACCCCTGCACCTGCTGCACGGGGCTAAGGACGGCGATCGTGTGATGGGCCGAATAGTTGAGTGGACGAGCAAGGCTAAGAACCCTGTTGGCGAGGTAGTTAGCGTGCTCACTCATGAGAGCATGAACGAGATAGCCATGCAGGGCATACTGGCCGAGAATGGGTTCCCGCTTAGCTTCCCGGATGATGTTATGGAAGAAGCGGCCCGTTATCCCGAGGGTGTGAGTAAGGCCGATATCAAAAAGCGCAGGGACATGCGCGATACGCTTACCTTCACCATAGACCCCGTGGATGCCAAAGACTTCGACGATGCCATATCTGTAAAGAAGCTGAAAGGGGAATGGTATGAGGTAGGCGTGCACATAGCCGATGTAAGCCATTATATAGAACCGGGCTCGGAGCTGGACCAGGAAGCCTACCGCCGTGCTACCAGCGTGTATCTGCCCGATAGGGTACTGCCCATGCTGCCGGAGCGCCTGTCTAATGGGCTCTGCTCACTCAGGCCCCGCGAAGAGAAGTACACCTTCTCCGCTATATTTACGATCAACAAGACCGGTAAGGTAAAAGAATACTGGCTGGGCAGAACGGTCATCAATTCAGACCGCCGTTTTACTTACGAAGAGGTGCAGGAAGTGATAGAAGGTGCTGCCGGCGACCATGAGACAGAGCTGCATTTGCTGAATGACATGGCCCAGAGCTTGCGGAAGCAACGCTTCAAAAAAGGGGCCATCAATTTCTCGTCGCAGGAGGTACGTTTTCAGCTCGATGATACAGGCCGCCCCATAGGTATCGTGGTAAAGGAAAGTAAAGAAGCACACCAGCTTGTGGAGGAGTTCATGCTGCTGGCCAACCGCACGGTGGCTGAGTATGTATCAGGATTAGAGGTAAAAGGTAAACCGGTGCCTTTCCCTTACAGGGTGCACGATGTGCCCGATGAGGACAAGCTAAAGATGTTCACAACATTTGCCACACGCTTTGGTGTCAAATTCAATACGCACACACCTGAAGACATAGCCCGTTCGTTCAACGAGATGCTGGCACTTGTGCAGGGCAAGCCTGAGCAGCATGTGCTGGAAACATTGGGTATCCGAACGATGGCAAAGGCAGTATATACAACAGATAACATAGGCCACTATGGTCTTGGTTTTGAGAATTATTGCCACTTCACTTCGCCTATCCGCCGGTATCCGGATGTGCTGGTGCACCGTATATTGCAGGAATGCCTCGATGGAGATATAAAACCAATCAAGCACCTGGAGACCCAGTGCCGCCATTGTTCCGACCAGGAGCGCAGGGCTATGGAGGCTGAGCGGGCAGCAAATAAATATAAGCAGGTAGAGTACATACAGGAGTTTGTGGGCGAAGAGTTTGAGGCAGTTGTTAGCGGCGTTTCTAACTTTGGTTTCTGGGCCGAGACCGTTGCCCATAAATGTGAAGGCATGGTATCGATAGCTGACCTGCGGGATATAGATGAGTTTGAACTGAAAGAAGGTGAGTATGCGCTGGTAGGCAGGCATACCGGAATGCGTTTCGGCATGGGTGATAAAGTAAAAGTAAGGGTAGTAGCGGCTAACCTTGAGAAAAGACAAATTGATTATTCGCTGGCAGAAGCGCCGCAACAAAGTCGGCGTGCAAAAACAACAGTGCAAAAGACCCCTAAGAAAACGACGAAACGTAAAAAGTAATACATGCATTCATTCAAGGAACTGGTAGATAAATTTGAAGAAAGATTCACGGCTACACTGCCTTTTCCCGCAGTTCCTGCCAGTTTGTACGAGCCCTGCCGCTACCTGTTGCAACTGGGTGGTAAACGCATCAGGCCAGTGCTGTGCCTGATGGGTAATGAGCTGTTTGGCGAGATAAACGAGGACGCGTGGCATGCTGCCACCGGGATCGAGCTCTTCCATAATTTTACTTTGATACATGACGACATCATGGATAAGGCCCCGCTGCGCAGGGGCAACCCCACTATACATGAGAAGTATGGGCTTACTGCGGGTATATTGTGTGGAGATGTGATGAGCATTTACTCATACGACAGGCTGGCCAATATCACCACCTCCTTGCCGCAGATATTACACCTGTTCAACAGGACCGCTATTGAAGTATGCGAGGGCCAGCAGCTGGATATGGACTATGAGCAACGCGATGACGTAAGCATAGGAGAATACCTGCAAATGATCACCTTCAAAACTTCGGTCTTGCTGGCCTGCAGCCTCAACATGGGCGCTTTGATAGGCGGAGCTACCGAAGGCAATGCTGCCAAACTCCATGAGTTTGGAAAGAACCTTGGCATAGCCTTTCAACTGCAGGATGACTACCTGGATGCCTTTGGTGCTACTGATAAACTGGGTAAACAAAATGGCGGTGATATAAAAGCAAATAAGAAGACCTACCTGTTGCTCAAGGCGCTGGAAACGGCCAATGAAGCGCAGGCGGCAAAGATAAGTGACTGGCTAAAACACGATGGCGCCGATAAAGTACCGGCAATGTTGCAGCTCTACAGGGATACAGGTGCGGACAAGGCCTGCCGTGAAGCAGTGGAGCATTACTCACAGAAGGCGTTCCAGGGCCTTGAAGAGGTTGCAGTGCTCAGTAAGCGTAAACTACCTCTGTTGGAGTTGGCTAATTATCTCTTGCAGCGGGATAAATAATGCGTTGCTTTTTGACTTTCTACTTAATACTTTTGACTTAATACTCGGATCATGAACTACTGGCTTGTAAAATCGGAACCATATAAATATAGCTGGGACCAGCTTGTGAAAGATGGAAAAACCATGTGGGACGGCGTACGCAACTATGCGGCCCGCAATAATCTGCGCGCTATGAAGAAGGGTGATGAAGTGCTCTTCTACCACAGCAATGAAGGTTTGGCCATTGTGGGCATTGCGCAAGTAGTAAAGGAGGCTTACCAGGATCCTACTACTGATGATACCAATTGGGTAGTGGTGGACCTTAAGCCATTGAAGGCTATCCCGAATCCGGTAACTCTGGAGCAATTAAAAGCGGATCCTTTCTTCGCAGATATGGATCTTGTGCGCCTGGGGCGTTTATCTGTAGGGGCAGTAAAACCCGCAGAATACAAAAAGATCATGAAACTGGGCGGGGTGAAGTAACAAGTTCAAGCCTTGGAGTGTTCTTTCTCCCATTCGGCCTGTAAAACCCTGGCAGTTTGCGTACTGCCATCATGGCTCCATCCCGGCGCTTTGAAAAGGTAACGCAGTTTATTCCCGAAGCTGATATTTCTTTGGGCCAGTACTTTCCCGATAGCTTTCCACTCGTGAAAGATGATGTTAACGGGGTGGTGCGGCTTATCCAAAGGCTTGGTAAGGCCATAAACCGGCGGCTCCTCCGCCATTTCAGGTACAAAAGTGCCGAACAACCTGTCCCAGATGATGAGTACCATCCCCATATTCTTATCCAGGTAGGGTATATTGCTGGCGTGGTGCACCCTGTGGTGTGAGGGGGTTACAAAGATGTACTCTATCCAGCGGGGTAGCTTCCTGATAGCCTGTGTATGCACCAGTATCCCATAGGTCTGGGTAAGCGCATACATGAACAGAATATCGATGGGCCTGAAGCCGATGATGGCCAGGGGCACAAAATACAGGTAGCGATAAAAAGGCATAAATACCGAAGACCGGAAGCCCGTGGTCAGGTTATATTCTTCGGAAGAATGGTGTGTAACATGCACCGCCCAAAACAGCCTGGAATGATGATCTATATAATGCTCAAGCCAGAAAAGTACATCTTCCGATATTAATAGCAGTATCCAGTAAATAATTGGATTCCAGCTATTTACTATGCTGTACTTAGAGAAGAAAATGAGCACAAGCAATGCGAACCCGCGCAACAATAGGTCGATGCCGGTATTTACCAGGTTTAGGTAAATATTCATCATCGTTTCCTTCCAGCTATAAAATCTCCAGTGCCTGAAATGGCTCAATACTAATTCCAACGGGATCAGTATTGCATAGATGGGAATGGAAAGTATCAGTAATATTTGCTTATGCAATTCGCTCATAAGCCATAAACGCATTAAAATAAAAAAGCTCATTGTTACATGAGCTTTTCAAAGTTACGCTTAAATGGTCATAATTTCCTTGTCCTTGTCTTTGCAGTGTTGGTCTACCAGCTCGATGTGCTTATCGGTAATGCCCTGCACGCGAGCTTCAGCATCTTTGGCAGCATCCTCACTCAGGCCATCTTTTTGCAGTTTTTTGATGTGCTCAATGGCATCACGGCGTATGTTGCGGATGGCTACTTTGGCATGTTCGCCCTCATTGTTCACCCGCTTCACGAGCTCTTTGCGGCGCTCTTCAGTGAGCGGTGGCAGGAAGAGGCGGATGATGTTGCCGTCGTTTTGAGGGTTGAGGCCTATGTTGGAGGCTATAATAGCTTTCTCTATCGGGCCCAGCATTTGCTTTTCCCATGGTTGTATGGAAAGCGTGCGGGCATCTGCCACGGTAACATTCGCCACCTGGTTGAGCGGGGTGGGGTTGCCGTAGTAATCTACATGTATGCCGTCCACTATTGCCGGGGTGGCCTTGCCGGCGCGTATCTTACTCAGTTCTGATTCAAGGTGGCTGATCGCTTTCTTCATATGCGATACAGCTTCGTCAATTATTTTATCCAGTGCCTCTGTCATGGCTTATTCTTTTAGCAGACAGCAAATGTAAAAAATGTTCTTTAACATATTTTATACCAAATATTGTCTATATATTTATAGACTTTAACGATAGTGTAAGAGGCTGTTTTTGGAGAGCCCTGCCATTAATGGTAACTTTGTAGCAACTTGATATTTAACAGGATGGAAACAATGACAAGCAGCCCCGTGAAGCTTACCGATGGGGCGGTGAACGAAGTAAAGCGATTGATGAGTGAACCGGGTTTTGAAGAAGGCCGTTACCTGCGTGTAGGCGTTAAGGGCGGCGGTTGCTCCGGGCTAAGCTATGTGCTGGGCTTTGATGCAAAAGAGGAAGATGATGACCAATATGAAATAGAGGGTATCCCCGTTATCATGAAGACAGCGCATGGCATCTACCTGTTCGGTATGGAGGTAGATTTCGAGGACGGGCTGAATGCGCGCGGCTTTGTATTCAACAACCCGAACGCCAGCAGCACCTGTGGCTGTGGCAGTTCATTTGCAGTATAAACAGTTTATGAGGAACTTCCGGTATATAGTTATTTTGGTGTTTGTGTGTGTATGCAGCTTTGCCGGGATGGCACAGAGTGTCAATGTCAATATCAAAGACAAGAATACGAGGGATATAAACAAGCTTGACGAAAACGGTAAACGCCAGGGCACATGGCTTGTATCGCAGCAGGCGCACATGGGAGAACCCGGTTTTTCAGAATTTGGGAATTACGACCATGGCCTTAAAATGGGAAAATGGTATAAGATAGACGATGAGGGTGACCTGATGTCGGTAGAGATGTTTAAGAATGATGTGCTGGATGGGGAAGTGAAATATTATGAGAAAGGTAAACTGACCTGTATCGGTCACTACCGCGGCCTTAACCCTAACGTGGAATACGATACGGTAATGGTAGTGCACCCTATCACCGGAGAGGAGTCGCTGAAAGCAATAGAATCGGAAAGAGGTACTGCCAGGCACGGGCTATGGCAGTTCTTTGATCCGCAGACCGGCAAACTGGTAAAAGAAGAAGAGTACCAGGTGGATGAATTGGTATACTCACACCGTTTTGACCTTACCAAAGCAGATAGCCTAGCAACCCAGGCCCATATACAGGACCTGCCACACAATACAGGTACGCAATACAAACCACCTGTTGGCAAACAGGTGGTAAACTATACCGGATATTAAATGAATAGCTGAAGCAACGATGTTTTTCGTAAGGCACTCAGTATCCTGTATTGTATCTTTGAATCCTTAACTTCGACTTTTTGAGCTCCACAGATAAACTGGTAATGTTTGAGAACAGGTTGTTGAAAGTGTATAAACACTACAGCAAGCTGGCACGCAGGCAAAATGTTGCTTGTTACAGGTTTTACGACCACGACCTTCCTGAATTCCCTTTTGCAATAGAGTGGTACGATGGGGTGGTGCATGCTGCAGAATATAAGCGTAGGCATGGTATGGAGGAGGAAGAACATGAGGAATGGCTACAGGCATGTAAAGAAGTATTGGCTAAAGTACTGCAAACAGAGCCTGAAAATATCTTCATGAAAGTACGGCAGCGCAAGGCGGGCAGGCAGGGCCAGTATGAGAAATTTGCCGAGCAAAAGGTGGAGCGCATAGTGCCGGAGGGCGGACTCAACTTCATTATTAATCTTACCGATTATTTAGATACCGGCCTGTTTCTTGACCACAGGATAACCCGGGGCATGGTGCGCGATGAGGCTAAAGGGAAACGGGTGCTTAACCTGTTCTGTTATACCGGGTCGTTTAGTGTATATGCAGCCAATGGGGGAGCGACACAAGTTGTATCGGTAGATCTTTCTAAGACCTACATCAACTGGGCCAAGCGCAATATGCAGTATAATAAGCTGTACGACAATGAGAAACATTACTTTATCCACGATGATGTAATGGAGTGGATCAACAATATGCCACCCAATAGTTTTGACCTTATAGTATGCGATCCCCCTACGTTCTCGAACAGTAAGCGTATGGAGGATAACTTTGATGTGCAGCGCGACCATGTGGGGTTACTAAAGAAATTACTGAAAGCCTGTGATGAGGGCGGCAGGATATACTTCAGCAACAACTACCGCGGGTTTGTATTGGACCGGGAGGCGATACCTACGCACAGTATCAAAGATATTACGGGGGCCACTACGCCGTTTGATTTCCAGGGGAGATTGCACCGGAGTTGTTTTTTGATCGAAAAATAGGTTGATGAAAAGTAAAATGAAAGCAAATTAGGCAGAATGCGATAACTTGCAGGCTTATGGAAAATGCCATCATAAAGGTCAATAACCTGGTAAAGAAATACGGTGATTTTACCGCAGTAAAAGGGATCAGTTTCGAAGTAAAAGAAGGGGAGATATTTGGTTTGCTGGGACCCAACGGGGCCGGGAAGACCACTACGCTGGAGATAATAGAGACCCTGCGGGATAAGACATCGGGCGAGGTTATTGTAGATGGCATCAACCTGGACAGTAACCCCCAGGCTATAAAGAATATCATAGGAGTGCAACTACAGGCGGCAGGCTATTATCCGAACCTGAACCTCCGGCAGATCATAGAGCTTTTTGCAGGCTTGTACAACCGACAAGTAGAACCTATGGCCCTGCTGGATACGGTCAACCTGCGGGAGAAAGCCAAAAACAAATTCAAGGAATTGTCCGGTGGTCAGAAGCAGCGATTCTCTATAGCGACCACATTGATCAATGAGCCCAAAATAATTTTCCTCGATGAACCTACCACCGGGCTTGACCCACAGGCCCGGCGCAACCTATGGGAACTCATCAAACAAGTGCGTGACCGTGGGGCTACTGTAGTGCTTACCACGCATTACATGGATGAGGCAGAAGAGCTTTGCGAGCGTGTTGGTATTATTGATAGTGGAGAACTTATTGCTTTAAGTACACCTTCGGAACTTATTGATAGCCTGCTTGCTACGGGTTTTCAACGCAAAAAAGTAGTCAAAGCCGCCAACCTGGAGGATGTATTCCTGAATATGACCGGCAAGGAGTGGAGAGACGAGTAGTTATCTTTCCGTGCCTCTCCAAAGGAGAGGAGATGTCCCTTCAAATAAATTGCATTTTTTAAGCGAAGAAATAGCCTTTCTTTTCCAGCAGTTTTGCAGCTATACGCCTGCGAGCTTCTTTGGTATTATAGCTTTGCGTTTTGGTAAAGCGTTTGAGGCCCATTAGCATCATTCGCTGTTCGTCACCTTCGGCGAAGGCATTTATTGCGCATTTACCGGAATGGTTGATCCTGTCGGCCGCATCATTGATATAAGTACGTGCTGCATCTACAGCGAATGAGGCAAACTCGTTGCCATTCTGCTGCATCTTCATGGCCCGCAATAGGGCACTTTCGGCCTGGAAAGTATCGATAAGCATATCGGCAAGATCCATCAGTATCTCCTGCTCATGCTCTATCTTCATCATAAGCTTTTGTACAGCAGCACCTGCACACATGAGGATAGCCTTTTTGAAATTGGCTATGGCCTTAAGCTCTGCCGCAAAGGGTGTATCGTCTTCACCAAAATCGGGTATGCTGGTCAGTTCTTTTTGTACTGACATGGCCGGTGTCATCAGGTCTATACGTCCTTTCATGGCGCGTTTCAGGTACATATCCAGCGTCAGCAGTCTGTTGATCTCGTTGGTGCCTTCGAATATCCTGTTGATGCGGCTATCGCGGTAGGCCCGTGATACATTGTATTCGTCGGAATAGCCATTGCCGCCAAATATCTGTACGCCTTCATCCACCACATAATCGAGCGCTTCGGAACCTATTACTTTGAGCATGGCACATTCTATAGCGTACTCTTCGGCAGCACCCAATAAGGTCTCGCTTTCAGGCTTGCCTTCATCAAGCAGGCTCTTTTCTTTTTCATCTATCCACTTTGCCACACGATAAAGGGAACTATCTGCTGCAAATGTCCTGATAGCCATTTCAGCCATTTTATGTTGTATGGCCCCAAAGGAGGCTATAGGCACCTTGAACTGCTCGCGGGTAGCGGCATATTCCGTTGCTATGGATACGCCGCGCTTGCACCCGCCAATGGTGGCTGCGCACAATTTGAGCCTGCCAATATTCAGTATATTAAATGCTATGATATGCCCTTTGCCGATCTCGCCAAGCAGGTTCCCGGCAGGTATACTACAGTTTTCGAAGAATAACTGGCGTGTACTTGAGCCCTTGATACCCATCTTGTGCTCTTCCTCGCCTTTTGAGAGCCCCTGTGTGCCGTTCTCAACAATGAAGGCACTGAACTTATCCCCATCTACTTTGGCAAATACGGTGAAGACATCGGCAAAGCCGGCATTAGTGATCCATATCTTTTGCCCATTAAGTATGTAGTTCTTCCCGTCAGGGCTTAACACAGCAGAAGTTTTTGCCCCGAGGGCATCTGAACCAGAACCGGGCTCGGTTAGCGCGTAGGCGCCTTTCATCTCACCAGAGGCCAGTTTTGGTATGTATTTCTGTTTTTGTTCTTCTGTGCCGAAGTAAAGTATGGGCAGGGAGCCAATGCCATTATGGGCAGATACAGCAACTGAGAAAGAATGCCCCGGGCCAAGGTTCTCATTGATAATCGTAGCAGTTACAAAATCTTCACCCAGCCCTCCATATTTCTCAGGGAAGGCAGCGCCGAGGAGACCTAAAGCGCCTGCTTTATCGAGCAGGGACGGCATAAGGCCGGGTTCCTGCTGGTCGATCTCGAGGAGTTTAGGCCATACTTCTTTTTCGAGGAACTCCCGGCATGTCTCTGCGATCATACGTTGTTCATCATTAAAATCTTCGGGAGTGAATGTATCTGCAGGTGTAGATGGCTGGATGAGAAAGCCACCACCTTGTATAGCTGCTACTGCTTGTGTATCCATATACCGGGCTTTTGCATAAAGCTAAAGAAAAAAACGTCGTGACGATGTTAAAAATAAGCTGATAAAGGTCATGTGCAGATTAAGTATTTTTGAACGGAACGAGGAGCTTATAAATGGAAGACAGCCGAACAGGATATGTATCTACCGGGGTGCGGAAACTGCACTATATCCGCGTTGGCAGCGGTCCCAGGCTGCTTATAGCTTTTCATGGCTATGGCAATGATGCCGGTATCTTTGGCGCTTTCGGAAAGCTTGTGGGCGGGGAATATACCCTGTATAGCATTGACCTGCCCCACCACGGTAATAGTGACTGGGTGGCTGGAGATGTAATAGAACCCCGCGAACTTGCTGTACTAACTACAGGATTAATGGGCGAAATGAAGGTGGATAAATGCTCCCTGTTGGGCTACAGCCTGGGTGGCAGGGTATGCCTGAGTATAATAGAGCAACTGGCTGAGCACGTAGACAGGGTAGTGCTGATAGCACCCGATGGGCTGGTGTTTAACCCGCTGTATTATTTTGTAACCAAAAACTTCGCTGGTAAACGCTTGTTCCGTCATTTTTTGAATAGCCCTGAAAGGTATATGCGATACATTGAATGGCTGAAGGACAAAAGATATGTAAATGCCTCCCAGTATAATTTTGCGATGCACTACCTGGATACCCCGGAAAGGCGGGATTTTCTCCTTAAGGTATGGCCGGATATGAGCAGGATAATACCCAATAGCAGGAAACTAAGGGCGGCTATTGCCAGGCATCATATTCCCATTCATATCTTCATGGGTGCTTATGACCGGGTGATACCGGTAAAACATGCAGAACGCTTTAAAAGTGGTCTTGAAAGTGTGCAGCTACATATTACGGAGAAAGGACACAAAGTAATGGATGTGGACACGATGCCACAAATGGCTGAATGTTTATTAGCTTAACGACCTGTATGCTGACGATATTCATCGTATGTTTTGTGCTGACAATGGCCTATGTGGCGTTGATGCTGTTGTATCACTACGGGTGGCAGCAGCAGGCATTTTTCAGTGTTAAAGACTTTCATCCGGCGACAACAATAAGTGTTATTATACCTGCCAGGAATGAAGAAGGGAATATTGGCCCCTGTATTGAATCGATATTGGCACAGGATTATCCACAAGAACTTTTTGAGCTAATAGTTGTCAACGATCATTCGGAAGATGATACGGAAGCCATTGTTCATTCCTTCAAAGACCCGCAGATACAATGTATCAATCTTGCGGACCATATAAAGGGTGGAGAAAGGGTAAACGCCTACAAAAAAAGAGCATTGTCTGCCGGCATAACTGCAAGTAAAGGTGACATTATCGTCACTACTGATGCCGATTGTATCGCTAAACCCGGATGGCTAAGACTTATTGCGAGCCGTTATGAACAAACAGGTGCTGTGATGATAATAGCACCCGTGGACCTGGATAATGATAATTCTGTTCTGCAATTGTTCCAGTCCATTGATTTTATGAGTATGCAGGGCATTGCCACGGCTGCCCTGAGACTGGGATTGGGCAATATGGCCAATGGCGCCAATCTTACCTTTAGCAGGGCTGCATTTGATGAGGTGAAGGGTTATGAAGGTATCGAGCATCTTGCGTCGGGAGATGACTATTTGTTGATGGTGAAAATGCAATATGCCTATCCAAATAAAATAGTGTACCTGAAGAGCGAAGGAGCTATCATCTCAACAGAAGCACAATTAACATGGAAGGCATTTTTTCAGCAGCGGATCCGCTGGGCATCCAAATCGGGCAAGTACGAAGACAGTAAGCTGACCTATATATTGATACTTGTTTACCTGTTCAATTTATCATTTTTGCCAATGCTGGTGGCGGGGGTGTTCAATAACTTATTCTTCGGAATCGCGGGCCTTATGTTGCTTTGTAAAATTATATCTGAGTTAATTTTCCTTGTTCCCGTGAGCAGATTCTTTCATAAACAGCGACAATTGTTGTACTTTCCCTTACTGCAACCGCTGCACATAGCCTATATCATCATAGCGGGTTTTCTCGGTTTTGTCGGTGTGTATGAATGGAAGGGAAGAAATGTAAAATGAACAAGCCTTACACTTATTTGTTTTAATAGTTGCCATGGGCAAAGTTATATTCATTTCTATACTGCTGCTTATCGTATCTGTTATCGGGTACGTTTATTGGAATTACTATAATCCATACAGCGAGGGTTTCCGGCAGGGTACCTTACAAAAAATAGAGCGCCGTGGTAATTTATTCAAGACATATGAAGGTGAGTTACAACAGGCAGGGAACGGTGCTTTATATCACTTTAGTGTAGACGATGATGCAGTGGCCGACAGCTTGCAACACTGCCTGTTTAAGACGGTAAGGCTACACTATGTTCAGTACAGGCGCAACCTGCCGTGGAGAGGCGATAACTATGAAATGTTCAACAAGAGCAGGAGCCAGGATGTGGTAGACCAGGTAAGCCTCGTAAGTGACCGATCAGGCCAGTAAAAGAAATACGGCGGGTAATTTTTCCAGCACTGGTTTGTTCTTTTTCCAGTTTGCTACAGTGTCGGTCTTTATAAAAACATTAGCTGCAGTGATATTTTGTGCGATACAAATGCGGGTGCCGGGACTGCAATTCTTCAGGAGGTCGTCCAATATAGCATTGTTCCGGTAGGGAGTTTCTATGAATAGTTGTGTCTGCTGCTCTTTTTGAGATACCTGTTCGAGTGCTTTGATCTTTTTACTGCGTGCGGGTTCTTTTACCGGTAGGTAGCCATTGAAGCAAAAGCTTTGCCCGTTCAAGCCGGAGGCCATAAGAGCTAATATCAGCGAATTGGGCCCGGTAAGAGGGACAACGGTCACATTCATGTTTTGTGCCACTGCTGCCAGTTTAGCACCGGGGTCTGCAATGCCCGGGCAACCTGCTTCGCTCATCACACCCACATCGTAACCTTCCTTCAGCCATGTTTTAAGGGTTGCAATATCAGGCCCGTTGTGTTTGTCTATTTCGGAGAAGCTGATATTGTCAATTATGATGTTTGGATGGAGGGCTTTCAGGAATCTCCTTGCAGTACGCAGGTTCTCAACGAAATAGTGACGGAGGTCAAGCGTATGCTGTGCGATTTCCGATGACAACGTGTGCAGGCTATCATCTGCGATAGGTATGGGTATCATCAATAAACGTCCCTGTGCCATATGGGTTTAAAAATACTCTTTGTTTCTGAAACCTGCGTGCCGGCTTATCTTAGCAGTATGAAATTACCGGTATCGTTCTATACGCGTAAGGATGTAGTGCGTATTGCCAGGGAGTTGTTAGGGAAAGTCCTTATTACTGAATTTGAAGGACAGCATACGGCAGGTATGATCGTGGAAACAGAAGCTTATGCAGGCGCTACGGATAAAGCATCGCATGCTTTTGGTAACAGGCGAACCAAACGTACGGAGATCATGTACCGGGAAGGGGGGACGGCCTATGTGTACCTTATATATGGTATCCATCATCTCTTCAATGTGGTAACGCATATGGCAGAGGTGCCTCATGCAGTACTCATAAGAGCTGTAGAACCTATAGAAGGTATAGACATCATGCTGGAACGTAGAGGAATGGAACAGCTTAAACCTAACATTACCGCCGGGCCGGGAGCTATGAGTGTGGCATTAGGCATACATACCCGGCATACGGGATATACGTTGCAAGGGCCGGAGCTATTCATAGAAGACAGGGGAATCAAGGTGCCCGACAAAAATATAGTTAGCACTACAAGGGTGGGAGTAGCCTATGCGGCAGAAGATGCTTTGCGGCCATACCGGTTCTATATAAAAGACAATAGGTATGTCAGTAAGGCGAAAGGCCTATAAAATTAAAAGCCCCGCAATTTGCGGGGCTTTTAATTTTATGTCAAGTCCGTATTAGAATTTAGGACAAGAGAAGTTGTAGTGAGGACCAGGCTCGCGGCGGTTGATGCAACCGTTGAAGATAAGAGATACTTCATAAGCACCGTTACCTTTTGTAGCCGGAGTGAAAGAAGAAACGTTCACGTCGTAGCTAAGACCAAGCTGCATTTTAGACCATTCGAAACCAATGTAAGGAGAAATGGCGTCACCAGCACGATACCAGCCACCGAGGTAGAATATTGTGTTCCTGTGGAACTCTTCGTCATGGCCGGGATTAAGTATGAAGCCTATAGCAGCACCACCTAATACTTCGGTAGCAGCAGCCTGGCGCTGGTACAAACCACTTGCATATAAAACTACATATTCATTCAGGTCGAACGAACCGCCCAAATAACCGGTGTAGCGAGAGTGTATCTTGTGTGTACCGCTCAGGAAGGTCTCAACCGGCTGAGTGAGGTGGTAATAAGAGAAACCGGCATATGCTGTACCGTGCTCGTTGATACGGCCTGAATACATGATACCTGCGTTGAAATCAGGATAGCTGAGATCGGCATTGCCAAAAGTTTCAGATGTGTTATACGGAGTAGTACCAGTGGCTGCATCGAACTGATCTTCGAATTTCAGCTTCTGGAAATCTATGCTTTTCTGAACGAGGAAACCCTGAACACCCAAAGAGATGGTGTTTTGTTTCTCAGCACCGAAAGATTTATGATAAGCCACTGAAAGGCCTATTGTAGTGTTTTGCAGACCACCTGAGCCGGATTTGTCATACAAGCCCATCAAGCCAATGCCCAATGCATCGCCATTCAACTTACCTTTCAGCGTAGCCATATCATAGGATATAGTGCCTGTAATGTACGGATTGCTCGATACAGAAGCCCACTGCGAACGATAGTTAGCTGCGAGACGCAGGTCGCACTTGGTAAGGCCGGTGAGCGCTGGGTTTAGTGTAAGCGGCGAAGAAAAGTATTGGGTAAAGTGCGGGTCTTGTGCCATCGCGGTACCCGATACTATTAATGCTGCGCCTACTCCGAGTATTATTTTCTTCATCTGGGAAAATTTTATGACGTCGTTAATGTAAGTAATTAGAAAGCAAGATAAGTCAAATTATCGTATAATACAAGACATGCTAAAATAATATTTTGGTTGGCTATCCCTGCCTTTTACTGCCATAGGCCAGGTCGCCGGCATCGCCGAGCCCGGGAACTATATAGCCCCTGGCTGTTAACTCGTCATCTATAGCGCCTGTCCATATATGAGCCTGCGGGAATTTGCGCTGTACATACTCCAATCCTACCGTGCAGGAGATGGCTGTCACCACATGTATCTGGGAGGGAGTATGTTCGCTGGTCAGTGTTTCAAGGGCCAGTACCAGCGAGGAGCCTGTAGCCAGCATGGGGTCGGCGATGATCAAGGGCCTGCCATTCAGGTCGGGGGAGGTAACATAGTGCTGTTCGATCTCGAAACTGCCATCGCGGTGGTGCTTGCGGTATGCGGCTATGAATGCATTGTCGGCCCGGTCGAAGAAATTGAGCAGGCCCTGGTGCAAGGGAATACCTGCCCGGAGGATGGTAGCCAAAACGGGCTGGGCCTCCAGTTCGGGGCAATTAGCCTCTCCCATGGGGGTCTGTACCGGTACTTCTTTATAAGGTAGCAGCTTACTGATCTCGTAGGCGGTGATCTCGCCTATACGTTCCATATTTTTGCGGAAACGCAGGCGGTCTTCCTGTATGGCTATATCGCGCAATTCGCGTACCCAAATACCCAATAATGAATTGGTGCTGCTGAGATTAGTGATCATACCTGCGAAGTAATTTTAAAAAGTTGAAAAAAAGAAAGGAATTGGGGTGAATAAATGGTGATATTTATCAATCCCGTGGACAAAAGGGAGTATGATATTGCATAAATGTATATTTCTTCACATATCGGCCTGATAGCAGTTAAAGTGGCGTTAAACCACAAGGGCACTATTTTATTAGAGCCCCAACCATCTATTTTTGTACCTTTGCACACTCTTTAATAAAACAAGTACCCGGTTAAGCAATATGAGCGTTTTGCAGTCTCTCGATCGCGAAAAACTTCCCAGGCATGTGGCCATCATTATGGATGGTAATGGCCGCTGGGCAAAGGAGCGTGGGGAAGATCGTGTATATGGGCACCATGAAGGTGTGATAAGTGTGCGTGAGATTGTAAATGGCTGCGCTGAAGCGGGAGTCTCTTATCTTACGTTGTATGCCTTCTCGACCGAGAACTGGAACAGGCCCAAGGAAGAAGTGGACGCACTGATGGAGTTGCTGGTAAATACTATACGCCGCGAGGTAGAAGACCTGAAAAAGAACAATGTGCGTATGCATGTGATCGGCGACTTTAAAAGCTTACCGGAGATATGCCAGAAGGAACTGAATGAAGCTATAGAGATGACCGCATCCAATACAGGGCTCAACCTGATACTGGCCCTGAGCTATAGTTCGCGATGGGAGATAACTGAAGCGGCCAGGAAGATAGCAGAAGATGTAGCAGCAGGAAAATTGAATGCCAAAGATATTAATGACGAACTTTTTCATAGCTACCTGAACACTGCAGCTTTCCCGGACCCGGAACTGATGATAAGAACAAGTGGGGAACACCGGATCAGTAACTTTTTATTATACCAGCTTGCTTACGCAGAACTCTACTTTACCAATGTGCATTGGCCAGAGTTCAGGAAAGAAAATTTATATGAAGCCCTGTTGAATTACCAGACGCGTGAGCGACGTTTCGGTAAGACCAGTGAACAAATCCAAAAGAATACCGCCCAGCATGTATAAAACCATTTTTCGCAACTATTCATTCTTAATTTATATCCTGTTCTTAGCAGTGCCGGCAACGGCCCAGATAGCTATGCCCGGCAGTAGCCAGGGTACGGGCCTGGGACAGCAAAATAATGCATCGCCCGGAGAACCCCAGCGGCAGGTATATGAAATAGGCGGTATTACCGTAAAGGGAGTAAAATACCTTGATGAAGATCTGCTTATAGCAGTTACCGGTCTCACCATAGGTCAAAAGGTGTACCTACCCAATGACGAAAACATAGCGAAGGCCATCAAAAACCTGTGGAAGCAGGAATTGTTTGCGGATGTAAAGATCACTATATCCAAAACCATCGGCGATAAGATATTCCTTGATATAGATGTGGAGGAGCGCCCACGTATGAGCAAATATCGCTTTAAGGGGATCAAGAAGAGCGAAGCGCAGGAACTAAAGGATAAGGTGAACCTCGTACGATCTCGCGTGGTAACCGAGGCTACCAAGAAGGAAGCGGTTGTCAGGATACAGAAATTCTTTGAAGATAAAGGGTACGGTGATGTGAAAGTAAAGGTGAGGGAACGGAAAGATACGCTGGCGGTTAATTCTGTGATACTTACTTTTTCGATAGATAAGGGAAGCAAAACACATATCAACCAGGTAACCATATCCGGTAATACCCACGCCTCGGAAGCAAGACTGAAACGGACGCTGAAATCGACGAAAGAGGTGGCTCATTTTACCCTGCATGCTACCGACAAACAGACCGTTTACGAACGTGATAAACGAAGCTTCGGTACTTATCTTAAACAGCTTGATTTCCTATCACCATCCAAAACTTTGGAGGCGCTTAACCCATACCTCCGGTTGAACTTCTTCTCTTCTTCAAAATTCAATGAGCAGAAATATGAAGATGATAAGGTGTCGCTCATCAGTTATTACAACTCTCTTGGCTATCGTGATGCAGATATTGTGGCAGATACTGTGTATCGGGTGAACAATGGTAATATCAATGTGGATATTAAGGTAAGAGAAGGCCACAAATACTATTTTGGAGATATTGAGTGGAGGGGTAATACCAAATACTCTACTGCAGAGCTGGCCCGTATATTGGGTATCAAGAAGGGCGATGTATATAACCAGGAACTGCTCGAGAAGCGTATTGGTAAGGTACTTAGCCCCGAAGGTGGCGAGGATATAAGCAGCCTGTATATGGATGATGGTTACCTGTTCTTTAATATAGACCCGGTAGAAACTTCGATAGTTGGCGATACCATAAATTATGAAATGCGCATTACCGAGGGGCCGCAAGCTACCATCAGGGATGTGACCATAGCCGGTAACGACCGCACCAATGAGCATGTGATCAGGAGGGAACTGCATACATTGCCCGGCAATAAATTCAGCCGAGCTGACCTGATCCGTTCACAGAGGGAAATAGCCACCCTGGGTTTCTTTGACCAGGAAAAGATAGGTATACAGCCAAGGCCACATCCAGAGGATGGAACTGTGGACATTGATTATACCGTGGTAGAGAAATCGAGCGACCAATTGCAGCTTTCAGCCGGCTTTGGCGGAGGTGTGAAGTTCTATGGCAATGTGGGCGTATCGTTCAGCAACTTCTCGCTGCGTAATATATTCAAACCTAAATTCTGGGATCCGCTGCCTGTGGGTGACGGACAGAAATTCTCTGTCAATTACCAGTCGAATGGTGCTTACTATAACTCATTCAGTACTTCGTTCACAGAACCATGGCTGGGTGGTAAAAAACCTAATGCGCTTACTACAAGTTTTGTGTACAGCAAATACTCCGGTGCAGCCTATGGCAGCGATCCGAATACATCCTTCCTGCGGATGGTGGGTGGCGGTGTGTCCCTAAGCAGGCGCCTGAAATGGCCGGATGATAACTTTGTGTTTACTTATGGGGTTAACTATAGCAATTACAGGTTGAAGAACTATGCGCTGATCAGTGACTTTACGAATGGTTATAGCAACAACCTGTATTTTAAACTGGTATTGGCCCGGTATTCTATAGACCAACCCTTATATCCACGCAGTGGTTCGAACATCAGTTTTACTTTCCAGTTCACACCGCCGTATAGTGCATTTGGAAGTACCGATTACAGCACTGAAACATCGAACCAGAAATATAAATGGATAGAATACCATAAATATCGTTTTACGGCTGACTGGTACCAGAAGGTGAGTGGCAACCTGGTATTCAAGCTCAGTACGAAGTATGGCTTTATGGGATACTTCAACAAAGACATTGGGTACTCGCCATTCGAACGCTTCCAGTTAGGTGGCGATGGGCTCTCGGGATATTCTTATTTTGTAGGAAAGGACATCATTTCGCAGCGTGGTTATGACGTATACTCACAGCAGGCAGTAATATTTAACAAATACACTGCAGAGCTCCGTTATCCATTCTCTTTGAGCCCGACAGCCACTATTTACGGCCTTGCCTTTGTTGATGCTGCCAATGCATGGGACAATTTTAAGGATTTTAACCCGTTAAAGCTGAACAGGGATGCAGGTTTGGGTATTCGCATTTATCTGCCTATGTTTGGCTTGCTCGGGCTTGATTATGGCATAGGCTTTGATAGATATGATCCGGCAAACGGAATTACAAAGTTCAAAGATCTTGGCAAGTTCACCTTTATGTTAGGTTTCGAACCCGATTGATGGCAAGGCTAAAAAAACTTACAATAAAATCCGAATCGATAATGAAACAGAAACTAAGAAACAATTCGATAAAGCTTCTTTTGGGCATTGCATTGCTGCTTGTTGCAGGTACCAGCGCTAATGCACAAAAGTATTGTATGATTGACTCCAAATATATCCTGGAGAAAATGGTGGAGTATAAGGATGCCCAGACCAAACTGGACAAACAGTCAAAGACATGGCAGGATGAGATAGATGCGAAAATGGCTGAGGTGGATAAGATGTACAAATCGTACCAGGCTGAGCGAGCCATGCTATCGGACGACATGCGCAAAAAGCGCGAAGAAGATATAATTCAGAAGGAGAAGGCAGCTAAAGACCTGCAGAAGCAACGTTTTGGTTACGAAGGGGATCTTTTCAAGAGGCGCCAGGAATTGGTAAAACCGATACAGGATAAGGTGTATAATGCGGTACAGAAACTGGCTGCAAACAAAGGATATGACTTTGTGCTGGACAAAGCGGGTGGGGTGACCTTATTCTATGCCAACCCGGTATTGGATAAGAGCGATGATGTGCTCAAATTACTTGGAATAAACAAATAATGGTCTTTACTTTGCACAACCATAAATAAAAAATATAAAAAATAATAATGAAAAAGATAGTATTGTTATTCGCCTGTGGATTAATGATAAGCAGTGCAGCCTTTGCCCAATCACCGAAACTTGGATATATCAATTCACGCGAATTGCTTGAAGCAATGCCTGAGATTAAGAAAGCGGACAGCAACCTGCAGATATATGCCAAATCTTTCCAGGATCAACTGCAGGATATGCAGAAGGAATATGAAAAGAAGGTGCAGGATTACCAGTCACAATCAAAGACAATGAGCGATGCTGTAAAAGAGGTGAAGGAAAAGGAGATAATGGACTTACAAAATCGTATAGAAAGCACCAACCAAAGTGCGCAGGATAAAGTGTCGAAGAAGAAAGAAGAACTTTATACACCTATACTTGACAAAGCAGATAAGGCTATCAAAGATGTAGCCAAGGAAAAAGGCTATGATTACATATTTGATACCAGCGGTGGTATGCTGCTGTATGCCAAGGATGGTGATAATATCATAGCCCTTGTAAAGCAGAAAATGGGATTAAAATAAAGTATAAGAATATATAGAAAGCCCCGCTATTAGCGGGGCTTTTCTTTTAGTTGTCTCGTCCTGATAAAAGTTGACCAACTAAAACAAATAATATGGTCAACGAAA
>CAYZTM010000011.1:0-31850 GCA_964481425.1 uncultured Flavipsychrobacter sp.
TATGACGCAACTGTCCCGTTTGCGTGAAGTATAGTACAAGGATACGTGGCTTCATACGATGCTTAAACTACGGTAAGATACATATAGGCATAAGAAAAACGGGCGCTCTCGGGTACCATCACCAGCAGGTTATCTCCTTTTTTCAACCTGCCACTGTGGAAGAGTTCTTCCAGCATCAGGAAAGCCGAGGCACTCCCCACATTACCCACTTTAGGCAAGTTGTAGAACCATTTTTCAAGGGGTATGTCCATGCCTATTCTTTGGTGGTGCTCATGTATCTGGTTCTTAAAGAATTCACTCGACATATGGGGCAGGTAATAGTCCACCTGGTCGCCGGTAATGCCATGCTTCTGCATCAGTTCCGCGAGATATTCCCCACCTTTCGGTACTATGTTATCGCCAAGCAGGCGGGTGTCCTGCTTCATGGAGAAGACACTCTTATGACTCCAGTCCACAGTGTCCATATCGTTCCAGCCTGTCAGCGATTTGTCCTCGTTCTTTACTGCCCCTGCATACATACAGGCATCCAGTTCGTTGGCGAAGGAGGTGATCTCCAGCCAGTTTATCTTAAAGGAAAGACCTTCACTATTAGGTTCGCTTTGCAGCAGGGCGGCACCGGCGCCGTCGCTCAGCATCCAGCGCAGGAAGTCCTTTTCAAAAGCCAGTATGGGGTTCTCGTGCAGGTGGTGGAGGTTGTCGGCCTCGGGCTGAAAGCGTGAGGCGTGCATCCATACCGATACTCTTTCAGAGCCGGATACTGCAGCGGTTTCTGTCATGCCGGCCGCGATCGACATGTAGGCGTATTTAAGCGCCTGCATGCCTGTACAGCAGGCCCCTGTTGCAGATATCACCTCTACACGTCTGTTAAGTCCCAGCTCTCCGTGCACCATTACTGCCTGCGATGGCAATAATTGCTCCGGTGAGCTGGTGCCCGTAGCCAGTAATTCCAGTTTTTCTATGGGTAACTTATCGTCAAAGAGTTGTTTTATGGCGATGGCTGCAAGCTGTGCATTGGTATGCGTTTTTTTGCCATCCTTCAATGCATAGTAACGGGTCTTTATGCCATTATTTCTTAATACAACAGAACGCGCCCTCGATGGTTTTCCATCCACCATCCCTAGCACTTGCTCCATCTCATCATTACCAACGGGATCGTTGGGTAAGAATTTTGATAGACGGGTAATATATACGGATCTCACTGTCTTGGTTCAATTTGGGGTGCAAAAATAGCCATAATACCGTAGTTTACTAATTTCCCATAGTAAACCTTTGGTTTGCTTAAGTCGTGAATATAGTTAAAATTCCCTGTAATAATACGCCATTTATCGCTAAGGAATAATAACAATAATCTTCATATTGTCATAGGGTATAAAATATACAACCCCTCCAATTTTGGAGGGGTTGTTAGATAACAAATATTGCAGCCTTATTGTTCGCTGTATCCTTGTTGATTGCTGTTATCTATCCCATAATAATACATGCCCCTGTACCCGGGGTACATGCCGCCCAGCTTCAGGTTACTGCCCGATGCCATCAAAACTTGCAGGTCATCAAGCGAGTTGATGGGCCTGTCGTTAATGCTGGTAATTACATAGCCCTTTTTAATATCGGTCTCCCGGGCCAGTACACCTTTGCCGGGGTCCGTTACGATTACACCGCCATCCAGTCCCAGTTTCTTTTTCTCGTCGTTGTTCAATGAACGGAACTGCGCACCCAACAACTTTATATCTGTATTTTCCCTGATGATGCTGGTATTGCCTGCCTCGTTTTTCAGCTCCACCATAGCACGGTATTCCTTACCATCACGGGTGTAATTAACGCTTATGTTGTCGCCGGGTTTGTAGCGTGCCACCTGTTCCAGCATTTCGGGTGCGGAGTGCACGGCTATACCATTCACCTGTGTTATGAAATCGCCCTTGCGAAGCCCTGCAACTGCGGCCCCGCTGTTTTGCAATACTGCGTTTACATAAATACCATCATTTTTATCCAATCCGTAGGTGCTTATCTGTTCCGGTGTGGCATTCTTGCGGTCCAGGTAATTGATGCCCATATAGCCCCTCTGTACCGATCCGTACTTCATCAGGTCATTAGCCACCTTATGTACTATGTTAGACGGTATGGCATAGGAGTAGCCGGCATAAGAACCGGTGGGGGAGGCGATAGCCGAATTGATACCGATAAGCTGCCCGTCGGTATTGACCAGCGCACCACCGCTATTGCCGGGGTTCACTGCCGCATCAGTTTGTATGAACGATTCAATAGGTAACGCCGACTGTGTTTTATTAATGCCTAATGAGCGTCCTTTGGCGCTGATGATGCCTGCGGTTACGGTGGCATCAAGCGTCAGCGGGTAGCCTACCGCCAATACCCATTGGCCCAGGTGCACATTGTCCGAATTGCCGAATTCCATATAAGGCAGGTTCTTTTCATTCACCTTCAGCAGGGCAATGTCGGTCGACGGGTCGGTACCCACCACATTGGCGGTTGTCGTGTACCTGTCGTTAAAGGTCACCGTTACCTGATCGGCCCCGGCTACCACATGGTTATTGGTCACTATATAGCCATCCGGCGATATAACTACGCCCGAACCCGAGCCCATTTGCGGCGGTATGTAATATTGTCTTTGTCCGAAGACATCCCCGAACATTTGCGAAAAGGGGTCATCTGCCACTACGGCCCGTGCCTTGGTGGTGGTCTTGATGTGTACCACCGCTTTAACCGAGCCCTCCGCGGCATTCTGGAAGTCCACGGCACCTGCATTGTTCTTTAGTACCGTGCTGCCATCCGTATAGCTGGCATAATTTACCGGCAGGGTACTGTTCTGCGTGTTGCCAAATGGAAGATGTTGTTGGTAATGAGCTGCTATTCCTAAAGTCAATATGGAAGTAAGAGCAGCTGTGATCACGACGGGAAATAATTTGAATTTCATAGCTAATACTCCTTGTTTTTTCAACTGTTTCCACAAATTTATATTGTCGTGGTATTATAAAAATGTTAAAAGGGAATAGGCTGATTTGTTTTAACAAAAGGTCAAAATTCGAACAAGTTTTACTGTTTGAATAAAGCAATTATTTAATCCAATTTTCACATGCACAAATTTTCCAATTTTCACATTATTTCCCTACCTTTGCACCCGTTTTAAACGATTAATTCTTAATAATTCATACAAAATGGCAGACTTACGCTTACAGCGCAACTTTGGTATTGCGGCACACATCGATGCAGGTAAGACCACTACTACAGAACGTATCCTTTATTACACCGGTGTTAACCACAAGATAGGTGAAGTGCACGAAGGTGCCGCTACCATGGACTGGATGGCACAGGAACAGGAGAGGGGTATCACTATCACTTCAGCGGCTACTACCTGCTTCTGGAACTTCCCTACCGTACAGGGCCAGCCGACTCCGGATTCTAAAAAATACAAATTCAATATCATCGATACTCCGGGCCACGTTGACTTTACCGTAGAGGTGGAGCGCTCTATGCGTGTGCTCGATGGCCTTGTGGCCCTGTTCTCTGCTGTTGACGGCGTTGAGCCCCAGTCTGAGACCGTTTGGCGCCAGGCCAACCGTTACCGCGTACCGCGTATCGGTTTCGTGAACAAAATGGATCGTATCGGTGCCGACTTCCTGATGGTGGTACAGCAGGTACGCGACATGCTGGGTGCAAAATCAGTTCCCCTGCAGTTGCCGATAGGCGCTGAAGATAATTTCAAAGGCGTAGTTGACCTGATCCGTATGAAAGCCGTGGTATGGGACGACGCTACACAGGGTATGACCTACACTGAGAGCGATGTACCGGCCGATATGGTTGAAGATGCCAACCACTGGCGTGCGCAACTCGTTGAGGCTGTTGCCGAGTACGACGAGCACCTGATGGAGAAGTTCTTTGAAGACCCCAACAGCATTTCTGAAGAAGAGATACACGAAGCTATCCGTAAGGCTACTATCGATCTCAGCATCATCCCGATGCTTTGCGGTTCTGCCTATAAGAACAAAGGTGTACAAACAGCGCTCGATGCCGTTATCCGTTACCTGCCCAGCCCGGTTGACGTTGAGTCTATCAAGGGTACCGACCCTGATTCAGGCGACGAACTGGTACGCAGGCCCGATCCCAAGGAGCCATTCGCTGCATTGGCCTTTAAGATCATGACCGATCCTTTCGTAGGCCGCCTGGCCTTCTTCCGCTGCTATTCGGGTCACCTGGATGCAGGTTCTTATGTGCTCAACGTGCGTTCAGGTAAGAACGAGCGTATCAGCCGTATCATGCAGATGCATGCCAACAAGCAGAACCCGATCGATTTCATCGAAGCAGGTGATATCGGTGCTGCTGTAGGCTTTAAAGATATCAAAACAGGTGATACCCTTTGCGATGAGAAACACCCCATCGTGCTCGAGAACATGTTCATCCCTGAGCCGGTGATCTCTATAGCTGTTGAGCCTAAAACACAGGCCGACGTTGATAAGATGGGTATGGCCATCGCGAAGCTGGTGGAAGAAGATCCTACACTGCGCGTTAAGACCGATGAAGATACCGGTCAGACCATCCTCAGCGGTATGGGTGAATTGCACCTGGAAATTATCGTTGACCGTATGAAGCGTGAGTTCAAAGTTGAGATCAACCAGGGCGCTCCCCAGGTGGCTTACAAAGAAGCGTTCACGCTTAAGGTGGAACACCGCGAAGTGTTCAAGAAGCAGACAGGTGGTCGCGGTAAGTTTGCCGACATCATGTTCGAGATAGGCCCTGCTGAAGAAGAATTCCTGAAAGAAGGCAAAGGCAACTTCCAGTTCGTTAACGATATCTTCGGTGGTTCTATCCCCCGTGAGTTCATCGCTCCTATACAGAAAGGTTTCGAAGCCTCTATGACCACGGGTGCCCTTGCAGGTTTCCCTGTTGAGAGCATGAGGGTGCGTATATTCGATGGTTCTTTCCACCAGGTCGATTCTGATGGTATGTCCTTCGAACTTTGCGCTAAGTCTGGTTTCCGTGAGGCCGGTAAAAAAGCCAAACCTGTACTGCTTGAGCCGATCATGAAAGTGGAAGTAATTACTCCCGATCAGTACATGGGTGACGTAACAGGCGATCTTAACCGCCGTCGTGCTATGCTAGAAGGTATGGACAGCCGTAACAACCTGCAGGTGATCAAAGCCAAGGTACCGCTGAGCGAAATGTTCGGTTATGTTACACAGCTTCGTTCACTGTCTTCAGGCCGCGCCACTTCTACTATGGAGTTCAGCCACTATGCACCTGCTCCGCGCAATATCGAGGAGGAAGTGGTAGCTAAGGCAAAAGGTAAAGTAAGCGCTTAATTTTTATTGAACATCAATTATATAGATCGTCCCGCATTTTGCGGGACGATCTTTTTTTGATGCACATGAACATATGGCATGCAATTTGTTTTGACAAAGTATATTGATCTGTTTCAATGATGCAATACCATAAATTCCTTATAATTTTATTATCGCTTTTATTTGCCCGCTTAATTGCTTTTTCACAGCATCATCAACCCGATCCTCCGCAGCCTCCGTTCCGAAAAAAGATACAGGTCGCGAATAGTGAACGTAAGCTAACAAGTATGTCAGGGAACTGCCTTTTAAAACTTACACCCAGTTCACTCTTAGATCCTATGGGTGTTACCATACCGTTTAGTGCTGAATATTATTTTGATGATAAGAACAGCTTGCAGGCAGGTGTCGGTATCCCGATATTTCATTCGTACAATGTTAGCTTGCAAATAAAGCAGGACATTATGCCCCGGTTTGAATACCGTAACTATATGCACATTCGTCCCGTCACACGCAATTTTATAGGTATCGAAGCCTGGGGCCGTTACCAGCAATTCATTGTAGATAACAACTGGCAGGCTTCAAAAACAGCCATGGGGGCAGGCCTGTTCTTTGGACGGCAATATAAGGTCATCGGCAACTTTTACCTCGACTGGAAAATAGGTATAGGCAATATGTATTTCGTTAGCAGGAATTACATTCACCATCCTCTTGCCCCGGGCGAAATAAAGCACTCATATACCTATTTCGATCAGGATAGGATATCCGAAGGTTTTGCCAAGTATGTTATCCTCGGGTTGAACTTTGCTTATGCCTTGTAGACATGCAATTACTTTTAGTTCCCGGCATGAGCAGAATTATTGATAGCGTCAGCACCGCTCCCCGCGGTCAGACGCGTTAAATGTCATGCTGATCCTGTCGAAGCATCTGCCTGTCGTATGCAATGTCGCTAAATGATTTATGTAGCCCCCCGCTCCCGCTCTTCGCTTCCCGCACTCCCTCAGGCAGGAGTATTTTATTAAATTGATTAAATTTGATATTGAACTGTGAATGTTTGCGAGACGATTATTCTTGCTCGCATAAACTTTGTAAAACGGATTGCGCACTACATACCAATGAATGCCATTACAAATGGGGTTTTATCAATACCACCGGATGCAGCAAGCGAACATCCGGAGGAACGGGGAACATCCGGAGGAACGGGGAATATTCAAATGTAAAACCATGAATAAGTTGTTGATATTTGTTATAATGTTTGTGCCCTTATCCGTAAGGGCTCAGATTATAACAAGTATTGCAGGCGGTGGAACGGGTGGGGATGGAACGCCTGCAGTTTCAGCGGCAATATATGACCCGGTTAATATGGCTTTCGACAAACACGGTAATTTATATTTTGCTACAAATTTGGGCCATAAAATCAGGAAGATTGATACCGCAGGTATAATAAGCACTATTGCAGGTACTGGTAACGGTGGTTTTACAGGCGATAACGGCCCTGCGACGGCGGCTGAGTTAAAGCAGCCTTTTGATGTAGCATTTGATACAGCAGGTAATTTATATATCGCGGATCAGGCGAATCATAGGATACGAAAGGTTACAATGGCCACGGGTATTATTACTACCGTGGCGGGTAACGGCATAGCCGCATTTGGCGGCGATAATGGCCCTGCAACGGCAGCTAGTCTCAATAGCCCCTTTTCCATATGTTTTGATGCAGAAAATAATCTCTATATAGCAGATGGACAAAATTGCCGTATCCGCAAAGTTAATGCCGCTGGCACTATTACCACAATTGCAGGTACTGGTGTATTTGGTAATGATGGTGATAATGGCCCAGCTATCAATGCAAAGATCGGCCCGGCGTGTATTCGTTTTGATAAAGCAGGGAATTTATATATAGCTGAGGCAAATTTATTGCGGGTAAGAAAAATAGACACCGCAGGCATTATTACTACTATAGCCGGCGACAGTGCCTCTTACGCCTATAATGGTGATGGGATACCTGCTACACAGGCCGGTATGTACCCTTCATTTATAGCGCTTGATCCATTAGATGCCCTTTATATCTCTGATCAAGGCAGTAATTACAGAATTCGCAAAATTGGCAGCGATGGCATAATACATACAGTAGCAGGCAATGGTGTTTTAGCTTATAACGGAGATAATGGTCCTGCAACTGCTGCGTCAATATATAATCCCAGCGGTCTTGTATTTGACAGTTGTGGAAATTTATATTTGGGACAAATTAATAACCCCCGCATCCGCAAAGTTACTTTCAACCCCAACTGCTGGCCTGAAAATGTAACAGAGGCAAATAGTGAAAGCGAAATAAGCATTTACCCCAACCCGGTTAAGGAACAACTAACAATAACAGGCAGCAGTATTAAGGATATAGTGATAGTCAATGCCATAGGCCAGGTGCTTATGGAGCAAAGCAACTATAGCAATAAAGCAGTGATAGATGTTAGCGCATTAAGCACCGGCATCTACTTCGTAAAAATCAAAGACAAGAACGGGGCAGCGATAGTACGGAAGTTTTTGAAAGAATAGTATTGAACTGGGTCTGGGCCGACTAACAGGTAGCGTCAGCACCGCTCCCAGCGGCCACACGCGTTATTGCTTAATTGCAACGCATCCCGTACACACACACACCGCTCTTTTCACTAGGGATGTCGTTCGTGCCTAAAAAGCTCCCCTCTTTTTTGCAAAGAGGGGTGACCATTCAAACAAACATTTTTCCTTTGACAGCGAATGGTCGGGGTGATTTGTTAGTCGTTCTCCCTTTCATGGGGCTAAATGAGCATCAAGTTGATCAAAGCGAGGCCATTGCTTTGATACTTGTTTGTAACCTGCCGTTTATTGTCGTATATAATTTCCATGACAGGCCTCATGTTGTGTGCCTTCCAGTGTGTACTCGAATTTTATTTCACTGCCCGATAAGAATGTTATTGTGCCTGCTATAGAAGTATCCGGGGCTATTTGTTGTAGTGGAATGGCTATTTGGTTACTATACGATACCTTGGCTGTTACTGTATAACCATAGCCGCCTGCATTTTCTACTAAGAGGGTTATATCATCATTACCGGGACTGATGCGCATGGTATTGCTCTTGTTGCCTGCTACGATGCATGAAAGATCGCCGGTCCACTCGCCGGTGAATTTATTTTTTACCAGCGAGTCACAATATGTTCCTTCATAACCGGTGCGGCACGAGCACATGCCCCCGCTGCAGGTACCACTATGATAGCAGGTTACAGCCGCACAGGGATCTGTTGCGCTTTGTTTTTTCTTACATGCCTGGTAAAAGACGATACTGAATGTAAATAATACAAAGGGGACATATAGCCCCAAACTATTCCTAAATTTCATAAAGCCTCTGATTGGGGCACAATATAGTGTTTTGGTTATTGGTGTCACATAGAGTTCATTTATATTTATGCTGTTGTTGGGTATACTTGTGATCCTGAAATATTAGTAGCGCTTTTCCTGCTTACTTTTATCCACACAAGTATTATTTACTCGGTCCGCAGTAGTATATTTGAACATCCTTATGAACTTAATGAAAACCCTTTTTAACGCGAGGTCTAAGACTGTATTATCGGTAAGCTTGCTATTTTGTGTCGGCAGGCTTTTCGCCCAGCCTGACATTTCCCAACTGTTAACAAAACTCCACTCCGCCAGGACTGATACCGCTATTACCTACGCTTATCGTGATATCTTTCGCTATTATCAATATTCCGATCCCGATTCAGCAGTGTACTATCTGCGGCAGGGCCTCGGAGAAGTGACCCAAAGAGATTATAAATTAGGGATTGCCAATCTGACCGTCCTTATGGCTAATGCCGATATGGACCAGGGTCATATGGACCAGGCCCGTAAGCATAGTCTCGAAGCCCTTCAGGTTTTTACAGAAGCGGCTAACAAAGACGGCATTGCTTTCGCTAATAACAACCTCGGCACTATCGAGGGGCGTAGCGGGAACTACGATAAGGCCATTGCCTACTTCATGAAGGCACTTAAGATCAACGAGAGCACGGGTAACGAACGAGGTGTGCTTTCAGGTTACCTTAAGCTGGGGGTGGTCAATGAGCGCACCAATGATCTCGATAAGGCCTTAGACTACTACAATAAGGCTATGGATATTGCAAGAAAGGAGCCTGATTCTGTTAATGTAGTGACCCTGTACAATAACATCGGTATTGTTTATGGCAAACGTGGTGCCTTCAAAAAGGCCATTGAATGTTTTGATAATGCCATTCAGCTATCTGCAAAACACCCGCGCCTTGGCGGCATGGAGATACAATCGCTGATGAACATGGGCATCGTTTATGATAACCTCGAGCAGAACACTAAAGCCATCGGGTACCTCGACCGTGCTATGGCACTGGCCCGGGAGCGACATTTCCCCGAAGATTATGCCCGCATCATAGAGAACATTGCCTCAGTATATGAAAAGACCAACCCTGCCAAAGCCTTCTCAATACTTGGCGAAGCGCTTGATACTGCCCGCGCCATAGGTAATAAGAGCCTGCAACTTGATATACTGGACGCAATGATAGCCAGCGCAAAAACAGGCAAAGACTATAAGGCTGCATTGGCTATATATGAGCAGGAGCGTGCTTTGAGGGATAGCTTGTTCAATATCGGTAAAGCGAAAGAGATAGCGAACCTGCAAAGTACCTACGAGTTGGACAAGTCGAATGAGAAGGTGCAGCAATTAATGCTTTCAGAAAAGCGTAATGCCCAGAAGCGCGATATTATCATTATGGTTGCCGCAGGTCTTGCACTTACACTGTTAGCAATGTTCTTCTTTTATCGTAAGACACGTAGCCTCAATGTCCAGTTGCTGAAGCGGGAAGCGGAATTAAAGAAGGCCAACACAATAAAAGACAAGCTGTTTTCCATCATTGGTCACGACCTTAGGGGGCCAATTGCCAATGCCCCGCACATGATCAGCATATACAACATGCCCGCGACCACTGCGGAAGAAAAACAGTACCTGGTAGATGCCCTTGCCGAGAATGCTTCTGCATCACTCGATACACTGGACAAATTACTGTATTGGGGCCAGTCGCAGATCAAAGGTATCGGCATGACACGCTCTGTGTTCGATGCAGCCCCCAACGTAGATAATATCCTGCACCTCATGAAAGGAAGTGCAGAACGCAAACAGATCAGTATTGTGAACAAAATACCTGCTGACACCACTGTTTATGCCGACCCGACCCATTTCGATTTCATTACACGTAATCTCCTTTCCAATGCGATAAAATTCACCAATACAGGTGGTACTATAACGCTCAATGTCAACAAAACCGTTAGGGAGGGATATGTAGTTTTTTCTGTTACCGACAATGGTGTGGGCATGGACAAATTGCAACTTGCACGTGTTTTTGAACCAATGGCAAGCAGTACGTTGGGTACCGCCAACGAAAGAGGGACCAGCATAGGCCTTATGCTTTGCAAGGAGTTCGTTGAGGAGAACGGGGGCAGTATCTGGGCTGAGAGTAAGTTAGGGGAGGGTACTACTTTTTATTTCGCATTGCTGGCTGAGGCCAAAAACGCATAGGACTACAATACATCGCTCTTTATCTACCCACGTATTGGTATGCCACATTCTATAAATGGTCGAAAATGCTTACAGGTATAGTTTTGTGGCTTTAAAAGTTGCATAAGTATCATTTTTTTTGTTTCTTGTTCCAAATTTAATTTATGAAACTACTCAAAACTGTATTCATTATTGCAGCTATTGCTTTAGCAAGCCCCATGTTTGCCCAGGAGATATCCTGTGATTTTTATCATCACGAAGGTGTTATGTACCAGTTGGCAAAGCACAAGTACATGATAGAGAACACAATGTCGAACGTTATCAACGACAAAAGGGCCAAGAACAAAGACGAAGCTATTAATGACTATGCTGCATTAAAAGTGGAGTTCGATGCATCTACAACGCAGTTTGTATATGAAATGAGTGGTAAGAAGCGTCTTTCTAAGACATTTGACCGTATTAACTGGGCTTTTATAAAGGATAGGGAGAAAGAATACTGCTATGAATGCAAATATGTATTCCCTTACGATGACAATGACTGCCATTACTGCCGTTATCACCTGCATCCTTACCAGGTAAGGTGGTATGCTCAGGCGATCAACGATTATATCGCAGCATGCGACAAGTTTGTTGCTAAATATGGTTCAAAGAAAAATCATCTTCCTTCGCGTTATGTAGATATGGGCATCTCTGATCTGCTTAGTTCGGTTGACCTGAACCATGGCATATACAGGATGCATGCGAACAGGAGGGAATTCCTGGCTTCCTTGTTACTGCAACTAAAGCCGGAAACTGTTAAGAACCTTAAAGAAAACAGCCCCTACTGGCACACCGTGGTGTACCGCACACCCAAGAAAAAGAAAAAATAATTGTTTGTAATAAATAAACACTCAAAAAGCAGGGCGCGCACGCGCTCTGCTTTTTTGTTTGCCCGCTTTGTTAAGGGGAAATAATAAGAGACGAACGTACTCTATAAAATTAATGTTAACTTTAGTTTATATTCTTCACCATTTAAATGTTTATTTATGAGAAAAATTATTCTACTTCTATTGTTAACCATCATTATGAATCTGCCGAAAGCACATGCCACGGTTCATGTGATCGAAGTCGGCCCGAACCAAACCAAGGCGTTTGTCCCCGATAGCATAACTGTTACCCTCGGAGATACGGTTAAGTGGGTTTGGAAGGCTTTAGTGCATACGACCACAAGTGATGTGGGCGGAATACCTGTTGGGGCTACGCCCTGGGACGCAAACCTCGATGCTACTGACTCGACCTTTATGTATGAGCCTACGTTAACGGGGACATATAACTACCATTGTACTTTTCACGTTAGTATGGGTATGGTGGGCAAGTTCGTGGTCGTTTCTCCTGCATCTGTAAAGAATGTCGCCAATACGCAAGACATTGAATTGAGCCCCAATCCTGCAAAAGGGGAATTTACACTTAGCTCAGGCTCCGACACCCAAACGGACCTGTTAGACCTTTCAGGGAAAGTCATTATGCATCTGCACCCCATGTCTGCCTCAGGCAATGAACTGCATTACAGCACGGCAGGCATAGCAGAAGGTTTATACCTGTTAAGGATAGCAACAAAGGGCCATATCGTAACGAAGAAGCTCCAGGTGGCCAAGTAAACTTGTTGATTGTAATAAAAATAAGGCATTGAGATCGCAGACGATTTCAATGCCTTATTTACTTCTTATACGGTAGTTGATTTACTTCTTGTATGGTTGCACAAGTTGGCAGTAAACGGAAGTATCTGTGGCTTTCAGGTGAGTGTAGATATAATTACACTGGTCCTGGGCCTTACTTTGTTTTATTTCTCCGAGGTCATTGGACGTAGCGCCTTTTACACCACTGTAGCATTCGCAAACATACCGGTCGCGCCTGCAAGACAGCGTTAACGATACGATGCAAAGAAGCAAAAGAGCTGTGAATGTCCGCTTGTGAGTGGGTAGCATATTTTTCATGAAATAAAATTAGTTTTTATCTACGGAATATTTACCTGGTCCAACAAATAAAAGTCCGAGAAACACAAAAAAAAGTTCTATAGCATGTGATGCAGTACCAAGGCTATCGCCTCCTTTGATATGATGCATCACTGCCACAAACATAGTAAACATTAGTAACAAGACGGCAGGTCTGAAAAATAAGCCTAGTATAAGAAACAAGCCGCCCACGCTTTCTGCAACCCATGCCATAATACCCCAAAACAGGAAACCTGAGTGGATCCCGAGGTTCGACATGGATGAGCCCAGCTTCTCCCATTTTTCAGGTCCTCCGGCTAATTTTGGATAGCCGTGTGCGATCAGCATCATAGCGCCAAGCCCTAATCTCATGAGCAGAAGGCCCGTGCTAGTATACCTGTTTAATTTACCCAATATTGCCATCTGTAAACTGCTATTGATCGCTGATTTGTTCCCTAAATATAGTCAGCATATCCTTATCATGCAATACACCCTTCTTTTTTGCCTATTTGTTTTGAAGCCCTTCTTTTTTATGTTTGATTGTATATATTTGCTACTGTAATAAAAATTACCGGCTCTTTATGAAAAAGATATCTACAACTTTAGGTCTTGTATTGCTTGCTGCAAGTTTGGTAATGGTAAGTTGTACAAGGGAGCGCACAGGCGCTACTTATGTATGCCAGTGCACTACCAATGTATATGTGCATGGTGTCGTTACCGAAACTTCTGTTACCAATTATCCCATTACAAGTGCTGACCCTGAAAATGCTCAGACCTTGTGCGACTCATATGATATGAATCTTACGCAAACCGGTATGACCAATGGCCAAACTAAGAATTGCGTGGTCCAATAAGTAAGCATCAATTTTTTTCTGAACGGGTTGCCCTGGCAACCCGTTTTTTTGTTTTAACGGTAAGTTATTTTGACATCACTTATACTAACCCAAAATTGATATTTACTCCTTTTCCCTTCTTTTCTATTCGTATTATTGACCACGATTCGGTAAACAACTGAATAAAATACCCTTAATAACCAACTTAATAGCTCTTACTGCCGTCTTTTATATTATCCGGTTTTGGGATGGCTTTCAAGAGTGTAAAATACAGGGTATGATTGTTCAATATTGTTCTGTATAGTTCGCCAGAAGTCATCTGTCTTAACAAGAGTGTTATTTTTGAAATGTTTCATTTAAATGATAAATAATAATAATATTTTTGTTGCTTTGTTTACATTTTCTATCTATATTGTCACAAGAAATTATTGTACTTGATTTCATTGAATATAGAAGAAACCTTGTCAGCAGGAAATAGGCCTGTTTATTGTAACTACACCATACACAACTATAGAAAAACAACGGGTTTTATATGTATAATAAATTACACAAATTTCTTTTTTCTTTTTTGCTCTGCAGTTGGCCATTCTTGTCTATGGCGAATGGGAATGGTAGCTTGGGTAATTTTTACTCGTTTACCAAATGCGGCCTGAACTACACCACTGCATCATCGAAAATAGGACAGCGTTACAGCCCCCCCGGGCCCGCTCAGCCGGCCCCGTTAGTTATTAGTGGCATCCCTGTAGGAGCTACTATAGAAGCTGCTTTTTTATATGTCGAGGGTTCAGGTGATGGTGCTGCACAGACTGCAACATTAACCGGCCCGACAGGTACTCAAAATTTCAACATGACCCTTATTGGTACAGCCGGTGACAAATGTTGGGGATATTCTGGTTCTACCACTTATAGGGCTGATGTAACAGCCATAGTTACGGGTAATGCTACTTACAATATATCAGGCCTGATGACAAACCCGCCCAATGGTAGCAATGATATGGATGGCTGTACCTTGATAGTAATATACAGCGACCCCGCTGTTGTTACCTGGAATGGTACCATCGTAATAGACGATGGCGCTTTAGAATCGAGTGGTGGTACGGTCAATCATACTATGAATTATGCAGCAGTATGCGGGCCAACGAATAATGCAAGGGCCTTCATGGCTATCGGCGATCTGCAAAATCAGACCAGTACCATTACCATGAACGGTACCCCGACGCCGTACACTTTTAATTGGTGGAATTTCCTGGATGTAGCAACTACAATTAATGCTGCACAAACATCCTCTTTATTTACTGTACAAGGTTCAGGTGATTGTTATAATATAGCATGTGTTGGAATATACTATCAAAATACCTCTTGCGCGGTGTGTGTACCCCCTATAGTTGATCTTGACAGCACAATGACGCCTGCTACATGCGATCAGTGTAATGGTACTGCGACTGTCATAGCTACGGGCAGTCCCATAGGTTATACTTACCTCTGGTCAACAGGCGATACTACTGCAACCATTAGTGGGCTATGTGCCGGTACTTATTCCGTAACCGTTCAGTCAGGCCCTACTATCGCTACTGCAACGGTTACCGTTACGGATCTGGGCCATATTTTCGGGCTTGATACTTCGTCAACTAATCCACTTTGTTTCCAGGATTGTAATGGGCATATTACCGTTACGCCAAATGGCGGTACCGCACCTTACAATTATGCATGGGCGCCCAATCTGGGTAACACCGGCACCTTAAATAACCTTTGCCAGGGCACTTACATGGTGACTGTTACGGATAGTTTCAACTGTGTTACTCATGATACATTCACGCTAACGCATCCCCCAATAGTGCCTGGCCCCAATACATACGATGTGGCATATTGCCAGTACGAAACGGCAGTTCCGCTCACTGCGGTCTTGAGTAATCCTTTGCACACTGCACTGTGGTACACGCAGCCTACCGGCGGCACCGGGACCCCCACAGCACCTGTACCAAGTACGGCCACTCCGGGCACATTTACCTGGTATGTTTCAGAGGAAGACTCTACAGGTTGCGAAAGTTCGCGCGTCCCTGCCAATGTGATCATAAAGGCAAAACCGTTGCCACCTGTATTGTTCAGTTCCGAGATCAATTATTGCCAGTGGGATTCTGCGATGCAGTTATATGCCGTAGGCGACTCGCTCAAATGGTACACCCAGCCTACAGGAGGCACTTACAGTTTTGTGGCACCAACACCGCAGACCGATGTTTTGGGCGTATTTAACTGGTATGTGAGCCAAACGGTAAATGGCTGCGAGAGCGACCGCATACCGGTAATAGTGGGTATATACCAGAAACCGGAGCCTCCTGTTACAAAAGATGTTGTTTATTGCCAGGGCGATGTGGCTGAGCCATTGACGGCCATTGGTACGGATATCAAGTGGTACTTATTGCCGCAAGGCGGTAGTGCTCAGCCTACACCTACACCGATCACTACTATACCGGATACGGTGATCTGGTATGTGGCGTCCAATAATCATGGCTGCGAGAGCGATCGCACACCTCTGAAGGTGATCACCAAGTATCGTCCTTCTGCACATATCTTGTACTCTAACGATTCGGTATGCCAGTTCGATACCCTCACCTACTTGTATTCAGGCTATGCGCTCGATAGTGCAGTATTTGCCTGGGAATGGCCGGAAGGTGCCGTAGTGTTGAGTGGTAACGACAGCACACGTGGCCCGATTGTGGTGCGCTTTGATTCTACCGGTCCCAAGCATGTATCGCTCGTTGTGTCCGACAACGGCTGCAGTAGTCCGAGAGCTACGGTACCGGTTGAGGTAAAAGTATTACCTGTTACGGTCATCAGCCTTTCCAAAGACAATGCCTGCAAGGATGATACGATTAAAATAGGCTTGGGTTATTCCAATATGGGTATCATGAACTACTGGTGGGATTTTGACGGAGGCATCACACCATGGGGTAGTAGTGGTAGCTGGGGTGCAGATGGCGGAGGCCCTTATTACATAACATGGGCAACCCCTGGTATCCACCCTATCCATTTGCATGTACAGGGCGAGAATGAATGTTTCTCGCGCCCAGATGCTATCGACACAGTAAACCTGCATGATCGTCCTGAGGCGAAGATAGAAGGCCTTAGCGCGGATAATATCTGCTCAGGTGATAGTGTACGTGTATGGGCATCCACCAACCTCGCCGGCAACAGTTACGAATGGACACCATGGCAGTTCTTTGACGATGGCAACAATACATCTGTAGTGAATGCATATATAGAGTTTACGCGATATATTAAGCTCCGCGTTACCGATGCATATGGTTGCTATAACGAGGACAGCATGCTGGTGCATACAAAACCCTGTTGTGAGATATTCCTTCCGGATGCGTTCACACCAAACGGGGATGGTCATAATGACCTGTTCCGTATTGTCGACCAGGGACATCATCCGCTTACCGACTTCCGTGTTTTCAATCGCTGGGGTGAGGTAGTGTTTAATACAACCGATCCGAGTCAGGGTTGGGATGGCAGTCACGAAGGTGTCGCCCAGGACATGGATGTGTATTATTACATCGTTAAGTTCAAGTGTGACGGGAAGCCTACTACCAAAATAGGAGAAGTTACACTTATAAGATAGGCGTAATATTAAAGTGTTTTATTGAGCCGGTATTTTTTAGTACCGGCTCAATTGTTTTGTAGTATATATGTGATAAAAGTAAAACATATTTTTTGTTAAAAAAATTAACCTTTTTTGATAATAATCCGTAATTTTAAGCTGTAAAATTGTACTTACGAAAACTTACACAGGTATATGAATAAAAAATTCTATCAGCTCATACTTTTATTGTTACTCTCCAGCACTGCCTCTTATTCGCAGACGGCTGTAGCATTGCCTCCGCAGAGTAGTACATATTCCGGTATAGTAAGAGGGTATTATTTTACCTCACCGGTCGATTTTACTATTTGTGGTATATATGTACCTACCGATGCGTCAGTAGCTGCCCAAAGTATGGAGATTGTACGCTTTACTGCAGGGCCTCCCCCGGCATATCCCGGTACCACCAACGCCTTTACAAATCTGTTTTATCAGGCCCTTTATGCGCCTAACAATATGATCAGTGTCAATGTTCCGGTTGCTAATGGTGATGTTATGGGTATATATGGCTGCAGGGGTGTATCTGTCAATAGTTATGGCTCACCTAACCCGGCACCAACAACTATAATGGCCGCTCCGGTTAGTCTTTACAGGAGCGGTATGCAGTTCGATCTTTCCACACAGACTATGCATGATATCTGGACAGAAGCATTTCCTAACAGTAACTACATTGGCCGTGTATTCATATACTATGGTTGTTGTAATGCACCTACCGGTGGTACGCTTACCGGTCCGGTAACAGTATGCCCCGGCAGCACACAGACCTACCAGGTGAACGGCGTAGACAGTGCAACCAATTTTACATGGACGGTACCTGCCGGTGCTACGATCAATACCGGCCAGGGCGATTCCATCATCACAGTTACATTTGGCAATACATCTGGCCAGGTATGTGTAACACCCAGTAATGCATGCACCAGTGCTCCGCAGATATGCATCAACGTAGCTGTCGATCCTCCTATCTTGGGTGGAGTAGTGGTGGGCGATACAGATGTTTGTTCAGGTAGTGTGCACACCTATCGTATTACCAACATTACGGGAGCTACTACATATGCCTGGACTGTTCCTCCCGGCTCTACGATTCTATCGGGTCAGGGCGATACACTCATCACAGTTGCAATAGAGGATACGTCAGGCAATGTTTGTGTTACACCGGCCACTGCCTGCAACGTAGGTGCTCCAATATGCAGGAACATCAATGTGGTACCATCACCAAATGTAACTTCCCCAACATCTGCTAATACATCTTGTTCCGGTAATGATGGCACTATCACACTTAATGGTTTAGTGCCCAATACTACATATACAGTGGAATACCTTGACTCTATGAATAGTATACATCTGGTAACCATAATCTCTAATGGTTCCGGTGCGGTCATAATTGGTGGCTTGATCGCAGGTGTTTACGATAGTGTTACCGCACAGCTCGGGCCATGTATCTCAAGCCCGGTAGGGCCCTTTACGATAACTGCGCCTTACGTTCCGCCACCACCGGTGGTCGATCAGTTTACCTACTGCCAGTTCGAGACAGCACCACCTTTGACGGCTACAATAGCTACGGCTGGCGATACGCTGGTTTGGTACACTACTTTGGTTGGGGGCGTAGGCACTACTACAGCACCCGTTCCCAACACATCTACGCCGGGAACCACTACCTGGTACGTTGCCGAGCGTGCAGCAGTGGGTGGTTGTGAAAGCTATCGTTCGGTGATCAATGTTTACATCAAACCAAAGCCGACACCGCCGGTAACATTCAATTCTGAGATCAACTACTGCCAATACGATTCGGCTGCACAATTAGTGGCTATAGGTGATTCTTTGAAGTGGTACACGCAGCCAACCGGTGGTACCTTCGATTTTGTAGCGCCTACCCCGCAGACAGATGTGAATGGCGTATTCACATGGTACGTAAGCCAAACCCAGAATGGTTGTGAGAGCGACCGCATACCCATTACTGTAGGCGTATACCAAAAGCCCGAACCTCCGGTTACTAAAGATATTGTTTATTGCCAGGGCGATGTTGCAGAACCTTTGACAGCTATAGGCACTGATATCAAATGGTATCTGCTGCCACATGGCGGCAGTGCACAGACCACGCCTACGCCGCTCACTACCATACCCGATACGGTTATCTGGTATGTAGCATCTACCAATCATGGTTGTGAAAGCGACCGTACCCCGCTTAAGGTCATCACTAAATACCGTCCTTCTGTACACATATTGTATTCTAACGACTCAGTATGCCAGTTTGATACATTGACGTATATGTACTCCGGTTATGCGCTCGATAGCGCAGTATTCGTTTGGGAATGGCCCGAAGGTGCAGTAGTACTTAGTGGTAACGACAGTACGCGTGGCCCGATAGTGGTACGCTTCGATTCCACAGGTCCGAAGCGTGTAGCCCTAACAGTAACCGACAACGGCTGTAGTAGCCCGCGTGCTACGGTGCCTGTTGAGGTTAAAGTACTCCCCGTAGTGCAGATCGATCTGTCGAACCGGAACCCATGTAAGGATGATACGGTCAAGATCGGTATCAACTACTCCAACATGGACATAAAGAACTACTGGTGGAATTTTGGTGATGGTATCACACCATGGGGCAGCAGTGGCGTATGGGGTGCTGATGAAGGTGGCCCGTATTACATAACATGGCCCACTACGGGGATACACTCACTGACAGTGCATCTGCAGGGCAAGAACGAATGTTACTCTCGGCCTGATGCCATAGATACGGTTAATATACACGATCGCCCTGAAGCTAAGATACAGGACATCAGCAACAACAATATTTGCTCAGGCGATAGCATCAGCCTCGCTGCTTCTACAAACAAGCCTGGCTACAGCTACGAGTGGACACCAAAACAATTCTTCGACTTTGGCGGTGGCAATACTGCTGTAGTGAATGCCTATGTTGAGTTCTCTTCATACATCACACTGCGTGTTACTAACGAGTATGGCTGCTTTAATGTGGACAGCACACTGATAAGCACCAAGCCTTGCTGCGACATCTTGATGCCAGATGCCTTCTCTCCGAACGGCGATGGTAAGAACGACCTGTTCCGTATCATCGACCTCGGCCGTCATCCGCTCAGCGACTTCCGTATCTTCAACCGCTGGGGCGAGATAGTATTTGATACTACAGACCCCATGCAGGGCTGGGATGGTAGCCACGAAGGTGTGTCGCAGGATATGGGCACTTACTATTACATTGTTAAATTCAAATGTAATGGCGAGCTGACCACCAAATCAGGTCAGCTTACATTGATCAGGTAATCTTTATTATAGATGATATTTTAGTAACAAGGGCCGCATTTTGCGGCCCTTTTGTTGTTATGGCTTTTCCGACACCCTGCAAAACTCCCTCTTTTTTCATAAGAGAGCCTGTCCCGAAGAGTTTCGGGAGCTGATCATTCAAACAGGTACGTTTCCTATAAAGGATTGGTCGGGGTGATTATTAACCAGTAGCGTCAGTACCGCTTCCCGCGGTCAGGCGCGTTTTGTATGAGCTATCCCATTTCCCAACCCCCACATTTTCGAATTAAAGAAACTTATCCCCATTCAAAAGCATGGCCACTTACTTCGCTAACTTTGTGACCATTCGGGCCCTCAATACCCCGGCAAATAGTACTATGGACCATCATCAAACTACGATTCCCACCTCGCTATTTTCACGATATCTTCTCCATCTACTCCCGGGAGCAGCAGAAAATGAGCATTGAATGAGAAAGAAATGGGAAATTTTTGTGAACTTTTTGTAAACTTTTTAGCCCTCAACTCATTGATTATCAATAAAAACATAAGATATTTTATTTCGGTGCCTATCCATTCAGAAATACGTCTTTGCGTGGATGGTTTGAGAAATTTATCAATATGAAGAAGGTATCTTTAATTTAAGAATGATTGGGGTGATTATTTCTTGTTATGATGTCCGCCGCCCTAAAAACTCCCCTCTTTTTTCATAAGAGGGCCTGTCCCGAAGAATTTCGGGAGCTGACCATTCAAACAGGTATGTTTTCTATAAAAGAATGGTCGGGGTGATTGGGAATTCCGATAAATACCGGCCCCTTCAATAAAATGCCATTTTAATTCCCCGTTTTCATAATATAAGCTTATCTTTGCAGTCCCAAAAAATCTACTTAAAAAGGAGGACACAAAATTTGGAAGAAAATCAAAACCAATTAGAAACAGCCGGAACGTCACAGGATGAGTCCGTACAAACAACTGCAGCATCACCCGTACAGGAAGATACCGCAGTAGCAACAGCACACGATGACTTCGATTGGAGCGTAGACAAACGCAACGTAGCATCGTATTCAAAAGAAAAGCGTGATGAGCTGGACAAGGTCTACGACAGCACCTTTAAAGCCATTACAGAGTCCGAACTGCTGCAGGGCAGTATCGTGGGCCTTACCAAAACTGATGCTATCATTAACATCGGTTTTAAATCGGATGGCCTCGTATCCCTCAACGAGTTCCGCGATTTGCCCGAAGTTAAGATCGGCGACGAAGTGGAAGTAATGGTGGTGGAAAAGGAAGACCGCAATGGTCACCTGCACCTCAGCCGTAAGCTCGCCCGCCAGGCACGTGCATGGCAGAAGATCGTTGACTTCTACAAAACAGGTGAAGTGGTTACCGGTACCATCACATCCAAGACCAAAGGCGGTCTTATCGTGGATGTATACGGCCTGGAAACATTCCTTCCCGGTTCGCAGATCGACGTTAAGCCTGTTACTGATTACGATCAGTACGTAGGCAAAACAATGGACTTTAAGGTCGTTAAGATCAATGAAACTATCCGCAACGCGGTAGTATCACATAAAGCGCTTATAGAAAGCGATATCGAACAACAGCGCAGCGTTATCATTTCGCAGCTTGAGAAAGGACAGGTACTCGAAGGTACCGTTAAGAATGTTACCGACTTCGGTGCATTCATTGACCTGGGTGGCGTTGATGGCCTGCTGTACATTACCGATATCAGCTGGGGCCGTGTTACACACCCGAGCGAGGTACTGGAAAATGGCCAGAAGCTCAACGTGGTGGTGCTCGATTTCGACGACGAAAGGAAGCGCATCAGCCTTGGCCTGAAGCAGCTTACACCTCATCCTTGGGATAACCTGCCTGAAGAGATAAAAGAAGGTGCTAAGGTTAAAGGTAAAGTGGTGAATATCGAAGACTATGGTGCATTCCTCGAGATAATGCCCGGCGTAGAAGGCCTGGTACACGTATCAGAGATCACATGGTCCTCTCAGCCTATCAATGCGAAGGAATTCTTCAAGATGGGTGATGAGCACGAAGCTGTGGTAGTTACCCTCGATAAAGAAGAGCGCAAGATGAGCCTCTCTATCAAGCAGCTTACTGAAGATCCATGGGAAACCATCGAAAATAAATACCCCATCGACAGCCGTCATAAAGGCATTGTGAAGAACATCACGCCTTATGGTGTATTTGTTGAGCTAGAGACCGGTATAGGTGGCATGATACACATCAGCGACCTGAGCTGGATCAAGCGTTACAATCACCCGAGCGAATTCACTAAAGTCGGTGAAGAGATAGAAATAGTTATTCTTAGCATCGATAAGGAGAACCGCAAACTGTCGCTCGGCCACAAACAACTTGAAGAAGATCCCTGGAATACTTTCGAAACAATATTCCCGATAGGATCTATACATGAAGGTAATGTAACGAGGAAGGACGATAAAGGTGCTACCGTACAGTTACAATATGGCCTTGAAGCTTATGCCCCTGCACGCCACCTGCGCAAGGAAGACGGCGGCAATGTAGAAGCTGAAGAAGTGCTGCCTTTCATGATCATCGAGTTCGATCGTAACGATAAGCGCATCCTTGTTTCTCATACCCGTGTTTGGGAACAAAGCAAGGCAGAAGAAAAAGACGCTGCCCGTAAAGATGCCGTTGCGGAAACAGAAAAGACCAAAAAAGCAGTTAAGAACATCCAGAGCAAAGTGGAAAAACCAACCCTCGGCGATCTGGGCGCTCTTGCCGAGCTGAAACAAAAGATGAAGAAAGCCGAAGAAGGCGAGTAACCGTTTTTTTAATATTGCTAAGAAGCCATCCGGTACTAACCGGGTGGCTTCTGCTTTTAGCAAAGAAATAAGCCCTGTGAAAACAGGGCTTCCGTTTAAACTTACCTATGTGGATTACTCCCTGATAACACGTTCGTTGGAGGTACTAATAACTGCTAAAATATCATATGTGAAAAATAATTTGCCTTAATAATAAATAAGAAGGGTTAAAAATCCTTAAAAATGATAAAAAGCATGAGCTATCGCCTAAAGGAATATACTTTTATATGGTGAAAAGAAAATTGCTTCGTAGCCCGAATCTATTATATTTTCTGATCGGTATCGTAATTGCCGGCCTGATAGGGGTGCAGTTATATTGGATTACAACCAATTTGCGCCTGCAAAGGATTGCTGCTGAAAGAAACCTTAAGAACGATGTAAACGCTGCAATAAAAGAGATAGTAGATGATGCCTATTGTGTCTTTTTTAACTCAAAGGCCTATTTCAAAGCGAATGAGGGAATATATATAATTAAGCAAAAATGCGTGAATGATGCCTTCATTGCTCCTCCGAAAGGTTACATGGACACGCTGGATATCTACAATGTTTTTTACAATGATAAGGACACTTCCTTTTTTAAGAGCAGTTCCCTGAGTTTTGATGTTCCGGCAACGGTTGATATCCTGATGAAATTCAAATTTGCGATTAAGAGTTCTCATGTCAAGAAGATAGATACAAACTCGTATAAGTTGCGCGACATTAATGCCCGGAATTATAAGCAGATCTTATCGAACAGGCAAAGCATTGATGAAGTAATTAATCCCGATCTGCTCGACTCTATGGTAGGTAATGCACTGGCCAGGAACAATTTCGATACTACCTATGAATTGGGTATTAAAAGGGCAGGGGCCGACAGTTTTGAATATCTAAGGACTGGAAGTAAGCCCGGCAATTTGGCTGCCAGTACACTAAAGTTTGACTTTCTTGGTGATAAGTTCAACAAGCCCTATGAATTGTTCATTTATATGCCGGATCCAATGGGGCATACGATCAGGTCCATGATGTGGGTAATGATATCCTCGATAGCCATAGTCCTTGTCCTTATCCTTTCATATATGTGGTTTGTCCGGACCATATTAAATCAAAAGAAGCTCTCAGAGATGAAAAATATGTTCATCAATAACATTACTCATGAGTTCAATACTCCCATAACCAATATAAACCTTGCTATTGAGAACTGGCGCAATGCAAAAGCAAACAGTGAATACTATATGAACATCATCAATGAGGAGAATAAGCATATGGAGAAAAATGTGGACCAGATACTGCAATTGGCTACTGTTGAGCACAACCACATAAAAATATACCCGGACAAAGTGGATATAAATGAGCTGATATGGGAAACAGTAAACTCTTTCGAGATACAGTTAGAGCAAGTGAAGGGAATGGTTGCATATAACTTTACTGCAGATAAGTATATATACGGTGACCGTCAATTGCTAAAGAATCTATTCTATAACCTCATTGACAATGCAATTAAATATCGCAAACCGGGTCTTAAGATCAATATATCGACTCACAATGTGAAAGATAAAATAGCTATTAGCATAACGGATAATGGTATCGGCATGTCTTCGGATACTCAGAAGCACATATTTGACCGCTTTTATCGTGGTGATAAAAGTGACCGACATGATGTAAAAGGCTTCGGTCTTGGTCTTAGCTATGTAAAATATATTGTGTCGGCACATAAAGGGGAGATTGAGGTTGAAAGTAAAAAGGACTCAGGTACTACATTTACGATCTACCTACCTAAACGTTTTAAAACTACTTTATGACAAGAATCTTATTTGTGGAGGATGATGCGAACCTTGGCGTATTGCTGAAGGAAAACCTGGATAATAAAGGTTTCGAAACAGTGTGGTTGCGGAATGGCAAGGAAGGTATTGATGCATTTCGTGAACAACAGTTTGGTCTATGTATATTGGATGTGATGTTGCCTGTGAAGGACGGGTTTACTTTATCAAAAGAAATAAGGGCATTGGATGGAGATATTCCAATCATATTCCTGACGGCACGCTCAATGCAAGAGGATAAGGTACATGGCTTCGAGAATGGGGCAGATGATTATATTACCAAGCCTTTCAGTACTCAGGAATTATACCTTCGCATAAATGCCATTCTGAGACGTACGCAAAATAAGAATACGCCACAAGTTAAGGCCATAGACCTGGGCAGGTATCATTTTGACCATATAAAAATGACGCTCACACTTGATGACAACGTTAAGCGCCTAAGCTCAAAAGAAGCAGACCTGATACAGATACTGGCCCAAAGCAGGAATGAGCTGGTACCGCGAACTGTAATATTGACCAAGATATGGGGTAATGATGACTATTTCTCGGCCAAAAGCATGGACGTCTATATCAGCAAGATACGCCGGTTGCTCAAGGAAGACCCTAATATAGAGATATTGAATGCCTACGGTTCGGGCTATAAGATGATCGTAAATGAAGAATAATTATGACCTGTTATCTTGCTCTTCTGTGACGGTATATCAGCAAAAAATCAGTAACTTGTAATGTGTTAGCGGCCTCTAAGCCGCATCTAAACAGGCATCTGGCTACTACTATGCGATCAATGGTCATAAGTTCAATACGCTATATCTCCTTCATTTGTTTTTTCCTATTTGCTACGGAGTATGCTTTTGGACAACATGTCATCCATCTAAAGGATACTACACTATTGGTAAAGGATAATCCCGGCTCCTGGTTAAGTAAGAAGAGTCAGTTACGTTCTGCAACTCCGTTACAGGTATTGATACAGTTCAATACTTTGCCGGGTAAAGAAGGCAAGGACAAGCTGTTGCGCTCCGGCATTGATATTGGTACTTATATTGATGACAATACCTTTCTTGCTATTGTACATCCTTCGGCTAAACTGAGTGACGCGAATACGCAACAAATTGGTGCAATAGTTGATGTACTGCCATCATGGAAATTATCTGCCTATTTAAAGCTTGCGCTGGATAAACAACAATATAATGTTGAGGTGCTTGTTTCTTTCCTGCAGGGTGTTGATGCCGAAGATGCGTTAGCGCAGATCAAACAGTCGGGTGGTCAACTATTGGCAGGTAATCTACAACAATATAACATGTATGCAGTGTCTATCCCTTCCAAAAAACTGCTACAACTGGCGAATTATTATGGCGTATCGTACATTAATCCACTGACCCATAATGAACCTCTTGACAAAGAATCGAAAGCAGGAGAGAAGGTTACCATTGTCAATGCTCCTGTTTCGGTTGGTGGGTACGGTTTGTTAGGGGATAGTGTAACCATTGGGGTAGGTGACAATGTTTCCGGAATATTCCACGTAGACCTAAAAGATAGAATAATCAACTATAATCCGGCAAAGCTGACACACCATGGCGTTCATGTCAACGGTATCACGGGTGGGGCAGGTATAGTGAATGACCAGGCTGAAGGTATGGCGCCACACGCCACACTCGTCAATCATCTATATGATAATATCCTTAGCAATACTGGTGTATGCTTGCAAGACCATCATATGACCGTCACAAACAATTCGTATGCTGTTATTGTAGGAGATACAAGTTATTCGGGTACATATGATGGCTATGCACAGTTGGTTGATGAACTTGAATTGCAGTATCCTAGCGTTCAACATGTCTTTGCTGCTGGCAACGACGGCTATCTAAACAAGCCACCTTATCCGCAGGGTTTTGCCACTGTGACCGGTGGTTACCAACCTGCGAAGAACAATATTGTGGTTACGAGTACTACCAAATGGTATGTGAATGCTGACGATGGATCCAGAGGCCCTGTGAACGACGGGCGTCTGAAACCGGATATGACCGCAAATGGAGTGAATGTTCTGTCAACCATAGATCTCACAGATTACCTGGTGGCAGGTGGTACCAGTATGGCCTCACCACAAGTAGCGGGTGCTCTTGGATTACTATCGCAACGATACAAGCAGCTGCACGCCAATACAGATCCGCGCTCTGATGTTCTGAAGGCTATCATCCTGAATGGAACTGACGATATTGGTAACCCGGGACCGGATTATCGTTTTGGTTTTGGCTACCTTGATCTTTACCGTTCCCTGCAAATATTAGACAGCAACCGATACACGACAAATACCATTGCTGAGGGGGGGCAACAAAGCCTGAACATAACAGTACCACCAAACACGGCACAACTGAAAGTAATGCTATGCTGGCATGATGCAGCGGCCAGCCCGCTTAGCGCTAAACAGCTTATTAACGACCTGGACCTTACTGTGCAGGATCCTTCAAGTATAGTACACAAGCCCCTTGTACTGGACCCAACGCCTGCAAATATCCTCAATAATGCTACGGAAGGTGAAGATCACCTGAATAATGTGGAACAGGTGACTATAAATAATCCCGCACAGGGTACGTATATCGCAAAAGTTTTCGGTTATAGTCAACCGGCAGGTAACCAGGATTATGTAGTGGCTTATGACTTTGTGCCAACCGGTACCGAACTTATGTATCCTATATCGCATAGTACTGCTGCTACAAATGATTCCATGCGTATCTATTGGAATGCGTCTGAGGGTAGTAATCCTTTTACGCTGCAGTATTCAACGGATAATGGTAATAACTGGACCATAATTGATGACAATATCCCGGCAGATCAAAGGTATTATACTTGGGCGGTGCCCAATATCAGCTCAGGAAAATGTAAAGTGCAATTGTCGAGAAATAATACTGCAGAGGTATCGGTATCAGGGACATTTGCTATTAGTCCACTACCTCAATTAAGGCTCGACTCTATCCAGTGCCCCGGCTATATAAGTGTTAACTGGGATGCTATACCTAACGCTGCCGCTTATGAAGTTATGAGAAAAATAGGCCCGGTTATGGCCCCCATAGATACGGTAACAGGTACCAATTATACCCTTTCCGGATTGGCAACTGACAGCACATATTATGTTGCTATCAGGCCGGTCATTGATGGCCTTGGTGGATCCAGGAGCCTTGCTGTTTTCAGAATGCCGGACAGTGGCACCTGTGCAGGTAGTAATACTGATGGGGACCTTATGCTGGAGGCGATAACATCGCCTGGTAGCGGACGTAAATTTACGAACAGCGAACTTGGCAATTCGGTTTCACTTAGTGTCAGGGTACGCAACCTGGACGACATGCCTTGTGCGGCTTACCAATTCCATTATCGGTTAGATGCAGGGCCATGGCAAACCTATAATGGCCCGTTCGCATTGCCCGCCAATGCGGACACCGTGATCTCAATCCCCGCTTCGTTAGACCTATCGGCTATTGGAGCATATACATTGCAGGTGGCTGTAGAAAACATGTCTTTCACAGATCCTGTCTCTCAAAATGATACTGCAAAGAGAGTGGTGGTGCAGTTGAAAAATGACCCCATTGATCTGTCCGGAACCTATACCGATGGCTTTGAAACAATGCCTGCGTTTTCCATATTGAGAGACTCTATGGGCTTTTCACCTGATGAACATTGGGACTATACTAATACATCTCCCGATACAGCGCGTATCCGCAGTTATGTAAATGATAGTATTACCATCAGTGGAAACCGTTCGCTGAGCATGGATGCTAACCTGAATATGCCGGGTGCCCAAAACTATCTTTTAGGGACCTTCAATCTTTCAAATTATGATACAGCTACCACAGAGATAAGAGTAGACTATGATTATAGAATAGCGGGGAGACCGAAATTCAACACGGGCAACCAGGTTTGGGCCAGGGCTGCGGATGATGACAACTTGCCCTGGGTATTAGTGAAAGACTACGATGCAGCATTACTCCCCGGACAAGTATATAGCTCAGGTACTATTTCGCTTACCGATGCGATGAGAACATGTGTACGGAATTTCGGTACTGCTTTACAATTACGTTTTGGCCAAAGAGACTCCGGCCTTATAGCCATGAAAGGATATGGCAACGGTATGACCATTGATAACTTCAGGATATATACGATACAGCATGATGTACAACTACTATCTGTCGTTAGCCCTGAAACCGTTGGCTGTGGATTGGGAAATACGGTGCCGCTTAGCGTGAAGATATATAACAGCGTGAATACGATACAAAACAGTGTGGGTATATATTATAGCCTGGATAATGGACCTACTGTATCGGATACCATACCGTCTATTGCAGGCAAGGATACTATGATATATACCTTTCCGCAACCAATGCAGCTTGCATCGCAAGGCAGCCATACACTTAATATATGGGTAGCGGCTGCGGGGGATGGATATCCCGCTAATGATACTATTGCCAAATATGTATTTCATAGCGAGCCGCTTATTACGACCTACCCTTATCTCGAAGATTTTGAATCGGGTGATGGTTATTGGTATGCTCAAGGTATCAATAGCTCATGGGAATATGGCACACCGGCATCGCCTAAGATACACAAGGCAGCAAGTGGCAGTAAAGCATGGAAGACAAACCTTGACGGACCATATAATAACCTGGAGACATCTTTCCTGTACTCGCCATGTTTTGATATATCCTCCCTCAGCAAGCCTATGTTAAGTTTCAGTATGGCTATGGATATCGAGAATTGTGGTGGCACACTGTGTGATGCAGCCATTGTGGAGTATTCTTTTGATGGAGTATCATGGTCGCTGCTTGGACTGAACGGAGAAGGTACCAATTGGTATAACGAGCCTAACTTCCAACTATGGAATTTAGAAAATGATACTCGCTGGCATGTTGCCTCTATCCCTTTGCCTGCAGGTCAGCATACTATCAGGTTGCGTTTCAGTTTTCATTCTGATCCCGGAGCAAACCGTGAAGGCATAGCAGTTGACGACATACATATATTCGACAATGTTCACCCTATTTATGAGGGTAGTGATACAGGCCCGGTAAGCCAAAATGTTTCCGGGAATCAATGGACAGATATAACGCAGGCAGGAGATGTTTTAACCAGTATCCAGGCTAATGCTCAAAACTTAGGCAACACAGGAGTATCTATGTTCACTCATGGCATTGCTGGCAATCCCTTCGAAGAGCAGTACCTGTTCCCGCGTAGTTACGTTGTTTCTGCTACGGAACAGCCAGCAAATAATACAGGGCTTCGTCTTTATATAACAGATAGCGAATTCCTTTTAGTACTCAACGACACAAGTTGTGCAACCTGCTCCAAACCTGAAGATGCTTACTCACTCGGCATCACCAAATATGATGGCACAAACGAGAACGGCAGCATTGCGGATAATGGGGGTACTTATACTTATTACCCTGCAAATACTATAAAATGGGTGCCTTATGATAAAGGGTATTATGCCGAAGTGAATGTTAATTCATTTTCAGAATTTTGGTTCAATGATGGTGGCCCGACCGGTGCTTTTGATCTAGGTACAGAATACCTCAGCTTTACTGCCAATAAGATAACACATGATAATGTGAAACTGGAATGGATCTCGCATATTGATACTTCGGTAGCCACCTACGAGCTGCAACGTTCGTATAACGACAGTACTTTCTCCGCTATTTACAACATGGTGGCATTGCATCAGCCGTCACCTGTATATGACTATATAGATACCCCTACAGTGGCAGATGGTGGATCTGTATTTTATAAACTCATGTGGACAATGACGGATGGCCGTATATTTTATTCACCGGTACGCCGCGTTGACTGGCTTTCGGATAAAGAAGCGATCGTATATCCTAACCCGGTTCATGATGGTAACATCTACATCAATTGGGCAGCAGATGCGGGAACCCAGATGCAGGTTGTTATTATCAATGAGATTGGCAAGCAGGTATATAAGAAATCTTTTACTGCCACCTTGTATAATACTATTACTCACATCTCCCTTGGCCGTCCCGGTAGCGGTATCTATTTTGTAAAGGTGATCATTGGAGATACGATGCATGTATATAAAATTGTATGCTGGTAGCTATAAAATATATACGAAATATGGATTATTTATTTATTTTTCGTAACTTGTAGTAACAAAAAGCGTGTACTATGTATACAGTACTATTAGCGGGCCCAGGCGGTAACTGGATGGGGTTGCTCATCCCACTCATCCTTTTTGTTTTATTGGTAAAAGGGATCAGTGTAGCTTACGAAAAGCTTAGCGACTGGCATGCTCACCGGAAACATAAGAACGCCAATATTATTCAGCAGGATATTGAATAAAACTGTGTCAAGCTTTTGGGAATGACCAAAGTATTACCACTGTAATAATGCGGCTATTTTTTCGGCAACTTTATCCGCACTGGGAAGCATGGCTGCTTCCAGTATCATATTCATTGGAACAGCAGGCAGGTCCATTGCCCCTATCGTTTGCACAGGTGCATCAAGACTGCTAAAGCAATTTTGAGCGATACGACCGGCAAGCGCTTCACAGAACGAGTTGCGTAATTGCTCCTCTGTTAACACAATGCATTTGCCATGTTTACGGACTGTATTATAGATAAGTTCCTCGTCGAGTGGGTATATGCTGCGGATATCCACTACCTCTACCTGCCCGGGGAACTGTTTGGCCGCATTCTTAGCCC
>CAYZTM010000011.1:31860-68676 GCA_964481425.1 uncultured Flavipsychrobacter sp.
AGTATACACCCATTCCGTAGGTAATGATGCAAAGCGATTCACCATTCTCCACAGCTTCACTACCGGCTGCCAGTACTATTTTTCCTTTGCCTAAGGGCAGTATATAGTCCCTGTCGGGTTCGATGGTCTTTGCATCCTCAGTTCCCGGCACCTTACTCCAGTATAAGCCTTTATGCTCCAACATCACCACCGGGTTGGGATCGAGGAAGGCAGCTTTCATCATGCCTTTGATATCGGCGGCATTACTCGGGTAAGCTATTTTGATCCCTTTTATTGTGGCCAGCGTACTTTCTACACTGCCGCTATGGTAAGGGCCGCCTCCGCCATATGCCCCGATAGGCACACGTAACACACATGAAACAGGGTACTTACCACAGCTCAGGTAGCAGGACTTACTTATCTCGGTGACCAATTGGTTCAAGCCCGGGTATATATAATCTGCAAATTGCACTTCGACAATGGGTTTGAGGCCAAGGGCACTCATGCCAACGGTAGAACCAATAATGTATGCCTCCTGTATAGCTGTATTGAAGACGCGGTTATCTCCGAACTTATCAGCAAGGGTGGCAGCCTCACGGAACACGCCCCCTAGTCTTTTACCTACGTCCTGCCCGTAAAACAAGGCTTCAGGGTGGGTTTGTAATATTTCCTCCACTGCATGCAGGGCTGCATCTACCATCACTACTTTTTCGCGTCCTGCGGGTGCTACATTTCCTTTTTCTTCAGTAACCGGGCAAGGCGCGAACACATGTTCTGCAACTGTAGCGGGGTCGGGCTCAGGTGCCGCAACGGCGGCCTCAAATTCGCGGGCCACAAATTCCTTTTCTTCTTCTTCTATCTTATCCAGCATGGCCTCGGTAATGCCTTTATGCTGTAGTAATGCTTTCTTCAGTTTAGGCCCGGGATCATCCAGGGCATGTTTAGCCAGGTCTTCGGCAGTGCGATACCATTCTTTCCGTACGCCCGATGTATGATGCCCTAACAAGGGTACCTTGGCATGTACCAAAATTGGTTTGCGCTCCCTGCGCACCCAATCGATGGTATATTCCATCGTTTTATATGCATCAACAAAGTCGCTGCCATTCAATCGTACCCGTTCCAACCCTTTAAAGCCGGCAGCAAATTCATATGCATCCATTGTCCGGGCCTCATCGCTGCTTACAGATATTCCCCAATCATTGTCCTGTACCAGGTAAATGATAGGTAGCTGGTGCAGGACGGCGAATTGGAAGGCTTCGCTGACCTCTCCTTCTGTTACACTTCCATCGCCCAATGAGCATATGACCACAGGAGGAGTGGGGTAGTCTATGAGGTTTTGCTTCTCTATGTATTGGATGCCCTGTGCAATGCCTGTAGTGGGCACGGCCTGCATGCCTGTGGCACTGCTCTGGTGTATGATCTTCGGGTAATTATCCCGGCGAATATTGGGGTGATTATAGTATTCCCGCCCGCCGGTGAAGGGATCGTCGGCCTTGGCAAGCAGTTGCAGCATCAGTTCGTAGGGCCTGTACCCCATGCCAAGCATCATGCTTTCATCGCGATAATAGGGACTTACGAAATCACATGGTTTCAGCAGGAAACCTGTAGCAAGCTGAATCGCTTCATGCCCACGCGATGTGCTATGCACATACTTACATACCTGCCTGTTGGCGTCATATATATCTGCCATGGCCCGGGCGGTCATCATTAGCCGATAGGCCTTAAGCATTAATTCTTTTGAGAGCATATTGTAGGCGCAAATGTAAGCCCTAATGCGGAAACTATTGAAGGTATATTGATTTGTGAAATGTGATAATGTTTTAAGCTATTTTCTTTTTTAAGCGTATGCTTTCATAAGAAAATAGAACCCCTATTTTTGTTTCATAAAGCGCATACCATGCAATTGAACATTAAGAAATACACAACCGATATTTTGATCATCGTGGGTTTTGCCCTTTTGTCGGTCATTTATTGCTACCCGGCTTTACAAGGTAAAAAGCTTCGTATGGGTGATACCATTTCATGGATCGCTATGTCGCATGAGGCAAAGCAGTGGCATGAAAAGACCGGTGAAAATACGATGTGGAGCAATAGTATGTTCGGTGGTATGCCCACATTTACATTTTATGTGCCGGAGTCAAACAATTTCATATATCCCATTCAGGATCTTATTGTCAAGGTGTTTCCAGAGCCGGCTTATTTCTTTTTCCTGGCGATGCTCAGTTTTTTCATCCTTATGTCGGTATTGAAGGTCAATCGCTGGGTTGCTGTCATAGGGAGTATCGGCTTTACGTTCGCCACATTCAATATTGATATCATATTGGCCGGCCACCAGACCGAGATGTTCTCTGTGGCCTATATGCCCGCGGTAATAGCAGGTTTGCTCCTGCTATACAGGTCACGATGGTGGACCGGCATTCCCTTGCTGGGTATATCGCTTGCTCTTATGGTGGGCGATGCGCATTTCCAGATACTTTGGTACCTGCTGGTCATTATACTGTTCATGGTCGTTGGTTTATTCATAGCAGCGATCAGGGAAAAACAAATAAAGCAGTTCTTTATTTCTTCAGCTATCGCTCTTGTCACAGCGATAGTGGCTATAGGCCCATCGGCCCCCAACCTGTTAACCACTGCTGAGTACGCAAAGGAAACCATGAGAGGCGGCACCAGTGAGCTTTCTGTACACGACAAAGGTAAAAAGAGTGGTGGACTTGATAAGGACTATGCTTTCAGGTGGAGCAATTCTGTTGGTGAAACGTTTTGCATGATGATCCCTTATTTATATGGGGGGTCATCAGATGAGCCTATTGAAGAAGCACCTAAGCTCTCAGAAATGACAGGAGGACAAATAGGAGGGGCGCCCCTGTATTGGGGACCGCAACCGTTCCTGGGCGCTCCTGCATATATCGGGGCCATAATTTGCTTCCTTTTTGTGCTGGGCCTGCTTGTTGTAAAGAGTAATCATAAGTGGTGGATCGTAGCTGTTTGTGCGTTGGCGATCATGATGTCATGGGGCGATCATTTTGCAGCACTTAACTACTTCCTGTTTGACAATCTGCCCATGCTCAACAAGTTCCGAACACCAACAATGGTTATGGTCATACCCCAGTTGTTGTTCTCGATGCTTGGTATCTGGGCGCTTAATGACATCGTGTCGGGAAATATCACCAAAGAAGAGCTATGGAAGAAGCTGAAAATTGCGGCGGGCATTACCGCCGGGCTTTGCCTTTTACTGGCTTTTGGCGGCAGCATGTTCTTCTCCTATACCAACCCCGCTACCGATGGCCGTTACCAGGCAGAAATAATCAGGGCACTAAAAGAAGACCGTAGTTCATTGGCCATGAAGAGTGCATTGACTAGCGCCGTGTTCATTCTGCTGGCGGCTGCGTTGATATGGGCCTATATAAAGAACATGGTGAAGGCCAATGTGCTTATTATAGGCGTTGGTGTACTTGTTGCCGTGGACATAATGCGTGTTGATGCCAACTATATGACTGAAGATAAATACCAGGATGAGAGTGACTATGAAGCCAATTTTCAACCCCGCCCTGTAGATGCACAAATTATGCAGGACCCGGATCCCTACTATCGTGTGCTTGACATCTCAAGGAATGTTTATAACGATGCTACCCAGGCCTATTTTCATAAATGCATAGGGGGTTATAGCCCTGCGAAGATGGAAATATACCAGGACCTGATCGACCGCCAAATGGATTTCAACACTGGGAATGTGAATGCACAGGTGCTTAATATGCTTAATGCCAAATACTTTATTTTCCCGACCAAGGGCGGAGGCCCAGGTTTGCAACGTAACGCTGAGGCATGCGGTAATGCCTGGTTTGTGGATAATATCAAATGGGCTGGTACTGCCGATGAGGAAATGAATGACCTGAATGCCGGCAAATTAGGAGACACTGCCCATGTTGGTGGCTTTGAACCTCTGCATACTGCTGTATTGCGCAGTAAATACCAGGGGCAGGTTGGCAACGGAAATGTTGGTAAAGACAGTGCTGCCTATGTGAAACTGGCTAAGTATGGGTTGAATGAGATATCCTATGCTTCGAACAACAGTATGGATGGTTTTGCCGTGTTCTCGGACATCTATTATAAGGATTGGCACGCTTTCATAGATGGGAAGGAAACGCCAATATATCGTACCGATTATGTACTAAGAGGCGTTAAAGTACCCGCAGGACAGCATAAGATCGAATTCCGGTTCATTTCTGAAACTTTTGAGAAGGGGAACAAGATTGCCCTGATAAGTAGTATATTGTTATTAGGTGTGTGCCTGGGGGCTGTGTACCAGGTTGTGAGGAAACAACCAGGAGGGACCGCATAAATTATGAGCGGTAGTATATCATACCTGCTGCGCAAAACTTTCCGCTTGAGGAAAGAAATGAGTATTGGCTTCTACCTGGCAGATTTTTGGTTCCGACGGGTGCTTCGTCAGAATCATGGTGTTAAATGGGCGGTGCATCATACAAGTACCATCCGAAATCCCGAACAGCTGATATGCGGAAAGGGTACTTATCCCGGTGATTCTCCGGGTGTATATATCAATGCACAAAACGGAATCACTGTCGGCGATTATACTAATATAGGCCCTAATGTAGGACTTGTATCTGCCAACCACGACTTTGTTAACAATGATGCATATATACCGGGGGATGGCATTCATATCGGTAAATATTGCTGGGTGGGTATGGGTGCTGTTGTATTGCCGGGGGTGAGTCTTGGCGATTTTACAATTGTCGGTGCCGGGGCAATTGTTACAAAGAGTTTTACCGAAGGATATTGTGTAATAGCAGGTAATCCTGCAAAGGTTATTAAACAACTAAACAGGACAGATTGTGAGGCTTTTGCCCAAAGCAAACCGTAATTCATTCTTTGGCCAGTCGCTATTCATTTTCCTTATCAGGTTCTTTCCTGTGTTGGCAAGTGTGCTGGTCACGATATACTACGCCCGGAACCTGGACGTTTCCCTTAATGGGAGGTACATCAATTTTTGGGCGCAGCTGCCTTTGCTGACTGCCATAGCCTGTGCAGGGGTACATTTGTTCATTCCCACTTATACTCCAGCTATAATAGTTGGGTTGTATAAGCGCATACAAAAGAAATATTTTGGGTTGTATGCGCTCTGGGTTACAGCCACGGCCTTTCTTTTTGCGGCTATGCAACTCCATTCAGGTGTTGCAGGCTTTTTTACTTCTTTTTTCTTTCTGGTAGTATATACTTTATCGGTCATACTGGAGTCGTTTTTGATCGTTTGCCATAGTTTTAGGTTTGTGGCCATGACAAACATTGTCTATTCAATCTTCTTTCTTTTTCTTCATTGGTATGTACTTAATAATGATCTTGCTTTGGAGTACTTGTTTGTTGCTTTACTGTTGATCAGTATTTTGCGTTTACTGTTTTACATTTATTCGTCGCGCAATAATATCAGGAACATCGCCAAAGCACAAACAGCGGAAATAGCTGTTGAACAATCCAGATCATTGTGGCAGCATATGATGTTTTACGATATTTCCCAGCTCACATTCAAATGGATCGATAAGATATTTATCTCTCTTTTTTTAAGTGCTTCCTTATCCGCCATATATTATAATGGGGCGAGCGATGTTCCCTTTTTACCGCTCATATTAAGCGCGGTAGGTAGTGCCGCACTCATAAACCTTGCCATCAATAAAGGTGACGATGGATACATTATACACTTAATGCAGCATTCTGCACGAATACTGTCAGCCATAGTATTCCCATTATTCTTTTTCTTGTTGTTTTTTAGATATGAAATATTTGAGGTAGTATTTGCCGGCAAATATCAAAGCTCTGTACCCATCTTCCTTGCCACTATTTTTGTGGTTCCTCTCAGGGCTTATAATTTCACAGCTGTTTTACAAAATAAACACAAGGGTCGCGTGATCAACACTGGCTCGGTTGTCGACCTGCTCATTGCTTGTGGTCTAATATATCCTTTCAGCCTGCTGATGGGTTTGCCAGGTGTAGCGCTGGCTTTTACGGTTAGTACTTACCTGCAGGCAGCATATTACCTGTATCACACAGCAAAAACAGTAAATGTGCCTGTTAGACGCCTATTGCCGTATCGGAATTGGACTATCAAGCTCATTGTTTTTTTCTTACTCTTTATAGCATTTCGTTATTTGCTTTGCTTGTATTTTAACTCCGAAAATGTATTAATTTTAGCTTGTATATTGACCGCAGTGGTTGCATTGGCATCCTTGCGTATCGAATTGCGTCAACAGAGTAGTTATGGCAATGCATCGCAGGCAAAGATTTAAAAACATTGATAACTCGGGCTTTGGTCCTAACAGTAATGTTGAGGGTGGGAGGCTTACCAATAAGGATGGTACTACCAACCTGCGTAAAACAGGTTTGCCGCTTTGGGAGCGGATCAGCTTGTATCATTCCATGCTGCGGATGCCCCGCAATAAGTTCTGGCTTTTTATAGTGCTGTGCTATACGACGGTAAACCTCATATTTGCAACCATTTATTTTTTAGTAGGCGTCGATAAGCTCGCGGGCATCAATCCTACCACTTCAGGCTGGGAGCGCTTCCTGGATGCTTTTTTCTTCAGCTCGCAAACACTTACTACCGTTGGCTATGGTCATGTTGCACCTAATAGTATTGCGACCAGCTTTATTGCTTCGGTAGAAGCTTTTGTAGGGATATTGGCTTTTGCCATGGTAACCGGCTTGCTTTACGGACGCTTTACGCGCCCAAGGGCTTACTTGTTGTTCAGCGGAAATGCTTTGGTGGCACCTTACAAAGGTGGTCGCGCACTAATGTTCCGAATGGCTACCTATAAAAACAACCATCTGACCGACGCCGAAGCGATGGTGACAGCGGCTGTACATGTGAAGGAAAATGGTAAACAGCTTACGCATTTTTACCCGCTTCCCCTGGAATTTACAAAGGTGAATTCTCTTGCCCTCAGCTGGACGGTGGTGCATCCATTAGACGAGAACAGCCCTTTATATACCTATACACAAGAGGACTTCCAAGAGTCAAGACTGGAACTGATAGTTGCGGTAAAAGCCTTTGATGATCATTTTTCCAATACCGTGCAACAAAGGACGTCATATCATATCTCTGAACTGATATACGGAGCACGTTTCCTCCCAATGTTCCATCGTGCTGAGGATGGCTCGCATACCGTATTGGAACTGGATAAAATAAACAGCCATGAAGCTGTGGTTCTCCCTGAGCCGGAATTGAATCTTGTTGATAGTGATACACTTGACTAGTTGTTGAACTAACTTTCACCTATTTACCCAAGTTCACATTTAATCCGGGAACGCCCACAATATCAAAGGTGGCAGAGGCCATTTTGATAGCCCCGTTCGTATTGTCAATCTCTTTCAGAATATAGGTGAATAGCCGGGTCTTTGTAGACCTCCGCTTATTATAGGTCACTACATAACGCAGGGTGAATTCAACCCAATTATCGTTAGCAACCAACGAAACCATAGGTGATATCTGGGCATCCTCAAGACGGTACTTGTATTGGAGATGCTCCCATTTTTTTCTGGATACTTCTGTCAGGTTCTCTGCAATTTCATTACCAGCCCTAAGTAATATATCGTTAACCTTATCATAATCGCTCCCGTATTGAATAGGTACTTTTATTTCGTCCCATAAGAAGGGAAAATCGCCGGAATAATTGAAAACAGGCTCTTTAAAAACAAAACTATTTGCTATCAAAACTATTCGCCCATTATACAGGTCCCCATCTACCCACTGTCCTGTTTCCATGACAGTGGTCCTGAGCAGGCCGATATCCATCACATCACCTTTGATACCACCTAATTGCACCCGGTCCCCGGTTTTGTAGAAGCCACCGAATAATATGGCCAGCCAACCTGCAAATGAGGCTATGACCTCTTGCAAGGCGAAAGCAATACCTGCACCGGCGATGCCGAAAGCTACGGTAATACCGCCAAGTTTGTTGCTATATGTGAACAATACCAGCAATACTACCAGTATGTAACCGGTAAAAGTTATGGTCTTCTTGGTTTTATAGCGGATGCTGTTATCCTTTATCTTACCCGGTATTATGTTGCCCAGTATTTTAATGATCACCCATATAATAATGATCCCGATCACCAAAGTGACCAGTTTACTGACCACCGGGTCAGACATATACTTGTTTACCAGGTCCTGCATCGCTATTACATTTTATGATTGATGTATCACCACTTGCATGAATGGTATCGTAATGTTATTTTCCTTGAATATCCGCGCTATCTCAAAACGCACAGCACTCATTGTGTTCTCTATGCGGAACAGGTTGTCGCTCCAGAACAGTAGCTGAAACTGTAGTGCTGAGTCGCCGAAATTGGTAAAACGTACAAATGGCAGATATTCATCGGTATGTATGATATCTTCATGGCCTTCTACAGACTTTAACAAACATTGTTCCACTAAGTTTATATCCGATGAATAATCGACACCGACATCAACCGTGAAGCGGGTTGGGGTAGTGTTGTGTGTCCAGTTAATTACATTCTCCTCAGTGAACTTATGATTAGGCACTATTACTACTTTATCTTCCCTTGTAATAACTTCAGAGGTACGCCAGGATATCTTCTTTACTTTAAGTACATCTTCCTGTATTTGCACGATATCATTGACCTTCACGCTGCCCTCCACCAGTATCACTATCCCCGACATGAAATCTTTAAAGATGTTCTGCATGCCAATGCCAAAACCCACCAGCAAGGCGGCACTACTGGCCGCAAGGATGGTGACATTAAAGCCCAACGCCTCAATGGCCAGCACAATCGTAATGCTCCAAAGCACGTATTTTAGCAACTGGATGATGGTAAAGCGCCTGCCATGCGCATCGCCAATACGTTTGAATCGCCTGTTAACAGCAAACGCTATGAACCTGATCAGGAAAATATTGGCGAGTATGATTATGGCACACATGATGAGGTTCCATGTGGTCAATGTATATCCTTTTACATGGAACAATTCGTATGTCAGGAAATGCCTCATTTTTTATTGTTTTACATAATAAGACGAACCCCGCCCAGCTCAGCAACGCGATAAGAGAATCGGTTGCCCGGCGAGCCAATGAACATGAAGTTTTTTGGTATCTTCCATTCTTTCGATAACTCATCTATAATGTCGGGACCAAATACACCAATTATCTCTATAAATTCAATGTCAATATCCGGGTAAGCCCTGTCGAGTACTTTCAAGTCTTTTTTTAGTATCTCGTTACTGTCCCCTTCTTTCTTCACATTTACGATCTTCAACCGCTTGGTAGTTTCGTTCGATTCTACGTATTGCATCACCTTATTGAGGATGGCCACGTTGTCTCCTTTCGAGAAAAATACGAATTCCTGCGCGCTTATTTTACGATGAAATTTGTTCAGGTATCTTCTTGCTATCAGGGTCCATTTTCTGAAAGGATTATAAGCATGTTCCGCGGCTTCTATGAGCAGTTCAACAATGACTGCCCTGTTCAGCATGATCGCGATAAAGGCTACCGCCGGAACCAGATACCGTAAAAAGGTATAAAAAGCATCCGTATTCATACCTACATTGGCTATAAAAGCAGTCATTACCAATGCTATTGCAATCAATACGATGAAGCCCTTTGCGCGTTCCGGCCGAGGCAAGCGTCGGCGCTTGAACTTCAGTAGGAGGTTGCCCATGCCAAATAGGGCCATTACTGCAAGAAAGGAAAAGGTATAAACACCGGCCAATGCTTCAAGATCGCCGGCTGTTGCATAGAGTACCGATACGCAGAGGATGAAAAATGTAATGATTATGCGATAGTTACTGCCCCTGCGATTCTTTTTCAGGAAGAAATTGGGCAGTATCCTGTCGAGTGTGATGCGTTCGGCAAGGCCGGTAACGCCTACGAACGAGGTAAGCACAGCACCGCTCAGTACCAATGTCGCATCTACGGATATAAGAATTGCCAGCCAGTTGCCCGCAGTAGTATGGCCAAGGAAAGATAGCAATGCTTCTTTGTGCTGCCCTACTTCCGTAAGCGGCAATATGCAAATGGCCAGGAAGGCGATAAGCGGGTTGAAAAAGCTTACCACCACCCACATGTTTCTTAATGTTTTACGAAATACTCCCGGCTTTTGTTCCTCTACAAAGTTGGCGGAGCTCTCAAAGCCTGATATGCCCAACATCCCGGCTGCAAAGCCGAGGTAAATGGCTTTTGGGATATTGCGACCTAAAGTGAGGGAGCTATGCCAATTAAAGTTCAGTGTATCGAGACCATGTCCTGCCACAAACCATATGGCGGTAAACACCAGTAAAAGCAGGGCACTGATATGGATGATGAAGATGACAACAGCTACTATAGCCGATTCGCCGATGCCTAAGATGGCTAAGCCCATAAAGATGCCGAGCAAAACCACTGTTGCCAGGGTCACATTCAAGCTATTAAGCAAATCATGCAAATAGTGCATGGCCTCATTGGCCGATATCACTGCCGTAGCCATGTAGGAAAGGATGGTAAGCGTGGCCGCAAATGATGCCATCCGTTTGGTGGTTGTGTTAAGCAATACGTTATAGGCTCCGCCGTTTAGCGGTATGGCACCCACTACCTCTCCATATATCTTACGGAAGAACAGGAGCACAAGCGCTACGAACAGCAGCGATATCCAGGCATATTGCCCGGCATAAAGTATAGTAAGTGCAGAAACGTATAAACATGATGAACTGATATCATTGCCACATATGGCAGTGGCTTGCAATTCGTTCAACTGTACCGGGGCATTTTTCTTCATTGCTACATACTACTTTTTCTCGCGGCAAGGGCTTGTATACTTAAATCTACAGAAATAAAATTTAATGCAGGGTAGGGCTCTTTTACAAATTATAATCCAGGTCGTAATAATGCTTACCTTCTTCTATGCGTATATTCAGCCTGCCACTGATGTTGCTAAGGTCACCCGTACCTGAGTCAGGAACGATGTGTATGCTTAAAGATGGATTGCCCCTATCCATAGTGGCAGTATGTTGCAATACAAAACTGCCTTTTTTCCCGTCGAGGGTTCCATCCACACGTTCTATAGCCACATAGCCGGCCGAACCTTTTACTTCGCCGGCTGCACTAAGCATTTGTCCCTGCGAGGTGGCCTCCAGCCCGCCGCGGAATTGTTTGTCTATGGTCATTCGCGCTAAACCGGGTATCTCCCGATCTGTCTGCGGAACTAGTTTTACCTCAAATTCACCTGTTGTTGTCGGCATGTTTATCGTTATTCTTTAGTTTGATATTAAATCCGGGATTCTCATAATCGTCCGGCAGGTATGATGGCGGTATCGTTGTGCTATTGCCATCGCGCTGTGCCCTGTAATGCGGCGACATGATCTCTATACCTTTTTCGTTACACACATCCTGTATGTTCTGGTGTAGCTCAGAATATATGACGGCCTGCTTATGTGGTTCGCGGGTGTAAGCATTCAACTCATACGATACATAAAAGTCATCAAGGCTGGTCTGCAGGATGAAAGGGGCGGGGTCTTTGAGTAATAATGCAGTACGTTCCGCCGCCTCAAGCAAAGCTGCATGCATATCGCGCCAGGGCACATCGTAGCCTATGGTGACCGTGGTATGGACGATGAGCCCTTTATCCGGGGCATCGCTGCTGTAGTTGATCGTATGGCTATTCATCACGGTGGAATTGGGTATGGAAATGATCTCGTTCTTTATCGTACGGATGCGCGTCACTAACAGCGACTTCTCGATGACATCGCCGGATACCTCGCCTATTTTCACACGGTCGCCCAGTTTAAAGAGGCGCATATAGGTAAGGATCAATCCCGCTATCAGGTTGGATAAGGAACCTGCAGACCCGAAAGTGAAGAGGAAGCCCAGAAATACGGAAACACCCTGGAACACGGGCGAATTGCTGCCGGGTAGATAAGGGAAGATGACCACCAGGAGAAAGGCGAAGACAAGTACCCTTACGATCTGGTAGGTAGGGTTGGCCCAGTCGTCGTAAAAACCCGGTATGCGCAGGTTGCCGTGCTCTATTTCCGTTTTCAGGAAGTGGATACCGCGTAATACATAGCGGAACACAAATATGATGACCACGATGGTAACAAGATTGGGCAGGTAATGCCAGAAGGCGAGCACTATCTTCTTGACGGGGTTAAGTATGTAGCCAAACAATGTGTCAGCAAAATTCCTGGTCCATGGGAAAATGCCGAAGAGCACAGGGAGTGTGATGTAAATAGCCAGCAGGAAGACCAGCCATTTGAGTATTGTATTAACTGTAAGCAGGGCCTGTACTTCACGTTTGGCATCAAACAGGGTATAGTTCCTGATGCGTATGCCACGTATCAGTTTGCCTTCCTGTTGCTGTATCCTGATGGCCGTCCAGCGAAACAACCTGCCGGTATATTTGATGAGCAGCCCAATGATAAGCAGGACCAGCAAGGCAAGCCCTATCTCTTTGCCCAGCGATACTAGCCCGGTTTCCTTTTTGTAGTTACGGACCGAGTGTATAACGAGTTGCCTGTATTGCTTTGCAAGAGCTTCTTTATTGGTATTGTTCCAAAGAGCATCATTCTCGGATATGCTTAGAATTATGGTTTGTCCGTAAATGATATCAGCCGTGTTTTCCGATGCAGCGAGTTTCAGCGAGTCGGCAGAGAAGCCGAAATCTTCTGCCAGTGTTTTTATTCTTTCACTTACTGCCGTGGCCCGCTCTTTTGCCGGGAAGCTGCCCAGCCTATTGTAGATATAGAACAGTGTATCATGCAGCGGCCCCTCTACTACGTATCCCTTCACGGTCTTACGCATCGAGTCCACCTGTGCCTTCTTTTGTGCTATGCGCCGGGCCTCTTCACGGTTCAGGGAGTCGAGCTGTTGTTGTAGTTCCTGCTTTTTTATCTTATCAGTGGCTTGTAAAGCATTGAACTGTAATTGTAATTCAGCTTTATTAATGGAATCAGCGATGCGTTGCTGTTCTATATCGGCCAACTTTTGCCGATAGCTTTGCAGCATCGCAGCATTAGCGGAATCGTTGGCTAGCCTGCTGCTATCCTGTGCCCGGAGGGATTGAGCGTTTACGAATACCAGGCACAGTAATATGCAAATAAGTCGTCTTGTCATATCATAGGTTTAACACGCAGCCCCATGTTTATGTTCTAATGTAGCCAATAATTGCTAAAAAAGGGAGTAAAACATGCCTTCGTTTGCCAAATCAAGCAAACATTAAAGATCTTTCTTGTAGAATTAATTCGGAGTTTTTGGTACATGGTTTGATTTTAAAATACTGTACCAAACGAATAATGAATGATAAAAACTTATGTAATGGCCGGTGCGATGGCCATAATGCTAATGGCAAATGTAGCTAATGCACAAAACGCAAGGGAGACAACTGTAAAATTCAAAGACAAACTCCAGCCCGCCATTGAAGCGAATTACCAGGCCGATGAAAATTTCACCGAAGAATCTCTGAAAGAAAAGCTGGCTAAAGAAGGTTTTGGTAAAAGGAGCTTAGAAAGCGGTTATGATGCTTATAAAGCTACCAACTGGGGAAGGGTATCGCCTGACAAATTGGATATCTACGTTAAAGTAAAAGGCCGGAGGGGTAATACTACGGTGACTATGTTGCTGGCAAAGGGCTATGATAATTTTGTGTCAGGAGCCAAGGATGCAGCCTTAATAAACAAGGTGCAGGATTTTCTTAATTCCTTCGGTAACTACTTAAGGTTAAGAAAAGCGGTGCTGCAAGAAGAAGATGTAGTTAAAAAGATGGATGCCGAACAAAAAAAGCTAGGAGATGAAAGTGCAGACATGATAAAACAACGCGAGGACCTGGAAAAGAAAATGGCAGAGAACAAATCGGCAATGACGCAAAGACAAGTAGCTCTGGATACGGAAAAGGCTAAGCTTGAAGACCTGAAAAAGCAAATGAATTAGTGTGTGAGACAATGTTTCGATCAATGTCTGATCTCCCGTTTCTACGGGAGATTTTTTTAGGTACAAGGCAATCTGAAAGATTTATTTCTTTCATTATATAAAAAACGTTTTTATCTTTATTATAGATTATTATCTATGTGTCACCGCAGACAGACAGATAACTAATATGTTTCTTTTGTTCACCCCAGAAAATGACAATTATGAGAAAAAGTATTACAAAAGTCTGTTTGTTCACTTCAATGCTTGTAATGGCAGACATTTCGTCCCGGGCACAGGATTTTTCATGGGCAAAGCAAGTTGCCGGCCCCTCCCAATCTGAAGAAGGCAAGGGTATAGGCCTGGATGCGATGGGCAATGTGTACAGTGCAGGTGTTTTTGATGATAGTGCAGACCTTGACCCTGGTCCCGGTACACAAATCGCATACAGTGCCGGTGGCGATGATATTTATGTCCAAAAGCTGGATGCAATGGGCAACCTGATCTGGGCATTTAGCATAGGGGGCACAAGTACCGATGTTGTGCATGATCTCTACACCGATCTCGCAGGCAATGTTTATATCACCGGTCAATTTAAGAATACCGTTGACTTTGATCCGGATACCGGCGTAACCAATCTTGTTGCCCTTGCTAACGACGATATTTTTTTTGCCAAATACAATTCCTCGGGTGCTTTGGTCTGGGCCCATAGGATCGGTGGAACAGCCAATGACCAGGGGCATGGTATTACTGCCGATCTGTCCGGCAATGTTTATATCACAGGGTACTTTAAAGGCATTGTAGATTTTGATCCGGGGCCGGGTACGGCCAACCTTATAGGTAATGGAATAGAAGACATATTTGTGGCCAAGTACGACTCATCAGGCAATTACCTTTGGGCACATAGTGCAGGTGGCGCCAATACGGATATGGGCCAGAGCATTGCAGTAGACTACATGGGCAATGTATTGGTGACGGGTAATTTCAACGGGGCCCCTGTTGATTTTGACCCCGGTCCGGCAACCGTAAATCTAAGCACGAATGGCGGAGCGGATATTTTTATTGCATCGTATGGCGACACGGGCCAATTGAATTGGGCTAAAAGTATAGGTAGCGGCAGCACCGATGATGGTCTTGGGATCGCTACGGATATTATGGGGAATGTTTTCGTTACCGGTTATTTCCAGGACTCTGCCGATTTTGATCCGGGGCCCGGTACACAAACGCTCACAGCAACAGGTGATAAGGATATCTACATACTTAACCTGGATGGCTCAGGCAATTTTGTATGGGCAAAGCAAGTTGGAGGCACCGGCGCTGATGCGGGTAATGATATCAATATAGATATCTCGGGTGGTATTTACGTCACAGGTTATTTTAGTGGCTTTTCGGTCGACTTTGATCCGGATACCGGCATTACTAACCTGACGGGGCATGGTAATGAGGACATATTTGTGGCCAAATACGATAGTGTTGGTAGCTTGTCGTGGGCGCGCTCAATGGGCAGTTCTGCAACAGATATGGGAAATGCTATCATTACAGATATAATGGGAGATGTATACAGCACAGGCTTGTTCAAGGGCATTTGTGATTTTGATCCGAATGCAGGTGTATTCAACCTCAGCGCGATAAGCAACCAGGACGCTTATGTGCAAAAACTGATCCTACCTATAGTTTCTGTACCTAACAGCACCACGGTAAATGCAAAGGCTTTTCCGAACCCGGTGCGGGATCAGGTAAACATTGAGCTGGATAAAGTTTATCCGCAGACAGATATTTCATTGACTGACATTACAGGTAAGGTACTCATGGAAAGAACAAGCCTCAATGCCAGGTCGTTCAGGCTCAATATGGCTGGGCTTACAACAGGTGTTTATTTTCTAAACGTTCGGACGGGGTCGGGTCGTAGTATGGTCAGACTGGTAAAGGAGTAGCTATAACATAAGTGCCGGGGTTACGGCACTTATGTTATAAGAACAAGGGTTCTCGGGTTACTCTAATTGCTTATTTTATCTTTTCTATTTTGACAACTTCCCTCCTTGTTTCGTCAACATACTTCAATAGGTAGATGCCCTCTGGAAGATTATGCAGGTCGATATCTGTTCTTGAGCCTTTTACTTCTAACTTCATAAGTTCCTTTCCCGTAATATCACTGAGCGTAAGATATGCATGGGCTGTTTGGTTGTATTGAGCATAAATGCTTACCGTGTTTTTTGCAGGGTTAGGGTAGGCTACTATGTTATTGGAGTTGTCTCCCTTAACTATTGCAGATACTATCTTCGTATAACTTACTTTCTTAGCAATGTCTGTCAATTTGATCCTGTAATAGTTAATGCCTGTATATGGGGTTTCATCCCAATAAGTATGATTTCCGGGACTGCTGCTGGACGATATATCTTCTATTGGCGTGAAATTTCTTCCGTCAACACCACGCTCAATAGTGAATATTTCGCCCGGTGCTTCTGTAGATGTGGTCCAGTCTATCCGGTTTTTCGGACCGTGATTACTTGCTGCGATCCCATTAACCTGGATCGCCAGGGGACCATTCGCAACTGTAGTATGTATGTAGAAACCACTGAAACCGGTTACATCGAAGGTCATGCTCCACCAATTGTTTACGGCGTCCCAGTTTACTACCGGGCTTATTAATATTTCCTGACCGGGATAATTACCTGGGGCTGTGCCAATGCCATGAAATTGCGTAATACGAACGTTACCATTGTCAACAGGGGTAGAGGGCAATAGTGGCAAGCCGGCTGTAGCTGCAGCTGTATTGTATGCATCAAATTCACTTTGGTAGGCATAAAGTGTTATTGTAGCTGTTGCATTTCCTGCATTGAGTGCCGGTTCTATGTCATAGTGCCTCTGTACGTAAGGCTGACCATTGTAACTGTTTACGGCATTGTCAATTGTCACTTTCACTACAGTAGTGTCGGCTACAGGGGCCGGTGCAATCGGGTGAATGGTAGCCATCAGGTCACAATCCGTATAACTAATGGTTGCATCGCCATCCATGAGTGTTGTATTGGTTTCTGTATTTCCAGCACTTCCGGCCAATGCGTTATTGGGGGTATGCCATTTTATCGTGTCTGCATTACTAGTTGCGCTGGGCTGAGCCAGGCAGTTTGCATTGCTTGTCAAAACACAGTATACCACATCGCTGTCGTTAAGCAACGATGAGCTATAGCTATTCATATTTGCGCCTACGAGACCGCCGTTCTTGTACCATTGATACGATGGTGAGGGCCCTTCATTTTGGACGGATGTGGTAAATGTTACTAATGTACCGCTGCATATTGTGTCATTTGGGCTAGCGCTGATGCTTATTAATGGTGCAACAGGGACACAGCTTGTGATACAGTTGTATAGTACCCTGTTAATAGTAGAGCCATCGCCCAGTTCACCATAACCATTATAACCCGTAAGACAAATTTTATCCCTGGTTGGCTTTATGATTGCTGAATGATAAGCATTTGTTGATTGGTATAGCTGAATCACATTCACCTCTGAAGCTATCTGTACGGGGATTAGTCTGTCAGTTCCCGTCCCATCGCCAAGGTTACCATAGCCATTATAGCCCCATGCCCAGAGATCGCCGTTTGCCTTTAAGGCCATGCAGTGAATGTCTCCTCCTGATACGGCGGTCCAATTGTTATCGACTCCTACTTGTATTGGACTGTTTTTATCCATGTAGGTATTGTCGCCCAACTGGCCATAACCATTATAGCCCCATGCCCAAATGGTGCCGTTGGCCTTCAGTCCCATGCTATGAGCGTAGCCGGAAGTGATATCGACCCAGCTATTATCTACTCCTGATTGTACCGGGTAATTATAGTTTGTATTTGATCCGTTACCTAGCTGACCATGGTAATAATTCTGTCCCCATGCCCATAATGTGCCATCATCCCTTAACCCTAAACTGTGATATGTTCCTGCTACAATTGTTCTCCATAATCCTGTTAGCTGCACCGGGCTATTCCGGTCTGTATTTGAAGAATCTCCAACCTGACCATCATAATTACGTCCCCACGACCAGAGGGAACCATCAGCCTTGAGTGCCATACTATGTCCACCCCCTGCAGATACCCGCACCCAATCGTGATCGGTTCCTATTTGCACAGGCACATTGGTACTGTTATTGGTTCCGTCGCCGAGTTGTCCGTTGTTATTGTAACCCCATGCCCACAGGGTGCCATCTGTTTTAATACCCAGACTATGATATTCTCCAGCGCTGACATCTAACCAAGACCCAGCTACTAATACAGGCGTATAGCTATCTATACCTGTTCCATCCCCTAACTCCCCATGCCAGTTGCTGCCCCATGCCCACAAAGTGCCGTCAGATTTAATGGCCAGCGTATGGTTTGCCCCTCCTATCACTTTTATCCATTCTTGTAGTTGTATGCTGGTTTGCGTGGGCACATTACTATTGTTCCAGTTCCCATTTCCAAACTGTCCGTAGTCGTTTCTTCCCCATGCCCAAAGAGTGCCGTCTGATTTTTGTCCTATAGATTGTCCGGCACCGGCGTTTGCGACCAACCAGTTGCCGGCTATCTGTACCGGTATGCTCTTGTTGGTATTGGTGCCGTCGCCCAACTCTCCGTGTGCATTATAACCAAATGACCACAACCCACCGTTTGCCTTAAGTGCAAAAGAGTAGTTACTACCGGCAGCAATGCCTGACCATGTGCCAGCCACTGGTACTGGTATATTGCTGTTGGTATTGTTGCCAATACCCAGCTGCCCATAAGTGTTTTGTCCCCATGTCCATAAGCTACCATCGGCTTGCAAAGCTAGGCTATGATATGCCCCGGCAGCTATGCTCGTCCAATTTCCTGCTACTTGCATTGGGCTGTTTGCTGAAGTATTTGTTCCGTTACCTAATTGCCCATCTGAATTATATCCCCATGCCCATAAACTACCGTCAGCTTTTAGGGCTAGTGTGTGAAATCCTCCGCAAACGACAGCCGACCATGTTCCTGCTATTTGCACAGGGCTATTCTTATTGGTGTTAGAACCATCACCTAACTGGCCATATGCGTTGTATCCCCATGCCCATAAGCTACCATCGGCCTTTAGCGCAAGACTAAATGTGTTGTTGGCAGAGACAGATGACCATGTGCCGGGTATTTGAATGGGTACCAGGCTACTTGTATTGGTACCGTTGCCAAGCTGGCCATAGGTATTGTCGCCCCATGCCCATAAGCTGCCGTCAGCCTTTAAGCCAAGTGTATGGCTCGTGCCTGCGGCAATATTGCGCCAGGTATCATCTACGCCTATCTGCACAGGGTTCTCATGGTCGTTATATGTTCCGTCACCCAGTTGTCCGTTAAAGTTGCTGCCCCATGCCCATAATGTACCGCCCCTTATCTCAAAAGTGCTGTTATAGCCACAACTTATGCGTTGGTAGTCGTTCCGGTTAGCACCGTCACGATTACTTATGGTGTTTGCCAATTTCCCGTAGGCATTAACTCCGGGCACTGCATTAAGTAGCAAAACGGCAAACAGTATCTGCAGAAAAGACCGAATCAATAAATGCTCTTTCATATTTACACTTGTTTGGTTGATTATTAATGCACAAAAAAATAATGATCTGCCATAATATAATATGATATTGGTCAATCGTATCAGAGATATAAATCATGTTTTTTGATTTTTTTTTCAGGATATGACATATGCAAATATTTCAATTAATTATTGCACAAATCATATGTATCTCTCCTTACAATAACCTAAATTTGGCACATGTTAACTGCTATGAATATATCAGACAGGACACGGTATTTTTTGGATAAGGAAGACCGCTATGGTGCGCATAATTATCACCCTTTGCCGGTGGTATTGAATCGTGGTGAGGGCGTGTATGTATGGGATGTGGACGATAAGCGTTATTTCGACTTTCTTTCTGCATATTCTGCAGTCAACCAGGGGCATTGTCATCCTAAGATAATAGCTGCCTTTATAGAGCAGGCCCAAAAGCTTACCCTCACTTCGCGGGCATTCCACAGCGAGGAGATGGGCGAATATACAGAGTACATCACCCGCTATTTTGGCTACGATAAGGTGCTGCCAATGAATACCGGGGTAGAAGGTGTGGAGACAGCATTGAAACTGGCCCGTAAATGGGCTTACCTGGTAAAGGGTATTGAAGAAAACAAGGCCAAAATAATAGTGTGTGCCGATAACTTTCATGGGCGCACCATCAATGTTATATCATTCAGTACCGATCCTACGGCAAAATCAGGCTTTGGTCCGTTTACGCCGGGTTATGAGATCGTACCATATAATGATATCACTGCCTTGCAGGAGGCCCTGCAGGACAAACAGGTGGCCGCATTTATGGTAGAGCCTATACAGGGCGAGGCGGGTGTGGTGGTTCCAGATGATGGTTACCTGAGTAAAGCTGCGGCTTTATGCAAAGAAGCCAATGTCCTTTTCATAGCCGACGAGATACAGACGGGGCTTGCCCGTACAGGGAAAATGCTGGCTTGCGATTATGAGCAGGTACGCCCTGATATATTGATTCTGGGCAAGGCACTGTCAGGCGGCACCATGCCTGTATCGGCTGTGCTGGCTGATGATGAGATCATGCTGACCATAAAACCAGGTGAGCACGGCAGCACTTACGGAGGTAACCCGCTTGCCTGTAAGGTAGCTATGACCGCACTCCAGGTACTGAAGGATGAACACATGACAGAGAATGCCGCGATACAGGGCGAATATTTCCGTGAGCAGTTAAAGGCGATCAACCATCCTAATATAGCTCTCGTGCGTGGCAAGGGCCTGCTGAATGCTATAGTAATTGATCATGCTGATAAAGATGCTGCCTGGGACCTCTGCCTGCAACTCAAAGAAAATGGCCTGTTGGCTAAGCCCACACATGGAGATAAGATACGTTTTGCCCCGCCGCTTGTAATAACGAGGGCGCAGATAGATGATTGCATAGCCATTATCAAACATAGCCTTGAACAGCATTTCTGATGTCGAACAAACACGAAGAAAAACACTTTGAAAGCAGTGCGCTGGTCACCGATATCGTTATCGGTATGTCGGATGGGCTTACCGTGCCTTTTGCCCTGGCAGCAGGCTTGAGCGGTGCGGTTGACAGTACCGCCATAGTTATAACGGCAGGGTTGGCAGAAATTGCTGCCGGGGCTATAGCCATGGGGCTGGGGGGCTACCTGGCAGGCCGCACCGAGCAGGACCATTATAATGCCGAGCTGCAACGCGAAGCGTACGAGGTGGACCACCTGCCGGAGCGGGAAAAGCAGGAAGTAAGGGATGTGTTTGCAGAGATGGGCCTCAGTAAAGAAACCCAGGACCTCATAGCCGATGAAATGGCCAAGGATAAGGAAAAGTGGATTGACTTCATGATGAAGTATGAGCTTGGCCTTGACAAACCCGATCCAAAACGTGCCCGTAATAGCGCCTTTAATATTGGTATATCATATGTAGTAGGCGGCCTGGTGCCTTTAACGCCTTACTTCTTTGTACAGCATCCGTTTGATGGTCTGAAATGGTCGGCCGCAATAACGGTGGTGTGCCTTTTTATTTTCGGTTTTTTCAAAGCAAAGGTAACCGGGCAAAAACCATGGGCCGGTGCTATCAAGGTGGCTGTTATAGGTTCCATAGCCGCTGCGGCTGCCTACTTTATCGCCAAACTCTTCAGCGCCTAGGGGCTTTTTCGCGTGGGGAAATTTTGTATATTGAGGGTAAGTAATTGCAGGAATGACAGACTTAGTATTCAGGATGCCGGATAACATAAGCAATGAGCACCACGTGAACCTTGCTGCATTATTCGTATCCCACAAAAAAGATATTAAAGAGCGTTCTACCAATAAATACCATGGTGGGGTAGAGCATAAACTTGTCTTTCACAATAATGAATGTGGTAATGATTTTTTCAGGGCCATGCTCGACAAAGGCATCAGTGTTGGAGGTTATGTAAAGGAGAAAGAGCCTAACCCCCACGACATAAAGGCACAGCAGGAAAGTAAACTAAAAAAGACCATCAAGATGGTGAAGATGCGTCTGTATGGAGGATAAGGCTAAACAAATAATTCCGTCAAAACTCCCTCAGGGTATTGTACGTGTTCCAGGTATAGACCATGACCATCTACACTGAAATCGGCTAAGGTGCAATCGCGAGCCTCTATTACTTCCCTGAATTTCTCAATACTCATTTTGCCGCGACCTACCTGTAATTGTGTGCCTACAAGTCCACGCACCATACCACGCAGAAAGCGGTTAGCTTCCACTACATAATGAAGTTCCTTACCAATTTCTTCCCAGTAGGAACGGTATATCTTGCAGATAAATGTCTTGCTTTGGGTATTGCGTTTTGAGAACGTCTCGAAGTTATCATAGTTCATGATGATCCTTGCACTCTCTTGCAGCAGTTCCAGATCAAGCCTGAAAGGGAAATATAATGCACGCCGCAACAGGAACGGGTCTTTACTGTTGTATATCCGGTAACGGTAGCTTCTTGTCAACGCGGCGAACCGGGCATTCAATTCGTTGTCATTGGCCCGAAATATCCTTTTTATGGCAATGGTGCCCGGGAGTATGGAATTAAGGTTGTAAAAGAAGGAGGTCCATAGATCTTTATTTGTATCAAAATGGTAGTAGTTGCCAAGGGCATGTACGCTCTCATCTGTACGGCTTGCACCAAAGGTTTCAACAGGTTCACGCAATATAGTGCTAAGGGCATTGTTAAGGGCAAGCTGTACCGTGGGCAGTTCGCCTTGTATCTGCGAACCGTTAAAGGCCGTACCGTCATACATTACTTCAAGGAAGTATCTTGCCATTCGTTCTCTTTTTCTTTTCTATCCACCTGCCAATAAAGAAGAAGGATACTGCAAGTATAAGGAAGAAAATTCCTTTATTTACCGAGTCCCAGAAGTATTCAAAATAGCGGGTATATAAATTGACCAGCAGGAATAGCACGCCCATATCCCGAGTAAAGTCATCTTTGTATTTTATGCCGGCAATGAATGACAGAACTGCAGCAATTGCAAATACGATAGACCATGCCAGCACATGCACCTGGCGTACCTGCGCCCATTGTTCCATATTGCTGAAGTTGCCGAAGATGGAAACACCCCATAATCCCGTAAATAATATTACCATGGCACTGATATAAGTACTCCGCGCAACAAAAAGAGTAGCCCTGATCTGTTTCATTATAAGAGAGAGCCCGAGCAGTATGAGGCCGAAGATAGAGAATCGCAAGGGGTAGTTCATACCGATAAAGCGGTCATTAACAGTATATAAGCTGCTGAATGCACCGAACCAGCCCATAAGAGCCAAAATACTGCCTAACCATAAAGACCGGGAACGAAATAATATGGACAAGCAAAGCAAGACCAGGAATGCTACAGACAGGAAACCGGTATAATTGCGTCCGGACCCGGTGTCCTTGCATATATAAACAAGAGCGCATAGTACGGCAAGGCCTCCCAAAACCATATAGATCTCGTAAATTATCTCGCTGAACTTCTGTTTGCGCCTGGCAATATACCAGAACCATATAATGGCCAATGCGCTCATAAGCCCGGCGATGGCAAGATTGCTGAAAGCGAAATAGCTTTTTACTTTTTCCAGTAGCTTATCATCTATAAATATAGCTGCAAATGCAAGCAGGATACAGGACAATGCAATGAAGAAGAAGTAACGGGCCACTTGCTGCATGCCGCTGTCTGTCGGCACGATCGTGGCCTCCAACTCATGGATTTTTTCAGGACTGAGCAAGCCTTCCCGCTCTCATTCATTGAGGGCTTTTTTGAGCGTTTCCCGTTCCTGTTTGCCGGCTTCCATTATAAATATTTACCGCAAAAATATTGCCATCCTGTCTACATAGGATGGCAATATTGATCTTTGATCTTTTCAGATTATAAATTACCGCGTTTCTCCTGCTCGCGTTCTATGGCCTCAAAGAGGGCTTTGAAGTTGCCTGCGCCAAAGCTTTGGGCGCCCTTACGCTGTATGATCTCGAAGAACAGTGTCGGGCGGTCTTCTACCGGTTTGGTGAATATTTGCAACAGGTAGCCCTCGTCATCACGGTCAACGAGTATACCCAGTTTCTGGATGGCTGCTACTTCTTCATCTATTTTACCAACACGGTTATTCAGCTCTTCGTAATAAGCATCCGGAGGTGCGCTGAGGAACTCTACGCCACGCGATTTAAGATCGGTAACGGTCTTCAGGATGTCTTTGGTAGCCACAGCGATGTGCTGCACGCCTTCTCCTTCATAAAATTCCAGGTATTCTTCTATCTGCGATTTTTTCTTGCCTTCAGCCGGTTCATTGATCGGAAATTTCACATAACCGTTACCATTGCTCATCACCTTACTCATCAGTGCGCTGTATTCAGTATTGATCTGCTTATCGTCAAAAGACAGGATGTTGGCAAAGCCCATTACCTCTTCATACCATTGCACAGTAGGGTTCATGCGGTTCCAGCCCACATTGCCTACGCAGTGGTCCACATGCAGCAGGCCGGTATCACCGGGGTTATATTGGCTTTCCCAAGGCTGGTAGCCTGGCAGGAACACACCGTTATAGTTCTTGCGTTCAACAAACATATGCACGGTCTCTCCGTAAGTGTAGATACCACTCATACGCACTTCACCATGCTCATCGGTGAGTGTTGTGGGCTCCATATATACTTTGGCACCGCGCTTGGTTGTTTCTTCGAACGACTTGTATGCATCATCCACCCACAGTGCCAGCACTTTTACGCCGTCGCCGTGTTTGAAGATATGCTCTGATATCGGGCTTGCCGACTTAAGCGGTGTTGTGAGTACAAGACGTATCTTGCCTTGCTGCAGCACATAGGAGGCCCTGTCGCGTACACCTGTTTCCGGACCGGCATAGGCCTTACTCTGAAAACCAAATGCGGTCTTATAATAGTGTGCCGATTGCTTGGCATTGCCTACGTATAACTCTATATAATCGGTACCGTTAATGGGCAGGAAGTCCTGCGCTTGTTTCATTTTAGCACTTGCTGTTAATACTTCCATTGTTGAATGATTTTTAAAAATGAGTTTAAGAAAAAGATGCGTTTACTGAAGTTTAAAACTGCAATAACCGTAAGCGTTAGTGCAGCTAAGCTCAACTCCATTCTGCCATGGCCGATGTCCTCAGTAAGGCTTTTGTCTTATTGTATCCTGTATCCTGTATGCTCATTTCAAGCAAAATTATTCTATCCAGCTTATTATATAACTATCGTCTTCTATGTCCATAGCATCCATGGTCATCTTTAACGGGTGGAAGGTATCTATCATTACCGCCAGTTCTTTGGTCTCTTTGGCGCCAATGCTTTTCTCTACTGTGCCGGGATGCGGGCCATGTGGTATGCCTCCTGGGTGCAGGGTTATCATACCGCGTTCCACATGTTTGCGGCTCATAAAGTCCCCATCTACATAGTAAAGCACTTCATCGCTGTCTATATTGCTGTGGTTATAAGGGGCAGGTATCGCCTGCGGATGATAATCAAAGAGTCTCGGTACGAACGAGCAGATCACGAAATTATGTGCATCAAATGTTTGGTGTACAGGTGGCGGCTGGTGCACGCGCCCGGTTATAGGCTCAAAATCATGTATGCTGAAGGCATATGGGTACTCATAGCCGTCCCAACCTACTACATCGAAGGGGTGTGAGCCATACCATATAGGGTATAGCAACCCTTTTTTCTTCACCTTTATCAAAAAATCCCCTTTTTCATCTATGGTCTGCAGATCTTCGGGCTTGCGAAGGTCGCGTTCACAGTATGGGGCATGTTCCAATAGCTGTCCGTATTTGCTCAGGTATCTCTTTGGGAAAGTAATGGGGCTAAATGATTCTATAATTAAAAGCCTGTTGTCCTTACTATCAAAATCAATTTGGTATATGGTACCCCTCGGTATCACAAGGTAGTCGCCATAGCTGAAGGGAAGCTGCCCGTATTGGGTTTTCAGCGTCCCGGTGCCTTCGTGTATGAAGAGTACTTCATCTGCATCTGCATTCTTGTAGAAGGTATCAGCCGCCATACTTTCCTGCGGGGCAGCCAGGCTAAGGTGAACATCATTATTGAACAGCACGGTTTTACGGCTATCCAGGTATTCGGTTGCAGGTTTTATTTTGAAACCCTTAAAACTCCTGTGTTTCAGTATGTTATCCGATGCCGCCTTGGGCGATACATCTGTTGGCTCTTCTACTTTTACAATACCCGTTGGTGGATGCAAGTGGTAAAGAAGCGAATAGTTGGACGAAAACCCCTCAGTACTGAAGAGCTGTTCTGAGTATAATGTGCCATCCTCCTTTCGGAACTGGGTATGGCGTTTATGGGGAATCTTTCCTAAAGAATGATAATGAGGCATGCTTTCATTATTTGTTCAAAATTACGTTTTTTTGGTGGTACGTTCATAGTGCATATATGCATATAGACAAAGCCCATAACCCATTTGCGGGATGATATATGATTTTTTATTGTTTTTCATTAATTTGGAAATATGCTTATGTTCAGGACAGTAGCAGATCCCAACGCTCAATTAGTGTTTTTTGACCAGGAAACATTCAAATATCATTAGCCTATTGCTATTGCTCATGCAAAGCATTCCGGGCTTAGCCCAGGTAACCGCGCAGTACAATCTCAATATCGATAATGGTCTTCCATCCGACAGGATATATTACATGAGAGAAGACAGGCATGGGTATATCTGGCTTGGAACACCTAAAGGGGTAGTGCAATATAACGGGTATACACCTAAGATATATGGCTTCGAAGCTGGTTTACCTAACGACGATGTTTGGGACCTTTATGAGGATAAAAAAGGTCGAATGTGGACTTCCAGTATTGCCAATGAAATAGGGTACATCTACAACAATAAATATTATAAAGCAGTTCTCATTCCCAATAACAAGACCATCTACCCAAGAGACATTCAGCAATATAAAGATGGGGTTATGTTCTATAGTACCTATGTAAGCAAAGGGGGGGCGCTATGCTTCGAGAAAAATGATACTATTTATACTTATAGTCTCAACGGGCTTTCTCTTCGCTACCTGTTGCCAACAGCATATGGTACGATAACGGCTATTTACAAAGACACAATGTTTCATATATACCTGAACGATACAAAAGTTCAGATCGTACCTGTTTGTGTAATGAAAGACAAAAGTTTCATAAATACGCTTGACAGAACCATAAACTTTAAGAACTATTTTTTTTCGTACAAAATAAATGATCATCTTATAACTGTTTTTGACGCGAACAAATGCCGGGGAAAAATCATTAACCTGGATACTATATCTGGCACCGGGGAAAAAATAAAACTGCTGTCGTTTACAAAGGGTCAAGATGATTTTTTCTATGTTATCACAGACAAGAATGTAATAAAAATAGACAGTTTGCTTCGATGCATAAAGATCACACCAGTACATGACCTTGTTAGTGATAATGAAATTGATGGAAATAAAATTATTTCACTAGTTGAAAATAATTTTTGGGGTAGTTGTATAGGCACCACGACAAAAGGACTTTTTATTGGAATGGGTATAGATACCCATTTTCAGAAGACACCGATTTCTCTGCAATACTATAATTACATCGGTAGCTCCGCAACAGGAGTTGCTATGTGGTGGAATGAACAATCCCGTTCGCTGGTACAAATAGATAGCCAGTTTAGAACACGGCACTTGCCTGGTCTATATAATAATGCAATAAAATTAGTGCCGTATAATGCAGACACCTCATTTTTCTTTGCAAACGGGCAAGTCAATATATTCAATAATGTTTCCGATAGAGTAGTATATTCTTACACTGGTTACGATAGTATCAGTTATTACGTAAGCCCGAGTAACATGGCGGTAAAAGGGCTAAACGATTATTACATTTTGTCGAAGCGTGATGGGTTGTATCATTATAGATGGCTAAACGGAAGGGGGGTAAGTAATTACATTGATCACGATAGGTACAACGATGTATTTTATGATAGATACATGCAGGCATTATGGGCTTATAACAATAAAAAAATTCTATTGCTTTACAATGGCAGAACGCAGATCATTAGTAAATATTTGCTTGATCAGATTGGAATAAGTAAGATTGAAAATATCATTACTGATAGCTTTGGAAATGTCTTTATAAAAGACGTTAATCAACTGATAGTGTTCAACTATAGAACTTGTAGTGCTAAGTTGTTGTTCCGCAACTATAGGCTTCATAATTCGATATTGAAAATTCAAAGAAACAAAATAATATTAGCAGGCTCATTCGGAGTGCTGTTTTGCAATATATCCAGTCCTTTAGGTGCCAATTACCCGGTAGTATATCATAACATTAAAAACGCGTATTACAGCAACGTTTATGATATGCAAACTTCATATGATAAGATACTTCTGAATACGGATAAAGGCTTCTATAAAGTTGATATTCCAAACGACACAATACTAGATCAACATACTACTGATAGGTTCATCAATAATTATAAATTCGTACTTACCTATAATGATAGTCTTTATGATATAAAGCCAAAAGATACACTGTTGATACATCCTGAACAGGAAAATTTGCTATTTGATATTATCAGGCCTTTGGGGAATGGTACAGTGAAATACAAATATCGTATAAAAGAAGAGGGGTTGCATTACCAGCTACTCAATGCAAATGAATTATATCTTCCCGAATTATCTGCCGGGCGATATTTTCATTTGTCAGTTATAGCATATGATAACAATTGGGAGAGCAATGAAGTAACCCTATTTTTATATATCGTACCTTATTGGTGGCAAAAAACTGTTTGGATAAAATTTTTCTGGATAGTAGGGAGTTTGCTATTTATATTATTCATCTTCCTTGTAGTATACTTTACAAATCGTATAGTTACAAACAATAACATCAAGCGTAATCTCAGACTAAAACTGGAATTGAATTCTGTGTATTCACAAATAAACCCACATTTTATTTTCAACACGTTGAGCACAGCATTATATTTCATTAAGAAAGGAAAGCTTCCTGAGGCTCAGGCGCATATTTCTAAATTTTCAAAACTGCTAAGAGCATATATAAAAGTATCCCGCAACAAGTATATAACTATAGCAGAAGAAATTGAGAATTTGAATAATTATATAGAATTACAACAGGCCCGGTTCGAAAATAGATTTGATTATGAAATAACGGTAAGTGACACGATATCTCAAACTACAACTTTTATACCATCATTATTGTTGCAGCCCATTGTTGAGAATGCAATTACACACGGGTTACTTCCACTCGAAGAAAATGGACATCTGGACATTCATTTTATAAAGAAGACCAACGAAAATGCTGTGATTTGTATGATAGATGACAATGGCATAGGGAGGGAAAAAGCAAGACAAATAAAAAACAACAGCACAACAAAAACCGAATCATATGGCAATATACTTGTAAAAGATTTAGTGAAGATTTTCAATAAATATGAGAAAATGAATATCCATATTTCGTATCTTGACAAATCAGACCCGTATACGGGCACTATTGTAAAAATTGTCATTAAAAATCCACACTATGAGTATCCAAAATGATTTTACATGCATCATCATTGATGATGAGCCCAAAGCCATTGAGCTTATTACTGATAGCTTAAAGGAATTGTATCCTGAATTAGCAGTAGCAGGAACATATACTTCCTGGCTTAACGCGCTTACCGTACTACGCAGTGCACATTATGACATTGTATTTCTCGATATCTCTATCCCAGGGAAAAATGGTATAGACCTATTGAAACTTATCCCCAATATTGATTCCGAGATTATATTTATTACTGCCTATTCCGAATTTGCGATCGAGGCTATAAAATTTCAGGCGAGTGGTTATATTCTCAAGCCATTTGAAGACAGCGAACTGGTACATGCTGTAGATAAAGCTATCGAAAGATGTCGCAATAAAAAGATCGCACGTCAATATGGAGAACAACCAGAACACTTTGTATATTCCAAGATCGGTATACCTAACAGTAAGGGAGTTGATTATGTCAACATTAATGATGTGCTCTATTTTGAAACATGTAATAAGTATACAGAGGTTGTATTGCGGAATGCGAAAATTCTTAGTTCATATAACCTTGGGAAGTTCAAAGAATTGGTTGAAGACTTCTCATTCTTTCAGGTACATCGTTCTTATATAATTAATCTCAACTGGGTAAAGCGTTTTGAGTCTAGCGGCATAATTATCATGGATAATGATGTCGAAATACCTATATCCCGGAGTCTTAAAGATGAATTTCCTAAGCTATTCGCTACGGTTACGCGAAGGCAAATTTCCTAAGCATGTATAATTTGGGTGAACAGTTATGGCAGTTCACGTCTGGTTTTCTGCATTTGGCTGGATGCCCTCTTCATTATATCACGGATTGTAATAGTTTGGTAGTGATATTTTTACTCTTCACCATCAAAACACTTTTCTATGAAGAAAAAGATCCTAGCACTATGTATGGGCCTTACAATCACTATGGCGGCGCATGCACAATTAACAGAATACTACATTGGTAGTGCAAAAAATGAAATTGCTACAGTGATACGTACCTTGCCCGATAGCTCTAATATCATCGGAGGATACATTTACGCTCAACCAAACGCTACAGATGCCGATATTTTCATGTTAAGGGTGTCGGCCTCCGGAACAATTATGTGGCAAAAGCAATGGGGTACACCCAGGTTTGACAGGCTGGAAGACATGATCATCGCAGACAATGGTGATATCGTTGCAGTGGGTATTGCAGACCGTGATCCAAGTAATGTTTATCTTAACAATAACGGTTTTATCATTCGGGTTTCTCAAGCATCCGGGGCGTTGTTATTTCAGAATTTTGTCAGAGATGCGGCTAACACAACCGGTGGTGAAGCTTTATTCAGTGTTTGTGAACTTGATAACCATAACCTGGTTGCTGTAGGTTCACATGATCTGCGTCCCGGCTTTGTTGATGGCATGGCTTGTGTGTTTAATACGTCATTAGGACTGACCAACACAGACGTATTGCCGGTGCCATATGTTACTGATGAATTCCGTGGTGTCGTTGCCTGGGGTAATAGGGTATTTATCAGTGGCTTTCAGGATGCCACAACCGGAGGAAGTCTTCATGATGTACGTCTTTTGGAGTACATCCCTCCTGTAGGCATCGGACCGGGCACTATTGTGTGGTCAAGAGAATATGCATACAGCGTTCTTGCTGTCCAACAGCCTAAACTATTTACAAACAACCATTTTGCATTGAAATTACAACTGATCAATAACAGGCTTGTTGTAAATACCAGCCAGATAGATCCCTGGAATACAACTACCGCTCATAGTAAACATGCTATACTAAGAACAGATCTTAACGGTCTTACTCCAGATGTCCATATCAACGATTATTGGACAACACCTACATGGATTGCAGCTAATAACGTAGCATTTTACGCATTGACAGATGATCATATATACCTTGCAGAAGATCCTGCAGCAGCTCTATATGACCCGGTTAATCCAACACTTGCTATCGGCGTTCATCCACTTTTCTCTGATTATGGCTCGATGAATACTTCTTCGCTTGATTACTCCCGTATTTTTACGCCCAGAGGAAACCAAACTATATTTGATATAGTTGGTACTCCAAATGGTGGTAGCCGGTACAGGCTGAATATGGCCGGGTCTGCTTTCGATGATAGTACTACATTTGGAGGCAATGACATTTTCTGGGTTACAGCTGATTCTACTGATTTCGATACAACCACTCAAAATTGTAAAACTGTATATACGCCTACTTTGAGTACATCTCCGGTAACTGTAACCACATCCAGCAATATTGTTGATGTAGTAAATGCCGACTTACCGGATAATTTTGTCGAAACTGATCCTCATTTTGATATAAAAGATGCATGCAAGGGCGATAACCAGGGCTGTTTCGATAATGCATCGCTTGTTTTATCATCATCACCCGACCCTAATGGATGTAATATTACCGCCACCGCAAATGTCAGCTCTTCAAAAACTATTGCCGGGTACAAATGGGAGGTCACAACAATAACCGGAACAACTACGACCAAAGATGCAACTAATGCATTGTCCGACAATATTTCATTCTCACTTGGAGCTGCAAATATGGCAATAGTAAAGGTGACCATCTATGCTGTAGATATGGATAATAATCAGTGTTGCGATACTACTCTTGTCGACTCCATTACATGCAACCAGTTGCCACCATGCGAAATATATAATCCCGCACTGACCGTTACACCGCTTGCCTCTGATTCTGTGCGCAATTGTTGCTTTACTGCCAGTGTATCAGCTACTGCTTCCCCGGGTTATGCTATAGTAGGTTATGCCTGGACCTATCCTCCTTTACCACCCACATATCCGGGAACAGGCGCAGGTAATCCTTTTAGTTTCTGTATCCCGTCTAATACCCCTGTTACTCCGGGCAATCTACAGGTCATAGTAACTGCTGCGGATGCTGCCGGCCATCAATGTTCTATTACTCTTACACATGATATCGGCTGTACACAGGGTATACCCAGTGCCAAACATGCCAATACAGGTAATGATAATACCGGTGCTGTAAACACTAAAGTCGAAGGGATCAAAATATATCCCAACCCTACGAAGAACAGCATTTTCATTACCTCATCTGCGGAGAATATTACCAATGTACAGGTAATTGATATTGCAGGTAGGGTGTTGCAGAACCGTACTTTCGAAGGCAATAAAAATGCTGAAATATCATTGGCCGGTTATGCAACAGGTAGTTATACCATAAAGGTTAACGGCCAAACTGCACAAATAATAAACAAGATTAATTAAACACATTAGCTATCACCATGAAAACAGGGGCAGTATCACTGCCCCTATTTTCTTGTGTAATATTTTAGGAGGCTGGAAATATGTTTTTCTGTGCACTCATCTCCTTAAAGCCTATCATCTTATTGGCCGTTGGGTCCCACACTTTCAGCCTGAAACATTTCATCATGTCTGCTGGCCGTAGAGAGGTCACTTTGGGGTGCTGCAGTTCGGGAATGGCTGCCATGGTTTCGGGCAGGCGATAAAAGGGTATGCGCGAGTTGAGGTGATGTATATGGTGGTAACTGATATTAGCAGTGCACCAACGCATCAGCGGGCTCATGTCCATAAAGCTCGATGACTCTAATGCGGCACGATCATACTTCCATTCTTCATTCCGTGCAAATGTTGCTCCAGGGAAATTATGCTGCGCATAAAAAAGATATGCACCAAGGAACGATGATATCATAAAAGGAATAAAGATACTGGTAAGCCATACCAGCCAGCCAAACTTAACGATCACCAGTATAACGATAGTGAAGTGTAGTACCAGTGCAAAAATGGAATCGATATGCCTGCGTGGGTTGCTCAGGAATGAATTAACGCACATACCCAACATGAACATGGAGAAGTAGCCGAAGATAATGGTGATGGGGTGACGGACGGCGAGGTATATATTACGCTCTTTGGCACTCATGCTCAGGAACTTTCTTTTGGTTGCTATGGGGTATGAACCTATGCTGGCACTGAACAGCTTTGAATTATGGTTGTGGTGATAATCATGTGAGCGTTTCCATATGCTTGGTGGTACCAGTACCAATATGCCGTAACTGGCCATGATGATAGTAGCGAGGGGTGAGCGGTGCAATATGGTATGGTGCAGGAAATCGTGGTAGATGACAAACAGTCGCACCATCAAAAGGGCCGTCACAACGCTGAATACAAGCCGCAGCCCCAACCAGGGCATCGTGAAAGTACTTGTCCATGCTGCAGCGAGCAGGAGCAATGTACTGAGCAGGTAGAACCAGCTTTTGCTCCTGTCTTCTTTGGCAAAAGGCTTCGTAGCAAGTATCAGTTCCTTACCGGTGCGTATATGGTCATATGTTTTTTCCTGTACCAAATGCTATGTATTATACTGTAGCCGGTTTCTTAAGTTTCCATCTCCTGTGCGACCACAACCATGTCTCCGGTTGGGCAATGATATCGCGTTCCAGTTTGCCGGTAAATGAATCCAGTATTTCTTCTTCGCTCATTGCCGATGGATGTTCCGCTACCATTTCGCCAAACAGCTCATAATAGCCCCGTTTTCTTCTTTTTATATGTGCGTAAATTACGGGATAATTCGTTTTGCGCGCTATAGTGGCCGGCCCCCGGAATACTGCTGTATCCTGGTTGAGGAACCGGGTCCAGTAAGCCTTCTCAGCTGAAGATGGTGTCTGGTCGGCAATAAAGGCAGGGGAGAACAGTTCCTCTTTTTTCGAGAGTACTTCACGGTAGGTATCCCTCATGGCAATAAGCCGGGTACCAAAACGGGTACGCATGTTATATACGAGGTCGTTCACCTGTTTGTTTTTGATAGGGTGGTAAATTACATACAGCTGGTGCTGCAGCTCCATGCTGAAGGTATTTCCCGCCCATTCCCAATTGCCAAGATGGCCTAAGACCAAAATGAAGCTTTTATTTTCCGTAGCCAGCTTTTCCAGCATTTTCTTTGTCTCGGGTTCAAACCAGCAATGCTTTATCATCCTGCTCTTGCTTATCGTAAGCGTTTTGAATACCTCAAGGAATAGGTCGGCCAGGTACTTATAGAACTTCTTGCAAATGGCTTTTATCTCAGCCTCGCTTTTATCCGGGAAGGAGTTGCGCAGGTTTTGCAACACCACCTCCTTACGATAGCCCACTATATAATATAGTATCCCATACATACCATCGGACAACAGGTATAATAAAGGAAAAGGCAGTATGGATACGAGGTAAATTAAGGGCAGCAATATATAAAAAAGCACTCTGGACAAAGCCTTACGATGTTTTTTTCAGATCGTGGTAAAGATAGCGGTTTTTAGCTTACGGTCTTCCGAAAGTGTGCTTACAGGGCTGTATTGGTAAGGTATGTACCCGACAAAGCTGCATTTACCCCTTATATACTGTGCTTTACCGAATTTATATTGCCCCTCTACGCAAAGCCCTTTTATATTTGCCCTATATTTAGAGTTGTAAGGATATAGATTCATATAATGGCTCGTCATCGCAATAGTCACATTACACAGGACCTGCCCAAGTCCCGGCTCGACAGGGAGAGCATTAAAGAGGCCCTTTCTTTGTTTCGCTATGTTCGGCCGTACAGGGCTCAGTTTTTCGGGGCGCTGGTGCTTATAGGCTTTCTTAGCGCTGCCAGCTTGTCTTTTCCTTATATGTTCAAGTTGCTCATCGATAGTGCTCATGGTGATACCAGGTTGCCTGTACCGTCATCGTATATAATGGCAGCAATGTTCTGTATCCTTTTGTTCCAGGTCGTTGTGGCATTTTTCCGTAGCTATCTTTTCACTATAGTGGGCGAGCGCTCCATAGCCGATATCCGGAAGGACATCTACAAGCATATGATACAGATGCCCATGGAATTCTTTACCCAACGGCGCGTAGGTGAGCTTTCGAACCGCGTGAGTGTAGATGTGGCTCAGATACAGGATACCATTATATCCATCATACCACAGATCATCAGAGGCGTGCTTACTTTTATCATATGCATGACCCTTATTCTTTTCATTTCGCCAAGGCTCAGCTTGCTGATGCTTTGCATGATACCTTTTACTACTATTATAGCCCTCGTATTCGGCCGCAGGGTCAAGGCGCTATCACGCAAGGCCCAGGACCAGTTGGCCGAATCGGGTATTGTGGTGCAGGAGAGCCTGCAGGGCATTACTAACGTTAAGGCTTTTAGTAATGAATGGTACGAGGTAAAACGCTTTACCCGTAGTATATCTGAGACCGTACGTCTCGCATTGAAGAGCGGCATACAGCAGGCTCTCTTTACCTCTTTACTACTATTTAGCCTGTTCAGTACAGTTATTTTGATCGTTTGGTATAGTTCCCAACTGATGCTACAGGGCGACCTTACCTACGGTGACCTTACAGCATTTGTAATATATACAGCATTTCTGGGCAGCACTTTGGCCAATTTTGCCGATCTCTACAACCAATTGCAAAAAAGCATCGGGGCCACTCAGCGCATTCGTGAATTACTTAGAGAAGACATTGAAAACGTGTATGTTAAAAAAGAAAACCTAAAGCAGGAATATAAGCTTTCCGGTAAGGTTTCTTTTCGCGATATCAGCTTTAGCTACCCCGGTCGCAAAGATGTTACGGTTTTAGAGCATATCAATATCGAGGCGCAGTCGGGCCAACAAATTGCCATTGTGGGGCCCAGTGGTGCAGGTAAGAGTACCATCACTTCGCTCATATTGCGATTTTACGAACCCGACTCCGGGGCCTTGCTTTTTGACGACAGGCCTGCGGATAGTATTCCCCTGGCGCAACTAAGAATGCAGATGGCGCTCGTGCCACAGGATGTGCACCTGTTTGGGGGTACCATTTACGAGAATATCATATATGGCAATCCCGATGCAACTGAGGAAGAAGTAATGGAAGCGGCTAAAAAGGCCAATGCGCATGAATTCATTTCCAGGTTTCCGGAAGCCTACCAGACCGTAGTAGGGGAGCGGGGCATCAAGCTATCAGGCGGCCAGCGCCAGCGTATAGCCATTGCACGGGCTATATTAAAAGACCCCGTGATCCTTATCCTCGACGAAGCTACCAGCTCGCTCGATTCCGAGTCTGAAGCACTGGTGCAGGATGCCCTTGGCAACCTGATGAAAGACCGCACCTCTTTTGTCATTGCCCACCGGCTTTCCACCATACGCAATGCAGACCAGATCATCGTGCTCGATGAGGGTAGGGTAGTAGAGGCCGGTACCCACGACGAATTGCTGCGTATCGAGGAGGGGCTTTATAAGAATATGAGCCGGATGCAACTAAGCGAGTAATAAAGTTTTACTTTTTTCGGTGTTTTATCGGCAGGTCATAGGTCAGCTTGTTATTTTGCATATATAGTCCTGCATTGGCAACATGGTAGTAGGAGATGACCGTCAGGGTAAAACCTGCCAGGGTAAA
>CAYZTM010000011.1:68686-70415 GCA_964481425.1 uncultured Flavipsychrobacter sp.
TATTATCGGGACACCACCGCCATCAGGACTGCTTTCCGCATCAAGGCCTATCCCCGTTAATACAGTGCCACCTACCTCCAGGCCAATACCTAACAGCATCTTATTCCTGAACTTCAGCAGTTCGTTACCACTTTCTTTTATTTGATACTTCATGCTGTCGAGCTGCAACTGGAGTGATTCATTGGTTTGGGCCTGCGAAAACAATGGCAGGCATACCATTACGCTAAGGATAATGCGCTTCATTTTTAGTAATTTATAGTTAATAAAGCGATGAAATTATCAATTATGTTTTATAAGTTCAAACAAGTTATTTAATTATTCAGCGAGTAAATATGGCATAACATTTGCCGCAATATCCTAAAACCAACCTCTTTTATGAAACTACTTTACCTCTGCGTCTTCCTGCTTGTCTGTTCCTTTTCCTGTAAAAAACAGTCTGATAATGGCTACATGAATGCTACGCTCGATGGCGGCACTTGGGCAGCCGATGAATACCTGGGTACAAAGACCGCTGAAGGCCTTACCGTACAGGGTAGCCGGCATTATTCTTCCGGCGACTATTCTAATATAGGTATTACCTTACCGCTTGATTACGCCGTTGGTACCTATAATATTGAAAGCGGGGGCCCGGCCCATGCAAGCTATACGCCGCATACCTATAGTAATACGATACAATTGGCATCCTATGGTACGGTAACACTTACATCGGTTGCTCCGTATGTCATAGGCACATTTAGTTTCACCTGTAGCGATTCGACCAAAGTTGAGAACGGTCGTTTTTCTGTAAAGCGTCCATGATGCATCAGCGAGGGAGTGCTTATCTTGCGTACTGTTTTTTTTAAAAAGATACCTATGAAGCAACTCATTCTGATACTGCTCTTTTCCAGTAGCCTGGCACATGCGCAGGTATTTGAGGCCGGTGTATCTGCCGGGGCCTTTACCACTACTAATTACAGCCTGTATTCCTCACAATACCCCGACTTTGGCTCAGCATTCCCGGTAAAAGGGGGTATTGTTCGTTTTGCCATGTCGCTAAATACTAGTTACAATATTAACCGCCACCTGCAGGCTGGCCTTTCCGTTTCCATGTTGCACAATTTGGCCGGCGCTTATGTTTTACATGATCCGCTTTATACCGACAGGCGCTATCCCGTATTGTTGGCTACCCACTTGTGGATGCCCGAGGCAGAGCTCAACTATAAGTTAGGAAATAATACCGGCTACTTCTACGCCGGTCCTGCCATAGGTATAGGCATAAGCGACCATGGTACGCGCCCTGCATATGGCTTGCAGGCAGGGTATGTAAGGTTTGTATCAAAGCATGTGGCTATCTATGCCCGTGTGGCCATGCGGCATATCGCTGTCCATTGGGATTATTTCCCGGTCTATGGTACCGGCCCCGACGATTTTACCTTCAGTACTTTTGCTTTTCCTGCAACGCTTGGTCTGCGTTTCAGGATATAATAGGATGGAGTGAAAATTAGTGGGCGAGATGGAATAAGATCAGTTCGCGGTTATACTGCAGCGCTATGTTGGCTGCCTTCAGGTCCTGCAGGCTCCTGCCCGGCAGGTCCTCAAGATGCGTTATCAGTTCCAGTCCTGTCTCCAGTTGGTTCAGGAAATCTTCCCATGTGGTGTTGGCGGCGGAGCTTATGTAGAGATTCTTTACAATGTCGAGATTCATTGTCATATGCGATCTTTTTCTGAAGGCTAAATTAGGTGCAACATA
>CAYZTM010000011.1:70425-110309 GCA_964481425.1 uncultured Flavipsychrobacter sp.
GTGCTTGCAATAAAATGAGGTCACTTTAACAGCAGAATAACAATGGTTAAAGTTTTCTTAAAGCCTTTTTTCATTATAGCACAGTGTCCACCAGCAGCACGCCAAGTATATACAGTACATCCTTTTTGCGCCCTTCATACACCGGTTCTTTTCGGGGTGCCACCATCTCCAGCCGGTATTGCCTTACCCGGGCGCCGTACCATGTGCGCACACTGCCTGTAGCATATACCTCGTAGCGGGCATCATCCCTGCTGCTGGCCAGTTGCCAGCCGCTCAGCATCTTATCGTCCCGGTGTATGGTGGTCATAAATATTGGGTCCAGCGTTATCCTGGGCTCATGCATGGCCGCTTTTTTGTTTTGTGCCGCAATGCTATGAAAAGGCTATGGTATCCTTTGTAGAATTAGTTCGGGGTTGCATCATCATCACTGTTTTTTATATATTTACAGTATGACTAATAGAACACTGGTCACATTGTTAAGGTATCTAGCTGTGTATGTTGCTATGCTGCTCTATGCATGGTTTGCCTGGCGTTCCTATTTCCCGGCGCTATTCCTGGGCTATGCCAACTTTGGTTATGCGACAGCACACACGCATTTCGAGGGGTACATGTTGCACTGTGCCCTGTTAAGTGCGGTTGTGCTTGTTTTCCTGCATTTACACTTCGAAACCTTAAAACAGGTTGCACCTGCTAACAGGAAACTGCAGCCGGTCACGGTTTGGCTTATCCTGCTGCCGGAGTTGGGCTTTCTGTTGATACTGCCTTATGTCATTGTGCAGTTGTCGCGCTCGCTGCATGCTGAGTTCCTGTCACGGGGTATGGATGCGAAGCCTTATACTACGATGATACTTGGTTTGCTCGGCTGGGGTATTTACCTGTTGGTTATCGTGCTGATCCTTTTCGTATTAAAACCCACCAGGTATTTCAAATCCGATGCATGGGCTATTTTCATGGTTGTTTACTGGGCCCGTTTGGCAATACACAGGAATAAGTTAAAGCTGGTGCATAAGGCAGAGTAGGGGAGCTACAATTCTTCCTCCCCTTCCATAATGCCCCATAGCCTGGTGCCATTCTTTTTGCTGCCCCCTGAGAAGCGGTAATACAGGTAGCCCGCCAGCATGGCGAACAGGGCAGTGCGGCTTACACTTTCCGATAATACATGGGTATAGCCCAGTATGGCCACCGTAGCGGCAAGGGCTAAGAACAGGATAAAGACGATGGTCTTCCGGCGTTTACGTTTACTGGCCTGCGGCATGATGCCCAAAGATACACATTTCACATTCCCGCTTTGTGCCGGCGAGGTGACTTCTGCACCGGGCCCCTGCTGGTACATTTTTTTATGTATCTTAGGCAAAACCAGAGATATGACCATAGAAGAAGCCACGCTATTACTGGCAGGCAAGCGTTTCGCAGTCAATGGCAGCTATTACGATTTCAAGGAAGGCGGCGACCTTGCCATTACCGATATCGCCACCGGCAACACTACGCAGCATAGCTACAGCTTTTATGAGCAGGGGGGTAACTGCTACCTCCGCACCGATCCCGGCCTGCCCGGCCAGGGCGACATGATGCTCAACCTCAGCCTCAACGAAAAATAAACCGGATTGCTCCGGAGACCATTCAAACAGACGTCATTGCCTGCCCCTCCGGCAGGTGGGCGAGAAGGGCTTTATGAATTTTAGCGACCCGACGAAGCGATCTATCCTATTTACCCACTCCCGTTTTTATATTTGTTTCAGCAAACCTCGAAACAATATGGAAAATGTTGAAAAGCTCTTCGACATGCTGGCAGAGATACTGGCCCGCGAAAAGATGCACACCCAGATACTAATGAGTATAGCCTATCGTGGCGCCGACGATGAAACCTACAATACAGAAATGGCCCTGCTCGAAAGCCGCATCAGCCAGATAAAGGAGGCCCTTAAACGCATGGATTAATATTTACCTGCTTAAGCTACCACCAGTACCGGTACATTCCCCTCTTTGAGAGGGGCAGGGGTGTGTGATTTGAATACTGCTGCAAGGTCAGGACACACTGCCGCTGCTAAGCAAGGCCGCCTACACTTCCGCCATTACCGCCGTCATCTAATGTAAAGCCACCTCCGCTACCGCCTACACCACCATTATCATCTACAGTTAGTCCTCCGCTACCGCCATGTCCATCAGGACCGGGAGTGGCGGAAAATAAGAATGTCATAGCCAAAACAATTTTTAGAAGTTTCATAGAAGAATGATTATTGATAATGATATAGTGTATCAAATTTCATACTTGTATTGAATACCCGGTGTTAATCGCTTCGATTTCACAACGATTTAACTATTCGCAGGCTTATCACTTCATCACCCACATTACGCAGTACGTCGAGCTGTCCTCGTAGGTCTTGCAGGTGGCATAGGCAGCGTCCTGGCTGCTGCGGCCCAGCTCATGCATAAAGGTACTATCGGCAGTATTGCACTGGCAGCGGTAGTAAGGATCCCTGCGGCAGGAACTGGCTGATAACAGCAGGGTAGCAAAGAAGGTCGTGATCGTGAGAATTTTCATGATGGATAAACGGGCGGGGGGCCTGGAATATTATGTAATGCATGATCAATGTGATGCAGCGAATACTTAACGATACGACGATGATAGAACGACTACCATTAGTGGCAGCGTGGGCTGTTGATAGTTAGGGAGGGGCGCTGTATATTGGGAGTATGAAAAATGCACCTTATAAGATGGCCGTCTATGTTATGTATGACGATGGCGAAGGAGAATGGCTACCTAATGAGACAGACAAGGATAGGAAATCGTCATTTATTTATTTTAAAGCACGCCCAAGAGTGGGAGATATGATTAAAATAGATAAGGTTTACTACGCCGTATCAGTGGTTGAACTTGAGGGATATAGGCATACAGCAACGCCGAGCGTATATACAGAAACTGGAAGATTGTTTGTAAAATGTATTGGTAGATATGAAGTCTACCGTAAACTAATAATTGGTAAAAGCCGATAGCTTTTATTGCTCTTTATAGAACTTTTACGGTGCTTAATGGTTAATTCTCCCGGCTGTTAGTACCTGTTGAAGCACTCTGTCCAACTACTTTGAACTTACTTTTTATCTTTTTTGACGGTATATTTTGGAGTGATGCTCTTGTTGCTATTGGTAGCTGCATTCTCTTTGGTGGCTTCCTTCTTGGACTGTTGTATTTGGTATTTAAGGAGAGATAGAGAGTCTTGTAGAACCTTATTATCATGACTTAATTGTACATTTCTACATTCATAGACCTTTTGCCCCCAGTAGTTTCCATTCCATAAACCAAGACTGAATATTGATATTATTATACTGATAAGTATACCCCAAACTGTTGCGTTATTATATCTTGAAAAAATGTTTTTCTGTTTAAAAACCTCATTGTCTATCATTACTATATAGGCATCAAACAATTCCTTTAGTTTTTGTTTTCTAAAATTTATTTTTTGTTTATCCCAATTTTCATAATTTCTATCGCCATTGTAGTATGTATAATACATTGGCAATGCTATAGACTCTTGTGGAGTGCCGAAGATTGCATGAATATATGCATGACCTTTATCCATCCAAAACTGCTGGCGGACAGTATCATCATTTAGACTTTGCTGCAATTCAGTAATCAGTTTTTTTGCTACTTTTTTGGTCATGATATTAGCTTTAAGTTATACTTACATAAACCTACAAAGTTTAAATGGGGTAGTCAATGAGGAAAACACGGTAGCTGCTATCCAGTAGAGATTTCAAAAATAAATTTTGTTAGAATTATATAGGTTCATATCTTTGCATAGAGGTTCAAACAAACATCTATGACTAGTTTAATAGACAATTTATATAAGGAGTATAAGGAGCTCTATGAAAAACTTACCAAAGTTGGTGATTTGATAGTGTTATATGGAGGTAGAATTCCTTCGTTACCCGGACATAAACATTCTGAAGCTATCTTAGGGGCAGCCTTTGATGATATTGTATCTTACCCTAGCACAGGAACATGGAAGGAAAAAATAATATTTGCCTTAAAAGAAGCTGGTAAGCCAAGTACAGTGGGGGAACTTTCGGATATTATACATAAATATCAACCTAAAACAGATTTGCAGGCTATTGTCAATGCTCTAACACAGACGTGTTCAACAATGGCTGCTGATGGTAAGATAGCTGTAGAAAAAGGGTATAGAAATAAATATTCTTACGCTATAGCTGCTTAAAATAAAATACCACCTGTTAGTAGCAGGTGGCAAAATGATATGGAGTAAACCTTATAACTTAACTGGATAGAGTACGTACACTGATTGTCGAGATCCCTAGGTACGGTGTCTAAGTTCGAATCTTAGTAAGGTTCTTTTACAAAGGTAGTAAAAAACCTTTAATATAACAATAAAGCCGGTATTATCTACCGGCTTTTTACACTCTTGCATGAAGTCCAAGCCTGCCTTAACATGAGGGCTTTTTGATTTACTGCTGGTAGGGGAGTAATAACAATATATTTATGTAGTTTGTCATTCTAAATACCATACCATGTTCAAAAAACATCCCTTATTACTACCAGATACTGAAATAGCAACTGACGCTGAATGCGATGAGGTCTTAAAAGCAATTTATAGTTGCAATCGTACTTTACGATATTTAAATGCTCACGCAATACAAGCAGAATTACAAAAGGTAAATATTGCTTACACTATTGACAAAATTATTGCTGCAACAAGTATTCTATATTCTGAGAAATTCATTAGAACACACCCAGACCCAACTCAGCCAGATGTTATATTTTGGGAAATTACATGGGAGGGCATAGCTTTTATAAATAGCGATACTTACGTGAGAAGGGGTAAGAGGTGGGAAATTGATAACGGGATAAAAAAATTCACTTATTATGCTGGTCCGATAACCGTTATTATTTCTGTAGTAGCTATCGTAATCTCTTACTATGCTCTAACTAAACCTGATGATAGTAAGTATATATTGCTAATGCCAACGCAAAAATGGATAAAAGAAGTGCAAAAAGTTGATACTGTATATATCCGGGACAGTGATTACAAAGGTAGTCAAATACGTCCCAAGCATTAATTCTATTTGAGTTCTGTTTTCCAATTATTGAATTGGGGGATTGATTTCTTTTCTTTTTTGTCACTCCAAGCACTCCAAGTAAAAAGTAAATGAATCAATCACTATAGAAGCTGTTACTTGGAGTTTTCTTGTTTTCCATTTACAGCCCGGTTGCTCTTGATGTTCCGAAGGGCATCAAGTGCCGCCAATAAAACTCCTTCTTCGAAGGCATTCAAGGATCCCCGCCATCAAACAAATAGGGCCACAGCTAAACAGCTGCAGCCCAACTATATCAGCCACTGGCAAGCATCCTGGCCGACAACCCTTAAAATCAAAGGTAATCATTTGTTCTATAATGTACTTGCGTTATGTTAAGCAAATCAATTAGTTATGCAACTTTAATAAAGTGCAAAAAAGCATTACCTTTGTTAAAGATTAGTTCTGTTATAGAGCTTTTCTATTTATCTAAGAGCTGGGGTTTCTACTTCAGCTTTTTGCACTTTAAATATGCAATAACTAATTGATGTGCTATTGTGAGATATAAATAAAAAGCCTTATTTTGGTGTTGATAAAGCAGTTTTTATTGTTTTATTGGTTAGGCTCGGCTATGCAAGTAGCTGGGCTTTTTATTTATATCGGTGTGGCATCTATTTGCTACTTTTTCCAGAAGCAAATAGATAGTGCGTGGAGCTGCTTAACGATAACGTCTAATTATAGAACAAAAATTGCTAAATGGTTAGTGATAGTGTTATCTCGTATTAGATAAGATTTCCAACCTTTCTGTTATATTTACACCAATATGATTAACATTAGTGTTAAGCACTTCGAAATTACAGTTGATACGAAGTGGTCTGTTATAGCAGATTTAGGTTGGAAACTGGCTCTTATCTATATCCTTTTAGGATAATGATAGGATTGACTTTTACAGCCGTAAGGCATATAATTGAAGGGGTAGGGGATTTAGCTCCTTTTATTCTTACTTATGTCTAATTGATTTTTATAATATTTATAGGCTTCCTTAGTTAAGGAAAATTCTTTTACAGTTCTCAATGCCCAAGTAATATACCCACGAGTTTTATCTGAATGGTCTAACATAGTCTTAACCTTAGTTCCTATATGCTGACCAAATGTAATTCTATCTTCTAATTGATATGCCATTTATTTGTTATTTTAGCTGAAAATCTTATGAATATTATACGTAATCAGCAAGATGTTAAAGAAATGCTTGAAATGGATAAGCTTAAACAAGAAATTGTAAAGCTTAAGAATGAAAATAGAGACTTTAAAAGATCTATTTGTCGAAGCAATGTCGCCATAGGAATTTCAATAGTGGCAATAATTCCAGTAGTAATACACCTATTGCCAACCACATGGCAAATGTGGATACATAAAGTGCTTTTTTAGATGATGTCATTAAATGAGAATACTCCCATTAATGAAGACAAAAAGGGGGTGGGAGTATTGGGATTTTACTCCCACCTTTTTGCTATTAAGTTATTAATATTTCAGGTCTGTTATATTAAACGAACCATTTACTGTTATTGAGTCAGCAGCATTTTTAGCATGGATAACCATTGTGCCTACTAATGCATTATTATCATTCTGAGTAACAGTTGCAGTTCCACCAGTAATGTCATAGTCTTCGCCACCTGAAAAGTTTTCTTTTATACTTCCCGTTGCTTCTACAGTAAATGAACCTAGTCCATTAAGGGGGCCATCTGCTACATAAGCACTAAAATTATAATCTACTGTTCCAGTTGTTGGCCCTACTTCGAATTGTAAGAATGAATAAGATGTAGTCTTTCCCGGTACTCCTGTAACAATAGGCCACGCACCATCTCGATTTGTAAATACTCGACTAGCTCCTTTAATAGTATAATCAGTATTGTTTAGATGTAGGGTAATACTGTTAGGGGGATTGGTAGTCTGATTGTTGTTATTATTGTTAGTAGGGTTGGTAGTTGTACTATCATTTTTTTTAGTACAAGAGTTGAAAATGGTTAGCAGACTTACTGCAATGATGATTGCTTTTTTCATGTTTGGAGATTTGATGTATGTGAAAAATAAAATAGCGTTACTGAAAATCTTTCGCTACATCAGGCTCTCCAAAGCCCTCCAAGACAAAAGCAACAGTAACGCCATGAGGCGCACTATAGCAATTGTGTTGACTTGGAAGGTGAACTTTTGGAGATTCGATGCAGCAACTACAACGTATAATACAGTATGTTTATGTTATTTATTTTATAGGCATTAGTTTCCTGTAAAGTTACATACTGTATTTAAGATTGACAATGTGAAAAACACGGTATTTTAGCCGATTTTCCTGTAACCCAACCACTCATAATATTCATCATCTCTTGCTATATTCTGTAGCTTTAACTCAATGATGACGCTTACAGAGTTCTTGAACTGGCCTAAATGGATTACTCTATAGTATTTCTTAGGCTCTACTTCTATGATTATACCTTCTGGAGTATCATAGTAATGTAGCAGTACTTGAGCGGCTTCTTTATGATCCTGCTTAAAGAATAAGTATTCAGGATACTTCTCCAGGTTAGTCCTGGCACATGAAAAGAAGGCATTACTGTGAAGGTTACACCATAAACATGATTGTAGTGTTACTAACCACTTATCCTGTGGTATAAAGTCAAATACGTTACTCATATCAATTTATTAAAGAGTAAGAAGGGTATAAAACAAAAAAAGCCCCTTTAGGGCTTTATAAGTAAAATGTGTATATTGGGGTTACATCAAATCTCCAATTTTATGTCATTCAAGCAAGGTGATAAGGTCACTGTAAAAAATGAAAACCCAAATATCATTTGGGAAGTAGAAGGTGAAACTAAAGTTCAAGTAAGACCTTTAGAATTCGAAATTAAAGAGGGTTATTACACTATTTTTAATGCGGAAGCAACACCAAGACGACAAGAAGTACATCAAGATGATTTACTCCTGACTGAGTAAGCGAGCATTCTCGCAAATACTCTTATAAGTATTGCTTGAATATACGTGAGATTTCTATTAGGTATAGTTATTTTAACTGTACCTTTTTTTATATCATACCAGTAGGTATTCTCAATATTATTTCCATACCATCCGTGAGCCATGCTTAATAGAATTGGATTTTTGTTCTATAATGTTTTTATTTTTTTTATTATATTTAAACCTAAATTTTAGGCTATGAATTATATAGTAGTTGCTCATTCAGATATTGAAGCCTTCCAAGCAGTGGTGAATAAACATCTATCAGATGGATATAGATTGGCTGGTGGCGTATCTATAGGATATATAACTATAAATGGAAATCAAGCAAATACTTATATTCAAGCGCTTATTAAGCCTTAAGGGTTTCTTGAAGTTTAATAAAGCTTTCTTTCGCTTTCTTAGTTAGTTCTATAATCTCATCGAACTGATCTAAAGAAGTTACTGAATATGCTCCTCCTGTAAGAGAGGCAGAAACTCTGGTGTCTTTATCAATGTAAATGGTGAAATAAAACATTTTATCTACCTCATTATAATTGCCTGAATGGCTTAATCTGTGAGGATTTTTGTTCTATAATTTATATTATGTTAAGTAGAATTATAGTAAAATACTAAGGGCTAAATACACCGTTCCCCCCATTGCAGCAGATCATCAAAATAATAAAGGACAGCCCTATGCTGTCCTGATCCGATCCCTTTACTACCCTGTATCTATTTCTTATGCTTTCGGTGCTTGTGCACATGCGAGGAATGATGCGATGTGCGGTGCTTGGGGTGCCCCCTGTGTTTGCGGTGTTTGGGCATAGCGTAGCTGCTCATACCGGCGCTCAGGCCCAGGGCCAAAATAACCGCCGCGATCTTGTATTTCATATTTATGGTTTTTAGTACAGCTAATATACAAAAAAAGCTATCCTCCGGCTACCCTTGAATATCATTCTGCATCCGGCAAACCACTACCATCCCTTTGCGCCTTAGCGTCTTTGCGGTTAAAAACGCCACATAATACCGCATACACCAATAAACGTTTTTCCCTATTTTTAGCCCCTCATCACACAACGTATATGAAACATGCCATAGCCATGCTGCTGCTGCTCTCATCCCTCACCACATTTGCAGCACCCGGGAAAAAGGCCCCGGTCAATACCAAAAAGGCCGATTCTATATGGGTACACCGCAACTATGCCAAGCAGGAGGTCTATATACCCATGCGCGATGGCAAAAAGCTCTATACCGCCATCTACAGCCCTAAGAACATGAAGGGCCTGCACCCCATACTCTTTTTTCGTACCCCCTATTCTATAGCCCCCTATGGCAAGGATTCCTTCAAGAATTTCTGGGACTTTTACTGGATCGATTACTTGAAGGCCGGGTATATACTGGCCCTCCAGGATGTGCGCGGCCGCTACATGAGCGAGGGCGATTTCGTGGACGTCCGCCCCTTCAACCCCGACAAAAAAGAGGGAGATATAGATGAAAGTACCGATGCGTACGACAGCATCGACTGGCTGATAAATAACGTAAAAAACAATAATGGTAAGGTGGGCGCTCTCGGTGTTTCCTACCCCGGTTTTTACACCACCATGACCGCTATGTGCGGTCACCCAAACCTTAAAGCAGTAAGTCCGCAAGCGCCTGTAATAGATTGGTTTTCAGGCGATGATTTTCATCATAATGGTGCCTTCTTTATCATGGATGGCTTCAGCTTTTACTCCGGTTTCGGCAAGCCCCGGCCCGAGCCAACAAAACATGGCGCCAGGGGTTTTGACAACTATGGCACTAAGGATAATTATAAGTTCTACCTCGAGACCGGCAGCCTGCGCAACTTCCGCAAGCTTATGGGCGACAGCATAGCCTTCTGGAAAGATCTGTATGCCCACCCCGACCTCGACGACTGGTGGTACAATCGCGATCCCCGCAATTTTGTCAGCCACATACCCGAAAGTGTTGCCAGCCTGGTGGTGGGTGGCTTATTTGATGCCGAAGACTGTTTTGGCGCCTGGAACCTGTATAAGGCCATAGAAAAGAGGTCGAAGAACAATAACCGGCTCGTGATGGGCCCCTGGAGCCATGGCGGCTGGGCACGCACCACCGGTGAGTACCTGGGCAATGTGCGCTTTGGCAGCAAGACCTCGGAGTATTACCAAAAGCATATCGAGGAGCCATTTTTCAAATTTTACCTGGAGGATAAGGGCGATATAACGGATATAAAGGAGGCTAATATATTCTTCTCCGGCGCTAATGAATGGCATACTTTCGATAAATGGCCCCCGGAGGATAAGAAGAATAAGTCCTTCTACCTGCAGCCCAATGGAGGTCTGTCGCTCGTGATACCCACGGCCGAGAACTCATCCGATAAGTACATCAGCGACCCTGACAAGCCGGTGCCCTATGCCGAAGGGGTGCATTGGAGCCGCACCCGCGAGTATATGGACGACGACCAGCGTTTTGCCTCGCGCCGCCCTGATGTGCTTACTTACCAGACCGGCCCCCTTACGGACGACCTGACCATTGGCGGCCCCGTGATAGCCGATCTTTTCGTGGCCCTCTCCACCACCGATGCCGATTTTATAGTGAAACTCATAGATGTTTTCCCTGATGATTTTCAGTACAATGATAAGAAGGATGGCCCCGGCGATGGTAAAGATTACCCCATGGGTGGCTACCAGATGCTGGTACGTGCCGAGGTGATGCGCGGCCGCTACCGCAACAGCCTCTCCGATCCGCAGGCCTTCAAGCCCGGCGAGGTGACCGAGGTAAAATATACCCTGCCGGATGTAGCCCATGTGTTCAGGAAAGGTCACCGGGTAATGGTACAGGTACAAAGCACCTGGTTCCCCCTTGTGGACCGCAACCCGCAGCAATTTGTAAATATATACCGTGCTTACGATGATGATTTTATAAAATCCACCATCCGCCTGTACCACGAGGCTACCAATGCCTCGCGTATCATATTACCTACCCTCAGCCCGGTGAATATTATGAGTAAGAACTGACGGCTGTGCTTATATACCCTATTGCAAATATGAAAGCATATATATACTTTAGAGGCATGTCTTAATTATCATCCATTATTAAAATTGCCTCTAATGAGAAAAGTGCTCAAATTCATCGGTTACTTATTGCTGCTTATTATCATAGCAGTTGGTGGCTTGCTTACCTATGTTAAGCTGGCCCTGCCCAATGTTGGCCCGGCACCTGATATGAAGGTGGCCATGACCCCTGAGAATATTGAACGCGGCCGCTACCTGGCCAATTGCGTTACCGTCTGCATGGACTGCCACTCCTCCCGCGACTGGACCAAATTTTCCGGCCCCGTAGTTCCGGGCACACTGGGTAAAGGCGGCGAGCTCTTCGACCAGAAATATGGTTTCCCGGGCTCATATACTTCCCGTAACATCACTCCGGCAGGCATCAGCCGCTATACCGATGGCGAGCTGTACCGCGTCATAACCACAGGCGTTGATAAGGAAGGTAAGGCTATGTTCCCGGTGATGCCCTACCCCTACTACGGTAGTATGGACCCTGAGGATATCAAATGTATCATAGCCTACATACGTACGCTTCAACCTATTGATAATAAAATACCACCTCATACCAGCGATTTCCCCATGAATTTTATCATCAACACCATACCTCATAAGGCCACACCGCAAACAAGGCCGGCTATGAGCGATAAGCTCGCATACGGTGCTTACCTGGTGAATGCTGCAGGTTGCGTGGAATGCCATACACAGGTAAACCAGGGACAGATCATCAAAGAACTTGCTTTTAGCGGCGGCCGCGAATTTCCCCTGCCTGATGGCTCAACAGTACGCTCAGCAAACATTACACCCGACCAGGAGACAGGTATCGGGGCGTGGACCGAGGACGCCTTCATCAATCGTTTCAAGGCATATGCCGACAGCAGCTATCAGCCGCCGCTTGTTGGCAAAGGCGCCTTTAACACATGGATGCCATGGACCATGTACTGTAACATGTCGAGGGATGACCTTGCGGCTGTATATACCTACCTCCGCAGCCTGAAACCAATGACTCACACAGTCATTAAGTTTACACCGGCATCGCAGGCAACAGCCAGCAGATAATAGTATAAGTTATTGATAATAAATAAACAATGACCTGTTACATAAAGTAACAGGTCATTGTTTTATAGGCTATGCTTTATACCAGTGCCTCACCATACATCTCTGCCCGGATGGCTTTGATCTTGTCGCTGCTTACATATTCATCAAACTCCATTTCACGGTCTATCAGTCCGTTCGGGGTCAGTTCCAGTATGCGGTCGGCGATGGATTCTGCCAAGGCATGGTCGCGGGTGGTAAAGAGGATGGTACCTTTAAAGTCCTTCATGCCGTTATTCAGGGCGGTGATACTTTCCAAGTCCAGGTGGTTGGTAGGCTCGTCGAAGAGTAACACATTACCTTTTAACATCATCATGCGGCTGATCATACAGCGCATTTTCTCGCCACCGCTTAATACCGTACATTTCTTTAATGTCTCCTCCCCGGAGAAGAGCATACGGCCAAGGAAGCCACGGATGAAGGTCTCGTCCTTCTCCTCAGAGTACTGGCGCAGCCAGTCGATGAGGTTGAGGTCTATACCTTCAAAGTACTTGCTGTTATCGGCTGGCAGGTAGGTGGGCGTGATGGTAACACCCCATTTGAATTCGCCTTCAAAATCTTTATCTTCTCCTGCAAGTACCTGGTAAAATGCGGTAGTAGCCAGTGAGTTATGCGATAGTATGGCGATCTTCTGGCCGCGCTTCACATCTATGTTGATATCCTTGAAATAGACCTCACCGTTCACTGTCTTACCAAGGCCTTTTACTTCCAGTATCTGGTCGCCGGCCTCACGTATTTGGTTGTTGAACAGAATGGCGGGGTACTTACGGTTGGAGGCTACCATGTCCTCGAGCTTTATCTTATCGAGGGCCTTCTTACGGCTGGTGGCCTGCTTTGACTTGGAGGCATTGGCCGAGAAACGGGCAATGAACTCCTGCAGCTCACGTATCTTATCCTCAGCTTTCTTGTTGGCATCGGTACGCTGTTTGAGCAATAGCTGGCTGGATTCGTACCAGAAGGAGTAGTTACCGGTAAATATGGTGATCTTTCCGAAATCGATATCGGCTACGTGTGTGCAGACGGTATCGAGGAAGTGACGATCGTGCGACACCACGAGTACGATCTTATCATAGTCGGCCAGGAAGTTCTCCAGCCAGTTGATGGTCTCGAGATCCAGGTCGTTGGTAGGTTCGTCCAACAGCAGGATATCGGGATTGCCGAAAAGGGCTTGTGCTAAAAGCACACGCACTTTCTGGTTACCATCCAGTTCTTTAAGCAGCTTATAGTGAAGTTCTTCTTTAATACCGAGGTTGCTCAGCAGGGTAGCTGCATCGCTCTCGGCATTCCATCCGTCCATCTCGGCAAAAAGGGCCTCAAGCTCTCCTGCCTTTATGCCATCCTCTTCGGTAAAATCTTCCTTGGCATAGATGGCATCCTTGGCCTGCATCACCTCAAAAAGTTTTGAGTTGCCCATCATAACTGTTTGCAATACAGACGTTTCATCAAACTGGTAGTGGTCTTGCTTCAGCACGCTCATGCGCTGGTCTTTCGATATCTCTACCCTGCCGGTGCTCGGGTCTATCTCACCTGAAAGAATCTTCATAAAGGTGGACTTCCCTGCCCCATTGGCGCCAATGATGCCATAGCAGTTGCCCTCGGTGAACTTTATGTTCACATCCTCAAACAACACGCGCTTGCCATAGCGAAGCGATAAATTAGAAACTGATATCATGCTTTATTCGAAAAATTAGAAGTAAAACCAAAAATTAGCGGAAAATGTTATTTCAACTGTTTTTGGAGGTGCAAAGTTACGAAGAAATGAGGAGGAATTTTGTCTGAATCAGGATTTAAGAGATTAATAAGATTGCCAAATATTTATTGGCGAAGGGACATCTCATAACGAATATTCTTTGCCCTTAGACCATAAAACGATAGACTACTTTGGGGGGTAGTCTGGTTTGCCCTGTAGATATTAAATGCTACACCACCTCCGCAAACTCCTCCGGGTGATGGCCGGCATAGTCCATAATGAGCCTGACGGTGGGCTCATTGAGGCGGATGAAGTCGGCATCGGACTGTTCCAGTTCTTTGAACTCGTTGTAGAGCAAGGCAAACTCTTCCACACTGCGCTCTTTACCCAGTATATCGCGGTGTTGTACATATATCTTCAGCACGTTATCGAGCACCTGTGCCATTTCATGTGCGCCTACTACCTGCAGCCATGCGGGCATAGCGGGCAGCAGTCCTATATATCCGTTTTGTATCAATTGTATAAAGCCCCCCTGCTCTACCTGCGAGCGCACATAGTCGTATGATATGAGTAGTTGCTGCCCCGGCGAAAGCTCGTTGAAGAAGTCAAAGGTCTGACGCTTGTATAGCTCTTCGTGCAGGGGCGTTACCAATAGCTCATACAGGTCGTCAATATCAGTTGAGGCTTGCTTTTCTTTGAGCGCATCTGCGCTTATTTGCGGAAGGAACTGAACTGCCATGGTACAATGCGTTTTAAATACACGGGATAGATTAGCTTTGTAAATGTAAGCAAGCGCAAAAGCATAGCCAAATGAACGATGTTAAAGATATCTTCTCACAGCAGGCGGCAGGATATGCCCAATACCGGCCCACTACGCCTGCAGCGCTATATGATCACCTGTTTGCACAGGTGAGTGCCTTCGATATGGCCTGGGACTGTGGTACGGGCAATGGCCAGGCAGCTGTAGTACTGGCGGAGCATTTCAGGAATGTGTATGCCACCGATATCAGCCAGCAGCAACTGGACAAGGCCGTACAAAAGGCCAACATCAGCTACCGGCTGGAGCGTGCCGAGCATACTACCCTGCCCGATAACTGCGTAGATATTATAACCATAGCACAGGCGATACACTGGTTCGATTTCGGGCCCTTTTATACTGAAGTGAAACGTGTAGCAAAAGATGGGGCTATTATAGCCGCGTGGACCTATATATTGCTACAGGTGGACAATGGCCCCATAGATGATATAGTGAACAATATCTATATAGACATACTTGGGCCCTATTGGGATAAGGAGCGCAAGTATGTGGATGAGCGTTACCAAAGTATACCCTTTCCCTTTGAGGAGCTAAAGGCCCCGGTATTTTATAATAAGGTGCAATGGACCGCAGCGCAGTTGAAAGGCTACCTGGATACGTGGTCGAGCGCGGGACATTATAAAACAAAAAATGGTCATAGCCCAGTCGATCTGATAGCGGGGGAACTGGGAAAACATTGGAAAGACGATGAAATAAAAGAAGTTATATTCCCTATTTTTATGCGCATTGGCAGGATAATAAGACCTGCATGACCCTGGTCATTTCGCTTGCCATATAACATTTAGTAATTTCAACCCCTGTATGGAACATAAAGAGCGCAAGCCGGTATACTATTCGGAATACCTGCAGCTTAATAAAATACTGAACGCCCAGGAGCCGGAAAGCGATAAAGAAGGTATCCGGGCCGATGATGAGATGCTGTTCATCATCATACACCAGACCTACGAGCTTTGGTTCAAGCAGATACTGCATGAGCTACAAGTGGTGAGAGGCATTTTCAAACAGCCCAACATCCATAACAATACCCCCGACATATACAATACGGTACACAGGCTGGAGCGTGTAAGCAGGATACTGGAGGTAGCGGTGAGCCAGATGGCCGTGCTCGAAACCATGACCCCGCTCGACTTTCTTGATTTCCGCGACCTGTTGCGGCCTGCATCAGGTTTCCAGAGCATACAGTTCAAGATGATCGAGGCTACATTGGGCCTGGCCTATGAGCAGCGCCATGCAAAGAACCACTACCTCACACAGCTGAACAAGGAAGATATAGACCGGGTAAAAAAGGCGGAAACGGAACAATCGCTGCTGGTGCTGATCAACAGGTGGCTGGAGCGTATGCCCTTTGTAAAAGACCCTGCTTACTGGCATGAGGCTGAAGGTCCCAACTTCTGGGCTACCTATCGCAAGGCCTATGCAGAGAGCCTGCAGGAGGTGGAGCGTACTAACCTTGATACCTTCGACCTGCTGTTCATGAATGACGGTAGCTACCCGGCTGAGCGGCGCTTTAGCCCCGACGCTAACAGGAATGCACTGTTCATCATGCTGTACCGCGACTACCCCATGCTGCACCTGCCCTACGAATTGCTGGACACACTACTGGAAATAGACGAACTACTCTCCATGTGGCGGCACCGGCATATACATATGGTACAACGCACCATTGGCAAACGTGTGGGCACCGGGGGGAGCAGTGGCGCCGATTACCTGCGTGCTGCTGCAGACAGCCACTATGTGTTCAAAGAACTGGCAGAGTTGACATCGTTCCTGCTGCCGCGCCATTTGTTACCCAAACTGCCCGATACACTTACCCGCAGCCTGGGCTATCATTAAAAATCATTCAGTACCTCCATGCCTTTTGCCATAGAGATAGATCAACTGCACAAGCAGTATAAGGGCGCATGGTCGCCGGCACTGGATGGCCTGAGCCTGACGGTGAGGAAGGATACAGTAGTAGGGCTGCTGGGACCCAACGGGGCCGGTAAGACCACCAGCATCAATATACTTTGCGGACTGGTAACAGCAGATGCAGGCCGGGCCCGTATATATGATATGGACTGTGCTAAGGATACCCTTTCCATACGGGCTATGACAGGTGTGGTCCCTCAGCAAATTGCCCTCTTCTACAACATGACTGCGCTCGAGAATTTCTTTTATATAGGCAGGCTATATGGACTGCAGGATGCCATTATAAAAGAACGGGCCCAAAACCTGCTGGAGCGCCTGGGATTGGAAAAACATGCTGATAAACGCGTGGGCAGGTATAGCGGTGGGATGAAACGCAGGGCCAATATCATTGCCTCGCTGCTGCACGAGCCCAGGCTGCTGGTATTGGATGAACCTACCGCAGGCGTGGACGTACAATCGCGGGCCATGATACTCGACTTCCTGGACGAATACCATAAAAGGGGCAACACCATATTATATACATCGCACCTGATGGAAGAAGCTGAGCAGATATGTGATGAGGTAGTGATCATAGATGAAGGGAAATTTGTAGTAAGTGGCAGTCCCACTGAATTGGTAAAAGACACAGAAGGCTGCAAACGGTTGGAAGATGTGTTCCTGCATTATACAGGACACTCTGTAAGAGACTAATAAAACATGCGAAAGACACTTGCCACCATCATTAAAGAATGGATACTGTTCCGGCGCGACCTTGCCGGGCTGTTGTTGTTGTTCTTCATGCCCGCTATCCTTATTGTGGTCATGGCCCTTGTACAGGATGCCCCCTTCAAAGACTACCAGGAATTACGTTTCGACCTGCTGCTGGCAGATAATGATAATGGTAGTCTTGCAGAGCAGATCAAGACGGGCCTTAAGCAAAGCAAAAACTTTCACGTAATTGACAGTATTGATGGACAAGCATTGACCGATGACCGGCTGAAACAGATGCTGCTGAAGGGAAGATATAAAGTAGGTATCGTGATACCGAAAGGGGCAACAGCAGAAGTAGTGAACTCTGCCAACCTGATCGCCAATGACCTCTCGAAAAAGCTGGGATTGGGTAGCACTTTGCCAACGCGCGAGGAAAGAAAAGATACTTACATACGAATGTATTTCGATCCCGTATCAAAGCCCACTTTTCGCACATCTATAAAATATGCACTGGACAAGTACATTACTTATGCTTGCAGTAGCGAGTTGGTAAAAAGGGTATCCCGCTTAAGCAAAATGGGACAAGACAGCAGTGCCGGCGATGGCGATGATGCCAAACTGGGTAAAATATTTGATGGCGTTGGGCTGAAAGAAGAAGCCCTGAGCGATAAGGCATCGTATGCTCACCAGATGAACTCAGTGCAGCATAATGTACCTGCCTGGGCCATCTTCGGTATTTTCTTTATAGTGGTGCCCATAGCAGGCCACATCATTCGCGAACGCGAGGAAGGCAGCGCGCTCAGGATCGAACTGATACCGAAGGCCCACATATCTGTAGCCATGGGTAAGATATTGTTCTATACATTGGTGTGTACCATCCAGTTCGCACTGATGTGTTGCATCGGTATATGGGTGATGCCTATGCTCAAATTACCTGCCTTGTACCTGGGTATTCATCCATTGGCATTGATACCTATGGCCATCTCCATTGGCTTTGCGGCTACGGCCTATGGCTATTTCGTTGGCACTGTATTCAGGACCACCAACCAGGCATTACCCTTTGGGGCCATCTCCATAGTTATATTCTCTGCCATTGGCGGCATCTGGGTACCTATAGAGTTATTGTCTCCGTCCATGCAAAAGATGGCCATGATATCACCCCTGCATTGGGCGCTCGATGGCGTGCATCAACTGATATTGCGTAATGGCAGCTTTGCAGATGTTATCCCGCATATACTCATTTTGCTCTGCTTTGGTACTTGCCTCTGGTTGATCAGTATATATCAATACAATAAGAGGGGACATTCGATACAATAAAAAAGGCCCCGATTTTCGGGGCCTTCTGTATATAAAAAATTAGAACTAGTTAGTTGATTGCATTGTATTACCCTTCTGTTTGCTTGCGATCATTTTATCAAATTTAGCTTTTTGAACAGGGGTCAGAACAGCGCCAACTTGTTGTTGTATGTTTTTCTTTATCTGTTCAGCTTTAGCATGATCTTTAGCTTGTCTTGCAGGCTCAAGAGCGTCATTACCTTGCCTCAATATTTGTCTGATATTGGCCTGCTGCGGCTCTGTGAGACTAAGTGCCCTGGTCATATTCTGAATCTGCTTGTCAATACGCTGATCTGGCGTCATCTGAGTGGTCTTGTCATTCTGGACAATGGCAGCTTTGTGAACCTGTTGAGCATATGTAAGATTTGCAGCGCCAAATACTAATGCAATAAATAGAAGTGTTCTTTTCATGTTTGTGCTGTTTTTTTAATATTATTAGACCATTAACTACAAGTCTAAGTTAGGTATAAATTTAAAAAAAATCATTAAAAAGACTTAATTTTTTTCAAAATAAAGACAATATTAGACGTAAATCGTGTATTATCAACCACTTCCAACCCCATGCCATGCCGTATTGCAAAGGATTCTATGGAGGTCCTGCTAATGAAATGCAGCTGGTTCTCAGTCTTATTAAACTTAAATATCTTCGTAGAAAACAGCTCTGTAGCCTTGGTGCCTTTGTGGCGGTCTTTTAGTTCTGCAACGCCGTCACGTATGATCAACACCCCTTCATTCGTCAATGCTTCGGCGCATTTGTTTAGTAATTGTTCCTGTTGTTCCGGCAGTAAGTAATGCAAAACATCGCTAATAATGATACCGTTACAGGTATCCAGCTTGTATTGGGTAACATCCGCATGCTCAAAATTGATGTGCTCGTCACGCAGGTAGTTATTTTGAGCAGTTTCTATTTTTTCTTCATCGTAGTCAATCCCTGTGAATACCCTGCCCGGTGCAGCCCAGTGCAGCATATAGCTCATAAAGCCATAGCCGCAACCGAGGTCGTAAAACCGGCCCTCACGGGGCAGCAATGCATGAAATGGTTCATAGTTCTTTTCCAGCTTCGACTTCACCTTGCAATACCACTCTAATATTGGTCCCTTGTAGGTATAGCTACGTAATAACTGCTCCCTGAAATACGAAGGGGTTTCTTTTTTCTCCTTGATCGTTTGATATTCACCACGCATCCATTTCCCGATCAGCTTTGCCCGTTCACTGTACGTTTTCCCGTAAGTATCATCGGTGGGTTTGATACGCGGATATATATATATGGAGCAGTCCCCGTCCTTCAGTAACCAATCACCTTTTTGCATGGTATATTGTATGCCATGCAGGATGAGCGGCACTATATCCAGCTTAAGTTCTTCGGCAATAAAAAATGCACCTTTATGGAAACGCTTGATGTGGTCATCGTAGGAACGTGTGCCCTCAGGGAATACTACGACAGAATAACCCCTGTTCACGAGATCGCGAAGGGGTTCCAGGCTCTGCTCTGCCCCATCAGCTACCGGGTAGTACTCTGCCATGCGTACCACAGCGCCAAACACAGGTGAACGCCATACCCAGCGATTGGTAAGTAATACCAGGTGTGGGTTGAGCATAGTGGTCACCAGTATATCAAGGAAAGAGGCATGATTAGCAATGTAAACGGCAGGCGTTTTGAAATCTTCACCCTGCAGGTTGTATATCCGTTTGCGCAGGTTGCCCATGATGTACATCATGCTCCAGGTATATTTGCTCACGAATGCATGATAGATATACTTGCCACGCTCACGACCGAAAGGCCACAGTTTGGTCAATATAATGCCGGCAATCGTTAGTACCATAGAGCCTGTGAAGAAATAAGCGAATGCAAAGACAGACTTGGTAAAGCTCCACAATGTAAACGGCATGAATTTCTTATGCGCCCTGTTCTGTATGAACCAATTAAACAGGAAGGGCTGTAATACCTGCGATATAAATAATACACAAAGCAGACCTGTGACAGATATAAATGCAATGGAACGCAAAGCAGGGTGTTTTGCCAATAACAATACTCCCAGCCCGATAATTACCGTGACCACTGATACATATACAGCCGCCCTTATAGAGATAAGCTTATTACTCCCCGACCTGTATTTCTCCACGAGCCCGTCCATAGTAAATATGGCAAAGTCATCGCCGAGGCCAAAGATGAGCGATGAAATGATGATGTTAACAATGTTGAACTTCAATCCAAGCAAAGACATTAATCCCAATATCCATATCCAGGATATGACCATCGGCAGGAAAGATATCAACGCCAGTTCTATTCGGCCATAACCAACCAGGAGGGCAAAGAAAACGATGAGAGAGGAATATATGGCAATGCGATTGAAGTCATTGTTCAGTACGTTGACTAATTGTAAGGCCCCCTGTTGCTTGTCGGTTATGGTAACGTCCTTTTGTGAAGACAGGTAATCAAAGACTTCTTTGCGATGTTCCTGTGCTACTTTTAGTGCCGCAATAGCATAGTGATTACTGTTATCGGCTGAGAAGCTAGCGGGATACAAGCTCTTTAATACTTTTGAAGCGGTACTGTCCAGTACAGTGTATCTTTTATCAATAGTATTACTAAAAGATCCAAAAGCATCTGTGTTGTATCCAAGATCGGCCGCAGCCTGCATCACATCTGCAGTTACCTGTCGCTTGCGTGCATCGCTCCAAAAAGTATTCCACCGTTCTATCCTGCGTTCCTGTTCCTGCCTGGAAGGGAACAATAAGGTCGGGTCTGAGCTGCTCCTCACCCAGCCTTTTTGCACCAGTGTATTTATTGCCGGCGTTGCCGCTTCCAGTTTTTGAAGCGCTTTCTCTTCGTTGCTCTCATTTGCTACAACAAAGACAGAGCTCAGTGCATAGGCATTGGCTTTGCTCACCTCATCCTGCGCTTGTTGTAAGCGGGGAGATAGGTAATTCAGGTGCATCAGGTCACTATCAAACTGTACATTAAGACCGAAATACAACATAACGGGCGTGAGCAGCACAATGAAAAGTACCAGCCATTTGTTGCGTTCGGGATGCAGTTTGGCTGCTTTGTCGAAGACTGTAGTTCTTTGCCTGGAATGGTCGATACCTAATGGAAAATGAGGCAGGAAGATAAGGGTGCATAAAGCGGCGCCTGTTAAGCTGCCCGCTGCAAAAAGCCCGAGGTCTTTTAATATCTGCGTCTGTACCAACCGCAGGGAAAGAAATGCGGCAATAGTGGTAAAACTACCTATGGTAAGGGGATGGGTCAGCTCTGCGATGGTACTGCGCAGGTCCTTTGCATGACGCGCATGGGAGAGAAAGTGGATTGAAAAATCTATTGCGATGCCTAATATGATCGCTCCGGCGCCTAATGCTATCACTGAAATAGCCCCTTGAACCAGGTAAACGATCGCCATCCCCATGAGCCCGCCATACAACACAGGCACCAACAATAATAATGGTGTTCGTTTACGGCGGAAAAAGTAGTAGGTAAGCAACAGCAGCAATACGATCGTAACCGATAGGGTCACAATAGTATCTGTGCGCATCTGTATGGCATTGCCGGCTGCCACTGCTGGCCCGCCGAAATAGACGAGATGCGCATCGGGATGTTTGGATTGCCAGTGGTCTATTACATCGTTGAGCTGATCGAGAAATTTACTGTTTTGGCCCGTTTGGCTGGCTTTGTATTTGGGTTTCAGGAAGAAGGTCAGCCGCCTTTCATTGGCAGAGAAGAGGTAGCCTTCGTAAGGCTCGTAACTTGGATCGAACTGGAGTGCTTTAAGCTTGCGCCATACCAGGCCCGACATCCCGATGGGATCCTGTGCCACAAGACGTTTAAAAACGATGCTTTCCGGCGATAGCAGTATCTTACGATTGTTCTCGAGCGTATGCCTGATGCGTTCGGGTTGGGTCAGGCTATCCAGTTGGGCAAAGTCCTTATCGGTAAGGAAAAGAGGAATGTTATTCTGAAAGATATCAACAAGGGCCTCTTCATAGCCTCCGCCCACCTGCAGGGTGATCGTGTCTATCCAGGGGGCACATTTGCTCTCAAGTTCAGCCTTAAAGGTATTGGATGCATTGATCAGGCTATCAGGATCAGTGCGGCTGCTGTCTTTGAACGACATGAGGAAGATAAGCTGCTCCCCTGCCTGGGTATGGCTGATGACATCGTTCATGGCCTTGATAGCCTTGCTATCCGGCAGCATGTTGCTGATGTCTTCCTGCAGTTTTATCCTAAATGAAAGGAATGTCCAAAGACCGAGGCTAAGGAAAAATATAGCCCAGCACAAAAACTTCCGTTTTGCAAAAAAATCGTAGATACCAACGAAGATGCCTTGCATTATTCAATAAGAGTGGCGCAAAAATAGTGTTTATATACCGTTCTACTAAGTTTAGGTCATTCAAAATCAGTATAGAGCAGGTACTTCTTTCTTATCTTTTTGAATGCCTCAAGATCCTTTTGCCAGCTATTCCTTATCTCTGCCATGGTAAGTCCTTCATCTACCTGTGCCCTGAGTTCATTTGTACCAGCCAGTTTTTCAAAGAAAGCAGTGAAGAATTTATCTTTATCCGGGTACCATTTGTACGCTTGTAAAAGCCAGTCGAGATTTAGCCCCTCTTTTATTTTACCAAGTGCCTCTTTTTCATTCACGGCCAATAGCTTACCCCAGCAGTCTTGTCCTTCCAGCATTGGCTTGCTGGCACCTTCTTTACTCCGGGGCACAAAAAAGTAATCGGTATGGCCCTTGAACTCAGGGTGTCCCCATTGCTGAAATGGCTTATCGGTCCCCCGCCCTACGCTTACGGGTGTCCCTTCGAAAAAGCAGAGTGAGGGGTAGAGATATACCGCTGCCATGGTCTTTAAGTTGGGCGATGGTGCTACCGGTAGCTCATATTTCATTGTGTGATCATAATCGGCACAGGGAATCACTGTTAGTTCCGGCACTTTTGAGGATGATAACCACTTTTCACCGATCAGCATCCGGGCATATTCTCCTGCTGTCATGCCATACACCACGGGTATCGGCTGCATACCAACGAAGGAACTGTGCACTTTATCCAGCACCGGGCCGTCCACATAAAAGCCATTGGGGTCGGGCCTGTCCAATATCATTATTTTTTTATCATTCTCTGCACAGGCCTCCATTGCATATTGCAGCGTTGATATGTAGGTATAGAAGCGGGCACCGACATCCTGCAGATCGTAGACAAGTACATCTATATCTTTTAGCTGTTCGGCAGAAGGCTTCTTATTACTACCATAAAGTGATACTATAGGCAGGCCGGTTTGTTTGTCAACGGAATTCCCCACATGTGCCCCTGCGTCGGCCGTGCCACGGAAACCATGCTCCGGCACAAATATCTTTACAACTTTTATGTGCTTTTCCAATAGTACGTCCAGTAACGACCTGTCGCCTATAACGGAAGTTTGATTGATAAGCAGCCCTACCCTTTTTTTGGATAATAATGGCAGGTATTTATCCGTTTGCTCAGCACCGGTCTTTATGCCATTGTTTTGTCCATATACCCCAGCTTCCCCAAAGAATAAAAAGGAGATAATTGCAATGAGTAAAAACCTGTTTCTACCACTCATATATGCCTTAAAAATTTTCATAAAGATAATCCTGCATTTTTGATAATATCGTGTACCTTGCAAGTAAATAAAAACTGCAAAATTCATGCAAAAAGCAAAAAGTGGGGATAAGGTAAAAGTACATTATCATGGTAAATTGACTGACGGTACTACGTTTGATAGTTCCGAGGGCCGCGATCCATTGGAATTTACAGTAGGCAGTGGCCAGGTGATCAAAGGTTTCGATGATGCTATTGTAGATATGGGTGTAGGTGAAAAGAAAACTGTGAACATACCGGTTGACCAGGCCTATGGCCAGCGCAACGATGATATGATGATGGAATATCCTAAAAGCGAATTCCCTGCCGATATGATACCCGAAGTTGGTATGGAACTGCATATGAGCGATAATATGGGCAATGTGTTCCCGGTGGTGATAACAGAGGTATTGGATGATGCCGTAGTGCTGGATGCCAATCATCCGCTTGCTGGTGAAGACCTCACATTTGAAATTGAGCTTGTTTCGATAGTATAATCACAATATTTACATATGCCGGAATGCTTAATGCTTTCCGGCATTTTTGTATTTTAACCTATCTTTAAAGAGGGTATTAATTACATTTGTTAAAACCTTTTCGATTTTCCCATGTCGTTATTCACAATATTGTTGCAGGCTGATACTGCACTTAAAGCCGGCGCCGAAGCTGCCGCTGCGCCTGTTGAGAAAATATCGTTGTTCCACCTGCTGCGCGAAGGTGGTGCTTTGATGATACCCTTGCTCTTCTGTTCCTTACTGCTGGTCTATGTGTTTGTAGAGCGGCTGATGGCTATCCGCAAGGCATCAAAGGCCGATCCGCAGTTTATGTTGCAGATACGTGACCAGGTAACCAGTGGCAATATACAGGCTGCAAAGGCACTCTGTAAAAATACCGATAGCCCTGTAGCCCGTGTGGTGGACAAAGGTATCAGCCGTATAGGCAAGCCCATCGATCACATAGAGAAATCGATGGAAAGCACAGGGAAACTGGAAGTGTACCAGATGGAAAAGAACTTGTCCATACTCTCTACGCTTGCCGGTATTGCTCCTATGTTCGGGTTCCTTGGTACCATAGCAGGTATGATCATCCTGTTCTTCAATGTACAGCACCAGGGTTTCTCGCTCGAGACCATTGCAGGTGGTATCTACACCAAGATGGTTACTTCTGCCGTAGGTCTCATCATTGGCTTGCTGGCTTATGTGGCCTACAACTACCTGAACGCACAGATAAACAAGAATGTGAATCGTATAGAGGCCGCATCTGTTGAATTTTTAGACATCTTACAGGAACCAACCCGTTAAAGAAGCTGCATGAACCTGAGAAAACACATACGGGAATCTTCTGAACCGCATACATCGGCCCTGAACGATATCCTGTTCATTTTGCTTTTATTCTTCCTGATCATATCTACGCTGGCCAACCCCAACGTGGTAAAGGTTTCCACCCCGCGTGCTAAGAGCGATACAAAAGCCAAGCAAACAGTAGTGGTGAGTATCGATTCATTGCAGCGCTTCTATGTGGGCACCTCGCTTACTCAGCCTGATTCCCTGCAGCCGGTCATCAGCCGTATTGCAGCAAAATCGGGCGATGCAGAGCCAACTGTAGTAATAAATGGGGATAAAAAAGCTACCTGGGATAATATCATGGTGGCCATGAAAGCCGCAAAGGCAGCTAATCTCAGGGTTGTGGCCGCTATTGACAAGGACGGAAAGTAATCCACATTTCATAAAAGTACTACCCGCTTCCTTATTTTTGTTTTATAGGCAGCACAGTATCCATATTAGCATCTCCTATAGAGTACCTGAAGGGTGTGGGCCCACAGCGTGGCGAGTTGCTGCGCAGCGAGCTGGGCATAGGCACCTTTGAAGATCTGTTGTATCATTATCCTTATCGTTATTTTGACCGTACCCAGCTTAGCAAGATAGGTCATATAGACCCTAACGCTGAATACATACAAGTTGCGGGTACACTCGCCAATATCTTTGAGGAGGGGCGCGGTGCTAAACAACGCCTCATTGCTACTTTATATGATGAGACAGGACGGATAGACCTGGTATGGTTCAAAGGGGCCTCGTGGATGAAACGCTCGCTGAAGGAGAATGAGCGTTACATAGTTTTCGGCAAGGTGAACCTGTTCAATGGTCAGTACAATATCCCCCACCCCGAGATAGAACCATGGAACAGCGAAACGTCCATCGCGGGGATGCAGCCGGTGTACCCTACTACTGAAAAGCTAAGGGCAAAGGGTATTACCAATCGTTCCTTTGCCAAACTCACCGCTGCACTTTTCGATAAGGTATCTCTTTCTGATATTGCAGAGATACTACCCTCCAATATCTTAAGCGATTACAAATTGTGCCCGCGCGCGCAGGCTATCAAATGGGTGCATTTTCCCGACAGTGAAGAACATAAACAAGCTGCTCTGTTCCGCCTCAAGTGGGAAGAGCTATTTGCCTCCCAGTTAATGATAGCCCGTATACGAATGCAGCATGCCATCCAACAGGGGCTGCGTTTTGATACTGTTGGCGATAATTTCAACAGTTTCTTTAAACAACACCTGCCTTTCGAATTGACCAATGCTCAAAAGAGAGTATTGAAGGAAATACGGCACGATACTGCTACAGGCAAACAGATGAATCGGCTATTGCAGGGAGATGTGGGCAGCGGTAAGACCATCGTTGCCGTCATGTCTATGTTACTTGCCCTGGACAATGGCTACCAGGCCTGCCTGATGGCGCCCACGGAAATACTGGCTCAGCAGCACTACGAGAGTGTAAGCACACTGCTGCAGGAAATGCAGATACCCGTGGGCATGCTTACCGGCAATGTGAAGGGCAAAGAACGTAAAGAGGTATTGCAGGGTCTTGCCGATGGCAGCCTTTCATTTGTGGTAGGCACACATGCCCTGATAGAAGAAAGCGTACAATTCAAAAATCTTGGCCTCGCGGTTATCGACGAGCAACACCGCTTTGGCGTCGGGCAGCGTGCGAAGTTATGGTCTAAAAATGATATACCTCCGCATGTGCTCGTTATGACTGCCACACCCATACCACGAACACTGGCCATGACCCTGTATGGTGACCTTGACGTATCAGTAATAGACGAACTGCCGCCGGGCAGGCAGGAAATAAAGACAGTACACCGCCATGAATCGCATCGCTCGAGGGTGATGGAGTTCATTAAGAAGGAGGTAAACAAAGGACGGCAGGCATATATTGTCTACCCATTGATCGAAGAGTCGGAAAAGATGGACTACGAAAGCTTAATGGCAGGCTACGAACAGGTTAAAATATGGTTCCCCGAAGATAAATACCATATTGCTATGGTACATGGGCGGCAGGATGCTGCGCTACGCGAGCGTAATATGCAGCGTTTTATAAAAGGAGAGGCCCAGGTATTAGTAGCTACCACCGTAATAGAGGTAGGTGTCAATGTGCCGAATGCCACAGTAATGCTGATAGAAAGCGCAGAGCGTTTTGGCCTTTCGCAACTGCACCAGTTACGCGGGCGTGTAGGCCGTGGCGGAGAGCAATCTTACTGTATCCTGCTTACAGGTAATAAGTTATCTAAAGAAAGTGTACAGCGTATGCGCATTATGGTATCTACTACCAACGGCTTTACCATTGCTGAACAAGACCTGGCCATGCGGGGCCCGGGCGACCTGTACGGCACCCGCCAGAGCGGTATCCTGAAATTCAAACTCGCTGATATCGTAAAAGACTCAGCCATCCTTGAGCAGACACGCAATGCGGCCATCCGCCTGGTGACAGACGACCCTGCCCTGCAACAACAGCAGCACCAGTCATTGAAACACAGTCTTTTAGAACGTTCCTCACAATCTCATTGGGGTAAAATAAGTTAGGGGTATAGTTTTTTACTATCTCCCTCTGGGAAAAATCTATCGTTAAATTTAATTAAACGTTTGTTTAAAATTAAACGACTGTTTAACTTTGCGCCATGCAAGAGGTAAAAACCATAGATTATAATGAGAAGCAGGTGCAGATAATAGAGACTGCAGAGAGGCTCTTTGCTGCAAAAGGGTTTGAGGGGACCTCCGTAAGGGATATAGCCCAGGAGGCAGGCATTAATATAGCTATGATATCCTACTACTTTGGCTCGAAGGAGAAATTGATAGAGGCCATATTTGCTTACCGCATCAGCTATACACGCCTCACTATGCTGAATGTAGTGAATGACGAGGCTATGAGCCCGACCGAAAAAATGGAGCGGATCATAGACAGCTATATAGATAAAATGATGAGGAATCAGTGCTTCTATAAGCTTATGGCACAGGAGCGCTCTATACTCGAAGTGCAAAACATCAGCGAACTGATCTATGACTCGAAGGCCCGAAATATGGAAATGGTAAAAAAGATATTGCAGGAAGGCCAGAAAAAAGGGCAATTCAGGAAAAATATAGATGTGGGACTGCTTATGGCCACTATGATAGGTACATCTAATCATTTTACCTCATCACAAACCTTTTACAGGAAGTATAACAACCTGGTCGATATGCCTGATGAGGATTTTGAGAAATATTTGAAAAAGAAACTAAGCACGTATTTAAAAACATTATTCAAATCACTACTCACCGTACAATAATTAAGATGACCATTAAGAAGATCATAACGTTCACACTGGCTGCTATTTCAATAGGCAGTTCAGCATTGGCCCAAAACACGAGAAGCATCACACTCGACGAGGCCATTCAACTCGGCTTGCAAAATAGCAAGCAGTTAAAATTAAGTGATGCAAAGGCCCGTGAAGCTCACCTGGCCTTGCGCGATGCCCGGGGGCGTATGCTACCCGACCTGAGCGCTTCAGGTTCGTACATGCGCGTATCGCAGCCCACCATCGACCTGAAAACAGGTAGCAGTTCGCAGAGCAGTAGCAATGAACAATCAAGCAATCCTGCCGCCAATATCAAGGTAGACCAGGTAGCCTATGGCATGGTAAATGCCTCCCTGCCCGTATTCTCCGGCCTGCGCATTCATTATGGTATCGAATCGGCCAAATATCTTGAAAAAGCTGCACAACTTGATGCAGATAAGGACCGCGAAGAGGTGATACAGAACATTATCAATGCATACAGCAATCTGTATAAAGCCGGTGCTGCTGTTGAATTGGTGAAAGAGAACCTGCATCAATCACAGCAAAGGGTAAAGGACTTTACCAACCTCGAGAAGAACGGTGTCATTGCCCGCAACGACCTGTTGAAGGCAGAATTGCAGGAGTCCAACACCGAGCTCTCACTGCTTGATGCACAAAGCAATCTTAAGGTGACCAATATCAACATAGACCTTTTGCTTGGTTTACCCGAGGATACCCAATTACTGCCTGATAGTGCATCCTTCGTACAGGTAGATGAGACCAAGGGTGTAAGCGAGTGGGAAGATATGGCACTGCAGAACCGCAAGGACCTTGCTGCTATCTCCATGCGCGAAAAAGCAGCAAATGCTAATGTGAAAGTAGCGAGGGGCGAATACTACCCTTCTCTTGCCCTTACCGGTGGCTATATAGCCGCCGACATCCCGAACTTCCTTACTATAACGAATGCATTGAATGGCGGCATAGGCTTGAAGTATTCCCCATCGTCATTATGGAAAGCCGGTTCTAAAGTTGCTGAAGCTAAAACACAAAAGGCAGAGTTGATGATCAGCAAGGATATGCTCAACGACCAGGTACGCATACAGATAAACAAGGCATATGAAGACTACCTGCTCAGTAAAGCCAAGATAAAGGTGTATGAAAAAGCAGTGGACCAGGCCTCGGAAAATTACAGGATCACCAAAAATAAATACGATAACAGCCTTGCTACTACTACGGATCTGCTTGAAGCAGATGTGGCACAACTGCAGGCAAAGCTAAATTATACTTCGGCACGTGTGGACGCAGTGGTCGCTTATGACAGACTGAAACAAGCAGCCGGCATTCTTAACGACAATTACAGCAAGCAATAAAAACGATACAGGCAAACAGGTTTTATGGAAACTCAAACTAAAGATGCTAAGCATCCCGCAAACATGAATAATAACAACCATAGGCAGCATCCTGCCGCCGAGCAGCACCCTGCACCGAAAAAACGGAATAATAAGCGTTTCATAATGATACTGGCCATACTGATCGTAGTGGGCGGCACATTTGGCATCACCAAGTATGTGCATTCATTATATCACGAAGAAACGGACGATGCACAGATCGACGCCAATATCAGCCCGGTGATACCGCGTGTATCCGGCTACATAGCAGAGGTAAAAGTGAAGGACAACCAGAAGGTAAAAAAAGGCGATACGCTGATCGTGCTTGATGATCGCGACCTTGCCATCAAACTGGAACAAGCTGAAGCTGCCCTTGCTACTGCGCAAAGCAGCCTTGGTGTAGCACAAGCTTCCACCAGCGCAGCTAAAGCGAATATCAGCACCTCGCAGGCCAATGTATCGACCATTGATGCACAGATAGAAGCTGCTAAAGTGAACCTTTGGCGTGCCAACCAGGACTATGACAGGTATTCTAACCTGATCAAAGATCATTCTATCACACAGCAGCAATATGAACAGGCACAAGCGGCTAAACAAACTGCCGAGCGTCAACTGAATGTATTAACCGAACAGAAAAATGCCGCAGCGCGCCAGACCAATGCCGTGGCTTCGCAAAGTAATGCTACATATCAACAGGTAAGTGTGGCAGATGCCACCATTAAGCAAAAGCAAGCAGAACTGGAGAATGCACGCCTTAACCTTTCTTATACGGTTATTACGGCCCCTGAAGATGGCATGGTATCAAAGATCAATGTACAGCCGGGCCAGTTCGTACAGGCAGGCCAGTCTTTGTTCAGCATAGTATCTGACGATGCAGTATGGGTGGTGGCCAACTTTAAAGAAACACAGCTGGACAAAATGAAAGTGGGCCAGAAAGTTACTGTAAAGGTGGATGCATTCCCCGGCCACGATATTGAGGCGAAACTCACCTCTTTTGCCCCGGCTACCGGTGCCCGCTTTGCCCTGCTGCCTCCTGACAATGCTACCGGCAACTTTGTAAAAGTAGTGCAGCGCGTACCCGTCAAGATCGAATTTGTAAACAAGAATGATGAGATAGTGAAACAATTACGTCCCGGCATGAACGTGAACGTTGATGTTCATTTAGACTAATAAAAAAACAACCCGACAGGAAATGACACAGGACGGATCTTTGGTAGAGTATGGCGCACGGCGGGTGATTATCACCATCACCGCTATATTTTGCGCCTTGCTCGAGATAGTGGATACCACTATCGTTAACGTGGCCCTCAACGATATGAAGGGCAACCTGGGTGCTACGCTCAGCGAGATCGGCTGGGTGATCACCGCCTATGCTATAGGCAATGTGATCGTAGTGCCCATGACCAGCTGGCTATCACAGCAATTTGGCAGGCGCAACTATTTTGCTGCATCTATCATGCTGTTTACCTTATGCTCGTTTTTGTGCGGGCAGGCAACAGGCATTGGCGAGTTGGTACTGTTCCGATTCTTACAAGGCCTCGGTGGAGGTGCGCTGCTGGTAACCTCGCAGACCATCATTACAGAAAGCTATCCTGCTGAAAAGCGCGGTATGGCACAGGCCATATACGGACTTGGTGTGATCATTGGCCCTACTCTTGGCCCTCCATTGGGTGGCTATATCGTAGAGCATTTTTCATGGCCTTACATCTTCTACATCAATATACCCATTGGTGTTATCGCTACCCTGCTCACGCTGCAATTCGTACGCAGTCCTAAATATGCTGAGAAGAAAGCCGCACATGAGATCGACTGGTGGGGCATAGCATTCCTTGCCATAGCGGTCGGCTCACTGCAATATGTATTGGAACGGGGGCATGAAGAAGACTGGTTCTCCAGTACCTCTATTATAGTGTTAGCTGTTACTGCCGGCCTTGGTCTTTATTTCTTCATCTGGCGGGAGCTTACATATAAGAACCCGATAGTAGAGTTAAGGGTATTGAAGAATGGTAACCTACGCATAGGTACTATCCTATCCTTCATATTAGGTTTTGGTCTCTATGGCTCCACTTTCGTGGTGCCATTATATACCCAGTCCATATTAGGATGGAATGCCCAGCAGTCGGGCGAACTGATGATACCCGCAGCCCTGACCACTGCCTTTATGATGCCCATGATCGGCCAACTGATACAGAAAGGTGTGCCGCAACACTACCTTGCGGCAGCGGGCATGACCCTTTTCTTTGCCTACAGCTTCTGGGGCTATAAAATACTAACTCCGGATACCGGGAAGGATGCCTTCTTTTGGATGCTGATAGTACGTGGTGTAGGTATGGCTCTTTTGTTCATCCCCATCACTACCCTTTCGCTCTCTACGCTCAAAGGTCAGCAGATAGGCCAGGGTGCTGCCTTTACGGGCATGATGCGACAGTTGGGTGGCTCTTTTGGCGTGGCGGTAATTACCACATTTATGTCACAGCAGAACCAGGTCTATCGTTCAGACCTTGTTTCCAAGCTCAACACGAATACCGCCGCAGTACAGCAAAGAGTTGAAGGCATGCAGCACAATTTCATTGCAAAAGGTATGTCACCCGATGTGGCTTTAAAGAGTGCTTACCAGGCACTGGACTATTCGGTATCCAAACAGGCGGCGGTGTTATCCTACATGGACGTATTCCTTTACCTCGGTATACTTTTCCTTATTTGTGTACCCTTCCTGCTCTTGGTCAGGAGTAACAAAAAGAAAAAAGTGGATATCTCCGAAGCATTGCATTAACGATATACAGCTTAGGAATTGATAAAAAGATGATTATTTGACCTCCGGACTAGTCCCGCCCCTTGTGGCGGGACTTTTAGTTGTTTCCTATTAAGCCAATCTATTAAATCCGGTAAATCGCGGTTAAAAAATAAAGCCCCGCATTCGCAGAGGCTCTATTGTGCCGTAATAAAGGCAATTGCTCACCCATTACGGCCTCGAGGTTTGGCACCGGCGCAAAGATACGGCCTGTAAAGTTTTTTTACCATATTTTTATGCCTATGAAACGTCTTTCGCTGCTTTTACTAACTTTTATAGCTACTGTATCCTGCCTTTTTGCACAGACAGAGAACCATTTGTATTCCAAAGCTTATGGCGACTCTACCAAGCCTGCCATCATATTCCTTCATGGTGGGCCGGGTTACAATTCAGCGTCTTTTGAGGTCTCTACCGCTCAAAAGTTGGCAGACAAAGGCTACTATGTCATAGTTTACGATCAGCGGGGCTGTGGAAGGTCTAAAAATTTCCCCGGGGCCAAGTTTACCCTGAAAGAGAGCCTCTCCGACCTCGACCTGATCTATCAGCATTATCACCTTAAAAAAGCCGCACTTATTGGCCATAGCTGGGGAGGTACATTAGCTACCTTCTATACCTCCGACCACCCCGAGAAAGTATCTAAACTGGTATTGCTAAGCTCACCGGTCTCTTATCCCGATGCCTTTAAGACCATATTACGTAATTGTACCACCGTGTACAAGCAACGCAATGATACGGCCAACCTTAGGTATATGAATATGCTTGCTCATCTCGATACAGCCTCTCTTGCCTATGCCGGTTACCTATTCATTCATGCATCGCAATGCGGCTTATATACGCCAAGCCATTCCACTCCGGAACGAGATGCTGTAATGAAAACACTTAATTCAGACACCCTGGCCCCTTTATTGAAAGAAAATGATATCATACCCGTTCGTGGCATGTATGATGATATCCATTACACTACTTTGAACACCGGCTCCCTGCTCGATGAGATGGCTGTGCAACATGTATGGTTATTTGGCATTTACGGCGATGAAGATGGCCTGTTCGACAAGGCTCAGCTCGATGACATTGCCAAACATACCGGTAAGAACAATTTTGTACTGGTGAAGGGCTCCTCTCATAATGTGTTCATCGATCAACAGAAAACCTTTCTCAATCTCGTTGTTTCTATAATGAATAGTTAGTGGCTTGTTAATGACATGTCAACACATGGTAAAAAGCACATCACTATAGGGAAGTTCATTATGTTTGTGCCCTGATTACATCATCATAGAGTATAAGGACCATGTTTTCAAAAGAGAAAGTCTATTTTCCAAACCTTAACGGGGTGCGCTTTGTAGCGGCACTTGGTGTAATTGCTCACCACATCGAGCAGGGTAAGAACATGTATGGCCTCGATAACATTTATACCAATTCATTTGTCGGTGGGGTGTTTGGCAAGTTGGGGATCATCATGTTCTTTGTGTTAAGTGGTTTCCTTATTACCTATCTGCTCCTTAAAGAAAAGGAAAAGACCGGTACCATTTCGGTGCGTAACTTTTATATCAGGCGTATATTCAGGATATGGCCGCTTTATTATATGATCATATTCCTGGGCATATTTGTGCTCCCGCAGTTCCATTTTTTCCATATCCCCTGGTATAGCGATTTTGTGCACGATCATTGGTGGCTTAAGTTAGTACTGTTCCTCTTTTTTGTACCTAATATAGCTGATGTATTGTTCCGTGCCACACCCGCACCATTCATCAACCAGGCTTGGTCTGTAGGTGTAGAGGAGCAATTTTACCTCCTTTGGCCCTGGATCGTCAAATTCAGCAAAAACATACTGAAGGTATTACTATACATCATCAGCTTTTATTTCGCTATTCGTATCGTCTTCATCATACTGCACGCCAATAACCCTGCGAGCAAGCTGTATGCTGACCTCGATTACTTCTGGGAGTATTTCTGCATTGATGATATGGCCCTTGGCGGCATTATGGCCTGGATACTCTATCACAAGAAAGAGAAAGCTTTGAAGTTCCTTTTTAATAAATACACCCAGATCGTTACCTATATCTGCATCGTCTTCTTTGCACTCAGGGGCATTGCTATACCCTTTTTTACCTATGAGTTGTATGCCATACCCTTCGCGGTCATGATCATCAATCTCGCAGCAAATAAGAATACCATTGTCAGCTTCGATAATAAGGCCCTGGATTACCTTGGCAAAGTAACTTATGGCTTGTATATGTACCATGGCATTGCGATTGTGATCGGTATGCGCGCCGTTATGGCATGGGTATCTCCGCACAACCTGGTCATGAGCAACATAGTTATTTACGGGGTCACTTTCGGTTCCTGTATCCTGATGACCATTTTGTCATACGAACTGTATGAGCGTCCGTTCCTGAGGGCAAAAGTGAAATATAGCAAGATCATCAGCGGGGACAATGCCAAAGAAGAAACGGCAGCCCCTGTTGCCGATGAATCGGCGATCATACAGTCGGCTCCCATGCCCACGGCATAACAGCTTTGCTTTTTATTACAGCAGGGCGGGGTTCATTAGCTGAAATGCCTTATTTTTGCGCCGCTAAACAGGTCTTAAAAATATGATAAGCCGCAGAAATATCCGGGTAAAGGTAATGCAGACATTATATGTGCTCTCTGCTATGGAGCCCGGTGACCCCGAACTGCGTAAACGCATGGGTTCTGACATCCTAAAAGAAAAACTGGACCATTCTCTCGACCTTTTTACTATATCTATCCTTTATCTCGTTCGGGTAGCGCAATATGCACAAATAGATGCACAGCAGCGTATGTCAAAATACCTGCCTACCGAAGAGGATAAACATGTAAGCACCAAGCTTACGGACAATGAGTTTCTGAACAGGATATTGTCCAACGCTTCCTTCAAGGAGCGGGTAAAGAATGCCAAACTGGAGCAATTCCTTGATGCCGAGTGGGTAAAAAAGATATATCAGCAACTCATTAAAACACAGGAATACAAGCAATACATTGCATCTGCAGAGCGTACTCAGGTAAGCGAACGTGAGATAATACAGTTTGCCTGGGAAAAGGAAATGCTTGGTAATGAGGAGCTACAGGTATTCTTTAGTGAAGAATTACCAGGTTGGGAAGACGATAAGGACATGATCCTGATGTTGATGAGCAATTATTTCAAGAGTAGCAGTAAGGTCAATTTTATGGACATGATATCTGCCGAAAAACTGGAATATGCCCACAATTTGCTGCATACGGTAATAGATAAAGAGGACTATTGCATGGAACTGATCAATCCCAAACTGAAGAGCTGGGATACAGAGCGTGTGGCCCTTATCGACCTCCTCCTGCTCAGGATGGGTGTATGCGAGTTTCTGTACTTCCCCACTATTCCGGCCAAGGTGACCATAAATGAGTTCATTGAGATAGCTAAAACATATAGTACGCCACAGAGTGCACAGTTTGTAAATGGTGTATTGGATAATATTCTCAAAGATCTTGTTAAGGAAAATAAGATCATTAAACAGGAACGTAATGGTAAATCGTAACTTTGCAGTAATCATGTCATTGCTACGCTCATATATCGTTTTATTATTCATTGCCTGCATAAGTGCTTGCAATACTGCTGTGGATAAAGGCAAAGCCCCGGTTTCAGACTCTGGTCTCCTGTCAGCCAGCCTGGTAAAGAACCCCTATACCGCTTCAGGTACTGATACGGCTATTGCAGCTCAGTTGGCCACACTGGAGTTCAAAGACACTACCCACGATTTTGGCACCATACATGAGGGTGACAAAGTGGATTATGATTTTGAATTTACCAATGGCGGCAAAAGTCCGCTGATTATCAGTAAAGCGATAGGCTCCTGTGGCTGTACAGTTGCTGAATTCCCGCGAGAGCCCTTACCCCCGGGTAAGAACGGCAAAATAACGGTACGTTTTGATGCTACCAATAAAACAGGACCGCAGAACAAAACGGTAACCTTAACAACAAATACAACGCGTGGTACGGAAATGTTGTACATTACGGCCAACGTGCTGGAACGAAAAGAAAAGAAATAATTTTAAAACCAAATAACACACAAGACAATGTTCGTAAATCTCGAAACCATTTTATTTCAGGCACAGCCAAGCGCAGGCGGCAGCATGATGTCACTCCTGTTCATGGTCGGTATGATAGCGGTGATGTACTTCTTCCTCATCCGCCCGCAGGCTAAACGTGCTAAAGAACAAAAGAAATTCGCAGAAAGCATAGGTGCAGGAGAAAAGGTGATCACCTCTGCAGGAATACATGGCGTTATCAGCCGCATTAATGAAGATGGCACACTGCAAATTGAGGTTGGTCGTGGTACATTCCTTACCATAGAGCGTTCTGCAGTTTCCATGGAGCTGACTGCTGCTGCCAGGAAAAAGGCAGAAGGTGCAGCTGCTGTAGCTACAAAATAAATATCTGGCCTATGCTTAAAGTAGGTGTTACAGGCGGTATAGGTTCTGGTAAATCTGTCGTATGCCGGGTGTTCCATACACTCGGCATACCTGTTTTAAACGCCGATGAGGTAGCCGCTCATTTACTGGAAACCGACAATGTAATAAAGCAACAGGTAATAGCACTGTTAGGAACCGGTAGCTATAAAAATGATTTACCGGATAGGGCATTTATTGGCGGATTGGTTTTCAATGACCCGGCAAAATTACAGGCACTCAATGCCATCATTCACCCTGCAACAATAGCCCGGGGTAAGCAATGGATGCAGGAACAAACCGGTCCATATGCTATTAAGGAAGCAGCTATATTTTTTGAAAGCGGTACTAACCTGGATATGGATATCATGGTTGGTGTGTTCGCCCCGGTAGAGCTCAGGATAAGCCGTGCACTCAGCAGGTCCGGAAGTACCCGTGAGGATATCCTTAACCGGATGGCGCAGCAAATGGATGAGGACGAGAAAATGAAGCACTGCGACTATGTCATAATTAATGATGGTATGCAGGCCATCCTCCCACAAGTGCTTAACTTACACAAAATATTCTCTGAAAAGGCTTGATCAGTTGCTAGGTACTATTTATCAAGCGGCTTTTTAAGTATCGCTACCGTAAGCCTGCTAACGCATATCAGTTTACCCTTTTCGTCCCTGATCTTTATATCCCAGACATGGGTCTTGGCGCCTATATGCAAGGGTTCAGCCCGGGCGGTCACTATTCCGCTTGTCTTTCCTTTTATGTGGTTACAGTTTATTTCTATCCCGGTGCATATTTCTTTTTCGGTGTCTATACATAGCGAAGAGGCTACGCTGCCTACCGTCTCTGCCAGTGCGGCAGAGGCCCCGCCATGAAGGAGCCCGTAAGGCTGCTGCGTTTTATGATTTACGGGCATATTCATACATAGATAATTATCACCAATTTCCGTGAATTTCATCTCCAATATCTCAGCCATTGTATTTACCGAAAGGGCATTCAACATATCCAGGTTAAGCTCCGGATTTTTCCATATCGAACTCATAAATAATATATGAAGAATAAACTATAAATATAATATAATTGTATTTAACACAGAAAATTAATCAATAATAGCACTTACTTTTGATATTCGAATTAAGCTTTTGTCATTAATTTATGCAAACAATTCTTGTTGCAGGCGCCGGGAAGTCATCCACTTATTTAATTCATTACCTCCTCTCCATTGCTCCCCGCAATAAATGGAAGGTTATAATAATGGATGAAAATGCAGACGCCATTGCCGAAAAAATTCGGGTCAACGGCCAATCTTCTGCTGAACCCGCAGTTATCGATGTTACTAATGCCAAACAACGCGAACCCTTTGTAAAACGTGCTGACATTGTAATATCATTGATGCCCCCGCATTTGCATATTCATCTCGCGAAGGACTGTCTTAAACACAAAAAAAATCTCATCACATCTTCCTATATCTCGCCCGAGATAAAGGAAATGAGTAAGGATGTTAAAGATGCCGGCCTGATGTTCATGTGCGAAATGGGTCTTGATCCCGGTATCGATCACATGACTGCCAACCAGATCATTCACAGTATCCAGCGCGTAGCAGCCAGTATCATTTCATTCAAATCGTACTGTGGTGGCCTGGTAGCGCCCGAAAGCGATGACAATCCCTGGCATTACAAATTCAGTTGGAACCCCCGCAATATTATCAATGCAGGGAAAGATGGTGCAAAGTACCTGCTGAATGGCAAGTATGTTGATGTGCCTTACGAAAAGATATTCGATGGGAACAAAAAGATAAAGGTAGATGCATTAGGCCCCCTTGCCTACTACCCCAATCGCGACTCGCTTCATTATCTTGAGTCTTACGATGTGCCGGAAGTGAAAAACTTCATGCGGGCTACGCTTCGTCACCCTGGCTTCTGCAAAGGATGGAATGCGCTGGTTGCCCTCGGTTTAACAGATGACAAGGACCATGTCAATGATGGTAAACTGACCTATGCAGGCTGGTTGAAGAATAAAATGTCGTATAAGAATGGTACCACCTTACCGGAGCATGTTGCCCGCAAACTGAATGTGTCCGGTGATGACAAAGTACTTTCTATGCTGCAATGGCTGGGCTTGTTCGATGAGAAACCTATAGAGGGTGAAAAGTCCTCTTCTGCGGAAATACTGCTTGACCTCTTGCTCGATAAATGGGAAATGAAACCCGATGAGAAAGACATGGTAGTAATGCAGCACGAACTGGAATACCTGCACAAAGGCCGCAAATTCAAAATGAATAGCACAATGGTGCTCAAAGGCGAAAACAGGGAACACTCCGCTATGGCCAAAACTGTTGGCTTGCCGATGGGCATACTGGCCAAAATGATATTGACGAAAAAAATAATTCCACCTACCGGTGTGCGTATCCCCAATATGCCTTCGGTATATCGTCCCCTGCTGACCGAACTAAACCACCACGGCATCAGCTTTACGGAAGAAGTGGAAT
>CAYZTM010000012.1:0-103294 GCA_964481425.1 uncultured Flavipsychrobacter sp.
ATGTTTTACTGTTTTAGGTTCACTTTTTGTGTAAACCTATTTTAGGACAAGACAACAAGTGGAGCAGGGGGGAGTTTGTGCTGGGGGCTTTGATTGGGCTGAAGTGCGGGACTCGGCTGTATATCCCCCTGTCCGTTTTCGGCAGTCGCCGAATCCGGCCTGTCCCCTCCCGCTGAAGGAGCGGGACTCATAGCTGTCAAAGGGGGAATTGCGTTTTCGGGGAAGAGGGAGAGTTGGTTGGGGTCGGGGGAGGGGTATTCTTCATCGTCGGGGCGGATACGGGCGGTTGAGGGGAGTGCGGCGGACATGAGTGCGGAGGATCCATATTCGATGTCGTAAGGATGAAAGCCTGCTACTTTACCGTCCTTTAAGAATTGGTCGGCGAGGGCGGTGAAGGCTTTGGTCTGCTCCAGATCGCGTGGCAGGAGCCAGGTCATGAATTTCTGCATCAACTCCATGTACTCTCCCTGTGTGCCTTTCTTTTTGATGCGCTCGATGGTGACCATCTGCTTGCGCTGTATCTCGGCTTCCTGTGGTGTTGGATAACGTTGCCCTACAGGACGGGAGGCTATTGCCTCGTTAAGCTCCTGCACCTGGGCATAGATATGCTCTACGATCATGGAGGGCATGAGCCGACTGCCTTCTTTTAGCCTTTGCCAGTCGCCCTGCTTTGTCCATAAATAAATTGTCTTTTCGCTGACGCCGACCTGCTCTGCTATTTGTGTGCGGGTGAGGCCGGACTGAAAGTAAAGGTTGCGGGCATGGGCCTGCTGTTGTTCTTTGATAGGACGCATAGTGTTTGTAATGTGGCGGAATGCGACAATGTGATGGAATGTGCATCCGACCGGTTAAAAAATCAATAATCAGCCTCAGGAAAAGCGGGTTACACGCTCATTTCTTTAACGCTTTCTTTCTAAATGTCATTAAACGTTTGAGGAGCCTGTTTTCATTTTTGCTTTTTTGAGGCAAAGTTCTGATGGATGGGCGGGATGGGAAAATCGGGTTTTTATGATACCCTTTGTTTGGGGGGTATGGTACCGTGTTTTTAGGGGTATGATACTGTTATTTTTAGCACTAAATGGATGATACTGAGGTGTGCATAAAATGAAAGGGTTTGGGGTGGAAATTTGGACTGAATCAAAATGAATTCCGGTTACAAACCGGCTGAATTGTGTAGACACGAGTCGTTAGAGACTCGCGCCAGATGACAAACTTGCGCCGAAGGAGGTTTGGATTTGCCATAGTTGGATTTGCCATAGATTGCCGAGTAGGGGGAACAAAATAGAATTTTGTTCGTAATGCTGCTTTTGGTATTGGTATCATGAAAGCTAGTTTTTATAGTACACTAAAACGCTGTAACAATTATTAATATTGAGGCTGTTATATTTATTGCCGAAATTTGAGAAAAGTATTTTTGAAATCTCTTGCGAATTATTATTGCTTAACACAAAATGTTTTTGATACGAGCTTGCATCTTCTCTTTTATAGATGGAATACATTTTGAAGCCTATTTCACCTTTATAGAAATTACTAGCATACTCTGAAATCTCAATATTTGAGTTGTTCTTCTTTATATTGATTGTTCGTATATCATGGAACCGTTTATCCTGCATTGAATAATAGACGGAAGGAATAGAAGTATAGGGATCAAACTTTACATCATATGCTGTTAGTGTATCATCAGCATAGAATCGTATACTCATCCTCCCAACTTCGTCATAAGCCTCTTTATTAGCCCTGATCATCGCCAAGATATTATTATAGTTATTACAACTGTCATCCTGGTTAAAAAACTGGCAATCAAAATTTGTAAATTGATCGTTGATTGCTTTATAAGAAAATTTCTCAATAACCAAGGCTGTTTTAATATTATGGGCGTCAATAAGCGAGTCTACGGCAGTTGTCTTAATAAGTCTTTTCAGGCTATCGTAATAACATTTATATATTACCGAATAATAGGGGGTAAATATTTTACTCGATCTAATAATTTTATTTGAATTATTGTACGTAAATATCTGACTGTATCTTAAATAGCCATCTTGATATCCTGTTAAATAAACATTTCTATATGCATAAGAATATCGATAGACATATTGAATCTTATATTTGCCAGTCTGTTCATATAGAGTGTCACTAACGATATATCCGTTATGAAAATTCATAACTTCAGTGAGTGTTGTATCCTCATCCCGTATAGTTAATTGCTTAACCTTAAATATTCTTTTTCTATTGAATTCCTCATTATAAAATTGATCATAGCAAGGTAAAATTTGACTCTCTCCATATTTTACTTTGAGTTTTGCATGGTCGGGAATGATCAAAACATTATCGTATACTTGAGCCTTACATACAACAGAATTAAAGAAGAGGATACCTAATGGCAGAAATCTTAGTGACAAAATAAAACCCTTCTTGCTCTGTAGAAAAAACATTTTACTTAATAAAGGTAAGACTACAATTATTGCTATAATTGTTGAAGTTGCTTGCGCTGAGATGGGAAGATGCGAGAGCCGAGGATAATATAGCATGAAGGTCAAGAGCATGTGTTGTGTATGATGGGTTTTAGCGTGAATAGATTTTAAACATTATTTTTATACTATTTCCATCTTTCTCCTTTAAATTATATTTTTTATTTTTAAATATTTTATGTATATTTGTTGGATTTATGTCGTGAGGACTATCGACAGATAATAAGTGCTGCTTAATTATGCCGCGGGTTTGCAAACTACTATATTCAAAATGTGCATTTTTGTTTTCGTGCAGCTTATACAAATAATATAGTGTATTACTGTCCCTATAAAAAAAACCGTAGCTGTTATTTACTTTATCGTAAACTTCCGTAACTAACACTCGAGAATTCCTTATATCCTTCTTAGGAATAAATTGCAACAGACCTTCCGGAAAGAAATCTTCTGATATAACAGTTGGGTACACGTTCAATTTTCTATACTCTATGGTATCTATTCGATTTTTATATAGTTTGAGCGTAAGGTATATTTTTTTTGAGGTGTCTTTTAAATATAAGAACCTTTGTTCTGTGCCTGGTGAATGCACAGTATCAGAAATTCCTATTTTGTTTCTACTATCGATATAAATACATGAATCAATGATGTGATTTTTATCATAGTAGCATATTAACATGTAAGAGTCGCGAATGCTATCGGCATTTTGCAATGTGATTCGCTCTCTATATTCTCTAACTATTCGATGATCTTCATTATAAGAGAAAGACAATCTATACACTTGAGAAATTTTTTGGTCTGCCTTATTGCAATTAACAAGGTTAAGTATAGTTATATATCCTAGTGTATCGAATTGAAGATATGAATCAACGCAACTATGTGTGATAGGTCCCTGGAAAACCAACTTCCCTGATCTAAAACCCTTATAAAAAGGATAATAGTATCTTGAATATTGAGGAAGCGCTCTGCTTGCAATAGCATCTGGATTAGATAAAGCATATTCAAATTGAAAATCGTCGTATATCCTTTGCTGGCTATAAGTAGCATTCAAAGAGACGAAAAAGAATATGCAGATGGCAAATAAATATCTTGAAATCGTTATGCCGGTTAGACTTTGTACAATAAAAAATTGACGTACAATTATTAAAGAAAAGCCACCTATTATCGCTCCTTTTGCAGGGATGAGAAGATACAGGAGATGAAGATGATATAGCAGAAGGGCCGACAGCATTTGGGATGATGTATTGTTTATAAAATTAAGAATTATTGATGGGTTTTTAACGGGTAATTTGGCTTTATCGAGGTGAATTCCGGTTGCAAACCGGCTGGATTGTGTAGACACGAGTCGTTAAAGACTCGCGCCAGAGGAAAAATCAGCAATATATCTGTCAACCGGCACCTGCCGGTGAAATTCAATTCCGAGCTTTCTACCTTTTATTTCTTTCCACAACAAAATCTCACTCAATGTACTTTCCTTTCGCAGCTTCCTTGCGAGTTCTTTTAATTTGGGGTCGTACCAGATGATCCTATTAGCCATAATCTTAAAAGTATTGCTTTTCTTTTAGTTCTTTAATTGGGCCGTATTGCAAGCCTCAACAGGACATCCCCCTGACCCCCTTATTAAGAGGGAATTTTTTTCATTCTTTCTTTTTGATGTAGTAGATGGCGCCGCCTATGGAGAATTTCTGAATGCTTTTTTGTATTTTGTTATACCGTTTGTTTTATGAAGTTGTATACCCATAGCTCCCTGTTTATTGTTTTTCTGCTCTTTGCGAATAATGCACTTGGTAATTGTGCATCGTACTATTCTATTATAAATAAAGCAGAGAAAGAGATCGTAGACAGTAATTACGCCGGAGCTTTAGTATTATACGACTCAGCTTTCAAAATAAATGCCTACGCCTCTGATTACTTCAATGCAGGATTTTGTGCTTTATTCGATAACAAACAAAAACTGTCAGTAAGCTATTTTTCAAAATACTTAATGAAAGGGGCCAGTTACACCTACTTGGCCTCTGAACTTGCAAGAAACTTTCCAGATATAGATAAGGAGTATGTAAAAAATTTAGAAAGCTACAAGGCAAACAGATGCACCTCCTATGCCATGCTGAGCATGTTGGATAGTTTGTTGAAGGTTGATCAGTATTATCACAATATGAGACTTCAAGGAGCAGATTCAATACAGGTTTATGATCGTTTAAATTATGAATACCTAATGAGCTATATCGGGAAAAATGGATTCCCAGCAGAAGGGCAATGCGTATTAGACCCCGATAATCTTGCTCTTCCCGGTTGCTATATTTTGTTCAGGCATTTTATACAGGCCGGAATATTTACAAACGACGACTTAAATATCCTGATAGAAGCGGTGTGTGATAATAAGTTACCGCCGGAGGTACTTTCAGACGACCTGGACCTTTATTATCATAAGGGGATGTTTGGCAATGATATTATAATTAAAGTTGTTGTTTCGGATGAGTTGAAAAAGGAAGACAGTGCTGGTTCCAAATTTTATGATCAAAATGACCTATGGATATTAAAAACCGGCTTAATAAATAAAGAGGAAATTGCTGTAAATAGGTCCAGGTACCATATGGAACCTCTGGACGATTTTTTGAACAAGATCAAGTTCATATTGACAACCGATAAGCCTTTTATCCTGCATGCTCCATATATACTCCGCAGCTATATAAATAACTTTGAGGATGCAAAAATGGAATTGTCGTCTTACGAGCCATTAATACACTAATAATGATGTTGCCGTATGTCGCCCCGATTGGCGCAAGTGTTTTTCACTTGTGTCTATAAAATTTGTAAGTCCCCCCGTTGGCGCAAGAATGCCGTTTAGCTGTGTGCATTAGCGTTCTTGTGCCTCTCGCGCCGACAAAAAATAATAAATCCTACCTGTTTGTAACCGGAATTCATCTTGATTCAGCCCAATTTTCCAGCCAATTCCATTTCATTTTCCCACCCCCTCACTCCCAGCCACTTAACCACAAAACCAAAGGTGTCATACCTTAAAAAACAGGGTATCATACCCCCAAATAAAGGGTATCATAAAAACTCAATTTTCCCATCCCATCCATCCATCAGAACTTTGCTCCCAAAAACACTTTTCTTAAAACTTATCAACCTATCAGCCAGTCAACTTGTCAACTTAACAAACAAACTATGAGACCCTTCAAAGAACAGCAGCAACAGCAGGCACGCAATCTTTATTTTCAATCCGACCTTAGCCGTAACCAGATAGCCGAACAGGTCGGCGTCAGTGAAAAGACAGTTTATTTATGGACAAAACAGGGCGACTGGCAAAAGCTCAAATCTGCAAGCCGCCTCATGCCCTCTATGCTTGTAGAGCATTTCATCTCCCAGGTGCAGGAGCTGAATGAGAATATTATGTCCCGGCCTATGGGCCAGCGTTATCCCACACCGCAGGAAGCAGAGACCCAGCGCAAGCTCATCGTCACAGCCGAGCGCATCAAAAAGAAAGGAACGGTAGGGGAGTACATGGAGCTCATGCAGAAATTCATGGAATGGCTACAGCCCAAAGACTTTGAGCTTACCAAAACCTTCACTAACCTCGCCGATAGTTTCTTTTACGATAGCAAGCTGGGTAGCTTCCGGCCTTATGACATTGAATATGATCAACCCACCCTCATGTCCGGTGCCCGCTCCGGCAATCCCAAACCCCAGCCCCCCGACCCCGACAATCCCCAACCCTTCATCGACCCCAACCAACTCTCCCTCTTCCCCGAATCGAATAACACCTCCCTCTCCTTCGGAGAGGGCCGGGGTGAGGCACCTCTCGCGTCATTGCGAGAAGCCGGCATAGCCCATGTGCCTGGCGCGCCGAAGCAATCTCACGATGACACGAACAAGCTCCAGCCTAATGAACCTGCAACGACAGGAACGCTCTCCCTGTCACCTTTAAAAGACAAACCTGCAACGACAGGAACTCCCTCCCTGTCACCATTGAAAGACGAACATGAAACGACAGGAAATAACTTAAATCCACCATGTGAAGCCCCCATAGCATATTTCAGCCCCTATCCCGAACCTCAACAGGAAATAACGGATCATGAAATAACTCCTGAAATTCCCCTCTTGAGAGGGGACAGCCCGGGATCAACGAATGTTGAGAACGGGCAGGGCTGTGTACAGTTGAGTAATGAACAAAAGCCCGATAGAAAAAAGCCCCCCAAAGACACCTCCATCTCCATAGGTTACATCGGTACGCAGGAAGAGGTGCTCCCCGATGGCACTACCATACTCGAAATAAAAAAAGAAGACCCCGGCATACAGAAGTTTTCCATTGGCGGCGCTATCTACTATATAAAGAAAGAATGAGGCGCGCCGTGGAACAATTTTTTAGCCGCTCTTCTCCTGGAAAAAACAGTAACAACTATGGATACAGCTAAGTACAGGCAGCAGGCAGAGTGGGCCGCTGAAAGGCAAAGAAAGCTGCAGGAGAGCATAGCCGGGGCCGATGAACAGCGGAAGGGTAAAGAAGAAAAGGAACAAGGCGCCATGCAGGCGGGGGCACGTGTGTATCCCGAGCCGCCTATGGAAAAGACAAGCCTGGTACAGAGGCACTGCTGCAGCAGCAGCCCATGTGCGATGCACCCTACTACAAAGGTTCGGACAAGCTAAAAGATAAAGTGGCCATCATCACCGGTGGCGACTCAGGCATAGGCAGGGCAGTGGCCGTGCTCTTTGCCCGCGAGGGGGCCGATGTCGCCATCATCTACCTCAGCGAGCACGGGGATGCGCAGGAGACCAAACGCATGGTGGAGCAGGAGGGTCGCAAATGCCTGCTCATAAGCGGTGATGTATCCGATCGCGAATTTTGTTTCGATGCCGTGAAAGATGTGGTGGGTGAACTGGACAGCCTGGATGTGCTGGTCAACAATGCCGCCTTCCAGCTGCACGCCCATGAACTTGGGGACCTCAGCGAGGAGCATTTCGATACCACGCTGCGTACCAATCTCTACGGCTATTTTCATATGGTGCAGGCAGCCGTGCCCCATATGAAGCCCGGCAGCGCTATTGTAAATACCGGCTCGGTAACGGGCATGATGGGCAGTAAAGACCTGCTCGACTATTCGCTGACCAAAGGCGGCATACACGCCTTTACCCGCTCGCTGGGCACCAAGCTGGTGCCCAATGGCATAAGGGTGAATGCTGTGGCCCCCGGCCCGGTATGGACGCCGCTGAACCCGGCCGATAAAGAAAAGGAAGGCATAGCGCAGTTTGGCGCCGATGTGCCCATGAAGCGCCCCGCCCAGCCGGAGGAGATCGCCCCGGCTTATGTGTTCCTCGCCTCGCCGCATTGCTCCGGCTATATCACGGGCGAGGTGCTACCCATTATAGGTGGCTATAGCGGTGGCTGATGAGCGGGCGCAGCAGGGCCGCGTTATAAGATTTGCTTCTATCAAAAATAGCCTTACCTTTGTGGAGTGTTCAGTCAGTCTATTGGCAATGGATAAACGAAAACAGATACTCGATGCGGCGCTCAGGCTCTTTGTGACCCTGGGCTTCCACGGCACGCCCACCAGCAAGATAGCGCAGGAGGCAGGCGTGGCCAACGGTACCCTGTTCCACTATTTCCCTACCAAAGACCACCTGGTGCTGGCCCTGTATGCTGATGTGAAATCGCGGCTGAACGAATACGTAGGCGAAAATGCCCTGCCGGTACCCGACTTCAGGGAAACGGTCAAGGCCGCATACTTAGCCTCGCTCTACTGGGCCCTGGAGCATAAGGACGAGTTCAGCTATATACAGCAGTTCAACAGCTCGCCTTATACCGCCCTGCTGGGGCCGGAGGAGGCCGAGCAGCAAACCAAAATGATAACCGATATGCTGCGCACCGGCATAAAGGATAAGATCATCAAACCCTTACCTGTTGACCTGTTATACAGCCTCGTAAGCGGGCATACCTACGCGCTCAACCAATACCTGGTAAAGGGCGGCTTTCCCCAGGCAAAGCAACACCAGTACATCAACGACAGCTTTGAGCTGCTATGGGATATGCTGACCTGATATATTTTTTGGACCAATAGTAGAGTGAGTAGTCAATCAGTACAATAAACATAACATCATGACAAACAAAGTAGCATTGATAACGGGGGCCTCGTCGGGCATTGGTAAAGAGACGGCAAAGCTGTTGCGGCAAAAGGGCTATACCGTATATGGCGCAGCCCGCCGTGTAGAGAAGATGCAGGACCTTAAAGAAGCAGGGGTAAAACTGCTGGCCATGGACGTGACCGACGATGCCTCGATGGTGGCCGGCGTGAACGAGATAATGAACAACGAGCACTGCATAGACCTGCTGGTGAACAATGCGGGCTATGGCTCCTACGGTGCGCTGGAGGATGTGCCCATGTCAGAGGCGCGTTACCAGTTCGAGGTGAACATCTTCGGGATGGCCCGGCTCACGCAGCTGGTGCTGCCGCACATGCGCGCGCAGCATTCGGGCCGCATCATCAATATATCATCCATAGGCGGCGAGATAGGCGAGCCGCATGGTGCGTGGTACCATGCCACCAAGTTTGCGGTGGAGGGCCTCAGCGACAGCCTGCGTATGGAGCTGAAAGAGTTTGGTATAGATGTGGTAGTGATCAGGCCCGGCGCTATCATTACCGAGTGGGCAGGCATAGCCCGCGAGAGCATGCTGAAGATGTCGGGCGATACGGCTTACAAAGAGCTGGCGCAGAAGCACTACAAGGTGTTTGAGCGGGCCGATAACATGGGCAGCAAGCCCATAGTGGTGGCCCGCACTATAGTAAAGGCCGCTACCGTGCGACACCCCAAAACACGCTATGCCACGGGTGGGGGCGCAAAGCCCATCCTCCTCCTCAGGAAGCTGCTCAGCGACCGCATGTTCGATAAGCTGATGCTCTCGATGATGCGCTAAGAATAGAAAGGATCAATACACATGCTGCCCGCCATTGATGGCGTAGTTGGCCCCGGTAATGAAGCTGGCCTCTTTGGATGCGAGGAAGGATACCAGGTGCGCTATCTCGTGCGTGCCGCCCAGCCTGCCGATGGGTATCTCCGCCACTATCTTGTCGCGTATCTCCTCGGGCACGGCCATTACCATATCGGTAGCTATATAGCCCGGCGAGATGGTATTGACGGTTATGCCCTTGCGTGCCACTTCCATGGCCAGTGTTTTGGTGAAGCCGTGCATACCTGCCTTGGCTGCCGAGTAGTTGGCCTGGCCAAACTGTCCGCGCTGCCCGTTCACCGACGATATATTGATGATGCGGCCATAGCCCCTGTCCATCATCTGGTTAATGACATTGCGGCAGCAGTTGAACACGCTGTAGAGATTGGTCTTAAGCACAGCGTCCCAGTTCTCCGGCGTCATCTTGCGGAACTGCCCGTCGCGGGTGATGCCGGCATTGTTCACCAGCACATCTATGGGGCCTATCTCGCGCTCTACCTGCTCCACCATCAGGCGCACCTGCTCGTAGTCGCTCACATCGGCCCGGTACATATCGAAGTGGTAACCTTCGGCGGCCATTTGTTCCTTCCAGCGGGCGGCCTTTTCGGGGTTGTTGTAATTGGCCACTACATGAAAGCCGTCATCGGCAAGGGCCTTGCACATATCGGTGCCCAGGCCGCCAGTGCTGCCTGTTACGAGTGCCGTGTATTTCTTATCCTGGTCCATCGATAAATAGTTTTGAATGTGAACGATAGATGAAACTTAATACAAAATACTACAAATCATTTCATGCATCAAAGGGCTTAATAATGAGTTCATACAGCGCTGGCATGGTTTTATATCATGCATAGCAGGCTTATAAAACGCCAACATTATGAAGAAGATATCAATAGCATCGATACTCGCCATCCTGGTAACGCTGAGCAGTTGCAAGCTGGTGGGTGACATCTTTCAGGCCGGTGTATGGGTAGGTGTGCTGATGGTAGTGGGTATACTGGTACTGGCAATAGTATTGCTGGGGAAGCTGTTCGGAGGGAAGTAATTACTCAATATAAAAAACAAGGGTTATGAGCAAATCAGGATTTTTGACCGGGGCAGCCGTGGGGCTACTGGTTGGCCTGCTGGTGGCGCCTGAGAAGGGCACCGAGCTGCGCGATGATATAGCAGACAATGCGGAAAGGTGGAAGAAGAAACTGTACAAGATGACGGGTAAGACCAATAAGGAACTGGCTGACCTGCGCAAGACACTGGAGCGCGAGATAGACGGACTGAGCGAAGATGTAAGGCACAGGATACTGACGATACTGGACGAGAGCGTGGATGCAGCGCGCAGTGTACGCGGCCATGTGAACAACGGAATAGCTTAAAAAAAGAGTGAACAGCCAAACGCAAGCTATCCTGCCGCGAGGTGGGGTAGCCTTGTTATGGTACGAGGAAGGTGAGCTCGGGCGCATCACTGCTGAAGTGGGCGTATCTCTTCAGCAGCACGGTATCTGATTTTTCATTGACGTAGTATATGGAGATGGGGGTCTTGCCGCCATCGAGACGATCTATATCGAGGTAGAAGTTGCCGTCCTCATCTGTCTCCGTTTCGCCGGCCAGGGTGTTGCCTTCCTTTGCACATATGTACACCCCATCGAGTGAGGGCGGGTTCTTTTTTGCTTTGCTCTCCAGGTGGCCTGTTACGGATATGGTATCGGGGTCGGCAGAGAAGCTGCAGAGCAGCAGGGAAATGAAGGTGATAAATATTGTAAGGGACCCGCGCATAAAAATCGTTTATACCTGCTGTAATAATACATTCGCTGTTGCAACCACTCCTTCTTCCCGGCCAATAAAGCTCATATGCTCGGTGGTGGTGGCTTTTATAGAGATGTCGCTGAGCGGTATGCCGAGGACAGTACCTATGGCCTGCTGCATTTGCGGCACGAAAGGTAATATTTTAGGCGCCTGCAGCAGTAGCGTACTGTCGATGTTCACAATTTTATAACCCCGCTGCTGCACGAGGTCATAGCAATGGCGCAGGATGATCTTGCTGTCAATACCTTTAATGGACTGATCGGTATCGGGAAAGTGCTTGCCGATATCGCCGAGGGACAATGCGCCGAGCATGGCATCGCAGATGGCATGCAGCAGCACATCGGCATCGGAATGGCCTACAGCACCTTTGCTGTGCGGCACCAGTACACCGCCCAGCCAGAGCTCGCGGCCCTCAGCCAGTTGATGAAAATCGATGCCTTGTCCAATTCGAAACATAAACCCCAAACCCCTAAAGGGGCTTCACTTTTGATTGTTAATATATAACTCTATCTCGTTGATCACCTTTTCTAATTGTAATTCTACGTCATTATTTTTAAACCTCAGCACGGTTACGCCTTCATTTTCAATATTTGTCTGACGAATTTTATCGCCGCGTACAATATCCGGTTTGTTATGTATGCTACCGTCTAATTCAATGACCAGCTTCAAAGCGTGACAATAGAAATCTGCTATGTACATACCCATTGGGTGTTGCCGGCGAAACTTGTAGCCCAAAGGTTTCTGGCGCAGGTACTCCCACAGAATTGACTCTGCTTCTGTAAGGTTATTACGTAACTGTTTTGCACGTTCGAAAATAAAGTTATGTGCTCCATAAAACATTTTCTTTTTCATGTGCTGTACAGTTCCCCCTTCAGGGGGCGGAGGGGGTTACCAGATATTAAGGCCGAATTTATCGGCGGTTTCTTTTGCTTCGTCGTAGCCTGCGTCTGTATGGCGGATAACGCCCATCGCGGGATCGTTGTAGAGCACACGGCTCAGGCGCTTTGCCGCATCGTCGGTGCCATCTGCTACTATTACCATACCTGCATGCAGCGAGTAGCCCATACCTACGCCACCACCATGGTGGAAGGATACCCAGCTTGCACCACCTGCAGTGTTGATCAGTGCATTAAGTATCGGCCAGTCGGCAACGGCATCACTACCGTCCTTCATAGCTTCTGTCTCGCGGTTGGGCGATGCTACAGAACCGGTGTCCAGGTGGTCGCGGCCAATAACGATGGGCGCTTTTACCTTGCCGGTCTTCACAAGTTCGTTGAATAGCAGCCCTGCCTTTTCGCGCTCGCCCATGCCCAGCCAGCAAATGCGTGCAGGCAGCCCCTGGAAGGCAATACGTTCCCTGGCCATATGCAGCCAGCGGTGCAGCCCTTTGTTATCCGGGAAGAGCTCCATGAGCGCCCGGTCGGTAGTGTAGATATCTTCGGGGTCGCCACTTAATGCAACCCAGCGGAAGGGCCCTTTACCCTCGCAAAAGAGCGGGCGTATATATGCCGGTACAAAACCCGGGAAGTCGAATGCGTTCTCCACACCGCGCTTGTCATGTGCCTGGCCGCGGAGGTTATTGCCATAGTCGAAGGTGATGGCGCCGCGCTTTTGCAACTCCAGCATCTGCCGCACATGGCGGGCCATGGTATCGAGCGATCGGCGGATGTATTCATCGGGGTTGCTGCTGCGTAGTGCATTGGCTTCCTGAACGCTGAGACCTTCCGGGAAATAGCCGATCAGTTCATCGTGTGCAGAGGTCTGGTCGGTGAGGGTATCGGGTGTGATATTGCGGTCTATGAGGCGCTGCAAAAGGTCAACTACATTGCAGCATACTCCTATAGATATAGCTTCGTTATTTTTCTTTGCCTCGAGGGACCAGTCGATGGCCTCGTCAATATCGGAGGTCCATTTATCAAGGTAGCGTGTCTCTATACGCTTTTTGATACGCCACTCTTCCATTTCGGCAGCGAGGCATACACCTTCATTCATGGTGATGGCCAGCGGCTGAGCCCCACCCATGCCGCCAAGACCTGCGGTGACATTGAGTGTGCCCGTAAGTGTTCCTTTATAATGCTGACTTGCCAGCGAAAGATAAGTTTCGTAAGTGCCCTGCACTATGCCCTGCGAGCCTATGTATATCCAGCTACCTGCGGTCATCTGTCCATACATCATCAGGCCCTTTGCTTCCAGCTCGCGGAAATGCTCCCATGTGGCCCATTTGCCTACGAGGTTGGAGTTGGCAATGAGCACGCGCGGCGCATCTTTGTGCGAACGCAATATGCCGACAGGCTTACCCGACTGTACCATAAGGGTCTGATCTTCTTCCAGTCCCCTCAGGCATTCGAGTATCTTATCAAAGCTCTTCCAGTCGCGTGCGGCCTTGCCGATACCGCCATATACCACGAGGTCCTGCGGACGCTCGGCCACCTCGGGGTCGAGGTTGTTTTGTATCATGCGGTAGGCGGCTTCGGTGATCCAGTTCTTACAATTAAGCTGGTTGCCACGCGGGGCCCTTATTATTCTTTCTGAAGTCAAAATCTTAATAATTCAAAAGTCAAAATTCAAAAGCTGTTCGGTTACTGGAAAGCCCTTAGCAGGGTTATGCGAGGAGCTTTGCTATCTCGGCTTTCAGTACCTGTTCTGTCTGCTCCTGCGATGTCTCCTGCTTTACGAAGGTCTTACCGGTAACTACTTCGAACAGCTCGATGTAGCGTTCAGAAATACCTGCGATCACTTCTTCAGTCATCTCGGGGACCTGCTGGCCTTCTTTGCCCTGGAAGCCGTTATCCATCAGCCATTCGCGTACGAACTCTTTTGAGAGTTGTTTCTGCTGCTCGCCTTTCTTCTGGCGGTCTTCATAACCTTCAAGGTAAAAGTAGCGTGAAGAGTCGGGTGTATGGATCTCATCTATGAGGTAGATGGTATCGCCTATCTTACCGAATTCGTACTTGGTGTCCACTAATATAAGGCCACGTTCTTTGGCTATCTGGCGGCCACGCTCAAAGAGGGCCATGGTGTATTTCTCCAGTTGCTCATACTCTTCTTTCGGTACGAGGCCGCTGGAGATGATCTCCTCGCGCGAGATGTCCTCATCATGGCCTACCAGTGCTTTGGTGGTTGGTGTGATGATCGGTTTTTCGAAGAAGTCATTCTCCTTCAGACCTTCCGGTAAGGGAACACCACAAAGCTCGCGTTTGCCGCTTTTGTAGGTACGCCATGCATGACCGGTAAGGTTGCCGCGTACTACCATCTCAACAGCATAGGTCTCGCACTTGTGGCCTATGGTCACATTGGGCAGAGGCACACTCATCATCCAGTTGGGAACGATGTCTTTAGTGGCATCGAGAAATTGTGCGGCTATCTGGTTGAGTACCTGCCCTTTGTATGGTATAGGCTTAGGCAATACAACATCGAATGCCGAGATGCGATCGCTAACGAGCATAACGAGGTACTTGTCGGCAATGGTGTAGACGTCACGAACTTTTCCTTTATAAAACGCGGTTTGGTTTGGTAACTGCATATAAGTAAAATATTAAATGGAGTGCAAAGATAGGGCAAGCGGCCAATAGGACGAAGGCATAAATACAGAGAAGATGTAAAGTGTTGATAAAGAGGGTATAACTCTGTTTTCAGGGAAAAAACTAAGAAAATAGTTATAAAACTAAAATTATAGTTTTACATTTGGACTAAATAATTAGTTTGACAATGAAAACACTGACCAAAGCAGAGGAGCAAATAATGATGGTGCTGTGGCAATTAGGGGCGGGTTTGCTCATGGATATTGTGGATGCGATGCCTGAACCAAAGCCACATAAGAATACAGTGGCCACTATATTAAAAATACTTGGAGAGAAGGATTTTGTAAAGGTGGAACCAATAGGCAGGATACACCGGTATCATCCGGCAGTGAGCAAGGAAAGCTATTCTAAGATGAAACTGAACAATATGGTGAAAGGATATTTCGAGGGATCGTTCAGCAATGTGGTGTCCTTTATGGTAGATGAACAAAAACTATCGGTAGAGGACCTGGAGTTATTACTTAAGCAGTTAAAGAAGAAATAGTTTATGCAGACATTCCTGATATACCTATTCAAATCTACAGCCATTGCTGCAGTGTTCTTTGGCTATTATTGGCTGTTCTTAAAGGACAGGAGGTTAAATAAATTCAACCGGTTCTATCTTATAGCTACGGTGCTGATAAGCCTCATAGTCCCCTTTATCCATTTTGAATGGTATCATGTAACACGCTCATACAATGACAGCATATTTACTGTGCTGCAGGTGATGGTATCCGAGCCGGGAGAAGAAACTACCGGGGTGCAGCATGGATCATTCTTCGACATTAATTTTTTTGCAGCATGTGCTTATGCGTTCGTGAGCATAAACCTATTGGTATTGCTCCTGCTCAAGATACGGTGTATCTATAAACTTAAAAGAACGGGAGATAAAGCGCAACGTGATGGAACAGACATTATATATACAACGTATCGGCAAGCGCCCTTTTCCTTTATGAATACCGTATTCTGGAAAAGAGATATAGAGATGGACAGCACAGAAGGGAGGCTGATATGGGAACATGAGCTTGCCCATGTGCGCCAGAGGCATACAATGGATAAGCTATTTCTGCAAGTGGTAGCCTGCCTGCTCTGGGCCAACCCGTTTTACTGGCTGATATCAAAAGAGATGTCGCAGATACATGAGTTCCTGGCTGACGAGGATGCTATAAAGGACGATAATATTGAGTCGCTTGCCTTCATGATACTAAGATCGCGATACAGCAGAACGCTGATAAATGTAATTCAACCATTTTTTCATTCACCCATAAAAAGGAGGTTATCTATGCTTGGCCAAACCAATAACACGCGCTATGCTGCCGTAAGAAAACTGATGTTGCTACCGATGCTGTTCGCAGCTGTTGCCCTGATCTCATTCAAGATAGTGGACACAAGCCCGGTGAAAAGTAAGACGCCAATAAACATAGTGCTCGATGCGGGGCATGGTGGAAGTGATATTGGTGCGACAGGAGTAAACGGCTTGCAAGAAAAAGACCTGAGCCTTCGACTGGTACAAAAAATAAAAGAGCTTGCGGGGCAGTATAATATTTCGGTGACCCTAACCCGTAGGGGTGATGAAAATGCCAGGCTTGCAGAAAGGGTAATGGTATCGAACAACAACCCAATGTCCCTATTCGTATCGCTGCATGTAAACAAAAATGAAGATGGCGTGAAAACGCCGGACTACCAGGTATATATATCGGATAAAAACAAAGCTGCGGAACAAAGCCGTGTACTGGCCTCGGCAATGATAGCAGCCATGCAAAAAGGCGGTGTACATGCCGTGCTGACTCAGAAACACCTGGTGGTGCTGAACGAGAGCGAATCGCCTGCCATACTTATAGAATGCGGTAACATAGATGATGCAAAGGAAATGGAACTGCTTACGAATAAGGATAAACAGGACAAATTTTGCAGAGAGATATTAAGCGGTATCGTGAATTATGTGAACAGCAAATAGAGGTCATAGTCTCGTTTCGAGGACAATAGCATGTATTTTACCATCCAGTTCATTTGCAGCCTCTTCTATCATTAGTAAACGCTCTTTGTCTATAATGTAGTCGTCTTCACGAATAGTATTGATGAGGCCAAGTATTGAGGTGAGGGGTTGCCGGATATCGTGGGATTGCATATGTGCAATTTTACGGAGCGATTCATTATTGGCTTCAATCTCCTTAATATGCTGCTGCATCAGTTTGTGGCTGAGTTCCAGCTCCATCAGGAAAACCGCCTGGCGGGATAATAATGTCATGGTCTTTTGCTGGAGCTCTGAAAGTTTATTGGGCTTACCATCAAAGAGGCATAGGGTACCTAACCTAAGGCCGCTATTAAGAATTAGCGGGGCCCCAGCATAGAAACGAATATTAGGCTCAGATCGCACCATGGGGTTATTATCAAAACGTTGATCTTTCGTGGCATCGGACACTATTGTCATTGCAGACTGCTGTATCGCATACTGGCAAAAGGAAGTATTGCGTGGCATGACCGAAACATCCATACCGGCATGCGCTTTTACCCAATTCACCTCTTCATCCAAAAGCGTGATAAGGGCAACTGGCACATCGCATAGCTGCGCCGCCAGCTCAACTATATTCTGAAACTCGGTCGAACGGTCGAAGTCGAGTTGTAAAAAGCGGTGTACCGCTTCAAGACGTTCTTTTTCGTGTATATCTTGCATAATTATTTACGTGCCTGATCAGTAAGGACATCATTAATACGTATAAACCAGGTAAAAGGTTCATTGGAGGGGTAAAAAATAAAACCCGCCATAAAAGCGGGTTTTATTAATGCGATAAGACGCCAGTTTTAGAGCCTGGCGTTTACATTAGCTATATCGTTCAGGCGCTTTTGGGCTATCTTCATAGCGGCAGCCTGTGCGTGTATCTTCTCACGGTCGGAGAGCTCGAGTATCTCCAGCGTACGACCATAGATCTTTTCTACATTGCCTGTAACGCGCTCGCGGTTGTATTCCTGCAATTCGGCTGCAACATTGATGAGGCCGCCGGCATTGATGAGGAAGTCGGGTACGTAGATGATGCCTTTTTCTATAAGCATAGGCCCATGTACATTTTCATCGGCCAACTGGTTGTTGGCTGCACCGGCAATAACAGGGCATTTCATTTTGGCAATGCTTTCAGTATTCACCGTGGCACCCAGGGCGCAAGGTGCGTAGATATCCATTTCGAGGTCGAATATCTTATCGCCATCCACTACTTCGACCGTGTGGAACTTGTCTTTGGTTTGCTTGATCTTGTCCTTATTGATATCGGTAATCATGACCTTAGCCCCTTCCTGCACCAGGTGACCTACGAGGTACTGGCCTACATGGCCAACGCCCTGTACCAATATTTTCTTGCCACTCAAACCATCATTGCCCCATGCTTTTTTAGCTGCGGCCTTCATGCCCATATATACACCGAGTGCGGTAAAAGGAGAAGGGTCGCCGCTGCCGCCCATGTATTCGGGCACGCCTGTAACGTGGCTGGTCTCCATGGCTATGTACTCCATATCGGGAGCTGAGGTGTTGACGTCTTCGGCTGTAATGTATTTGCCATTGAGGCTATTGACAAACTTGCCATAACGACGCCAGAGGGCTTCTGACTTGATCTTAGAAGCATCGCCAATGATCACTGCTTTACCCCCACCGAGGTTAAGGCCGCTTATGGCCGCTTTGTAGGTCATGCCACGGCTAAGACGGAGTGCATCGATGATGCCTTCTTCGTGCGTATTATAATTCCACAGGCGGGTGCCTCCGAGGGCAGGGCCTAAAGTAGTATTGTGTATAGCTATTATGGCATTGAGCCCGGAGTGGGGATCATGGCAGAAAACCAACTGCTCATGTTCCATTTGCTGCATAAGGTCGAATACAGATTGCTGCATGTATGATTTTTAATTGGTTGCAAACCTAAGAAAAAAGACCCTAATGCCTCATTTTATCAAGGGAAAATAAAATTGTATGTTTATGAAAAATAATATTGAACGATGCGCCTGAATAAGAAAGTAAAGCCAATAGCAGAACTACTGTACTGGATCGTTGTATTATTCTTTTTTGGAGTTTCCGGCGCGCTATACAGCAGGGCATCGCCACAACCAGCGATAGATTACCATCATATGAGCAGTGCAAAACTGGTTTCTACGGCATTTTTCGCCTCGCTTGGTTCCGGCTTCCTGATCTGGTTGTTCAGTTTATTACAGCGAGAGATAATGGAAAAATTGTTTGACTGAATGTCACTAGCTGTTTACAGGAATGGGTAACAAAGAATAAGGACCGCAAAATGCGATCCTTAGATGTGTAGTCCGACCTGGATTCGAACCAGGACAAACAGAACCAAAATCTGTTGTGCTGCCGTTACACCATCGGACTATCCCCAGATTTTTGAGGTTGCAAATGTACATTTCCTTTTCGGAAAGCCCAAACAATTTTTTGTATCCCAAGCAACGTAATGCTATGCTTTTCACAGGGTATTGGGGATAATTTAGCAAGGAGTGTTGCATCATAATGATGTTTTCTGAGTAGGTTTGCATAGTTCCCGGTCTTTTATAACAGGAGTGTATTATGTCATTTGCGGCCAACCCGCGTCAATTCGTTATACGGTTTATTTTTATCAGTGTTGCGGTAGCCATACTGACGAGGCTCTTATTCCTCCAGGTATTTGAGGATAAGTATAAGGTGATGGCCAATGATATCACCATTTACCGTAAGGTGGTGTACCCGCCGCGTGGGGTGATCTATGACCGGAAAGGTAAGCCCATGCTGTACAATTCGGTAGTGTATGATCTTGCTGTTACGCCGAACAATGTGCCCAAGACCCTTGATACGACACAGCTTTGCAGTGTGCTGGGCATCGATAAAGAAAGCTTTGAGAAACTGATGCACCGCGTGGTGATACGCAATGGCTACATGCGGCAAAGCCCCTTTATAGAACAACTGGACCTTGCACAGACCGCGCGTTTTCAGGAGAACGCTTATATGTTCCCGGGTTTCGAATTGGTGGAACGTAATATCAGGGCGTATCCCAGTCCTAATGCAGGTATCATATTGGGCTATATCGGCGAGGTATCGCCGGCTATGCTTAAGAAGGACCGGTACGCTTCGTACTCGCAGGGCGATTATGTGGGTATGAACGGGCTGGAAAGCAGTTATGAAGAAGTGCTGCGCGGACAACGTGGTGTACACTTCCTGGAGCGTGATAACTTCAACAGACCGAGGGACCCTTACCAGGGCGGAGCCTTAGATACGCCGGAGGTCGCAGGGCGGTCGCTACAGCTATATCTCGATGAAGGATTGCAAGCCTATGCTGAAAAGCTGATGGCGAATAAGATAGGGAGCGTGGTGGCCATAGACCCCAGAACGGGCGGGATACTAACGATGGTGAGCAGCCCGAGCTATGACCCGAACCTACTGTGCGGTTCGGACCGGGCTAAAAATTTTGCAAAGCTCTACAGAGATGCTACGCATCCCTTGTTCAACAGGGCGATGCAAGCCTCGTACCAGCCGGGCTCGACCATAAAACCAATGACTGGTGTAGTGGCGCTGGATGTGGGGGCAATAACCCCATCGTACGGTTACCCTTGCTTTGGCAGCTATAACGCCTGCAGCAGGCCGATAGCCTGTGAGCACCATGATGCGGGACACGCAGCCAATTTCCGGCTGGCGCTGGCCCACTCCTGTAACTCTTATTTCTGTAACATCTTCAGGATGACCGTAGATAGTAAGAAGTTCGGTGGCGTAAAAAAAGGGTTGGAGAAATGGCATGACTATTTTTACTCGTTTGGCTACGGACACCGTACCGGGGTGGACCTGCCCTATGAAGGAAAGGGCCTATTGCCCGATACCAACTTCTATAATAACCGCTATAATGGTGTGTGGAACTCCTGCACAGTAGTGTTTGTAGGTATGGGACAGGGCGAACTGGCACTGACACCATTACAGATGGCGAATGGTATGTGCATATTGGCGAACAAGGGATATTATTATACCCCTCACTTTGTACGCGCTATAGACAGTAATGCCAATGACCCGATACTGAAGCGCTTCAAAGTAAAACATAAGGTGACGCAGATAGATGACACTGTGTATAACCTGATAGGCAGGGCCATGCAGGATGTGGTGGAAAGCGGTACTGCAAGAGGGGCCAAGCTGGATGGAGTGGACATTTGCGCCAAGACCGGTACGGTGGAGAATAAAGCCATTGTGAACGGGCAGTTGGTAAAGATGAAGAACCACTCGATGTTCGTGGCCTTTGCACCGAGGGAAAATCCGAAGATAGCTATTGCCGTTGCCGTGGAGAATGCAGGCTTTGGTGCTACCTGGGCGGGGCCTGTGGCGAGCTTGCTGATAGAGAAATACCTGCATGACAGTATATCCACCTCGCGGAAGCCGATGGAGGAGAAACTACTGAATGCGCACCTGATAGATAAGAATGTATATCTTATAGATTCGGCACAGAGACTGAGGGACCGGAGAAATTATGAACTGAGGCAGGAGCGCAAACGGATAAAGGACAGCACGACGCGTACGGAAGATTCGCTGATGGTGCAGGCATGGATAAAGAAAAACGTAGCACCGATAAAAAAAAGAAATAAGTAGCCGATGAGCCTGGAACGCAAATCATTATTCAGCAGACTGGATGGCGTGACACTAATGCTATATTTTGCATTGGTGGTGATCGGGATATTGACCGTGTTCTCGGTAGAGCACCGCAGCGCGGACCCCATCATCATGTTCGGCAAGGGCTATATGAAGCAGTTGCTGTGGCTGGGTATCTCCCTGTTCTTCGGACTTATCATCATCATGACGGAGAGTAAGTTCTTCTCTTCGATAGCCAACCTTTCCTACACTTTCGGGCTCTTCCTGCTGTTCATAACCATATTTATCGGTACCGACGTGAAGGGCTCTCATTCCTGGCTTGGTGTTGGGAGCTTTCGTTTTCAGCCGGGGGAGATCTGTAAAATATTTACATCGCTTGCACTTGCAAGATTTTTATCGTCGCCGGAAACCAATTTCAGAACGCTGCGGCATAGGTTGATCGGTGCGGCAATAGCATTGGTGCCGGTATTGTTCATCATATTGCAAAAGGAAACGGGCCTGGCATTGGTGTATTTCAGTTTTTTCCTGGTGATGTACCGGGAGGGCCTGCCTAATGCGATATTGGTAATAGGCTTTTCTGCAATAGCATTGGTGCTGGCAACATTGATGGTGGACCGGTGGGTGTTGTTCATTATACTAACGGCGCTCACTATAATTGCCGCTATACTGATACGCCGCACATTGCGTAAAAGCGTAATGGCGCGGCTGGTGTTACTGGGTATTTTTGGTATCAGTATCCTGTTCTCGCAGGTTGTGGTGCCTTTTACATTCAAGCATGTGCTGCAAAAACACCAGGTGGACCGTATCTACTCGATGATAGGTATGGATGTACCCAATGCTTATCGTAAAAATGCCGAAAAAGGGGAGGAGAAGGAAAAAAGAGGGAATGTATCGGACTATAACGTAAAGCAGTCGAAGATAGCGATTGGTTCCGGTGGGTTCTGGGGGAAAGGTTTCCTGAACGGGACCTCCACGAAAAACGAATTTGTGCCGGAGCAGAATACGGATTTCATTTTCTGCGCAGTTGGAGAGCAGTTTGGTTTTGTGGGTAGTTTTGTACTGATTGCCATCTATATATCGCTGATGTTGCGACTTCTATATCTTGCCGAGCGGCAACGTTCCGCTTTTTCGAGGATATACGGTTATTGCGTGGCGTCCATATTGTTCTTTCACTTTGCCATCAATATATCGATGACGATAGGGCTGGCGCCTGTTATCGGGATCACGTTGCCTTTCCTGAGCTATGGTGGCTCGTCGTTATTATCGTTTAGTATACTCATTTTCATCATGATCCGCCTTGACTCGGACAGGCAGGTATTGATACGTTAAATCGTAAGACAATGGCTAAGATATTTCCCCTTTCTGAGGGTGTTTTTACTGTAGGGCATGATAAGCAGTTCGTGCCTTTTGATCTATCGCAGGACGAACTGACCGAGCGCCCCACAGGTTCCTTACTGGTGGAAGTACAGCCGTTCCTTGTGGACACAGGCAAAGACCTTATCGTGTTCGATACAGGACTGGGCTTTAATAATAAAGAAGGTGTACTGCAGCTACATGATAATATAAGGAAGGCAGGATATGAGCCGGACGAGGTAAGTAAGGTGTTGCTGTCGCACCTGCATAAGGACCACGCAGGCTGCCTGGTGTACACAGATGATAATGGCGTTGTGAAGCCTACTTTCGCCCATGCTACTTATTACATATACCGGGACGAAGCGGATTTTGCGTTGAAGAAAGGCGCCCCCTCTTATCACATAGCCGATATAGAGCCGATATTGCATAGCGGACAAGTAGCGTGGCTGACCGGCGAGGAGGGGTTAATAGACGGATATATACGCTTTACCCATTCGGGCGGGCACTCACCGTATCATATCGTTTTCCTGGTGGATGACGGGACGGACAAAGTGTTTTACGGCGGGGATGAAGCCCCGCAACTTAAGCAGCTAAAAATGCGCTATGTGGCCAAATATGATTTTGACGGGAAGAAGGCTATGCAGTTACGCCAGCAATATGCGGAACAGGGGCATAATGAAGACTGGCAATTCCTGTTTTACCATGATGTGAAGATCCCTGTATCGAGGCTGTAATTAGTCGCGGCCGCGCCGTTTGTTGAGTTGCTTGATGAGCAACACTTTGAAATCATGCTCAGCTTTGTAGAGTTCGACCAATTGTTCGGCGGAGAGCACTTTCAGGAATTTGTCTTTGTACTTACGTTTCAGCGCCAGTTCCTGCTCCTGGTAGTCGAGATCGTCGTCGATATACCGCATCGGGTCTGAGTCCTGCATGGAGATGTCCCCGGCTTTACGGTGTTTCCTGAAGAAGCTTTTTCTCAAATCCCATTTTTCGTCTTCGTATTGGTTGTACACCGGCCAGAATTTTGCGGACTCGTCGGCGCTGAGCTGCATCCTGTCGGTAATGAAGGCCACTTTGATGGCATGGATGCGCTCGAATGGACGGCCCCTATGCCCGGGTTGTGCCCCGGCCATGCCTGCAAACAACAGCAGCAATACCACAGTATGTAAAACCCTCCTTATAGCTGTTTGTGCTTTCATGATCAATTTACTTCAGTTTGTGTGTTCCAGCCTGTTTCGTTGAGGTATTGTATGATATCCTCATCATTAAGGCCGGCGGCGGACCGTATTGTTTTATCCGTATTTAAGTTATCGAAAATAAGTTCGCTATCAAAATCGTCGATGTTTTGAACGAGGTACTCCTGTATGGTTTCCTCCGGCAGGGCGGCAAGCTCTTTTGAAGCATTGACCGGCTTTGGCTGCAAGAACCTGTATGAGCCCAAGGCGATACCCAATACAATTATAGCAGCGGCGGCCCATTGTATGGCGCGAGACCAATTAAATGATATGGTTCTGCCGGAGCCTGATCCGCGAGCTTTTTGTAAAACGGCTGCGGGCAGGGTATCAAAGTAGGCCGGTGGCAGTTGGTAAGGGTTGTCCTTCGGCATAGCAGCGGTGCTATCTTCAGCCTGTGCTGCGGCCAATACCTGTGCAGGGAGGTCGGTAAAATAATTTTCCGGCAGCAGGTAGGGCTCTTCTTTATTACCTATAAGCTCCTCCCTCATGGTTTCGAGCAGATCCCCTGCAAAGGCCGCAAAGTAGCCTTCGGGGACAGGATAAGGCATAACCCGCGACGCCCCAGCCAACGGGCTATGCATATCCTGCAACTCTTTCCATATGTCATTCTTCACATCCATCTCTGTTTATAAGACGTAGTTTTTTGTCATAAGTTTAATGGTTCAGGAGGTACTCCTCTACTTTTTTTACTGCGTGGTGATAGGAGGCTTTCAAGGCCCCGGCGGAGGTGTCCAATACCTGTGCCATCTCGTCGTAAGGCATTTCATCATAATAGCGCAGGGTGAACACTAACTTCTGTTTCTCGGGCAGCAGGGCCATGGCCTGTTGCAGTTTCCATTCGGCCTTATTTGCATCGAAGCCCTTTTGGGCGACTATTTTCTCTGCAAATACGGCATCATTACCGTCGAGGGATATAGCTGTCCGGCGTTTTTCTTTATCTATCCATGTCAGTGTTTCGTTGGTAGCTATCCGGTAGAGCCAGGTATAGAGGTTGGACTCCTGCCGGAAGTCGGCGAGATTGCGCCATACCTTGATGAATACATTTTGCAATATATCGTTGGTGTCCTCATGTTCTATCACCATGCGGCGAATATGCCAATAGATACGCTCCTGGTACTTGCGCACCAGCTGCGTAAAAGCCTGTTCTTTGGTACTCTCCTCCCTGAATGAAGCGACCAAAGCGTGGTCATCCTTTAGTATGGCCTGTTGCGGCATATGGTGATTAGACTATATCAAGTTAGGGAAGTTTAAGGGATTTTGAAAAATACGTTCAAGCCCTTCGGGGATATGGGTATAACAGCGTGCTGTTCCACCGGTTGCACCGGTGGTCATTCGTGTTTTAGTCCTTCAGAGAATGGCGTAGATGCTGAAATGATCTATACCATGTTGGGCCCGGTATAGAATTTCCCCCGGTTATATGTGGCACACCTTTTCGGGTATGTCACACATCGCGAGATGGGGAGAGATAGAGAGCAGAAGTGGATTGTTTGAATTTTGGCTGTTTGATTAGCTTTGCTGCTGATGAAAAAAGCAGAGGAATTAAGGATCGTATTTTTCGGAACCCCGGAGTTTGCGGTGGCTTCACTGGCCGCTATGGTTGATGCGGGACTCAATGTAGTTGCCGTGGTAACGGCCCCGGATAAGCCAGCAGGACGCGGCATGCAACTGCGTGCGCCGGAAGTGAAAGAATATGCAGTGGTCCAAAACATACCGGTACTGCAACCTGATAAGCTGAGAAATACCCAATTCCTTGAAGCCCTGCAGGACTATCATGCCGACCTGCAGGTGGTAGTGGCCTTCCGTATGCTGCCCGAGGTGGTTTGGAACATGCCGCCCATGGGGACCATCAATGTACATGCCTCACTGTTACCGCAGTACCGTGGAGCAGCGCCGATCAACTGGGCCATCATCAACGGGGAAACGGAAACAGGAGTTACGACCTTTAAACTGCAGCATGAAATAGATATCGGGAACATACTATTGCAAGAACATGTGCGCATCCTGCCGGAAGATAATGTAGGCAGCCTGTACGAAAAGCTGATGCAACAAGGCGGCGAACTATTGGTGAAGACCATAAAAGGACTGGCCGATGGCAGCATACAAGAGGTACCTCAAAACAATATCCCTACAGATGAACTGAGACATGCCCCGAAGATATTCAAAGAGCACACCCATATAGACTGGAACAAGCCGGTGCAGGAAATACACAACCTGGTGCGTGGTATGTCGCCGGTACCGGGGGCTTATACGGAGCTGGCAGGTAAATCAGCGAAGATATACAGGTCGTACTACAGCACAGAGGTGCCCGATAGAGCGCCGGGGGAATACGATACGGATATGAAAAGCTACCTGCGCTTTGCAGCAAAGGACGGCTGGCTGTACGTGGACGAGTTGCAACAGGAAGGGAAGAAGCGGATGGACATAACCTCTTTCCTACGCGGATTCAGGGTTTAATTCATCAATGAGATATTCGATGGCCAGCTCATAGCCTTTAAGGCCGAGTCCGGTGATACAGCCTATGCATTTTGCTGCCGTGAAAGATGTTTTCCTGAATTCCTCGCGTGCGTAGATGTTGGAGATGTGGACCTCTACCGTGGGGATGTCAATGGCAGCGAGGGCATCGGCGATAGCGATGCTGGTATGGGTATAGGCACCTCCGTTAAGGATAATACCATCGGTATCCATCCGGCAATTATGCAGGAAATTGATGATCTCGCCCTCCACATTGCTCTGGAAGCTGTCAATAATGATATGGCTGTATTTTTCTTTGAGACCATTGATAAAGGTGTCCAATGGCTGCAGGCCATAGATGTCTACCTCACGGGTGCCGATGAGGTTGAGATTGGGGCCGTTGATTATTGCGAGGTGGAGCATAATGCAAATTTGCAGCAAGTTAAGAAAAACAGTCTTGTGTATTTTTGTCGTATCATTACAACAATGTGGGAGCCATACCTGAAAGGATTTAAGGCCTATATGCAGTTAGAGCGTTCGCTGTCGGATAATACGGTGGAGGCTTACCTTCATGATGTGGGTATGCTGGAGGAGTATATGCTTGCAGAGCAGGCAGGCATTGGTATCCACAATGTGGAACTGAAACAGTTGCAAGCCTTTGTGGCCCATGTGAATGAACTGGAGTTATCGGCAGGTACACAGGCGAGGGTGCTGAGTGGCATCAAGGCATTCTTTCGCTACCTGCAGACAGAAGATGTTATCAAGAACAACCCAACAGAGCTACTGGAAGCACCCAAGCTCAAAAGGACCCTGCCCGATGTGCTGAGCGTTGCAGAAATAGAGCAACTATTTGAAACGATAGACCATAGTACGCCGGAGGGGCAGCGCAACCGGGCTATGCTGGAGACCATGTATAGCTGCGGGCTGCGTGTGAGCGAACTGGTGGGGCTTACCATATCGCGGCTGGCACTTGCGGCAGGTTATATACGTGTGCTGGGGAAAGGAAATAAGGAACGACTGGTGCCTATCGGCAGCACGGCTGTAAAACAGATAACGCTATACCGCGACCACGTACGCAGCCACTTACCTAAGATAAAACCGGGCAACGAGGATATCCTGTTCCTGAACAGAAGGGGAGGGGCCTTGTCGCGTGTGATGGTGTTCATGATATTGAAAGACCTGACGGAAAAGTGCGGTTTTGCGAAGAGTGTGCATCCGCACACTTTAAGGCATTCGTTCGCCACGCATCTTGTAGAGGCGGGTGCAGATCTAAGGGCCGTGCAGGAGATGATGGGGCATAAGAGTATAACAACTACAGAGATATATACACACCTCGACCGTGCCTACCTCAGGCAGACCATGGAAAAATACCACCCGAGATTTGGCCGATAAAGTAACATTCGCGTAACCTCTTATGCCTATCTTTGCAGCCCCAAAAACATGAGCTGTCTTTTGATGAATATGAAGCGCAGGTACAAGTATCAACTTTTATTATCTATACCGGTACTCCTATCCTGTATGCCCTATATGTTACGGGCGCAGGTAAATGTATCGGCAGATCATACGGCACAGGAACTGGCCCAGACGCTGGGTGGCAGTGGTGTTACCATCATGAACCCGACGCTGAACTGCCCCGGTATAGCCAATGGCATCTTCTCGGTGACCAGCAGTAACCTGGGCCTAGATAGCGGCATCGTACTCACTTCGGGCCGTGCATCTTCGGCAAACGGCATAGGGGTGAACGGATACGAGACAGGGCTTGCAAGTACCAATAACCATGCAGCAGGCGATGCTCAACTGACAGCACTTGCAGGAGATAACACACAGGATGCCTGTGTCCTTGAGTTTGATTTCATACCCAAGGGCGACAGCATCAAGTTCAATTATGTGTTCAGCTCGGAAGAGTATGTGAACTCTACCTGTGGCCCCTATAATGATGTATTTGCATTCTTTATCTCAGGGCCTAATATAACAGGCCAGCAAAATATGGCATTGGTACCCGGTACCAATATACCGGTGACCATTAACAGTATCAATAGCGGTATCCCGGGCCCTAACGGGAATATAGCCAATTGCCTCGCTATGGGGCCAGGCTCGCCCTTTACACAATATTTCGTGGACAATGCCGGGGGCAGTACGATAACGCATAATGGCTTTACCACTGTTTTGCGGGCGATACATGAGGTGACCCCCTGCAATACCTACCACTTGAAAATGGCGATAGCCGATGCAGGGAATGCATTGTATGATTCGGGTGTTTTTCTCGAAGCAGGCAGCCTGAAAGCGGATGTGCCTGCTATAGCTGCAATGAGCACCGTAGCCACTGTAGTTGATACGCCCTTTTTTGTGAAAGGCTGTTCCACAGGTAGTTTCGTCATCTCGCGGCCGCAGGCGTCACCTACGCCCCTGACGGTGAAATACCTCATAGGAGGTACTGCTGTGAACGGAACCGATTACGCAATGATAGCCGACAGCGTGGTGATACCTGCGAACATGACATCGCAGGACGTGATCATCAGTGCACTGCCGACACCCGCTACGGGGCCAAAGAGTATTACATTGTTCATCAAGTCGCCCTATGCCTGCAATATCAATAACCAGGTAGTGGATAGCGCGACCCTGCTGATGTATGACTCTATGAAAGTGCAGGTGCTCACACCCGATACTACCATCTGCCGATATGAGTTGCTGCCCTTGAGTGTTTATGCGGCAGGCCCTTACCAGTTTGCCTGGTCGCCTGATAGCAGCCTGAGCAATGGTAATGTACAGGATCCCATTGCTTCGCCCCCCGCTACCACGAAGTACACCGTTGCAGCATTCTGGCCGGGTTCGGGTTGTCCGGCTATGAGTGATACGGTATTGGTCACTGTATTGCCCGTACCTGATATAGATGCCGGCGCCGATAAGCATGGCTGTATAGGCGATGATCTGCAATTAGGTGTATCTGTCTCCCCATACGATCCGGGTTATACGTACACATGGTCGGGACCGGACAGTTTCAGCTCTGTACAGCAGGATACTTTGCTCCAAAATATTTCGGTAGCCAATTCGGGCACCTATGTAGTGGCCGTGCATGTAAGCAATGGCTGCCCGCCTGCAATGGATTCGCTGCAGGTACAGGTGGACCCGCCCCCTGCAGCTCCTGAATTACCGGCCTACCTGTGGTTTTGCCGTGCTACGGTGATAGACCACCGCAGCGACCTTGGTAATGGCCTTATGTGGTACACAGACGAGACCGATACGAACGGTACGCCCTACATACCATTAACGGACAGCACACGCGACGGAGTGTACACCCTGTATGTATCGCAGGAGGTAGGTGGCTGCCTGAGTCCCAGGGTAAAACAGGATGTATCGGTAAGGAAGTGCTGCGAGGACAATATATTCATCCCGGATGCCTTTACTCCGAATGGCGATGGAAAGAATGATTACTTCCGCATTACAAAAGGAGACGATCACACCATAACGGAGCTGCGCATCTATGACCGATGGGGTAAGGCTGTGTACGAATGCTACAATACCAATGGGGCCTGGGACGGCACCTACCAGGGCGTGCCGCTGGAGGTAGGTACTTATTATTATTATATGGTGATACACTGCCGTATAGGCACTGACCTGTACCGTAAAGGATCGATAGCGCTCATCCGTTAAAATATCAGCAGGTCATAGCTTATCTTTGCAGCATGGAATTAACAGCGCTCAGTGCCATCAGCCCGGTTGACGGGCGTTACCGTTCGCAATTAGCATCATTAGCACCTTATTTTTCAGAGTTTGGCCTTATCCGTTACAGGGTAAGGGTAGAGGTGGAGTACTTTCTTTTTCTTGCAGAAAGGAAGATCATAAAGCTACCAGCCGGAGTGAGGCCTGCCAAACTGAGGGCTATCTACGAGCAGTTTAGCGAAGCCGATGCGCAACAGATCAAATCCATAGAGCGCACTACCAACCATGATGTAAAAGCGGTAGAGTATTTCCTGAAAGAAAAATTCAAAGCCCTTGGGGCCGGGGAAAGTGTGGAGTGGGTGCATTTCGGTCTTACCTCACAGGATATAAACAACACTGCTGTGCCCCTGCTGTGGAAAGAAGCGCTGGAGGAGCAATACCTGCCGATGCTGCAGAACATCATCCTCAGGCTGAAGAAAATGGCAAAGGCCTGGGCAGGCATACCTATGCTGGCCCGTACCCATGGGCAACCGGCATCGCCCACCACTTTGGGCAAGGAATGGATGGTGTTCGTGGAGCGATTGGAAGGGCAGGTACGTTTACTGTCGCATATACCTTTTGCTGCAAAATTCGGCGGGGCAACCGGCAACTTCAACGCTCATTTTGTGGCCTTCCCCAATGTGGACTGGCAGCGTTTCGGTAATGACCTTGTGAACAGAAAGCTGGGCCTGGAACGGATGCAATACACCACGCAGATAGAGCATTACGATAATATAGCTGCACAATTCGATGCCTTAAAAAGGATCAATACAATACTGATCGACCTTTGCCGCGATGTATGGACCTATATATCGATGGAATATTTTAAACAACAGGTGAAGAAAGACGAGGTGGGCTCATCGGCTATGCCCCATAAAGTGAACCCGATAGACTTTGAGAACGCTGAGGGTAACCTTGGCATGGCCAACGCAACTTACGAGCACCTATCGGCAAAGCTGCCCATCAGTCGCTTGCAGCGTGATCTTACCGATAGTACCGTATTGCGGAACATAGGAGTGCCTGTAGCGCATAGTTACCTTGCGCTGCGCTCGTTGGAAAAAGGCCTGGGTAAATTACTGTTGAATAAAGACAAGCTGCAACATGACCTGGAGCAAAACTGGGCCGTGGTGGCGGAAGCGATACAAACCGTGCTGCGCCGTGAGAACTATGAGCAGCCCTATGAGGCACTCAAAGCGTTGACCCGCGGTAAGGCAGGCATCACAAAGGCCGATATGCACAAATTCATAGACGGGCTAAAGGTGTCAGCCAAGGTGAAAAAAGAATTAAAAGCCATCACACCGCATAATTATACGGGCGTAAAGTTTAAGCTATAGCATTGAAGGTACCGGAACAATTACTGAATGAACTGCGCGGGATAAAGGGTTTCGATGAAGCCCGTTTTATGGAAGCGCATCAGCATGCGGCTATCACTTCGGTACGGTTACATCCCTTAAAAAACTCACAAGCTTTTACAGGCGCTGAACAAGTGCCCTGGTGCGCAGGTGGGCGGTATCTCAACGAGCGGCCAGTGTTTACGCTCGATCCGCTGTATCATGCAGGGGCGTATTATGTACAGGAAGCTTCGTCGATGTTCCTGGAGTACCTATTGAAACAACTCCTGCCCGGTCGGGATAATTTAAGAGTGCTGGACCTCTGTGCGGCCCCCGGGGGCAAGAGTACCCTGCTGGCATCGTTTCTGGGTGAGCAGAGCCTGCTCGTATCGAATGAAGTGATACGCACGCGTGCCCCGATACTGGAAGAGAATGTAGTGCGCTGGGGTTATACTAATAACTGGGTATGCAGTAATGACCCGCGGGACTTTGCGCGGTTGCCCGGTTATTTTGACGTGATGGTAGTAGACGCGCCTTGCAGTGGCTCGGGGCTGTTCCGGAAGGATGAAGGAGCGCTGAAGGAATGGAGCGAGGGTAATGTGGCCCTGTGCGGCCAGCGGCAGCAGCGGATACTGGCTGATGCCTGGCCGGCACTGAAAGACGGTGGGATATTGCTATATGCCACCTGCTCGTATTCGCCGCAGGAAGATGAAGCAATACTTGACTGGCTGGTGGAAACATACGGTGTTCAAAGTATGCGTTGCGATGTGCCGCAGGAATGGGGGATCGTCGAGACGACCAGCAGTAGAGGGGCTACGGGCTACCGCTTCTTCCCGGATAAAGTAAAAGGGGAGGGCTTTTTTATTGCAGCAGTACAGAAAACGAATGAGGAAAGGACAATGCGCCCGGGCAAGAACAGATCACTGAATGATAAAAAAATACAGGTGCAGGCCGGGTACCTTTTGCAAGAAGAGTCGTTCATTTTTTTCCAGCAGGGCAGGGAGGTTAATTGTGCCATCAACCAAGGACATGAGGCAGACTGGTATTTATTGAATAACGCTTTGTACCTGCGAAAGGTGGGTGCAACGCTTGGAATGCCCGGTGCAAAGGAATGGGTCCCGGCCCACGATATAGCGCTAAGCACGGATAGAAATATGGCGCTTCCGACGCTGGAACTGAGCGGAACGCAAGCGCTACAGTTTATGAAAAAAGAAGAAATGTCGTGTGAGCCTGTGCCAAAAGGTTGGTACCTTATTACCTTTGAGGGGCTTGGGCTGGGTTGGGTTAAATCGCTGGGAAACAGGTTTAACAATTATTTACCTAAACACTGGCGCATCCGGATGGAAATACCGGGTACCGATCAGGCATAATTGTTGTACTTTCAAGGTCAAATTTTTATTAAGATATTATGCTTAAGTTTTTTTATGCGTCCATATTGTGCTTTTTCATGTTATCCGCCGCAGCACAGGACGATGACAGCTTATTTGTTGTAATGAAGAACAAGTCGTGGGTAATGCCCTATACAACAGGGCAGGGCGAGACGGTCTTCATGGTCGCGAGGCGTTTTCATGTGCCCCCTGCGGTATTGGGCAGCGCAAATGGTACAGATTACAAAAGTGCTTTCCCCTCGCATGCTCAGGTGACAGTGCCGATAGCAGCGTACAACTTTGCGCGGGAAAAGCCCGGTGATATGACCGATATCCTTCCTTTGTATTACAGGGTAAAAGAGGATGATGACCTGGGGCGCATCAGTCGCCTGTCGGGAGTATCGCAGCAGGTAATGGAACGGTGGAATGACCTGCCTGATAATAATATTTACATAGGCCAGTCGCTCTTTGTTGGCTGGGTATTGTATGATGCCACATCGGGCAAAAAAGGTATTGCTACACATATAGAGGGAGAGAAGCAGCCAGCTAATGTTGCTACCCCCCAGAGAAACAATAACAGCAAGCTGAGTAATGATCCCAATCCTGAGGCACAGTGGCCCGGTATGCGCCGTAAGCAATTGCAGGATGACGGATGGAGCAGGGGAGGCAATAATGATGGTCAGACCCAGGTGTGGCATGATACAGTTATCGTGCTGAAGCAGGGTAATACAGATAGCGTCGTCTCACCATTCGAGACGCTGTATCTTGAACAGACGAATAATGAAGTGAATGCAGCTACTGAAAAGGGCACCGTTGCATTCTTCAATTCCGGCAACAAAGAGAATAAGGTATTTTATGCCTTTCACAACGACCTGCAACGCGGTGTTATCATCAAAGTGCATAACCCGGGCACAGACAAGACCATATATGCTAAAGTGATAGGCGCATTGCCTGCTACAAAGCAGTATTATAACTGTATGATGGCCCTTTCGGGCAATGCAAAAGAGGAACTGGGTGTGCATGATAATAAGGCATGGTGTGAAATATCGCATCGCTAGGTTATCTTGAGCCCTGTTTAGGAGGTCCCTGTTATGAAGGTGCTAGTAATCCGTTTTTCTTCCATAGGTGATATTGTGCTCACAACACCCGTTGTGCGTTGTTTGAAACAGCAAAAAGAAGCTGTAGAGTTGCACTATCTTACCAAATCGGTGTTCAGGCCAATATTGGAGCATAATCCATATATAGACAAAGTACACTGCATGGATGAAGGCCTGAATGCTGCAATAGAAGAACTGAAGACAGAGAAATTCGATTATATTATAGATCTGCACCATAACCTGCGGACATTGCGGGTTAAAAGGGCGCTCAATATTATGAGCTACTCTTTTCCTAAGCTGAACATCCGCAAATTGCTGCTGGTGAATTTTAAGATCAACCTGATGCCCGACAAAAGTGTGGTGGACCGGTATTTTGAGGCGGTAAGACCACTCGGAGTTACTAACGACACAAAGGGCCTCGATTATTTCATCCCCGAAGATGTAAAAGTGACACACCATGATGTGCCCATGAGTCATTGGGCGGGGTACGTTGGCTGCGTAATTGGTGGGTCGTACAATACCAAAAAGCTACCTGTGGAAAAGTGGAAGGAATTGTGTGAGCTGATCCCATACCCGATCATACTTATGGGTGGGCCTGAGGACAGGGAAGAGGGCAGGCAAATAGCTGAGCTTGACCCTGTGCGGATCTACAATGCCTGCGGCAAGTTCAGCCTAAATGAATCGGCTGAATTGGTGCGATTTTCACGCATGATAGTGAGTAATGACACAGGTTTAATGCACATTGCAGCGGCCTACAAAAAGCCTGTCATTTCAGTTTGGGGCAACACTGTCCCGGCCTTTGGAATGTTCCCTTACTATGGTTACAATAATTTGAAAGAGCGGGTTGCCAGCCAGTCATACATTATTGAAAATAATGAATTATCTTGCCGCCCTTGCAGCAAACTGGGCCATAATAAATGCCCGAAAGGTCATTTTAAGTGCATGAAAAACCTAAACATGCTTAAAATTGCAGAGATCGTGAAAGAAATGTGGAAAAGCGCCCAACATGGGTGATATTTTTTGTGTCTTATGAATTTGTTTAAAGGTAATTTTATTTGTACCTTGCTTGTAATAATTTTTGTATATTGTCGGTAAAAATTTACACTATATAAGTTTATGAAACGGTATCTACAACACATATTTGTATGTCTTACCCTGTTGTTCCTCATCCCCAAGCATGCAAAGGCCACCCACGCGGCCGGTGGTGAGATCGTGTATGAATGGGTGAGTGACTCCACATACAGGTTTTACTTTAAGTTTTATCGTGACTGCCAGGGTATCGACGCCCCGGTGCAGCAGCTGATCTGTGGTTATAACAGTTGCGACGCATGGACATTGAGTGCCCAGGCGACACGCCTTGTTACACTACCCGATGGTACCCCTAATGGTAGTGAAGTGAGCCCCGGTTGCCCGGGTTACCCTACGATATGTGCAGGAGGTACTTTGCCGGGTTATCGTGAATGGTGGTACACTGCTACATTCCAATTGCCGTCCCGTTGTAACTCATGGACTTTTTATACCGGTGTAAGTGCGAGAAATAACGCTATCGGTAATCTGCAAAATCCGGGAAGCCAGGTATTGTACATAGAAGCGAAGCTGAACAATGAGAACGTTCAAAATGCATCTTCTCCTTATTTTACAGTGAAGCCGGTGCCTTATACTTGCGTGAATATTCCGTTCACCTACAATAATGGTGCGGTGGACCCGAATAATGATTCTCTTGTTTTTGACATCATTCAACCCCGGACTGGTCCTACGAGTTGTAATAACAACCCCAATTTGGTAACAGATATACCATATGTAGCAGCCAACCCGGCATATAATCTTGTTGATAATCCATTCCCGACGAACAATACTTTTGTGTGCAGCCCGAATACCGGCCAGGAAAGTTTTACCCCTGCACAACAAGGGGTATATGTGTTTACTACTCGTGTGAGAAAATACCGTGGTAATGAATTATTGTCAGTTGTCATCAGGGATATCCAGATCGTAATAACGAGCTGTAATGTACCGCAACCTGCAGTCACGGTAGACCAGGCATCATTGGTCGGGTCGCAGTATGTAAATAACCAGGTTGAAGGTTGCGCTACGCAAAACTTCGCTTTCTGTTTTGATGCGCAATCTCCCGATACAGGAGCTATTCTTGTGGTCACGGACAACCACGTTACAGCGACTACACCAGCGTCTTCGATCAACTATACTTATCAATATACAGATAGTGTAGTAGGTTGTTTCAACTGGACCCCAACAACGATCGATACGGGTTTGCATGTGCTTACTATTACTGTAAAAGATTCTACATGCCGCCCTCCGGGCATCCCGATCACGCAGACATTCGTTATCCCCGTTTATGTATGGCCGATAACGATAGGGACGGGTGATACCTCGATATGTGCAGGCGAAACAGCCCATTTAGGTGTCACGGGAGGGACAAGCTTTACATGGAGTGTCTTGTCAGGAACGCCTAATTCACTAAGTTGTACGAACTGCCAATACCCTGATGCGACACCTACGCAGACGACCCAGTACGTCGCGGTCTCGAATATAAGTTCGTTCTGTAACCGAAACTCGGATACGATAACGGTCAGGGTGTTTGATCTGCCATCGTTCAATGCAGGTCCGGACACTACGACCTGCCTGTACAATAGCTTGCCTATGGATATCCAGCTACAGCCGGATGCCACTACTACCTATACCGTACAGTGGCAGCCCACAACCTACCTGGATAACCCATACAGTGCTTCACCTGTGATCACTCCGACAGGTATGCAAACGCCTATACAGTACATCATTACTGTGACTTCGGATTCGCTTAACCGTTGTAAGGCTGAGGATACCGTTAATGTAAGGGTATTACATGGCTATACTATATACAATCATGATACTGCAATATGCCATGGTGACACGGTGCAAATAAATGCAAGCGGCGATGCGGGTTACACTTATTCATGGGCTCCCCAGACCAATGTGTACGACCCCGGATTGATCAATCCAATGATAGTACCTGATACTACGAGCACATATACCATAAGCGCTCATTTCCCGGGCTGTCGTGACAGTAACACTACCCGTACGATCGAGGTTCAACCAATACCAGTGATAACTTTAAGTTATCCGGATACTGCCGTTTGCTATGGAGCCAAGACGTACATGAGGGCTGACGTAGGCCCATCATGGTTTAGTCCATATAGTTACAACTGGCAGCCTGCACAGTTTGTAAGTAATGATCAGTCACTGAATCCTTTCACAATTGCAAAAGCAACCAGAACGTTCGTGTTCACGGCTACTACGCCTATAGGTTGTAAAGCTGTGGACAGCACCAAGATATCTGTTATACCATTCAAGTTTATATACGCGTCACAAGACACGAGTATTTGCCCAAGGGATAGCGCTTATCTCCGGTCATATTCTGACACAGGTGTCGTATTGGACCATGTGCTTTGGACCCCGGATTATGGTCTGAGCAGTACATCTGACCAAAATGTCTATGTATGGCCTAACAGCGACCGCTTGTACACTGTATATGGTGTAGATACTAATGGCTGTATCGATAGTGCATTGGTTAAAGTGATCGTAAAATCTGATGCGATCATTGCACTGCCTGATTCGGTATCGATCTTCCCCGGGGAATCGTATCAAATGAATCCCGGAACTAACTGTTATTATTTCCAATGGTTCCCACCGACCGGTCTTTCTGCTGACAGTATAGCGAACCCGATAGCTCGTCCGGAGGTGACGACAAGGTATATTGTGCATGGTTCTACTGAGGTTGGTTGCAAAGCGGTAGATTCTATAGATGTTAAAGTGATGATAGATTCTTACATAGATCTGCCCAATGCCTTCACCCCGGGTTCTGAACCAAATGCAATACTTAAGGTATTGCACAAAGGTGACGCGACCTTGAAGGACTTTGTGATCTATGACCGTTGGGGCATTAAGATGTTCGAGACCCATGATATAAATGAAGGATGGGATGGGACTTATAAAGGCAAGCCACAACCTTTTGGTGTATATGTTTATATGGTCGAAGCTATATCGCCAACCGGTAGGAAGTTCGTGAAACAGGGTAATGTAACGCTAATAAGGTAAGTATTAATAATGTATCATTGTGAAAATGCCCGGCAACTTGCCGGGCATTTTTGTTTCTACAGCAAATGTGTTTTTAAAATAAATACATTTTTCAGCCAAACCATATTAACATATATTATGTCTTTTGTGTTTAAGAGGTATGTTCAATTGATTTTATATTTTTAAATGGTGTAAGTATTGTTATAAGCCTTCTTAAATGAATCCTGAAATGAATAAAAAGACTTTATTACTTGTTTCCTTGGTTACCTTATTGTTTTTGGTTCCGAAAGGAGCAAAAGCTACTCACGCTGCCGGCGGGGAACTGATCTACGAATGGGTAAGTGACTCGACATATCGTTTTTACTTTAAGTTCTATCGAGATTGTCAGGGGGTTACCGAGCCTTCGAGCCAGCAATTAGTGGGCTATAACAATTGTGACGCTAACCACATTTGCGTGACAATGAATAAACTTGCTACGCTGCCTGACGGGTCACCAAATGGAAGCGAGGTGAGCCCGGGTTGTCCCGGTTACCCAACGATATGTGAAGGAGGGACATTGCCCGGGTACCGTGAATGGTGGTATAGCGCGACTGTCACATTACCCACCCGTTGCGACCACTGGACCTTTTACACGGGTGTTAGTGCAAGGAATAATGCTATTGGCAACTTGAACAATCCCGGTGGCCAGGTTTTATATGTTGAAGCACAACTATATAATTCAGTGGTTCAAAACGCATCTTCTCCCTACTTTACCGTTAAACCGGTACCTTACACCTGCGTCAATATTCCATTTACTTATAATAATGGAGCAGTGGATCCTAATAATGATTCACTTGTCTTTGATATCATTATGCCCCGAACAGGGCCATATTCCCCACAATGCAATTATAACCCTGCAGCGGTAATGGATTGCCAATGGGTCAATCCGCAGCCTGTTCCGCCATTTAATCTTATAGATAACCCGTTCCCTACCAATAATACGTTTTCCATCAGCCCATCTACAGGCCAGGAAAGTTTTACACCGGCTGTTCAGGGAGTATATGTATTTACGACAAGGGTAAAAAAATACCGTGGTAATATGCTGCTCTCAGTAGTGATAAGGGATATACAAATAGTAATTACAGACTGTGATGTACCGCAACCTACAGTAACTGTGGACCAAACCAGCCTGGTAGGGGCGCAGTATGTGAACAACCAGGTGGAAGGTTGTGCTACCCAGCCCCTGGATTTCTGCTTTGATGTTCAGTCACCTGATACAGGTGCGGTATTGGTAGTGACCGATAACCACGTGACAGCTACTACACAGGCATCCAGCATAACTTATACAAATCAATATACAGACAGCGTAAGGGGCTGTTTCAATTGGACCCCAACAGAATCAGATACAGGTTTACATGTGCTTACTGTAACTGTTAAGGACTCTACATGTCGCCCTCCGGGGATACCCATTACACAAACCTATGTGATACCGGTTTACGTTTGGCCGATAACGCATGCATATGGTGATACAACTATGTGTAAGGCTGAAACGGCACACCTGGGCGCTTATGGAGGTAGTAACTTTACATGGACAGTCGTATCCGGTACGCCTAATTCGTTGACTTGTACGAATTGTCAGTATCCGGACGCAAACCCGACAGTAACCAGTGTATATGCAGTTGTATCTAATTCAAGCGCCTTCTGTAACCAGAATAAGGACACTGTAGTGGTTAGGGTTATAAATAACGGTGTATTTAGTGCAGGGCCTGATACCACCATATGTGTGGACAACAGCCTGCCATTTAACATAAACCTTCAGCCAGATACCACAACTACCTATTCGGTATTGTGGACACCGCCTAACTTCCTTGACAACCCTACAAGCACTACGCCTGTACTTACACCTACTACCAACGAGACACAGTTGACCTATGTCGTCACGGTAACCTCCGATGTACTTAGCCGTTGTAAATCGAGCGATACGGTTAATGTAAGGGTGTTGCAGGGCTATACCATATATAACCATGATACCGCAATATGCTTTGGCGATACTGTGCAGATACATGCAAGCAGCGATGCAGGTTATACCTATTCATGGTCGCCACAGACGAATGTTTATGATCCGGGATTATTGGAGCCTTTCATTGTGCCTGATACTACAAGTACCTACACCATCAGCGCTCACTTCCCGGGCTGTCGAGATAGTAATACTACACGTACGATAGAAGTTCAGCCTATCCCGGAAATAACAATGAGCTATCCCGATACTGCGGTATGTTATGGAGCTAAGACTTATATGAAAGCATCAATAGGACCATCCTGGTACAGCGATTATACTTATAACTGGTCTCCTGCCCAGTTCGTGAACAACGCACAGTCGCTCAATCCATTTACGATCGCTAAGCAAACAAGAGTATTTACGCTTACCGTATCTACTGCAGCAGGATGTACCTCAAAAGACAGCACCCGGATATTCGTGATCCCGGTACGGTTCATGGGAACATCGCCGGATACAAGTATTTGCCCGCGGGACAGTGCACTGTTAAGTGTGTTCAGTACCGATACAAACGTGATACTTGATCATGTATGGTGGACACCCAATTATGGCCTTAGCGATGCAACAGGTTTCAGTACCTATGCATGGCCCAACAGCAATATGGAGTACATAGTGTATGGTGTAGATACCAATGGCTGCCTGGACAGTACTTTTGCCCACGTGATCGTGAAGTCCGGTGCAATTTTGGATATACCAGATTCGGTTACCATATTCCCGGGTGAAACTTACCAGATGAATCCCGGTACCAACTGCTATTATTTCCAATGGTTCCCGGCTACAGGCCTGTCAGCGGATAGCATAGCTAATCCTATAGCACGACCTGAAGTGAGCACAAGGTATATTGTACATGGTAGAACTGAGGTGGGTTGCGATGTTGTAGATTCAATAGATGTTAAGGTGATGAATGACTCTTACATCGAGCTGCCCAATGCCTTTACTCCGGGTTCTGAGCCTAACGCAATTCTGAAAGTGCTGCACAAAGGTGATGCTACTCTAAAAGATTTTGTGATCTACGATCGCTGGGGTGTCAAAATGTTTGAAACGCATAATATAGAAGAAGGATGGGATGGAACGTATAAAGGAAAGCCTCAGCCTTTCGGAGTGTATGTTTACCAGGTGGAAGCTGTATCGCCAACCGGTAAGAAATTTGTGAAGCAAGGTAATGTGACACTCATCCGCTAACCGGGTATCATTAAGAGTTAATATTGAGGGGTGGCACAATGCCACCCCTTATTTATATATGCTGGCATTCTTTTTATATAGGTAAACAAGATCAACACAACTGATATGAAAAAGAAGAAAAAAACGGCAAAGATATTTGACCGTTTTGCCACGAAGATCACCTATTATGCCGGTCGCCCGCTTACCTTTTTTACAGCTTTGCTTATTGTGATTGTTTGGGCGTTGGTAGGTCCAATATTTCATTATTCGGATACCTGGCAACTCGTTATCAATACAGGTACAACCATCATTACTTTCCTGATGGTTTTTGTGATACAGCAGTCACAAAATAAAGATACGGTAGCCATACATCTTAAGCTTAATGAACTGATAGCAGCCACAAAAACGGCCAGCAATAGACTCGTGGATGTTGAGGACCTTACGGAAGAAGAACTGATACTGCTCAAAAAATTCTATGTAAGAATTGCTGATCTTGCACAAAGAGACAAAGACCTGTTCTCAACGCACTCCATTGACGAAGCTGAAGAGGTGCATTCAAGGAAACATACAGCTAAAGGGAAAGAGGACGCTTAATTACAGCTGACGTCCGTCTGCAATTTTCGGGCAAGACACCGGGCCCCTCTCTTCATGACTATCTTGTGGTTAAGTTTAAAGATGGGTTTCAGCATAAAGGCAAACGCATTCATCCATCCTATATTGGTATGTACATCCCAGTGACAGCTGACATGTGTTATGCCCTCCCCGATACCAAAATGCCATGAGCCGGTGCCTTCCAGTTCACCCGACGCTTTCCCGGAAAGGCATTTGTACTCTTCGCGTTCAGTTAACAGCAGGTTGAAGGATAAAGTGTACCCGGTAGGGCTTTTTAGCTTGTAAACTCTTATGCTGCCGATCCCTCTTTCGTCACCTTTTTCTATTTCGGTGACCGATAATACATCCTTCCACCATTGCGGCCATTCTTCTGATTTATAGATCACTTCCCATACCTCTTTGAACGGGGCACTGACGTACCAATGTGTGGTGAATGAATAATTTTGAGGCATAAAATTTATTATGACAGGTATTTACCAACGATAGGCACTCTCCGGCCTACGCCAAATGCTTTTGGAGATACTCTTAATATAGGGCAAAACTGGTTCCGTTTGTACTCGTTCATGTTGACCAATTTTAAGATTCGCTGAACTAAAACACTATCATTGCCCATGGCGATGATCTCTTTCGGCCCCTGGTGCCGTTCTATATATTGGTAGAGTAGGGGGTCGAGTATGCTGTAGTCCGGCAGGCTGTCTGTATCCTTTTGGCCCGGTCTCAATTCAGCACTGGGTGCTTTGGTGATTATTGACTGGGGTATTATTTCTTTATCCCTGTTCAGGTAATTGGCAATTGCATATACCTGTGTTTTATAGAGGTCGCCGATGACACTGAGGCCACCTGCCATATCACCATATAATGTACCATATCCTGTTGACAGTTCGCTCTTGTTGGAGGTATTGAGCAATATAGAACTGAACTTATTACATAGGGCCATTACGAGCGCTCCTCTTATGCGCGATTGCAGGTTTTCTTCTGCAACATCAAATGGTCGGTCTTTGAAAACAGGGTGCAGCTCGTTCGTAAAAGACTGGAAGATATGTTCTATGGGGATGATATCATATGACATGCCAAGATTCTCTGAGAGGTGTTCTGCATCGGTTACCGAATGCCTGGAAGAGAATTGCGAAGGCATGAGCAGGGCATGTACATTGGCCGGGCCAAGGGCCTCGGCAGCAAGGGCCTGTACCACAGCGCTATCGATGCCTCCGGATGAGGCTACTACGGCTTTACTGAAGTTCATCTTGCCGAAATAGTCCCGTATGCCTGATACCAGGGCACTGTGTATTTGTTCGATGCTTTTAGCAGGCTCATAAGTCTCCGGCATTAGCTGTGTGAAGGGAACAGTGGCAGCACTACGTATCACCGGTTCAGCGAAAGTATTGTCATCAAGCAGGGTAACAGACTGCATAGCCTCTTCGAAATAGGGGAGCTCTGCCACAATATCGCAGCTTGCATTCATCACTACAGAGCCACCATCAAATATCAATTCGGTTTGCGCACCGGTGGTGTTGCAGTAGATCATGGGTAGCTTGTACTTGCTCACATTTTGTTTGATGATGCCTTTGCGCCCGTCAGCATGTACATAGTCGAATGGTGATGCACTAAGGTTTATCATCAGCTCGGGCCCTTTCTCCATCAATATATCCATGGGGCAGGTACGGTACATAGGATCATCACCGAGGTTCCAGATGTCTTCGCAGATGGTAACTGCTATCCTTTTTGTCTTGAACGTGATGATATCCCATTCATATGCAGGCTCGAAGTAGCGATACTCATCGAAAATGTCGTAGTTGGGAAGGAGGCTTTTGTGGATGACCTTCTTTATTTCCCTTTCGTACAGAAAGTATGCACTGTTGAACAGGTTCTTGCCCTCTATCTTAGGATTGTGGGCGGGGCCACCTACCAGCACTGCTATATCGTCTGCTGCCTCCTTTATGCGTTCTATAGATGCAAGGCTTTTGGCAATAAAGTCATCGAATTCAAGAAAATCTCGCGGGGGGTAGCCGCAAACGGCCAGTTCTGAGAACACGACCAGGTCGGCACCTTGCTTTTTGGCCTCTGCTGTTGCTGCCAGTATCTTATTGGTGTTCGCCTCGAAATTACCGATATGGTAATTCTGCTGTGCCAGGAATATCTTCATGCTCATGCTGTAAGGCTATATTACTAAAAAGCCCGTACAAAGTTATTGTACGGGCGTAGTTGTTTTGGTTAAATGACACTGTAAATTAAAAGAATATTCCTAAACGCAGGGCAAAATTGTTGAGCCTGGTATTACCATCTTTAAAGCTGCCTTTATATTTGAGATCGTAATTTCCGGGATTGGTCGCATCGGGGGCAAAACCATTGTTGAAAAACAGGCCGGCATATATACTGAGTTTTTCACTGATGGGATATTCAGCACCGCCACCAACATTGAGCGTGAATATCACCGGAGGTACTGCGAGCGTACCTTTAAGTTTTTCGTTATTACCGGTAGTTTCTGTCAGGGCGCTTCCTGTGCTATCGCTGTATGTCACAGTGTAAGTGGCTTTTTTAGCCAGGTTGAAGCCAACAGTTAAGCCCAATTGCCCGAACACCCTTACGCCTGCCGAACCAAGTTCATCGGAACGTAGTTTGAGGTTGAAAGGCACTTCGAGATACTGAAGGTTGTAATTGAATTTGGTCTGATAAACGTTGTTGGTTGCGTAAGTGTTGCCGCTGGTATTGGGCCCCACATACTTTGTGGAGATGATGCCGCCGGATGTATTGAGGTTGAAACCTGTAGCAAAACCATAGTTCTCAGCAAAATAGTAGTCCATAAGCAGACCCCACATATAGCCAAGTTTACTGCCTTCGCTGCTAACACTATAAAGGCCATCATCGCTTTTACCTGTTGTGGGGTGCATCCAGGCTATAGTTGGCGCAAAATAAACCCCGAAACGTATGTCGCCTTTTTGGGTATGGCCACCATAATGATGGCGCGGCGCTTCGGCTGGCGAACCATCGTCGTATTCATATTTTTGAGCGTTGACGGCACCGATACATGCAATAATAAAGGCTACCGATAGGAGAAGTTTTTTCATATGTCGCTATTCTTAGGCATTTTACACAAATATCAGGCCGATTCGTTAGCTAATATTATTTTTGCCTTGGTAAAAGTAAAACCATTTCCTGATGTTGAAGTATCTGCGCTTGCCTAAAAAACACTTTTTTCCACACATATCCACATTGGCGGTTACAATCGGCCTTTGTTTGGGTCTTGCAGCCTGTAATAATGGTGAGAAGACGCCCAATGTGTCGGGTATTAAGGTAAACCTGGACGCACGCAGGTTTGATAAAGACCTTACGGCTATAGATACTACACATATTGCGTTTGGCCTGCAACAGCTGAAAAATAAATATCCTGATTTTCTCGATTTCTATCTTGACACCCTGATGGGGTTGGGGATACATGGTAACTATATAGACACAGCTGATGCAATACATACCGGCTTAAGGACTTACCTGACTTATAAGGACTATCGAGGTTTGTTGGATACGGTTTCAGTTCATTTTCCTGATCTTACCAGCATTAATGAGCACCTTACCAAGGGCTTTCAGTACATGCTATATTATTACCCAAAGTACCATGTGCCGAAAGTGATCTATTCTGTATTCTGGCTGAACAAGTTGCCGGTATTCATGGAAACGAATGGCAATATCGGTGTTGACCTGGATATGTTCCTTGGTCCTGACTATCCTTATTATAAGTCGGTAGGAGTGCCGGAATATACTGCCAAACACCTAGTGCCCGGCTATATACCTGTTGCAGTGTTCAGCCTGATATATGACGATATGCATCCGTTCCAAAGGGAAGGGCGGAACCTGCTTGATATGATGATACAGCGTGGGAAGATGCAATATTTCTTAAGCAAGGTATTGCCTTTCCTTAATGACGCGGAGCGGCTGGCCTATTCAAAAGAAGACCTTCAAGGTTGTGAAAAGAACGAGGTCCAGGTATATAACTATTTTGTAAAGAACAACCTGTTCTATCAAAAGGACCTGCAGACCGTATTTCGTTATGTAAATGACGGGCCGAACACAGAAGAGATAGCGAAACAATGCCCCGGTAATATTGGAACATGGCTGGGTTACCAGATAGTGAAAGCATATATGAGAGAACACCCCGAAACTACCTTGCCGGAACTGTTTGAGTTGAATGATCCCCAGAAACTCCTTGAAGGCTCGAAGTATAATCCCAGATAAAATTTAGTGTTTATAAAAAGAAAGAAGATGAGAAAAGTTCTATTGTCAGTATTAGTTATTTCCTTATGCTCCTACCAGGCAATGGCCCAATTGGACCAGGCCGACGCGGTAAAAAAATCACTTGAAACGCAAAACAAAGACACAACAGCATGGATACATAGCGGTGTTTTCTCGCTGGGCATCAATGAAGGTTTCCTGCACAACTGGGCTGCGGGGGGCGAACTGGCGTCTCTTACTACCAATGGTATACTGAGTGCTAACCTTACACGTCTTGCGGGACGGAATGTATGGAGCAATAACCTTGATATGACCTATGGCCTGATCTATGCCTACTCAACCGGTTTTGTACCCAAAAAGACAGATGACCGTATTGATTTCACATCGAAATTTGGGCACCAGATCGATACCTCCAATTTTTACATAACGGGTTTGTTCAACTTCAAGTCGCAGTTCACAAAAGGATATGATTATTCGGTACCTAACTGGGATTCGTTCTCTACATCAAAATTCCTCTCTCCTGCTTATTTTACGCTAGCTGCGGGTATTGAATACCGCAGGGGTACCGACCTGAGCTTGTTTCTGTCGCCGCTGGCAGCACGTGTCACGCTGGCCGATAAATACTATACGATGATGAAGCCCGATGGCGCTTTCGGTGTGGAATATGGTAAAACCTCGCGCTTTGAGTTTGGCGCTTATTTCTCCGGCCGCTATGTATGGAATATCAGCAAGAATATTGTGTTCAAGACCCGTGCCGACCTGTATTGCAACTACCTGGCAAAAAATGTGAAGGACAGTACAGGTGCTATTGTGAAATATGACAACCCGGGTAACATAGATATATTGTGGGATAATATTCTGTCCGTAAAGGTGGCAAAGTATGTCAGCCTAACATTAGGTGCTACCTTTATTTATGACAACGATGTACCATATAGCAAAACTTATGTAGATGCGAGTGGTGCTGTAGTGGATAAAAATGAACCCGGTGAGGGGCTTGGCTGGCTACAGCTGAAGCAGATATTCACGGTAGGTTTTGAATATAAATTTTAATACAGCAATGTGGATTTCGTGATGTGTTAAATGCCACGAAATAGTTTATTTTTGACAGCAGCCGGGCATAATGGCCGGCTGTTTATTTTTCTGAATTACGAGATGTCGGCTACTTACCAGATAAAACTTCCCCAGTTTGAAGGGCCTTTTGACCTGTTGCTGTTCTTTATAGAACGCGACGAGCTGGATATTTATAATATACCCATCCATAATATCACGCGCGATTTCCTTGACTATATCCATACTATGGAGTCGCTCAATATAGAGCTGGCTTCAGAGTTCATCTTGTTCATATCTACACTGATGCGTATCAAGGCGAGGATGTTGCTGCCACGCAAGGAGCTGGATGCCCAGGGGAATGAAATAGACCCCCGGCAGGAGCTTGTGGATAAGATATTGGAATACAAGCGCTTTAAGGAGGCATCGGAGCAGATGATGATGATGGAGGCCGAGCGTATGCTGCAGATAAAACGCGGTAATATCCGGAATGAACTGGATGCGCTTGGCGAAGAATACTCGGAGGGTACCGAGATACAGACGGTTACTATGTTCAAGCTTATGCAGGCTTTCGAACGTACCATGAAGCGTTTCAAAGACCGTACTGATAAACCCCAGCACGTAGTGGTAAAGTATAATTACAGTATGGAGGGCCAGCGTGCGTTCCTGCTCGACTATATGCAGAATACCCAGCGTGTGGCTTTTGATACCCTCTTCGGGCAATGCCAGAACCGCCTGCATGCTATATTCACTTTCCTTTCATTACTTGAGCTGATACAACAGCAGTTCTTTAATATCCTGATAGGCACAGGGCGCAATAACTTTATTGTGGAGCGCAATGATAGCCGGGAGGAAATAGCAGGTGATAATGAAGGGACGGAACAAAATGACCAAAATACAGAAGATAATACCGACAATGATGGTACTATGGCACAGTAATTGCTATAGTTATATTGTTAGTGTAAGTAAAACTCCAAAGATTTCCCCGCACTGTCGGACAGTTGGCGGGGATTCTTGTTTAAAGGCGGCTGCCTGATACGTTAATGTCAGAGCTTATCTCCACAGGCATCTTATTGCCGTTCATCTCAAATGTACCCTTGATCTGCTGGCTAAGAACACTGCCTACTAACAGGCCACTGGCTATGTCAACATCAAGACCTCCGGTTTGCACCCCTTCCAGCGACATTTTTACCTGCTCTTCATTATTGGGTTGTGATGATATTTTTGAACTCATCTCTATGTGAGCTATGCCGTCTTTTACTGATATTAGTTTGAAGGTGTTATCTGTATTCATATCCACGATACCCAGCGATGCCTTGTAGCTGTTGTTCCATGTGTCGCCCGGCTTTACAGGTTTATCCGGGTAAATATAAAAAGCCTGTTGCATCATAGAGCGTAGAGAACTATCACTGATAGGCACATTCTCACCGCTTCCGGGCATCAGTTCTTTGAATCCGTCCAATGCTACGATCTGTCCTTTCTCATTGACCGTCATGCTAAAAGTGCGGTGCAGCATATCGCCGAGGCGGCGCATCTCCGGGGAGCTATGGGCTGTATCGTCACTGTCATAAGACATGTTGCGAAAGCTATTGTTCGATTTCATGGTTATCCTGTCGTAGGTAACGCTTAGTTTTTTATTGTCTCCCTCAGCTCCGGTTACACTATAAGTGGATTCCATGCCCATATCCTGGTCAACGGATATTTGTTTGCCCATCAGCTCTTCTGAAATGGTTTGGCGGTTCTTAACGATATATTTGTATTTGGTCCCTTTCTGAAAATTGAATTTCAGGCTGATACTGCCATCATTATTCATGCCGCCTCCACTATTGCCGCCGCATGAGCCAAGCAAACAAAACAGTGGTGCTAAAATGAACGCAAGCGTAAATATCTTTTTCATGTGTAGAAAAATAAACATTTACAAAGAAAAATTCAAGCTGTGTGGATTAAATCTTGAGCCTGTCCGCCTGTATTGTCAGAACGGGAAGTGAATATTATCTCATCGTTTACACATATGAGAGTTAGTGCCTAGCAAATCGTCTATACTACACCACATCGACCGATCACTATTAGGGTCGTTGAACCATCCGTTTTTAGCAACAATAACTCCTTTGCTGTTTATGAGGTAGGCATTGTTTGGTGCCGGGCCAAAATGGGACCACCATTCGTTGTTGGGCCCATCGATAAGTACAGGGGCTATGATGTTAAGATCCTGCTTCATCGCAATCGCCGTCTTTTTTCTTGCACCATAGGTATTCTCCTGTGTTACTTTGAGCTTCATGCTATTATTTTTTGGTTCAGGAGAGGAACCAAAGCCCATATATGGGCACTGTTGCCCGGCTGGATGTGCTTCGACTACATATACCAGGAACGTGTTAAGGCGATAACCATAGTTTCTTGTGATGTTGTTGAAGTCATTGATCCTGCTTCGCGTCGAAGGACAGGAATAGCTGCCGGAAACAAGTAAAACAGGTTTGTTATTGTCCAATACTGAATCAATGTCTACTGCCACACCGTCAGTAGTATAAAGTGTAAAATCAGGTATCGTATCACCGACATTATAGCCGGTAGAGCTAAAATCACCATTTTTGGCCGGCACTTTTGATATTTGTATGCCAGCCCCATCGCTTGGGCGAGCATCGCCTGTAATCGATTTTTTCAGGATAGCGTGTTGGCCAAAGGAGAGCAAACTATGCCAAAGGAAAACACAAACAAGTACGTAAAAGCGCATTAGTCAAAGATAAGATATTACATAGAACGGCCTTCATTTGTATTTGGTTAAAGTTGGATGTGGCCATCTACGCTAAAAATGAACTTACTTTGCAAATTGTAATAACTCAGACCTGTTAATGCGGTAAGGAGTGAAGTACAATTTTGTGCTATGCGAAATAATAACATACATATATTGGCCATTGAATCGAGCTGCGACGAAACCAGCGCTGCTGTGATACGTGATGGCGAGGTGTTGAGCAACCTGATCGCTACGCAAAAAGTGCATGAACAATATGGCGGAGTGGTGCCGGAACTGGCATCGCGGGCACATATGCAAAATATAATACCTGTGGTGGATGTGGCGCTTAAGGAGGCTGGTATTGATAAGCACGACCTGCATGCGGTAGCATTCACACAGGCACCGGGTCTTATCGGTTCTTTGCTTGTGGGCGCCTGTTTTGCCAAAGCATATGCGCAGGCTCTCGATGTGCCGCTTATTGCTGTTCACCACATGCAGGCACATGTCCTGGCGCACTTCATCGATGAGCCAAGGCCTGAATTCCCTTTCCTGTGCCTGACCGTATCAGGGGGGCATACACAAGTGGTCTTGTGCCGCGATTACCTGGATATGGAAGTGCTGGGCGAAACAGTGGATGATGCGGCAGGAGAAGCCTTCGATAAAGTAGCCAAGATGCTGGAACTGCCCTATCCCGGCGGGCCAATGGTGGATAAACTCGCGCAGCAGGGCGACCCGCATAAGTTCAGGTTTCCCGTTACCGATATGGAAGGTTATGATTTCAGCTTCAGCGGTATCAAAACAGCAGTATTATATTTTCTGCAGGCCGAACGTAAGAAAGATGCCGATTTTGTTGCTAAGAATATCCATGATATTTGCGCTTCTGTACAGTACACTATCATTAAAATGCTGATGAACAAGTTGCGTAAAGCTGCTGCTGAGCTTGATATCAAGCATATCGGTATAGCCGGCGGTGTGTCGGCCAACAGTGGTTTGCGTAAAACCTTGCAGGAGGAAGGTGAACGCAACGGCTGGCAGGTGTATATACCTGCATTCCAGTACTGCACCGATAATGCAGCTATGATCGGGATAACGGCATATCATAAATACCTTAAGGGGCAGTTTACCGATCTTAGTGTTAGCCCCACGGCAAGGGCCACCTGGACATGAGCAACAACTGGTTTCGTTTCAAACAATTCACCATCCAACAGGATAAATGTGGCATGAAGGTGTCGACAGATGCCTGCATCCAGGGAGCGTGGACGCCCATATTACCCGGCGTGAAAACGGTATTGGATATAGGGACGGGTACAGGTCTGCTGTCGCTGATGCTTGCGCAACGTAATAGCTACATAGCCATAGATGCCATAGAACTGGATGAAGCCGCGGCCCAACAGGCTAAGGAAAACGTATCATCTTCTCCCTGGCAGGAACGCATCAATGTGAAACAGGCTGACGTGCGTGCTTATGCTCCCCTCGTGAGTTATGATATGTTGATCTGTAACCCTCCTTTTTTTGATAAAAGCCTGCAAAGCAATGAGCTAAACAGGAATGTGGCCCGGCATGCTATTAGCTTGAGCAAAGAGGATATAATTGCCACGGCAGACAGGCTACTTAGTGATGAAGGCTATCTTGCGCTCATGCTTCCTCCTGCAGAACATCTGGTAATGGAGCAGTTACTACTTGAACATGGCTGGCACATTTTTAGCAGCTTATATGTAGTGCCAAAGCAGGGATACGAAGCTAATCGGGTAATTAGTCTCGCTACAAAAAATAAGGAAAGTCAAGGATTATTGGTCGCAGAAACATTGCAGATAAAAAATGAAGATGGTAGCTATACCGAACAGTTCATTCAGCTACTTCGTCCTTTCTATTTATTTCTATAGGTTTCTTTTTACCCAACAGGAAATTGAGGCCTATAAATATCCAGCCGGTCCAGAAAAGATAAAAGCCGATATGAAACCGCTCACCCATGATGCGATGTGAAAAGTCGTGCCTGAAATCATGATAGGTGAGGTATAGCCCGGCAAGCGAGATGACGATGGCAATGATATTGAATATTGCTGAGCCGCTGCGGGAGAGTACCATGTGCAGAATGAAATGGATGATGAATAGCAGGACGTACAAACCCATTACGGCTAATGCGCCCTGCCACCAAACATTCAGGAAAGTGTACTCTTTGTAAAATATGCTCATGCCGATACCGCCGATCCATGAGCTTTTAGACATCATGTAACCCGATATGCAAGACAACATTAGGAGAAATGATAGCAGGGGTATGTGACGTTTCATTTGTTCATTATGTTGAATAATGATTCTCCTTTAGCACGAAGGTTTTTCGCATGGGCGATAGGTGCTTCAAGTACATCGTCTTTGATTGCCTGCATGGCCTCTGTGATGAATTCATTGATTGGCATACCCCCATGACTTTGATTCTTATCTTCCCTGCGGTCATGTCCCAGTTCGGTATCTGTTGAGGGTGGGGCTATTTCAAATACTTTGATAGATGTATCCTTAAGCTGATGCCGTAATGACAAAGTGAAGGAGTGTATTGCTGCCTTGGTTGCACAATAGACCGGCATAAAGGCAAGTGGGGCAAAAGCGAGGCCCGAGGATATGTTCATGATCGCGGCATTTTGTTTGGCCGCTAAATGTTCTGTGAACAAACTGCAAAGGTGGATGGGGGCGATAAGATTTGTTTGCACTTCATCTTCCAGCTTTGCCAGGTCTGTTTCATGCAGCAGGTCGGTGGCATATTGTACACCTGCATTGTTCATCAATATATTCAGTTCCGGGTTATCGTTTATGGCCCGTTCTGCTAACTCGCGGCGTTGTTTTGCATCCGAAATATCGCATCGGTAGGTAATGATGCCGGGGTATTTTCTTGCGATTTCATCTAACCTACCGGCGCGACGGCCACAAATAATTACCTTACTGCCTGCCTGGTAATATTGTTCTGCAAAAGCTAAACCTATACCGGATGTGCCGCCGGTTATAAAGATGGTATTACCTGGAATGTTCATTAATTATACTGTTGGGATTTGTATATGCAGCTTTAGTCCTTGTCTTTGCTTTCCAGTGAGTCCACACTTACAATCGGACGGGTACGCCCCATATGGCAGGTAACACAGGTAATGCGTTCCAGTTCACCGTCTTCTATTTTAGCAAGGTATTTATTATTGATGGCGTCCACCATTTTTATCATTTTCCGGGCTATCTCTTTTTCCGGTTTAGCGTCCGACGGGAAGTCGAGTCTTGGTTTATCTCCGCCACCACCTTTCGCTTCATGGCAGTAGTTGCAGTGCACGCCCAGGGCCTGTGAGTAGCCGCGCATGATGGTATGTATCTCTTCGTGTGTGGTGTTTTTGGGCAGTACCTTCAGGTTTTTAGGTGGTTCTTCATCGTGGTGCTCACGCTGTGCAAAGGTCTGTGCGCCGGCAACGGCCAGGCAAATGGTCAGTAAAGCGATGGTTTTTTTGCGGCTGATCTGTTTCATATTTAGTGAATTGCGTTATTGTTATGAAGGTATGGAAATTTGGAATAGGGACAGTTGTTTTTCAATAAGATAATAAACACAAAAAAGCAGGCTGCGTAATGCAACGCAGCCTGCTTGTGGCTTCGCCAGGAATCGAACCTGGATCTGGAGCTTCGGAAACTCTTATACTATCCATTGTACTACGAAGCCATTGTATTTCAGCGAAATACTTTTCAGGCTGCAAAGTTATTATTCTGCGCCGATATTGCAGCAATAAATACACTATGCTAATATTACAGTTACAAACAAATGTCCGAAACGATAGTAGAACGGCTCAAGGCGGGCGATGAGGCTGCATTCAGGGAACTGGTGGATACCCAGCAACAGCGTGTGCTGAACGTGGCCTTGGGCCTGGTACAGAACCATGAATTGGCAGAGGACATAACACAGGAGGTATTTATAGAAATTTTCAGGTCGGTAGCGAAGTTCGGGGGACAGTCCACCTTGTCCACATGGATATACCGTATCACGGTCAATAAGTGCCTGGATGCCATCCGGTACCAGAAAAGAGGAAAAAGGTTTGCCTTTATCACCAGCCTTTTCAGGCAAGATACAGGGGAGCTTAAATATGAGTCTCCCCACTTTGACCACCCGGGGATCGCGCTTGAGAAGAAGGAAAACGCGCGGATACTATTTGCCGCTATCGAAGAATTACCGGACAACCAGAAGACTGCTTTTATTCTTTCACAGGTGGAGGAATTACCTCAAAGAGATATAGCAATGGTTATGGATATATCGGTCAAAGCAGTTGAATCGTTGATACAGAGGGCAAAAGGGAACCTGAGAAAGAAACTTGAAAATATGTATATCAAACGAAGGAAATAGTATTAATGGAACGTCTAAATAGATAACTATGAAAAAGATGCAAAATATAGGCCCCTGGACAGATGAGGTATTAAATAGCCTGGAGGGAATAGAACGTCCTGCCGCCAACCCTTTCCTGTTTGAAAAGATCAAATACAGGATGGAAGCAGGCAGGGGTAGTGCCCATACCTATAGTGGTGCCCGGCTTGCGGGCTGGGCGGTTGCCATATTGCTGATCGTGGCCGCAAATGGTTTTTCGATAGCCAATAAAATACAAAAAGAAAAACATATATTACATACAGAGCTTTATAGAGCCATAGCACCGGAAATACAAACACAAATCATTTATAACTATTAATTGCCCCCTTAAAGTGAATAAAGTACCCGGTATCTGGAAGTGGACAGTTGTTATACTGTTTATATTGAACCTCGCTTTGCTGGCTACAATTTGGTTCAAGCCTTCGGCCCGATATGCTGCCGACCGCATGAGACCGGAGCAGCCTAACGAACTGATAGAGCGCAACCTGCATTTTACCGATCAGCAGGTGAGTGAATTTGATATACTCAGGGAGCGGCATCACGATTCCATAATGATGCTGCAGCGCCAGGGACAGCAATTAAGGAAAGAATACTTTGATAACCTGAAACATCCCGAAACGGCTGACAGTGCTACGCTGCAAACGCTTGTTGATGCGATCGGTGAGAACCAGGAACAAATAGAGTTCGTAACTTTCAGACATTTCAGGCAGGTAAGAGCACTATGTGATGATAAGCAGAAAGAAACGTTCGATAAGATAATTAATGATGTGTTGCGGATAATGTCCCGTCAGCATAAGATGGAAAGACGTGGAGATCAGATTCCCGGCAGGCAGGGGCCACCGCCTCCGGGCAGACAAGGGCCACCACCTCTGCCCCCTGGCCAATAATGAACCGAATGATGAAAAACGTTCTTTTGCTAATTCTCTTGTTGCAACAATTTGTCGTTGCAGCTCAAAATAAGACCGGTACCGGAACGGTCAAGATCATAGTTCGCCCGGTATTTGGTTCATCGCCCCTGAAGTTGCAAAATACCTTGTATGTAGACGCTCATGGCGACAGCCTGTATATAGACGAGTTCAGGTTTTACCTGAGTAGTATAAAGTTTTCGGGTAACGGCGCATCATCGTCTGAGATGAATAGCTACCATCTTGTAGATGCTGCCGATGCTGCCAGCCAGGTATTTTATGTAAAGGATATTGCTGCCGGAACATATAGTAACCTGGACCTACTCGTAGGAGTTGATAGTGCGGTCAATGAAACCGGGGCAAACGAAGGGGACCTTGACCCTGTAAAAGGTATGTATTGGGCATGGAATACAGGCTACATCATGGCCAAGCTGCAAGGTCGCAGCTCGGTATGCAAAACATTGCATCATGCGTTCGAGTTCCATATCGGGGGCTATCTGCCACCCTATAATGCGTCAAGAAAAGTAAGACTGACAGTTCCCAAACTTATCGTGACAGCAGGTAAGGAAAGTACGCTGTATATTAATGCAGATGCAGCTGCATGGTTCTATGGGCCGGAGATGATAGACCTGTCTAAAGTAAACGAAGTGAACATGCCTTGCAAAGAAGCCATGATGGTGGCAGATAATTATTCGGATATGCTTACCGTACAGCAGGGCAACGTTAAATAATGAAGATAAAGCGGCTCATATATTTCTTTGTTTTTGTGTTTGGTGGTTTTTTGCTGACCGCATCACTTGGTTTCTGTCCCGGGCCGGGCAGTGATGTAAACTTTGTGGTGCCCCCGGGGTGGCCACAACCTCATTACGATTTTTCTAAGAATAAACTTACAGAGGCCGGCTTCAAGCTGGGCCGGAAGCTTTTTTTCGATCCGGGGCTTTCCCGCGACAGTTCTACATCCTGTTCCAGTTGTCATACCCAATTTTCAGGTTTCACCCATGTGGACCATAGCCTGAGCCATGGCATCAATGGCCTGAAGGGTACACGTAATTCCCTCACATTATTCAATCTTGCCTGGAGTACATCATTCATGTGGGATGGGGGAGTGAACAACCTTGAAGTACAGCCGCTGAACCCCATCACCAACCCTGTCGAGATGGACAATACCCTGGAGCATGTTGTCACAAGACTGAATAACTCCCCTGCATACCGGCAAATGTTTTACGATGCTTTTGGGGATAGCCTTGCTACCGGGCAACATGTGTTGAAAGCCCTTGCCCAGTTCACGGTGATGTTCGAATCGTACAACTCTAAATACGACAAATACATGAGCCATGAGTCGGGGGGGGAGATGACCAAAGAAGAACTGAAAGGCCTGAAAATATTCAGGAAGCACTGCTCCTCCTGTCATACGGAACCCCTGTTCACGAATTATTCTTTTCAGAACAATGGTTTGCCTGTAGATACCGAGCTGAATGATTATGGCAGGATGCGCATAACACATGATCCGGCTGATTCACTAAAGTTCAAAGTGCCCTCCCTGCGAAATATTGTTAATTCATATCCATATATGCACGATGGCCGCTTCGGTAGCCTGGAACAGGTGCTGGACCATTACACGAATGGTATCGTGAAAAGTCCGACCCTGGCAAAACAGCTCAGGAAAAAGATAAAACTAAATGATGAGGACAAGAAGGACCTTATCGCGTTCCTGAAAACACTTAGCGATAAACAATTCCTCTTTGACATGCGTTTCAGGAACTATCTTTATTAAGACATGAGAAAATAATTATTACAAAATATATGCTATGTATAAAAGCATATTTTTTAGGACAAATCGTTTATTGCTTAATCAACCATCGCCATATTTTTGTTAACCATATATCATATTAATTATCTGATTTACAGCTTTTTATAGCTTTTTTATTAGGATAAACCTCATGATTTCTTCATATGACTGGTAACTTTTTATGAAGTCTGTTATTAATGCTATTGTAAATCTTTAAAAGGTGTATTATTTTGTGCCGTAACATAAGCATATTCTGCCGGGTGCATTTTTGCAGTCGTGCGGGATATGTGTATAGGGAAATTGCCAAAACAAGTTTGAATGATCTCTGTTTACAAATCACTTAATGTGCAGTTAAGCTCAACGAAAAGTCTTATGAGAACACAGCTACGTAGTATCCTCCCTTCCCGAATCTTTTTACTGTTGGTAATGTTGACCTCATTCGCATGGGATGCGAATGCAGCTGTACCCATTACCCCGGTATTGGTGGGAAACACAACCGTTTGCCAGAATACGACCAATACGTATACTGTGTCGAACGTGGACCCTACCACCACGAGTTATTCCTGGGCCTATACCGGCACCGGTGTTAACTTCAGTGGTTCAGGCTCTTCCATAGACCTTACGTTCACTGCGGCTGCGACCAGTGGTGATCTTACGGTGACGGCGTACAACGTGGATGGTAGCTCTACTTCTGCACCATATTCCATAACCGTAAATCCTTTGCCAACCCTGACCGGGCCTTTATCGGGTACGGCAGTTCTTTGTGCCAATGCAGGTGCTACGAACTATACGGTCGCCGGTGATGCCAATGTGACCACCTTTCACTGGAGCTATAGCGGCACAGGCGTTTCCTTCTCTAATACTTCCGCAACAGGAACCAATTCATTCAACTTCGGCCCGAGTGCAACATCGGGCACCATAAGCGTATATGGCAGCAATGCCTGCGGCAATACTTCTACTGTTACTTATTCTGTTACTGTTAACCCGGCAGCACCTACTGCTTTCTCTATTACGGGTAGCGCGACTGCTTGCCAGGGCGCAACAGGTGTTACCTATTCTGTTCCTGCGAATGCCAACGTTTCCTCTTACAGTTGGGGCTATACAGGTAGCGGTGCTACCATCTCCGGTAACGGTACCAATACGATCACGGTAAATTTCAGTAACACTGCAACCTCAGGTGACATCACACTTACAGAAAGTAATGCCTGCGGCAGCGCCAGCAACACATTATCTGTTTCAATAACTGACTTGCCTTCTCTCACAGGACCTGTAACCGGTACATCCACATTATGCGCAGGCGATGGTGCAACCAATTTTACAGCTACCGGCGGTACAGGTATTACTACCTACCACTGGAGTTATAGCGGTACCGGTGTAAACTTTACGAATGCTACTGCTACCAATACGAATAGTCTTGATTTTACAGCTTCTGCTACTTCAGGTATACTTAGTGTTTACGGTACCAACACTTGTGGTACTACAGCTACGGTAACTTATTCTATAACAGTTAATCCCGCAGCGCCAACCGCATTTAGTATCACAGGTACGGCTTCTGTATGCCAGGGCCAGACCGGTGTTACCTACTCGGTACCGGCTAACCCGAATGTCACTTCATATGTATGGGCATATACCGGTGGTGGTGCAACTATAACAGGTAACGGTACTAATAGTATTACAGTAAACTATGCAGCGAATGCGTCAAGTGGTAACATTCAGCTTACCGAATCAAATGCCTGTGGTTCCGTTGGCCCGACCACTTTTGCGGTGACTGTGACCAACACACCGACATTAACAGGTCCGCTTTCGGGAACTGCGACAGTGTGCCAGGGCACAGGCCCAACCACTTATACAGTAGCAGGTGGTGCTAATATCACTACCTATAACTGGAGCTATAGCGGCACAGGTGTTACATTCTCTAACGCCACTGCTGCCAATACCAATGATCTTACCTTTAGCGGCACGGCTACTTCAGGTATATTAAGTGTATATGGTACCAATGCCTGCGGCACTACATCTACGGTTACTTATTCTATTACGGTTAATGCTGCAGCACCTACTGCTTTTAGCATTACAGGTACTGCTAATGTGTGCCAGGGACAAAATGGTGTTACGTTTTCTGTACCTAATAATCCTAATGTTACTTCATATGCCTGGTCTTATAGTGGTACAGGGGCTAATATAACCGGTAATAATACCAATAGTATTACGGTCAATTTCGGTGCTACTGCTACCAACGGTAATATAACACTGACCGAATCTAATGCCTGTGGTTCTACCGGACCTACCACATTTGCAGTTACCGTAGGTGCTCTGCCAACCTTGACAGGTCCTGTAACAGGTACAGCAACAGTGTGCGCCAACGCAGGTAGCCCGGTAACCTATACAGCTACTGGCGGTGCAAATATCACTACCTACAACTGGAGCTATAGCGGTACGGGTGTTACTTATTCAAATACAACAGGTAGCAATACTAATGACCTGACCTTCGGGCCAAGTGCTACTTCGGGTACATTAAGTGTATATGGTACCAACTCTTGTGGTACTACCTCTACCATAACTTATTCGATCACGGTTAATCCCGCTGCGCCTACGGCCTTCAGTATAACAGGTACGGCTAATGTGTGCCCCGGCCAGACAGGTGTTACTTATTCGGTACCTGCCAATGCGAATGTTACTTCATATGCCTGGTCTTATTCCGGTATAGGTGGCAGCATAGTGGCAGGTAATAATACTAATAGTATCACTGTCAATTACGCAGCTAATGCTACAAGTGGTAATATAACCCTTACTGAATCCAATGCTTGTGGTTCGGTAGGGCCTACCACATTTGCAGTTACGGTTGGTACTGCACCTACTTTGACCGGCCCGATATCGGGTACGGCCTCTGTATGCCAGGGTACTGGTCCTACTACATATACTGTAGCAGGCGGTGCGGGCATCACTACTTATAACTGGGCATACACCGGCACAGGGGTGGCCTTCTCAAATGCTACTGCAACAGGCAGCAATGACCTGACCTTTAGCGCCAATGCTACTTCAGGTACATTGAGTGTGTATGGTACCGGTACCTGCGGCAATACGCCAACCGTTACCTATGCTATTACAGTTAATCCTGCAGCTCCGACTGCATTTAGTATAACAGGTACGGCTGCTGTGTGCCAGGGTCAGACAGGCGTTTCTTATTCAGTTCCGGCAAATGCCAATGTGAGCAACTATAACTGGGTGTACAGTGGTACAGGTGCTACCATCACAGGTAACAATACCAATGCCATTACCATCAACTTCGGTGCTACTGCCACCGGCGGTACGCTGACATTGACAGAAACCAACACCTGCGGCAGTACAAACAACACATTTACAATAACAGTTAATCCGACACCAACCCTGACAGGGCCAATGTCTGGTACGGCAACCGTATGTCAAAGCACAGGCCCAACTACATATACAGTTGCCGGTGGTGCTAACATCACATCATATACATGGAGTTATTCCGGTACAGGTGTTACTTATTCCAACACCACCGCAACAGGTAGTAATGACCTGACCTTTGGTGCCACTGCCACATCGGGCATATTGAGCGTGTACGGAACAAACACATGTGGTACTACTTCTACTGTTACTTATTCTATTACTGTTAACCCGGCTGCCCCGGTTGCCTTCAGCATCACAGGTACATCGCCGGTGTGCCAGGGCCAGAATGGGGTAGCTTATTCAGTGCCTGCCAATGCAAATGTGACATCGTTCGTTTGGTCATACAGCGGTACAGGTGCTACCATCACAGGTAATGGTACTAATGCCATCACGATGAACTTCGGTGCGACTGCAACCGGTGGTACCTTAACGCTGGTAGAAACCAACAGTTGTGGTACGCAAAACAATACATTTGTTATAACCGTAAATCCGGCAGCATCGCTTAGCGGCCCGATATCGGGGCCTGCAACCGTATGCCAAAGTACCGGCCCAACTACATATACGGCAGCTGGCGGCACAGGCATTACTACATATAACTGGAGTTATAGTGGTACAGGTGTTACCTTCTCCAACGCTACGGCTACAAATACCAACGACCTGACCTTTGGTGCAAATGCTACCTCAGGTATATTGAGTGTATATGGTACGGGAGCCTGCGGTACTACATCGACAATTACATATTCAATAACCGTTAATCCTGCTGCACCTGTAGCATTTGTTATCAATGGTACCTCACCGGTTTGCCAGGGTCAGAACGGTGTAGTTTACTCGGTACCAGCTAATCCTAACGTATCTACCTACTCATGGGTATACAGTGGTACAGGCGCTACCATCACGGGTAACGGCACCAATAGTATTACAATGAACTTTGGCGCAACCGCAACAGGCGGTACGCTGACATTGACAGAAACAAACACTTGCGGTTCTACTAACGGAACCTTTACCATAGTAGTGAATCCTGCGGCTACATTGACCGGTCCTTTATCGGGTACCGCGACAGTATGTCAGAGCACAGGCCCCACTACTTACACCGCAGCAGGTGGCGCAGGCATTACTACCTATAACTGGAGTTATAGCGGTACGGGTGTTACCTTCTCTAATGCTACAGCTACCAATACCAATGACCTGACCTTCGGAGCAAGTGCAACCTCCGGTATATTGAGTGTATATGGTACAGGCTCTTGCGGTAACACAGCTACTTTGACTTATTCTATTACAGTTAACCCCGCTGCTCCTACTGCATTCAGCATTACTGGTGTATCACCGGTATGCCAGGGCCAGACCGGTGTTGCTTACTCGGTGCCTGCCAATGCGAATGTAACCTCGTTTGCATGGTCATATAGCGGAACCGGTGCTACCATCACAGGTAACGGTACCAATGCGATCACCATGGACTTTGGCGCAACCGCTACCGGTGGTACGCTGACATTGGTTGAAACAAATAGCTGCGGTACCCAGACTAATACATTTGTGATAACAGTTAATGGCACACCAACGCTTAGCGGGCCGATATCCGGTAACGCTACAGTCTGCCAGAACGATCCCCCTGTTACTTATACAGCAGGTGGTGGTGCAAATATCACAACCTACAACTGGAGCTATAGTGGTACAGGTGTTACCTTCTCCAATGCTACAGCAACTAACACGAACAACTTTACATTTGGCCCAAGTGCCACATCAGGTATCATAACCGTTACCGGTACAGGTACTTGCGGCACTACAGCGCCGATAACATATGCAGTTACGGTTAACCCTGCTGCTCCTACAGCATTTAGTATTACCGGTGTATCACCGGTATGTCAGGGCCAGACCGGTGTCGCTTACTCAGTACCGGCCAATGCCAATGTGACATCATTCACATGGACATATAGCGGTACAGGTGCTTCTATTAATAATAACAATACCAATGCAATAACTATTGACTTTGGTGCAACAGCTACTGGCGGTACCCTTACACTGGTTGAGACCAATAGCTGCGGTACACAAACCAATACATTTGCAATAACTGTTAATAGTACACCAACGCTGACCGGCCCGCTCTCAGGATCTGCTGCAGTATGTCAGAACGATCCGCCGGTTACATATACTGCTGCCGGTGGTGCAGGTATTACTACCTACAACTGGAGCTACAGTGGTACAGGTGTTACCTTCTCTAATGCTACAGCAGCCAACACGAACAACTTTACGTTTGGCCCCAGCGCTACTTCGGGTACCATAACCGTTACCGGTACAGGTACATGTGGTACTACAGCGCCTATAACATATGCAGTTACAGTTAATCCTGCAGCTCCGGCAGCATTCACTATTAATGGTAACAGTAACGTTTGCCAAAGCACGACCGGTAACGTTTATTTCGTACCATCGGTTGTAGGCGTAACTTATAGCTGGACATATAGTGGTACAGGTGCTACCATAAATAATAACAATACAAACAGTGTAAGCATTGACTTTAACAATGCTGCTACAAGTGGTACACTCACCCTCGTAGAATCGAATGCCTGTGGTACGCAAACCAATACATTCGCTATTACCGTAGGTGCTTTGCCAACGTTGACTGGTCCGCTTACCGGTACTAACCCGGTATGTCAAAATGTAGGTGCAGTTACTTATACAGCTACAGGTGATGCAAACGTTACTCAGTTCCACTGGGCTTATACCGGTACCGGTGTTAGTTTCTCGAACACTACTGCTGCTAACAACAACAGCTTTAACTTTGGTCCGAGCGCTACTTCCGGCACTTTAAGCGTATACGGTACTAACAGTTGTGGCACCACGCCAACGCTGACCTATGCAATAACTGTTAACCCGCAGGCGCCAAATGCATTTAGCATCACAGGTTCTGCAACAGTATGCCAGGGCCAGACAGCAGTAAGCTACTCTGTGCCTGCCGATCCTAATGTAACTACTTGGACATGGTCTTACAGCGGAACAGGCATCACGATCAATAACAATAACACCAACAGCATTAATATAGATTACAGCAACACAGCAAGCAGCGGTACGCTGACACTTGTTGCTACTAATACCTGTGGTACACAGACCAATACTTTTGACGTAACCGTTAACCCGCTTCCGACCCTAACGGGCCCGCTTAGCGGTACTAACCCGGTATGTCAAAATGCAGGTGCTCTGACATATACCGTAGCCGGTGGTGCTAATATCACTACCTACAACTGGGCTTATTCCGGTACAGGTGTTACCTTCTCCAATGCTACAGGCACTAATACAAATAGCTTCAATTTCGGCCCAAGTGCTACTTCCGGTACAATGACCGTAAGCGGTACCAATGGTTGTGGTACTACTGCTAATGTTACCCTGCCGATCACGGTTAATCCTTCGGCACCGGTTGCTTTCAGTATAACAGGTACATCACCTGTATGCGTTGGCCAGGCAGGGGTATCTTATTCAGTACCGGCCAATGTCAATGTCAATACCTACACATGGAGCTATAGTGGCACAGGTGCTACAATAAACGGTAACGGTACCAATGCCATAACTATCGACTTTAGTGCATCGGCAACCAGTGGCACATTGACGCTGGATGAGACCAACTTCTGCGGTACTACTACTAATACATACTCAATTACCGTTACACCGATACCATCACAACCGGCATCGATCACAGGTACTACAACGCCTTGCCAGGGTACTACCGGTAATGCATACTCTGTTACCGCCGATCCTAATGCTACCACTTATACCTGGACCTATAGCGGTACAGGTACAACGATAAACGGTAATGGCACCAACAGCATTACTATCGATTTCGACAATACTGCTACTTCAGGTACTTTAAGTGTAACTGTTGGTAATGCCTGCGGTACATCGCCGGCACAGACACTGGCATTGACCATGCAGCCGGGTGCATTCCAGCCGGGTAGCTTTACAACGGCCAGCACATCGGTTTGTGCTGGAGGAAGTGCAAACTATGTAGTGCCTGCAGTTATAGGTGCTACTTATACATGGAGCTATAGCGGCACAGGTGTTACCTTCAGCGGTCCGCCAAGCAATGCCGTTACAGCAATATTTGCTAACAATGCTACATCAGGTGTGATCAGTGTAACTGCCACTACTTTCTGTGGTACATCTGCACCAAGGTCAATAGGTGTTACCGTAACACCATTGCCGACAACTCCTGCAGCATTCCTCAGCAGCAGCGCTACAGTATGCCAGGGCCAGACAGGTGTTAACTACTCAGTGGCCCCTGATCCGAATGCTACATCATTCAGCTGGAGCTACAGTGGTACTGGTGCAACCATAAATGGTACAACCAATGCTGTTACCATTGATTTCGCCAATAATGCCACTTCCGGCACATTGAGTGTTTCTTCAGTGAATGCCTGCGGTACATCTACTGCCCTTACCATGGCAATAACAGTGAACCCGCTGCCCACACAACCGGGTGCGATCACAGGTACTGCAAGTCCTTGCCAGGGTGCAGTTGGCGTTGCATATAGTGTGACCAACGATCCGAACATTACTACATATAACTGGACCTATACCGGTAGCGGTGCAACCATTACAGGTACAGGTAATGCAATAACTATTGATTTCAGCAATACAGCTACTTCAGGCACGCTGAGCGTTACAGGTACCAATAGTTGTGGTACTTCTACAGCAAGCACTTATGCTATCAGCGTAAGTCCGCTGCCAACTCAGCCGGGCAATTTCACAGCATCTACTCCGACAGTATGCCAGGGTCAGACAGGTGTGATCTATACCGTTCCGAATGTTGCAGGCAATACGTACACATGGACCTATACCGGTACAGGTGTTACGGGCCTCGGCAGCACAACGAATACTGCTACGCTTGACTTCAGTGCTACTGCTACATCGGGTACATTGAGTGTAACCACTACCAATGCCTGTGGTACATCAACTGCAAGGACACTGGCCATCACAGTGAATGGTGTACCGGCCACTCCGGGCGCGATAACAGGTACTAACCCTGTGTGCGCAGGTGCTAACGGTGTATCTTATTCAGTGACCAATGATCCGACCGCAACATCTTATACATGGACCTACAGCGGTACCGGTGCTACCATTACCGGTACAGGCAACAGCGTACTCATCACGTTTGCGAACAATGCTACCTCAGGTACATTGAGCGTAACAGCGAATGATGCTTGTGGCTCATCTACAGCAAGCACTCTGGCTATAACAGTTACACCGATACCTTCACAGCCAAGCGTAATAACCGGTACTACACCGGTATGTGCCGGTTCCGTAGGTAATGTGTACAGCGTGACCAACGATCCGAATGCTACATCATATACATGGAGCTACAGTGGTTCAGGTGCTACCATCACCGGTACCACTAATAGCGTGAGCATCGACTTCAGCAATACAGCTACTTCAGGTACGCTTACTGTAAATGCAGTGAACGCCTGTGGCACTTCTACTGCAAGGACGCTCGCAATAACCATTACACCGATACCTTCACAGCCGGGTGCATTTACTGCAGGTACGCCTACAGTATGCCAGGGCCAGACAGGTGTTCTGTACACCGTGCCGAATGTGGCTGGTGTAACTTACACATGGACCTACAGCGGTACAGGTGCTACCATCAACGGTACAGGTAACAGCGTACTGGTTGACTTCTCTAATACAGCTACTTCAGGTACACTGAGTGTTACGGCTACCAATGCATGCGGCACTTCAACTGCCAGGACGATAGATATCACAGTGAATCCGCTGCCGACCGCTCCGGGTGCTATTACAGGCACATCGCCTGTATGCCAGGGTCAGAATGGTGTAGCATTCTCTGTAACTAACGATCCTACCGTTACCTATTCATGGGATTACACCGGTAATGGTGCCAGCATCACAGGTAGCGGTAACAGCATATTGGTGAACTTCGCCAACAATGCTACTTCCGGTAATATAGAGGTTACGGCTACCAATGCCTGCGGTACATCTGCTGCAACAACATTTGCTGTAACGGTTAACCCGCTGCCAACACAGCCGAGTGTGATAACCGGTTCGGTTACCGCTTGCCAGGGTTCTGTTGGTAATGCTTATTCTGTGACCAACGATCCGACCATTACTACATACAACTGGACTTACTCCGGTCTCGGTGCTACAATTACCGGCACAGGCAATGCAGTGACAGTTGATTTTGCTAATAATGCTACATCAGGCACATTGAGTGTAACAGCTACCAATGGCTGCGGTACTTCTACTGCAAGGACACTGGCCATTACGATGAACCCGCTGCCGACACAGCCGGGCGCTATCTCAGGACCTGCTGCAGTATGCCAGAGCTCGAATGGTAATACTTACTCTGTGACCAATGATCCGTCTGTAACTTATACATGGACCTACAGCGGTACAGGTGCTACCATCAACGGTACAGGCAGCACGATAACCATAGACTTCAATGCTACGGCTACAAGCGGTACATTGAGCGTAACGGCTACCAATGGTTGCGGTACTTCTACTGCTACCACTTATGCAATAACTGTTAACCCGCTGCCAACTGCACCGGCTGCCATCACTGGTTCCGCTACTGCTTGCCAGGGCTCAACAGCCAATGCATACTCTGTGACCAACGTTGCAGGTACCACTTATACATGGACCTACAGCGGTACAGGTGCTACCATAACAGGTAATGGCAGCAATGCAATAACAATCGACTTTGCAAACAATGCCACATCAGGCACACTGAGTGTTACTGCAACAACTACATGCGGTACCTCATCGCCGACCACACTGGCAATAACCATCAACCCGCTGCCAACCCAGCCGGGTGCTATAACCGGTGCTTCACCGGTATGCCAGGGTCAGACAGGTGTTGCCTACTCTGTAACTAATGATCCGACTGTAACTTATACATGGACCTACAGCGGTACAGGTGCTACCATCAATGGTACTACCAACGCGGTAACAATTGACTTCAGCAACACGGCTACCAGCGGCGTACTGAGCGTAACAGCTACCAACGCCTGCGGTACTTCAGTTGCTACTATTAAGTCAATAACTGTTAACCCGCTGCCTGCAGTGCCAAACACGCCTTCAGGACCTACCAGCGTATGTCAGAACCAGAATGGTGTACTGTACACCGTACTGAACGATCCTACAGTTACTTCGTATACATGGTCGTACAGTGGTACAGGTGCAAGCATCAGCTCGTTTGGTAACAATGCCAGCATCAACTTCAGTGCTACGGCTACTTCAGGTGACATAACAGTTACCGCTACCAACGCCTGCGGTACTTCACTGCCTTCTGCTCCGCTTTCAGTGACAGTAAATACATTACCGACCACTCCGGGCGCTATTACAGGTACAACGCCTGTTTGCCAGGGTGACTTTGGTGTTGCCTACTCTGTGGTCAATGATCCGACCGTGACCTACACATGGGCGTACAGTGGTACAGGTGCTACCATCACAGGTAACGGTACTAGTACTATATCGATAAATTATGCAAACAATGCAACTTCAGGTAACCTGACCGTATTTGCAACAAATGCCTGCGGTACCTCTTCTACAAGTTCGTTCGCGGTACTGGTTAACCCGCTGCCGCAGCAACCAGCAGCCTTCTCGGTATTCACCGATTCGGTTTGTGCCGGTACTTCGGGTGTGGTTTATACCGTGCCGAACGATCCTAGTGTGACCTATACATGGGCATACAGCGGAGGTGGTGCTACCATCAACGGTTCAGGTAATTCTGTAACAGTTGATTACTCGCTTGCGGCTACTTCAGGTACATTGAGCGTAACTGCTACCAATGCCTGCGGTACTTCTACTGCACGCACGCTGAACATCACGATCATGCCGCTGCCGGTTACTCCGGGTGCAATAACAGGTACAACTCCTGTATGCCAGGGTCAGTCAGGCGTAGCTTACTCAGTAACTAACGACCCGACAGTGACCTACACATGGACTTACAGTGGTACAGGTGCTACTATCAATGGTACAGGTAACGCAATAACCATGGACTTCGGTGCTACTGCTACCGGTGGTACACTGAGCGTAACAGCTACCAATAGCTGCGGTACTTCTACTGCCAGCACATTTGCGATAGTGGTTAATCCGCTGCCTGCTCCGCCAAGCGCTATCACAGGTACATCGCCTGTATGCCAGGGCGACCTTGGTGTTGCATACTCTGTGACCAACGATCCGACAGTAACCTATACATGGACTTATACCGGTACAGGTGTTACCATAAACGGTACTACCAACGCAGTGACACTTGATTTCAGCACAACGGCTACATCAGGTACACTGAGCGTAACAGCTACCAATGGTTGCGGTACATCACTGGCAAGCAACTTCTCTATACAGGTTAACCCGCTGCCTGCTCAGCCGGCTGCGTTCATAACATATAGTGATACTGTATGCCAGGGACAGAATGGTGTTATCTACACTGTGCCGAATGATCCGACCGTGACCTACACATGGACCTACAGCGGTACCGGTGCTACCATCGCCGGTTCCGGTAACAGCGTAGCACTTACCTTCAGCAATACGGCTACATCCGGTACACTGAGCGTGGTGGCTAACAACGGTTGCGGTACTTCACTGCCAACCACTATAGATATCACGGTTAACCCGCTGCCAACTACACCGGGCGCTATTACAGGTACATCGCCTGTATGCCAGGGCGACGTTGGTGTTGCATACTCTGTGACCAACGATCCTACAGTAACCTACAACTGGGCTTACTCGGGTCTCAATACAACTATAGTTGGTTCAGGTAACGCGATCACACTGAGCTTCGGTACCAACGCAACATCGGGTACACTGAGCGTGACAGCGACCAATGCTTGTGGTACATCAACTGCCAGCACGTTCCCGATCACGGTTAACCCGCTGCCATTGCAGCCGAGCGTGATCACTGGTCCGACTTCAGTATGCCAGGGCCAGACAGGCGTATCTTACCAGGTACTCAACGATCCTACAATTACATCTTATACATGGACCTATAGCGGTACAGGTGCTACCATCACAGGTACTACCAACGCTATAACCATCGACTTCAGCAATACGGCTACATCGGGCAACCTTACTGTAATAGCTAACAACTCATGCGGTGCTTCACTGGCAAGGGTAATGGCGATAACAGTTAACCCGCTGCCCAACCAGCCTGCTCCGTTCGTCACATTCACCAACCCTGTATGCCAGGGCCAGGCAGGTGTGATCTACGAAGTGCCTGATGATCCGACAGTGACCTACACATGGACCTACAGCGGTACAGGTGCTACTATCAGTGGCTCAGGTCACCTGATCAGCATCGACTTCAGCACTTCTGCTACATCGGGCAACCTTGATGTGACTGCAACCAATGCTTGTGGTACTTCTATACCGCAGACGCTGGCCATAACAGTGAATCCGCTACCTGCTCAGCCGGGCGCTATCGGAGGTCCTGCTGCAGTATGCCAGGGTCAGAACGGTGTTAACTACACTGTGCCGCTCGATCCTACGGCTACATCTTACACATGGACCTACAGTGGCTCGGGTGCTACTATTACCGGTACTACCAACAGTGTGAACATTGACTTCAGTACGGTGGCTACTTCCGGTATCCTGAGCGTATGGGCTAATAATGGTTGCGGTACCTCACTGCTGGCTACTACAATGGCCATCACGGTTAACCCGCTGCCAATGCAGCCTGCTAACTTCACTACATCAAGTGATACGGTATGCCAGGGTCAGACAGGTGTGATGTACATCGTACCGAACGATCCTACTGTGACCTACACATGGGCATACAGTGGTACAGGTGCTACCATCAATGGTACTACCAACAGTATAACCATCGACTTCAACAATACGGCTACAAGCGGTACGCTGACTGTAACGGCAACCAACGCTTGTGGTACTTCGGCTGCACGTACACTGAATATCACAGTGAACACATTGCCGAATAACCCGGGTGCAATTACAGGACCTAACCCTGTATGCCAGGGCCAGAACAACGTGGTATACTCAGTACCGGTTGATCCGACCGCTACATCTTATACATGGACCTACAGTGGTACAGGTGCCGTAATATCCGGCACAGGCAGCACAGTGAGCATCAACTTCAACAATACGGCTACCAGCGGTACGCTGACAGTTGTGGCGAACAATGCCTGCGGTACTTCACTGGGTAACAGCACATTTGCAATAACAGTTAACCCGATACCTTCTCAGCCAAGCGCCATCACTGGTACGGCTACGGTATGCCAGGGCACTACCCAGTCATACTCTGTGACCAATGTTCCGGGCGTTACTTATAACTGGAACTACAGCGGTACAGGTGTTACGATAACAGGTGCTCCGTCCAACACGGTTACACTTAACTTCAGCAACATCGCTACTGCCGGTACACTGAGCGTTACTGCAACAACAATTTGCGGTACTTCTACGGCCAGCACACTGGCAATAACAGTGAACCCGCTGCCACAGGTTCCGGGCAACTTTACCATCGCTTCCGATTCGGTATGCCAGGGCCAGACCAACGTGGTTTACCAGGTGCCGCTTGACCTGACAGTTACTTATAACTGGACGTACACAGGTACAGGTGCTACCATTACCGTGTTCGGCGGCAATACAGCAAATGTTGACTTCAGCAATACGGCCACTTCGGGCGACATACAGGTTACTGCTACCAACGGTTGCGGTGTATCTGCTCCGCGCACCGTTTCGGTGACCGTTCACCCGCTGCCTGCTCAGCCTGGTGCATTTACGGTGAGCACACCGGTTGTATGCCAGGGCCAGACAGGTGTGGTTTACACAGTGCCTAACGATCCGACCGTATCTTACACATGGTCGTACAGCGGTACAGGTGTTACCATTCTGAACAGCAACGGCAACACGGCAACGCTTGATTTCGCAAACAATGCAACATCAGGTACACTGAGCGTGACCGCTACCAATAACTGCGGTACTTCAGCAGCAACTACCACCAATATCACGGTTAACCCGCTGCCGAACGAACCGCTGCCGTTCACTGCTTCTTCGGCTGATGTATGCCAGGGTCAGAACGCGGTTATCTATACCGTACCGCTCGATCCTACGGTTACCTACAACTGGAACTACACAGGTTCAGGTGCTACTATCACAGGCGTAGGCAACAGCATCAGCATCGACTTCAGCACAACGGCTACATCAGGTACACTTAGTGTAACGGCTCAGAACGGTTGTGGTATTTCTTCAGCACAGAACGTGACCATCACGGTTCATCCGCTGCCAACACAACCGGGCGCCATCACCGGCCCTGCGGTAGTATGCCAGGGTGATGACTACAACGTGTACAGCGTACCGTTCGATAGTTCAGTTACCTACACATGGACCTACTCAGGCTCAGGTGCTACCATACTCGGCACAGGCAACCTGGTGACCATCAACTTCGATACACTGGCTACCTCAGGCGTACTGAGTGTAACAGCAACAAATAGCTGCGGTACTACTGCTGCAACTACATACTCGATAACAGTTAACCAACTGCCAAGGGTAACATCTTCACCGGTTAACGCAACGCTTTGTGCCGGTGGTGATACATCGTTCACAATGACCGCTACCGGTACCGGCCTTACTTATCATTGGCAGGTGAATACCGGTACAGGCTTCAATGACCTTGTGGACAACGCTACCTACTCAGGTTCGGCTACTGCTACACTGCACCTCACTGCGGTTGACTCTGCAATGAACGGCTACCAGTACCGCGCTTACGTAACAGGTACATGCTACCCCGGCGATACTACAGGCGTGGCGCTGCTGACAGTGAATACAGCACCTGCCCTGGGCAGCCAGCCGGTTAATACCATAGTATGTGCAGGCAGCAATGCTACCTTCTCTGTAGCAGCCGTAGGTACAGCGCTCACTTACCAGTGGGAAATGAACGACGGTACAGGTTGGACCAATGTTCCTGCAGCTGCTCCGTACAGCGGTGTTAATTCGAACACACTGACCATCACAGCGGCTACCGCTGCAATGAACGGCTACCAGTTCAGGCTCGATATCGCCGGTACATGTGCTCCTGCAATAACTACCAACGCCGCTACACTGAGCGTCAACTTCGCACCATATATTACCATACAACCGGCATCAAGCACTACTGCTTGCACTAATGCTCCTGCCGATATCTCTGTAACAGCGATCGGTGCAGGCCTGACCTATCAATGGCAGGTGGACAATGGTACCGGCTTCGCCAACATAACCAACTTCACACTTTACTCAGGTGTGAACACGGCTAACCTGCACATCAATGCTGTTGGTCCTACAATGGTTGGTTTCCAATACAGGGTGATAGTAAGTGGTACATGTACACCTCCGGATACTTCAGACGTATCTGTACTGGGTATCAATACCCAGGTACAATGGACAGGTCTTGTGAATACCAAGTGGTCAGAACCGGGTAACTGGGCATGCGGTGTGCTGCCAACAGCAACTACTGTAGTGACCATCACTACTCCTGTTCCGAACATGCCTGAAATAGATATACCGACTGCGATATGCGATAGCCTGATCATTACTCCGGGTGCTAAGGTATCCTTCATAGGTACCGGCAACGTACTCGAGATCAAGGGTAGCATCATCAACAACGGTACTTTCGATGCATCACTTGGTGAGGTGAAAGAAACAGGTAACGGCGTTCAGTCTATACCTGGCGGTGCTTACGCTATCATCAGGCTGAATGGTAACGGTGATAAGATGATAGAAGCCAACACTACTGTGACCACTAACCTCTTCCTGGTGAACGGTTACATGACCATAGGCAACGCAGATCTTACCATCGCACCGTCTGCATCGATAATCGGCGGCAGTGATGCATCCTTCGTGGTGACTAACGGTACCGGTAAACTGGTTTACACCAACATCGGTATAGGTGGCCGCACAAGCGATGTACTCTTCCCGATGGGCTCAGACAACACATCGTATACGCCGATGAGCCTGAGCAACACTGAAAATGCACAGGACTTCATGGCTAACGTGCTCGACGGTATCTACACTTCATATACCAACAACATACCTTCTGGTCCGTCACTGACCGATAATGCAGTTGGTAAGACATGGGTTGTGGATCACTCTGGTTCGGGTACACCGAATGTTGCCCTCACCCTCCAGTGGAACGCAGTTGATGAGCTAACAGGCTTCGACAGGAACGCTTGCTACATGTCTCACTACATCGATCCGCTGTGGAATCCTGGTACTACAGGCCCTGCTTTCGGTTCAGGTCCGTACAGCGTGTCAATGACCGGTATCACAACACTCTCACCGTTCGGTGTGGGTAGCGCCGGCAGCCCGCTTGTGGTTAACAATGTGAATGGTAATAATACCAACAACACCATCACATTGTACCCGAACCCTGTATCAGGTTCAGAGATCTTCGTGAAATTTGAGAATGCACCTAAGGGTGACGTGATAGTTCGCATCATCGATATGATGGGCAAAGTGATCGCCCAGAACAATGTGAACACAACACGCTTCCCTGGTGGTGTGATACCGGTTAAGATCGAAGACCTTGCCAGTGGTTCATACATGCTGCAGATGACTGATAAGAACAACAAACCGATCCAGTCTATCAAGTTCAGCAAGCAATAAGCTCTTTAAGGGTTAATATAAAAACGTCCCGCTTTGGCGGGACGTTTTCTTTTTTGCAGGGAAGCCGTAAAATTGTAATTTAGTACTTCGTACAATGAGAGGTTGTCTATATATCATTGCAGTATTGCTCGTCATCGGCTGGATACTCGGCCTCGTCTGGTGGAATGCCGGTCACCTCATTTATGTCTTGCTGGTACTGGCTATTATTTCCCTGTTGTTAGGTATTATCCGGGGCAGGTAAGCTCGGGCTTTACCCTTTTGTTATTTAAAGGCCGGGTACGCTGAAGTGGTATCCTTTTCCTTTCAGGGTTATGATCTCGATATTTTTATCGGCAGCGAGATATTCCCTTAGTTTCCTGATGTACACGTCAAGGTTCCGTGAATTGAAGAATGAATCATCGCCCCATACCGCATGAAGCAGTTTTTTACGTTCCGTTGTTTTATTCACATTCAGGCAGAGTATGTTCAGTATTTCCGATTCCCTGCTTGATAACTTGAGTACACTATTGCCGACCCGTAGTTCGTACCGCATAGGGTAGAAGAGGTATTTCCCCAGTTGCACTTCTTCTATGGAATTGACGGCCTCACCTTCATTTGCTGTACTCAGGCGCAGCTGGTTTTCTATCCTTGCCATCAGCTCTTCCATGCTGAATGGCTTTTTCAGGTAGTCGGTCCCGCCTGATGAGAAGCCTTTGAGTATATCTTCTGTTTGGGTCTTGGCAGTCAGGAATATGATGGGTAGTTTGGGATACAGGTTGCGTATGCTGCTGCCCAGTGTATAGCCGTCAACATTAGGCAGCATAACATCGAGCACGCAGATATCGGGCGAAAAGGATTGAAGCAGCTCAATGACCCGGCCTCCGTCCTTTTTATGCAGCACTTCATAGTCCTTTAGCTCCAGTGTTTCCTTTACGATACGTGCAAGGAACTGTTCGTCTTCTATATAGAGTACCCTTTTCTTCACGCCGCGTCTTTTAGGAATGTAAGTGTAAAGATACATCCGCCTCCGGGCAGGTTGCTGGCGCTAATACTCCCGCCATGTTGTTCCATTACCTGTTTGGCATAGCTTAACCCAAGTCCATATCCTTTAATGTTGTGTTCGTCACCTGTAGGTACCCTGAAGAATTGCTCAAATATCTTATACCGGTATTCAGGTGGTATGCCGGGGCCATTGTCGGCTATACTGACCTGCACATGGCCATTGAGTGCTTTTACGGAAACATTTATCTCCGGAGAAGCACCGGCATATTTCAGGCTATTGTCCAGTATATTGATGAGCACGCCCTGTATATGTAGCTTGTCCACTGTTGCGGTGAAACCATCGCCCTCATAGCTGTAGTTCACAATAGCGTTTTGCTGCTGGAACCGTATCTTCAGGATGTCTAATACCTCTGCTGTCAGTTGTTGCAGGTCTTCCTGCTTTTTGTGGAACATGATCTTGCCGTTCTCGAGCAGCCCCGTGTTAAGCGCCTGGTTGACGAGCAGGTCCAGCCGTTTCATTTCCATATTGGCCATCTCCAGGTATTCTTTTGTTTTCGTCTTGTCCTCTATCACATGGTAAGTGTCCAGCGCTTCCAGCGCCACTTTGATGGTTGATACAGGCGTTTTTAGTTCATGCGACATGTTGCTGATGAAGTCATTTTTGAGCATACTGAGAACCATCTGTTCTTTAAGGCTTCGATAAGCAAACCGGAATGCAAGCCCTGTTATCAGCAGCAGCACAATAGTGAACAATATTTGTGGTAGTACTTGCTTCAGCAGGTACCAGGAAAAATGACTGACTTCTACACCGTAGCTATTGGTGAAATACCCGCTTTTGATATAGAACCGCTTTTGGTCTCCGCCAATGCTTGTGTCCTCTGTCCATTTTATATTGAAGCCCCAGCCATTCTCTTTCATTTTCTGGCTGAACATTTTATTGAATAATGCTGTGTCATTTCTGAATAGGGTAGCATTATTTGAGTCTGCAAAAAATTTTAGTTTCTTATAAATAATGTTGATCACCTGTACATCGTTTCCCGGCAGTCTTGTTTTTATTGTGGCACTGCCTGCACTGTCATTCTCGGGTTTCCTGTATATCTGGGCAGAATCATTTAAGTTCAGCTCCTGCATCCGGAAGTAGCCGATGGCACTGCTGTTAGGCTTAACTTCCACCTTTACACCATGGCTTTCTTTTGCCATATCGATGTCCTCATAGCCATGGATATCCTCCGTCTCCACAGGCAGGCTATGCTTCATCAAGTGGCCTACAAGCAGCGAATCCGATATTTTCCGTTGAGACTCGTCAAACTCCACAAAAAGCTGTTTCTGGAAATCTATGCGGGCGCTGCGGTATTGGGAGTAGAGCCAATAGCCCATGAAGGACAGCAGCAATAGCTGGCTGAAGAGCATCAGGTACTTTACCCTTTTGAGTTGATTCTCCTGCTTCATTTATCACTCCCAAATTACGATTTAGCAATGGCATCGGCCTTGCTCTTAACCTTATTTAACCTTAATTCTCCTTGCATTAACCCGCTTACATGGCATAACCGGGTAATTTCGGTGCAAAACTACTACAATGAAAAAACTGCTCCTTACTGCCTGCATGCTTGGCCTGGTGCAATTGCTCAATGCACAAAACACAGCCGGGACCATCACGTATACCGAAACCGTAAAAATGAATATTGATCTTGGCGGGGATGTTGACATCAACTCCGGCGGTGACGTGAATGCTGAGCAAATACGCAATATGATCCCCAAGGAACAACACATGAAAAAGGTGCTGTACTACAACGAGGAAGCTGCCCTGTACCTGAACGATAAAAAAAAGGAGCAGGAGACCAATGACTTCGAGCATAATGATGGCAATATGCGTGTGGTTTTCAAAGTAGCCAGACCTGAGGATATCGTTTACACGTCGTTAAAGGAAGCTAAACTCATAGAGCAACGCGACTTTATGGGCAGGAAATTTCTTATTACATCCGCTATCGACAAACCTAAGTGGAAGATGACTGGCGGACAGAAGAGTATCCTGGGTTATCCTTGCCAGGAAGCCGTAATGCAAAAGGACAAGGACACTATTACTGCCTGGTTTACCGCGGCCATACCTGTCTCTGCCGGGCCCCATGGTTTTTCAGGCTTGCCGGGTATGATACTTGAAGCTAAACAAAACAGCCAGTTGACGCTAAAGGCCGATGAGGTGGTATTCGGTGCCGATAACAGTAAGCTGATAGTGAAGCCAAAGGAAGGAAAAAAGGTGACCAAAGAAGAATATGAGGCAATTGTACAAAAGAAACAAAAAGAGATGATGGAAGAAAATGGTGGCAATGGCAATGTAATTATAAAAGTAAGGAGGTAGTGAATTATGAGGGTATTTAAATTATTAGCAATACTATTGTTCTGTTGCCATGAAAGCGTGCTTGCCCAGCAATATGATATAAAGGGGAGTATAGTTGACGAAAAGGCTGTACCGCTTCCATACACTTCTGTGTCCCTGCTCTATCCGGCTGATTCTACACTGGCATTCTTTGGTATCAGTAACGACAATGGCTTCTTCGAAGTAAAGGGTATTACAAAAGGTACTTACCTCTTGCAGGTGGCCATGCTTGGTTTTCGTACGTATTACAGGTTGGTCGCCGTACCTGCTGAGAAAGGAGATAATATAGGTATCATTGTATTAAAAGAGCTACCACTCGATCTTAAAGAGGTGCAGGTGAATGGGGAAAAGGTGCCGCTGATGCTTAAAGGCGATACCGTTGAGTACAATGCAGGCGCCTACAAAGTAAAACCGGATGCCAACGTGGAAGACCTGTTACGGAAGTTGCCGGGAGTGCAGGTGGACAAAGCGGGGAATATAAAGGCACAAGGTAAGGATGTACAGCGGGTCACTGTGGACGGTAAGGACTTTTTTGGGAATGACCCGAAGATAGCCACGAAGAACCTGCCTGCCGATGCCATTAATAAAGTGCAGGTCTTTGACCGCCATTCCGACCAGTCGGCCTTTACAGGTATCGATGATGGTACCCGCGATAAGACCATTAACCTTACACTGAAAGAGGATAAGAAACATGGCTATTTCGGTGATGTACAGGCAGGCTACGGTACCGCCGACCATTACAAGTTCAGCGGTAAGATCTATAAGTTTGGTAAGAAGACCCAGCTTGCCGCACTGGCCATGCTGAATAACATCAACGAGTTCGGCTTCACCTTCCGGGACTATCTTGATTTCAACGGCGGCCTCCGGGGCATGATGAGCGGCAGCGGCAGCATGAGCTTCCGTATTGATGGCTCTATGCCGGTGAATTTTGGCCAGCCTGTTACCGGGCTGGTGACCTCGGGCGCGGGTGGCCTCAATTTCAACTATGAACCACGCGACAAAAACCGCCTGAACATCAGCTACCTCGGCAACGGGGCCGGCAAGAAACTCATGCAACAGACCAATACGAAGAACTATACCGATAATGGTTCTTTTGTCACCGATGATAATTCCGATGAGGATTCCCGGGATTGGGGCCACAGGCTCAATTTTAGTTGGAACAATGAGCTTGACTCGATGAAGCAACTACTATTGAACGGTAATGCGACCTTGAGCACCGCATATACCCGCCGGGTACTGGCCTCGTCTACCTATATACGCGATGTGGTGTTCAATAAGCTGCAAAGCCAGACTAACGATAACGGTAATGATGTCGACGGGAAGGTTGATGTCTCTTACCTGCAGCGCTACAAAGGCCGGTGGCCGGTATTTAAGGTGTTTGGGAATGGCAGTTTTAATAAAGGGCTTACCCGTACCCAGTGGGACAATGCCACTACTTATTTTGATAATATGCACCAGACCCTCTATGATGATCAGTACCGCGATGACCATACCGACAAACTGGTGTATTCACTGGGTACGTCCGTTGTAAGGGCCCTGGGCAATAGTTATTACCTGGAGCCGGAGCTTACTGCCGCCAACGACGATGACCATATCATGCGCGCGCAAGGCTATATGCCCCGGGAGGCCGGCAGTATCGACTCTCTGAGCCCGGACTATCGCCGAACTTTTCGCTGGCTGAAACCGGCCCTTGGGTTGAGGAGGAGCACCGATAAGGTACAGTTCAATGCAGGCCTTGACCTGCAGCTTGCCTCGTTGGGCAGCTCATTGCCGGGTACGGATGAGCAGGCAAAGGGTTACTACTATCTACTGCCATCGGTATTGTGGCAAAAAGAGTATGGTATTGGCCGGAACATCGGGCTCTCGTACAATTCAGCAGTGGCGGCGCCTTCGGCGCAGCAAATGCTGCCCTTAGCCAATACGGTCAACCCGCTTTTCGTGAACAGCGGCAACAGGTCGCTGCGCCCGGAGTACAGTCATACCTTCAATGCCAACTGGCTACGGTTCGACCAGTTCTCATCCACCTCTCTCTTCGCCAACCTTACCCTGAGGTATACGCATGATAAGATCAACTGGGCACGGAGGGTGGATGCGGGACTGGCGCAGTATGCTATGCTGGTCAATGTGCCGGATGATTACGACCTGCATGGCAGGGTGGAGTTCTCCACTCCTGTCCGGAAACTGGGTATTGATGTTAGCCTATCGCTGGATGAGCAATACGACAGGGGCATGAGCCTTGTCAATGATGTGTATAATACCAACAATACCTTTACTCATGGCTTTGAGCTTACTGTGGGTAACAGGAAGAAGGAAAAATGGGATGCCAGCCTCAGTAGCTTTATCAATATCTCCGACTCAAAATATTCCATAGAGCGATCGCTGAACAATACCTTCTATAACTATGGGGGCACGGCACAGCTCAGCTGGGGGCCCGGCGACCATTGGTATTTCATGACGAGCTGCGACCTTAATATATACGATGCCAAAAGCTTCGATGAGTCGGTGAGCATTCCATTGCTGAAGGCGGAGGCATCCTGGTACTTTCTTAAGGCGAAGCGGGCTGTATTAACGCTGGATGCTTTTGATATACTGAACCGCAATACGGGCATTACCCGTATCAGCCAGCTCAATTACCTGCAGGAGAAGCGATCGAACATCATAGGCCGGTATTTTATGCTGTCCTTCAAATACAGGCTCAATAAAGTGGGCGGTGATCCTGAGCACAGCGGCATCCATATCGATGTAAAATAGGTTGCTGATAATGAGGTGTTGATATTCAGTACATTCCGTAAATTGCCGCTGATGGCAACTTTCAAGGGCACAGAATATGCGCGGCTGGAGACCGATAGGCTCCTGCTCATCGGTATGACGCCTGCCATGAACGATACACTTTTCAGGCACTGTAGCGATGAGGAGATAGTGGACTTCCTGCACCTGGAAAGTATGGAAGACTACGAGATAGACCGCCAGAAATACTTTGCCGGGCTCAATACCTACCGCACATCTTACTGCAACTTTGTATTGATAGATAAGCGAAGTGGCAGGTTCATAGGCCGCTGCGGGCTGCATACCATACTGCTGCAGCACAACCGTGCGGAGATAGGCTATGCCATGAATAGCGACAGTGATAAACGTAAAGGCTATATGAGCGAGGCTGTGGCTGCTGTTATCGAATACGGTTTTATGCAGCTGGGCCTCAACCGTATAGAGGCCTTCGTAGGGCCGGGGAATAGTGCATCCAACAGGCTGATGGAAAAGTTCGGCTTTACAAAAGAGGGGCTGCTGCGCGAGCATTTCTGCTGGAATGGCGTGACGGAAGATTCGTATTGTTACTCGCTGCTGAAGCGCGAGTACGATGAGCTTACTTAGCTTTCGTATTTTTCCTTGCTGCGGGCTTCTCTGCTTTCTTTTGCTGTGCCGCTCTTTTATTGCGGATGTATACCAGTTTATTATCCCCGCGTTCCGATGTGCGTTCTTCCACCTCTACGGTATCAAGGCTCTTGATGAGTTGCGATAGCTTTTTAAAGCCATAGTTGCGCGGGTCAAAATCGGGGCGTTTTTTCAGGATCAGGTTGCCGAGGTCGCCGAGGAAGGCCCAGCCCGATTCATTGCCCAGGTCGTTCAGGGAGGATGAGATGAGGTTGAGCATCTTCTTGTCGAGCTTGCTGAGCGAGCGCCTGTGCTCGTGGCCATGTTCCCGTTTGTCCTCCTTTTCTTCTTCTTCGTTTTCTTTCAGTATCTCGATGTAGATGAACTTGTCGCAGGCCGATATGAAGGCCGTGGGTGTCTTTTGCTCGCCCATGCCGATCACCTTCATGCCTGCCTCGCGCAGGCGCACGGCCAGCCGGGTGAAGTCGCTGTCGCTGGACACGATGCAGAAGCCGTCCACACGGCCGCTGTAGAGTATGTCCATAGCATCAATGATCATGGCGCTGTCGGTAGCGTTCTTGCCGCTGGTGTAGCTGTATTGCTGCACCGGGGTGATGGCATGCTCCAGCAGTACGCCCTTCCAGCCGCTCACGGTGGGTTTGGTCCAGTCGCCATAGATGCGCTTGAAGGTAGGGGTGCCATACTTGGCTATCTCTTCCAGCATGCCGCTGATATTGCTGTAGGGCACATTATCTGCATCTATCAGCACTGCATAGCGTAGGTCGTTATTGTTCTTTTCCATACTATTCGCTTGGGTCAATCTAAGTTAGTGTATAATAGTAATATCCTGTATGAAATAGGACATTCGCATTATGATAAATAGTTATTTCCGGTTTTATTTCCTGTTTAGTTATTTCCGGTTGGGAATGGTTGAATCGGGGTAAATGCCCGCCGGTGGCTATGTAGAGAAAAAATAGTTATTTCCTGTTGTTACCTATTTGTCTTTAAAAGGAGACAAGCTTGAGCATTTAACCGCAAAGACACTAAGGCGCAAAGTAGTATTCAGATGCATAGATGTAAAGGGATATAAGGTTAGCCCGAGGCACCGGGTAAACGACAAAGTTACGAAGCGAATGCAGGGCTTAGCTAAAATGGGGATAAGTTGTGATAGGGGCGAAATTTTGAATGTGAAGGCTGCCCGTCGGGTATCGCATTTATTTTATCAGTAAATTTGATAAGATATTATATTAATGCAGTACCTATGCGAAAACTATATACCATATTTATTTTGTTTGCTGCGCTGGGGGCGAGAGGGCAGGTGATTACGACTGTGGCGGGGGGAGCTACAGGTCACAGTGGGTATTGGGGAGAAGGCGGCCTTGCAATACAAGCGCAGCTTAGCACATGTGGTGCTGTTGCGGTAGATTCCGCTGGGAATATTTATATAGGCGATAAGGACAGAATTGAAAAAGTGGACCCATCTTCTGGTATAATAAATACGATAGCGGGAACAGGTATATTGGGATATAACGGAGATAGTATTCCTGCTTCGACAGCACAACTTAATTGGGCCTCCTTTCTGAGTTTCGATCAAGCTGAGAATATTTACATTAGTGATGGTCAGAACAACAGAATTAGGAAAATAGATGCTAATACTGGATTAATTAGCACATATGCAGGCAATGGTATACAAGGTAGTGATGGTGATGGTGGGGTTGCTACAATGGCAAAAATTGCCGTTGGCAAAACTGCCTGGGACGTATATGGGAATATGTACGTTGGTGATTTATACAAGATTCGAAAAGTTTCCCCGTCAGGCATAATTACAACCATTGCAGGAACAGGATTGCCAGGTGCCACGGGAGAAGGAGTGCCTGCAATATCAACAAATATTGGCATCCCTCATGGCATTACTACAGACATGTATGGTAACGTGTATTTTGCAGATTCTACTGGAGCAGTGCGTAAGATCACAATTTCCACCGGAATAATTAATCGAATAGCAGGGACAGGAGATAATATTCGTACACCATACTCAGGCGATGGTATTTATGCAACAAGTTGTCATATTAGCCCACTTGATGTTTATGTAGACGAAGATCAAAATGTATATATAGCAGATGGAAATAATAACAGAGTAGAGAAAGTTGATACAAATGGAATTATTCATACTGTCGCTGGAAACGGTATCGCTGGTTTTGATGGTGATGGTGGTGTTGCATTGAGTGCAAAATTGAACTATCCTCAAAATATTACGTTTGATAGGTGTGGCAACATGTATATTGCTGATTGTTATAATAAACGCATTCGTAAAGTTACTTTCAATTCCGATTGTGTACTTGGTGTAAAAGATAAACGGAAGGATACAAGGCCGCTCAGCGTTTACCCCAACCCTGTGCGAGGTGGCCTCAGCCTAACCCTCTCCAAAGGAGAGGGAAGCATAGGACGTGAAACGCTCTGCATCACAAATACCATAGGGCAGGTACTACTGCAAAAGGAATGCACAGGCACCAAGACCAGTATTGATGTGAGCGGCCTGCCCGCGGGGCTGTATATGCTGCGTGTGGGTGATGCTGTGGGGAGGTTTGTAAAAGAATAAACGATGCGAAAACTATATACCATATTTATTTTGTTTGCTGCGCTGGGGGCGAGGGGCCAGGTGCCAGGTGATTACGACGGTGGCGGGGAATGGTGACTATGGCTATAATGGTGATAGCATTTTAGCTACAAATGCTAAGCTGGACCAACCATTTGACGTAGCTGTCGATAAAAATGGGAATGTATATGTAGCCGATTGGTTTAATGATCGTGTAAGGAAAATTAATTCGTATGGCATTATAAGTACTATTGGCGGGAATGGTATCTATGATTATACTGGTGACGGAGGGCCGGCAATAGCGGGTACATTCAGAGGCCCGGGGGCTGTAGCGATTGATGAAGTAGGCAATGTGTATGTATGCGACGCAGGTAATCATGTAGTGCGCAAAATAGATACATCGGGTATCATTACCACATTTGCAGGGAACGGAATTGGAGCCGGAGGAATAAATGGTACTTACAGTGGTGATGGTGGGCCTGCAAACCTTGCGGGTTTGAATGCTCCAAATGGAATAGCTATTGACACCTTTGGGAACGTATACATAGCTGACATGCAAAACCAAAGAATACGCAAAGTTGATACTAGTGGTATAATCCACACAATAGCTGGAACAGGTACAAACGGGTTTAATGGTGATGGTGGGTTGGCAGATACGAGTTTACTCAATTATCCCATGTGTGTAGCGGTGGATTTTCTTGGTAATATTTATGTAACGGACAATAGCAATAACCGTGTTCGCAGAATTAACAATTCGGGTATCATCTCAACCATAGCAGGTGATGGGAACTTTAATTCAAACGGTGATGGTGGCCCTGCGGTCTTAGCCGAACTTAACCCAGAGGGCATAGCAGTGGATAATGTTGGTAGAATTTATGTTTCTGAAACACTAAAAAATAAAGTCCGCCTAATTGACACAAATGGAATTATAACGACCATAGCCGGTACAGGTATTGCAGGATATAACGGAGACAGTATACGTGCTGATTCTGCAAAGTTATATTCGCCAGTAGGTGTTGAGGTGGATCAATTTGGTAATCTATACATTGCAGATGAAGATAACTACCGGATACGGAAGGTTGTAGATACGACCAGTCATCCTGAAAGTGTGCGGAGAATGGTGCCGGCCAGTATTGTAAATGTATATCCCAACCCTGTGCGGGGGCAGTTGACAGTGGCAGGTAGCAGCGGTGAAATGCTCTGTATCACAAACACCATAGGGCAGGTAATACTGCAAAAGGAATGCACCGGCACAAAGACCAGTATTGATGTTAGTGGCCTGCCTGCAGGGCTTTATATGCTGCGTGTGGGTGATGCTGTGGGACGGTTTGTAAAAGAATAAACGATGCGAAAACTATATACCATATTTATTTTGTTTGCTGCGCTGGGGGCGAGGGGCCAGGTGATAACGACGGTGGCGGGGAACGGTGGATATAATAAAAGCAGTGCTGTAGCAGCCGAAAGACCATCTCTGCACTTCATTGAAAATAAGGGCCAGGTTGTGGACCAATACGGAGTACCGCGGAATGATATACAATACAAGCTATCGTCGGGCGGGGTGACGGTATTTATAGGTGCGGGAGCGCTGCATTATCAATTTGCAAAGAACAAGGATCTGCATGGTGAAAAAGATAAGGCCGATATTAGTAAAGGCAAGGGCATATGCGAGTTTATAACCGGGAAAGACGGAAATGAGGTAGAGTGTTACCGTATGGACGTGGTATTGACGGGCTGCAACAAAAAAGCAGAGGTGCTGGCTGAAGAGGGGATAGGTTATCATGAAAATTATTACCTGCCGCAATGCCCCGGTGGGCTTACCGCACATGCCTGCCGGAAGATAATTTATAAAGAGATATACCCGCACATAGACTGGGTGCTGTATGTGAAAGGCGATAAGCTGGAGCATGAATTTGTGGTGCACAAAGGCGGCAGGGTGGCAGACATACAGATACACTATAGTGGTGCAACAAAGCTGAGTATCAATGAGGATGGGAGCCTGGGCGCTGCGACACCTATGGGCGAGGTAAGGGAGCAGGCCCCGTATAGCTATCAAAGCGATGGCCAGCCTGTGGCAACAAGCTATGTATTAAATGACGATGTGCTTAGTTTCCGTACAGGTGAGTATAAAGGCGAACTGCTGATAGACCCGGCACTGATATGGGCTACTTATTACGGAGGTGGGGCAATTGACAGGTTAATTGATTGTACTGCCAGTACCAATGACCATGTTTATGTCACGGGGTATACAAACAGCTCCGGCAACATTGCTACTGTGGGCAGTTTTCAGACTGCCTTCCAAGGTAATAGTGACGGATTCCTCGCTAAGTTCAATGCTGAAGGGACAATACAGTGGGCTACATATTATGGAGGTAGCAATTCAGACGTCTTTTATTCAGTAGCTATAGATGGTGATCACTACGTTTATGTAGGTGGTTATACTCAAAGTAATAACCTCGCAACTGCTGGCAGCCATCAACTAACATTGGCCGGAAATTATGATGGTATTATAGCTAAGTTTGATGATGCCGGGACCAGAGAGTGGGCTACTTATTATGGTGGGGCCCAGTCGGATTATATATATGGCGTCCAGTCTGATGTTGCTGGGGATGTTTTTGCAGTTGGGTCAAGCAATAGTACTAACAATATCAGTACCCCAGGTAGTTATCAGCCTGTGTTCAATGGTGGTAATGCGGATGCGTTTTTAGCGAAATTCAGTTCAAATGGTTTTTTCTATTGGGGGACATATTACGGAGGTGCGGCAACGGATGTTGCCAAAGGAGTTTGTTTAAATGCAAACGGCTCCATTTATATCTGTGGAAACACGAATAGTAACAGTACTATTGCTAGTCCGGGGAGCTATAAAGAAACTTTGACATCTCCATTCGATGATGGTTTTATTGTGAAATTCAATGCCAGTGGCTTTAGAGAATGGGCGACCTATTATGGAGGGGATAGTTCGGATGCGTGTATCTCTGTATTATGCGACGATACGGGATATATATATGTCTCAGGCAACACAGATAGGAGCTTGACCGGAATAGCTACACCCGGTAGCCACCAAGATACATATGGGGGTGGTGATCAAGATGCATTCTTAGTAAAACTTGATAGCTTTGGCAACAGGTTATGGGCAACATATTACGGTGGTGAAGGTCATGATGGATTTAACGGTTATAGCGGCAAAGGAATAAGTATTGACATAAACGGTGACATCTACCTGTCTGGTGAAACCTTTAGTATTTCGAATATAGCAAGTCCAAATACTTTTCTCAATAACATTGCGGGAACTAATGGGAATGCATTTCTGATTAAGTTTGATGCGCAAGGAGTTAGACAATGGGGAACTTATTTTGGAAGTGATATGGGTGAAGGTGCAACCGGCTGCGCAGCAAGTGGGGGAGATTATGTTTACCTTGTAGGTAACACGGCAAGCCCGGCTAATATCGCGACTGTAGGAAGCTATCAACAAAACTACGGCGGTATGGGAGATGGCTTTATAGCAAAATTCAAAGACTGCGATCCGCCGACAAAAGTAACGGGGCTGGCAGGCGATACCATCGTGTGCCCGCAAAGCAATATCAGCTACCTGGCTAACCCCGCAGCGGGGACCACATCCTATACATGGACACTGCCTGCAGGCTGGGCCGGCAGCAGCAATACCAATAGCATGAATGCCACCGCAGGGACCGGCAGCGGGCTCATTATCATTGCGGGCGTGAACAACTGCATCACTGGGCAGGCCGACAGCCTGTATGTGCAGGTGTATCCCTCGGTGATACCTGTGATAACACAAAACGGCAACCTGCTGAGCACGGGCAGCTACCAGGGCTACCAATGGTACCTGAACGGGCAGCCGATAAATGGCGCCACCGACTCGAGCTATAGCAGCACCCAGGCGGGCCACTATACGGTAGTGGTGACTGATAGCAATGGCTGCACCCTGACATCGGACATACTGCCGCTGGCAGTATCTTCATTAACGACAGGGCAGGGTATATTTTCTGTATATCCCAACCCAGTGCAGGGGCAGTTGACAGTGGCAGGTGGCAGTGGTAAAATGCTCTGTATCACAAATACCATAGGGCAGGTACTACTGCAAAAGGAATGCACAGGCACCAAGACCAGTATTGATGTGAGCGGCCTGCCCGCGGGGCTGTATATGGTGCGTGTGGGGAATGCTGTGGGGCGGTTTGTAAAAGAATAGTTACCTGATACAATGAGTGCGCAGAAGGGCGAGGCTTAATGGGTAAGGTGTGGGCTTATCTTTTTCTGCGCCTGCTACCCGCACCAGGCCGCTCATCGATGTACGATGCCTCCTCCGTCTTGCTCGAGCCTTCCATCATCCTGTTCATTTCATGCATTTCAGCATCGCTTAGGTAGCGCCATTTGCCCACGGGCAGTTTGTCCAGTGTTATGTTCATGATGCGCACACGGGTTAGCTTCATTACATCATAGCCCAGGTACTCGCACATGCGCCTTATCTGCCGGTTAAGCCCCTGCACCAGCGTGATGCGGAAACGCTTATTACCTTCCTGCCGCACTTTGCATGGCTTCGTCACCGTGCCGAGTATGGGTACGCCACTGCCCATCTTCCTGATGAAGTCCGGGGTAATTGCCTTGTCCACCGTTACTATATACTCTTTCTCATGTCGGTTGCCTGCGCGCAATATCTTGTTCACTATATCGCCGTCATCGGTGAGCAATATCAGCCCATCTGAGTCTTTATCGAGCCTGCCTACGGGAAATATCCTTTTGGGGTGGTTAAGGAAGTAGATGATATTGGTTTTGTCCTTAGGGTCGGTGGTGGATGTAACGCCTGCGGGTTTGTTGCAGGCGATGTAGATGGCCCTTTTCTTTTTGCTCTTTATAGGCTCACCATCTATGGCCACTTTATCTCCCGGTTTTATTTTGGTGGCATTTACCACCAGTTCGCCGTTCACGGTCACTCTTGCCTGCTCTATAAGTTTATCCGCTTCCCTGCGTGAGCAGAAGCCGGACGAGGAGATATATTTATTGAGGCTTATGAGTTCGTCGTTTGGCATTTGTTAATATAGTTGAGCGCGATCAATCCCGTATCGAAGGTAGTATCTAAACGCGGGATAAAATAGTGCTACAGGGCGTATGCGTGATAATGGTATAAAAGCATTGGAAAATCGCCCCATGTATTGTCGCATATGCACCCTGTTCCATTCATTCTTTTCTCTCATCTTTGTACTAACAAAACCATGATATTATGTCAAACAGCGTTTCATTACACAAGGTCATCAAGACAACGCCCGAAAAACTGTACCGGGCCTTTACCGAAGCCACTGCACTGGCCTCATGGCTGCCGCCATATGGCTTTCTGTGCACCGTTCATGAACTGGACGCACAACCCGGCGGCAATTACAGGATGTCCTTCCACAATTTTTCTACCGGTAGCAGTCATTCGTTCGGGGGGCAATACCTCGAGATGAAGCCAAACGAATTCCTGAAGTACAACGATAAATTCGATGACCCCAATCTGCCGGGTGAAATGATCACTACGGTGTGGCTGCAAAAGAACATGGCCGGCACGGAACTGAAGGTGGTACAAGAGGGCATACCCGCGGCAATACCTGTTGAGATGTGTTACTTAGGCTGGCAGGAGTCGCTCGATAAACTTACCCGGCTGGTTGAGCCGGAGATACCGGATGCATAGGTGTAGCCGGTATTTTCAGATGCAGTTTTAGTAATTCTTCTTCCTGAAGTCCCCGCGCTTCCATGCCTCGAAGAACTCGGCCCATGCTATGGGGTTGAGGATGGTGGCGGGCTTCTGCTGGCCATAGTACACAGCGGCCTGGGCCTGTATGTTCTGGTACATGGCCTGGCTCTCGCGGCCATCGTGGGGCAGGGTAGCCGCCAGTGCTCGCAGGGTAAGTGCATCGGTGTTCTTGCGGGCCACCTCGTATTTATCGTCCGGTATGCTCCAGTGCGTGAAGGCATAATCGAAAGCATTCTTGTCGGGCAGTGGGCGGATGATGGTCTCGGGCAGGTAAAAGGTATCCTGCACCATGAGCTGTATGAGGGAGAAATACTGTCCTTTGATATCCGTAGGTACCGGGAACTCCTTGGAGCGGAAGCCCAGCGCCTCGAACTGCAGGGTATCGCCTTTGTAGCATACTATGGAGAATACCCCCGTACCGCTGGATTCCACACCACGGTTTTGGTTCTTCACCAACACGGTCACGTTGGGTACGGCACGCAGGCTGTCCGCCGTCATGGTGACACCGTTTATCTGGATGACGTTATCATAGGATTCCTGGGCATGGGCCGCGGTAGCGCAGCATAGGAACAGGAGCAGTATGTATAGCGGGCCTTTTGGCATAAAGAGCAAAGTTACAATGTTTCAGGCGCTTGTAAGGGTATAGTAATAACACCCATACAAGTATGTACATTATTTATACAAAGAAAGGGGGCGATGGTGTAAATTTGCCGCTGAGCTTAGCCAATTAACAAAAGTTTATATGATAACGAAAGAAGCGGTATTAGCGGCACTCAGCAATGTACAGGAGCCCGACCTGGGCAAGGACCTGGTGACGCTGAACATGGTGCATGATATTGAAATAGACGGGAAGAACGTAAGCTTCACGGTGATGCTGACCACACCGGCCTGCCCCCTGAAGGAAATGATAGAGAAAGCCTGTATAAAAGCCATACATATGCTGGTGGACAAGGAAGCCGTAGTGAAGGTGAACATGGACGCCAAAGTGAACAGCAACCGTAAGGACAGCAAACTGGTATTGCCGGGTGTGAAGAATATAATCGTAGTGGCCTCGGGTAAGGGTGGTGTTGGCAAATCGACCGTATCGGTGAACCTGGCACTGGGCCTTGCGAAGGAAGGGGCCAGCGTGGGCTTGCTGGATGCGGATATATACGGGCCATCGGTACCCATAATGCTGGGCCTGCGCGATGAGCGGCCTAAGATGATGGACGTGAATGGCAAGGGTATGATCATACCGCTGGAGAAATATGGTATCAAGGCCATGAGTATCGGCATGCTGATAGATGAGAAGCAGGCGGTGATATGGCGTGGCCCTATGGCCAGCAGCGCCCTGAAGCAATTCATCAGTGATGTGTACTGGGGTGAGCTGGACTACCTGGTGATAGACCTGCCGCCCGGCACAGGCGATGTGCACCTGACACTGGTGCAGACCATACCGGTAACGGGCGCTGTCATCGTATCTACACCGCAGCCAGTGGCAGCTGCCGATGCGCGCAAGGCCATACTGATGCTCAGGCAGCCGCAGATCAATGTGCCGATACTTGGCGTGGTAGAAAATATGGCTTACTTCACGCCTGCGGAGCTGCCGGAAAACAAGTACTACATCTTTGGCAAGGGTGGCGCACAGCAGATGGCCGAGCAGTTCGATCTGCCCTATCTGGGTGAGGTGCCAATAGTGCAAAGCATACGCGAGGGAGGTGATAAAGGCATACCCGCCATACTGGACGATGAGCCGGTGGCCAATGCTGCCTTCACCCAACTGGCCCAGCGCATAGCGCAGAACATAGCCATACGCAATGCCAACCTGGAGCCTACGAAGGTGGTGCAGATGGGGTAGGCCACTGTACACTCTTTCGGATTAGTTTTATTAAGATGACCAAAAAGGCCAATGGCGACAGGCATATAGCCAGCAGCACAACAATAAATGACCATACCGGGATGGCGTAAAAAAAGAAACGCTCGTTCGTCATAGCGAATTTGGTTTTAGCTATGCAAAAAGCACAGCAAGCCTGCAACGATCTCTTTCCCGGTTCCTGTTGCGGTTTATATTTATTCAGACGAAGGAATCAGCAATAATGTTAGTTGCCTACCGAGAGCATATTCATTAATAATCGGATCGCGCCCTTATTACCTGCAGGCAACTGGCGGAAGAAGGACAGCGATGTGTACACATAATGCCCTTTGCCATATTTGCAATAGAGCGTGGAGCCTTTCAGCGGTTGCTCGCCTGCATCATTAGCTGCAAAGAGCGGAGTGTAATGATCGTCCCACTTGCTGGCAAAATAAAGGCCGCGCTCCTGCACCCAGTCTTTGAAGTCAGCATCCGTTATTTTGTTCGGGTAGTTCAGTATCCTGTTGTCAGGATGCAGGAAGGTCATTTTTGCGTTCTCATCGGTCACGCGCTCGTCGGAGAGGGTGAAAGGATAAGGGCCAAGCTTTGTGGTGGCCAGGTCTTGCAGGGTATTGTACTGCATTACCAGCGTGCCCCCATTCTCTACATATTGCAGCAGCACAGGCATCCAGCTTACCATTTGCTTTTGCTTGTTCACTACACGCACGCCGGTTATGATGGCATCATATTGTTTCAGCCGTGAGGCATCTGCAAGGTCTGTCTCTTTTAAGACGCTTACCTGCAAGCCAGCCAGTCGCAGCATAGTTACTGTATAGTCGCCTGCACCTTCTATGTAGCCTATCTTACGGGCGGTGCACTTCCAGTTATTGCGCAGCACTTTGGTGTATGGCGAGGTGAAGTATTGCAGGGTAGGGATGTGACTGTATTGTATCACATGCTGGCTCTTGGCATATGCGCGCTGCCCAACAATAAGGCTGGCATTGAGGTAAAAATCGCCACGGCTGATGCGTTCGGCATCGGCTGCGCTGATGTAAACGGGTATGGAAGTTTCCACGCCTGCCTTAAGATTGATGTGGTCGGTCTTGGTGATGAGCCGCTGTTCGGTAATGGCAAGTGTTGCATCACTGATATCTTTGAAAGGGTGGATGAGCACAGATGTCTTTACAGAGCCATCGGCCTGTGTCACCACCAGTTGCGAACTGAAATCGAGCGATACATCAGGCACTATCCTCAGTCGTTCCACTACATCGCCTTTAACGGGGTCGAGTTTTTTGTAGGACAAGGGTACATCAACATAAAAGTACTGGTGGCCTATTTTAAGCGTAAGGTTCACATTCAGTTCATTGGGAGCTTCAGGCAAACCGATCATGTCGTCGTTGGGTATGGCATATACGCTTGGGTCGCTGCTGGTCTGCGAAAGCCAGTAGGGCTCCGTGATAGGCGTGCTTTCCGGTATGGTGATGTTGTGTTCGATAGTTACTAATGAGTCGTCCCTTAGTTTTGTGTTCATGGCTGTGGTATCTCCTTTCAGCCAGCTAACTCCCTTGAGGCGTACCGATACCATCGAGCGGGCGATAACATGTAAAGTAAAAGGGAGGGTGGCGCCATCAGTTGCCTGCGGAGTATTGGTATACACCTCGGCCATGAGGCCTGCACAGTGCAGGATCAGTTTATCGAGCTCGGCCAGTTTTTCATCACGCCAGTATTTGTCTTTCACCGTTTCTATCCTCGGTCTTAGTTCCAGCAATGCAGGCAGGCAAGTCTCGGGTGCCTGGAAGTTGAAGTTCTTCAAAATGCTGTCTATTGTCTTGCCGATGTCGGGACGTTCTACTCTTTTCCATGTGATGTCTATATGATCAAAGAGCGATTTCTTTATGGGGTCGCCACCTACCAGTTTAAAGTATTCGGTTTGCACGCCGGGCACGCTCGGGGTGCCTGCTCCCTGGCTCTTGTGCACACTGCGGCTGCGGCCTGCCAGCTCGCTGTAGCCTACGCCAAGCAGTGGGTTGTATTGCCCCAGTTTCAGCTTGAACTGGTCTTCTGAAGTGGTATTGACCTTGCCAAATTTATAGGCATTGAAGAGCATGCGGGTCACCAGCCATGGGGGGTATTTCTCAATATTATCAGTGTATTTTTTGGGGTCGCCTGAGGCGTAAGCAGCTTTCTTAGCTATGATGGCCGATGCGGCATGCTGCCCGTGGCCTGCACGTGCATCGGGGGGAAAACGGGCTATGATAATATCCGGTCGGAAAGAGCGATAAACGCGCACTACATCGTTGATGATGACATCCGGGTTCCAGTGGCTGAATGTTTCCTGCGAATTTTTTGAAAAGCCAAAGTCAACAGCTCTCGTGAAGTACTGTTCAGCCCCATCTATCTTGCGGGCCTCCAGCAGTTCGTGTGTGCGTATCAGTCCTAACGCCGGGCCTTGTTCGCTGCCCAGTATGTTCTGCCCGCCATCGCCGCGTGTGAGCGAGAGGTAAGCTGTGCGTATGTTCTGGTCGTTCACGAGCCATGCCAGCAGGCGTGTGTTCTCATCATCAGGGTGTGCGGCTACATACAGCACATTCACGAGATGGTTGAGCTGAGATATTTCGTGGTATATGGTGGCAGAAGTGGCCGGCCTCACCTGTTGTGCAGAAACGGCAAGTTGCCCTGCCAGTAAGACACTTAAAAAAAATAGCTTTCTCATAGTATCAAAAAAATAAACCCGCGGCTGCAGGGCCGCGGGTATAAATATAAAACCTTTTGTGCGGATGCTTACCTGAGGGCCCTGATGATCTTCATATTCTGGCGCCTGAGGTCATCTTCATAAGCGCTGCCTTTGGCCAGCTCAATGGATTTTTCGGCGGCTTCGATGGCCTCTTGCCTTTTACCCATTTTTTTAGCTATGCGTGCTTTGAGGTAATACATATAATAAGCCTTAGGACTTTGCTCAATGGCTTTGTTTACATATTCCCATGCCTTATCCGTTTGCTGCCTTGTCTCGAAATAGTAATTCGCGGCCTGGTAGTAAGGCAGGGTAGGGTGCTCTATGGCTTTTTCGATAGCAGCATCGAGGCGGTTTTCGTTCTTTGCTTTTACCGGTATGGATACCATAGTATGCTCCCAGGAGAGGTCTATTTTGCAGGTGCTGAATGTGATATCAGCAATGCCTATGGTAAAAGTTGGTACCAGGTCTTCAACATATTTGGTCTTTACGCTAAAGCGGGCCACATCTTCATCTTTGCTGTAGCCTGCTGAGCCCCAGTTGCTGGTACCTTTATTAAATATTACTTCCCATGAGCCGTGGTTGGGGATGGTATAGAGCGCATATTCACCCGCCTTTATTTCCTGTCCGCCTACAGTTACATCCTCACCAAACTTTACTTTAGTGGCTGCATTGGCACCTGTGCGCCATACACGGCCATAAGCAACCAGATCCCCGAATATGCGACGGCCCCGTATGGATGGCCTGCTATAAACGATATCGATCGTAGAGGTGGAGAAATCCTGGCTTATGCGCGCCGTAGGGCTAAGTGCAGGTAATTTCAGGTCCTGTGAATACCCGATCGCTGTTGCAGCAATGAGGGCCAATGAGAGCAATGCTTTTTTCATATGCTTAAATTATAGGCGGCAAATTACTTCAAACAGGGTTGTGTGCATAGCAATAATATCTATAGGCCGATAAACGATGCAGGCTATTTTTTTTGAGGGGGAGCATCCGGTATAAGTTTCGACTTTATCAGATCGAGCAGTGACATCAGTTTGCTAAAATCATCTTTCGCAAGCAATACATAAGAGTCATCAGTGTCAGCCAACTTCATGTATGGCGCCCAGCCAGCCTGCGACCAATAGCAGCCCCCGGTGATCCCGTCCCGCGTACGAAACATTACCTCGCTATAGCCGGTGCTTTTTTGTGAGAATACTTCGGTCTGTAACTTATTGAAATTGCGGGTTAGCTCATCAATACCGCTTACTTCTGTGTAAATGGCCTTTACGGCAGGGGAGTTAATGTCGGTGTATCCATATACAAAGCGAACCAAATTCACCCGCATGTCCTTCCTTGAAAAGTTGGTCAGCTTTACTAACTGCACCTTTACGTTCTTCAGCTCACCGATATCCGAAATATCCATTTTCAGCATGGCCTCCGGCATACTTAGCAGCCTGCCGACAATGTCTTCCGAAGGAGCAGCCATTCCCGTATTTTGTTGCTGCGCTCCCGGTGGTCCGGGTTGGGCGAAAACGGTTGTTGCCAAAAGCAAAGCGATGCATAAGGAGATGGTCCTTGTCATAAAGTGGAAATATTAGTTAAGGTCAGTTAAAGTAAACAAATTTAGGGAATAGGTGCTGTATTGTCAGCCCCGGGATTACCTTGCAGATGTTATTTTAATGAAAAAATTATATACCCGGGGCTTCTTTCGTATGAACTTTACTATATTTTTGGCACATGAATTATCCTGAAATAACTCAAGACGATCTGTATGACCTGGGTTTCGAGCCTATGGAGACAGAAAATACAAAATCAATGCATTACAAGCATAAGGATCTTGATATCGTGCTTTGGAAAGGTATGTTCAACCCCAATCCCGAATCGCGCTTCTGGAAATGCGGTTATGGTAAGGATAAAATACAGTTCGAGAGCCTGGAGCAGCTCAAGGAGTACATAGCTTCGATGGAATAGCAGTCACATCTTTTCAATAAAAAAATATCCCGCTGTAAGTGCAGCGGGATACTCATATCTGTCAGCTTTTATCTTTTACCTGTACTGTACATAGTGGTGGCCGTAGTGGTAATAGTCACGGGGCCTGTAACTGTTGCGTGTGTAATGATCATGGCTCTTCCAATAAGAACGATGGCCATAATGCCCGGGATAGCCATTGCCGCGACTATACAGGCAAGAACTGAGTGTTATACCCAGAACGATAAATAAGCATGCTATAAGCAGGAATGATCTCATAAAGCGTGAATTTTATTTAATACTGCAGAGGCAGTTTTACCTGTAATTTACTTTAGGGTTGGTGTTGTAAGTACCATGCCTTGCCGGGGCATAATGGCCGTAATACGGTTTGCCGTACTTAACGTGCTGTTTCCAATAGCTGCGCTTGCGGTAATGCCCTGGTATGTAATTGCCATCGCCCACCGCACAGGAGCTGAATGCCAGCACTATGATGATAAGTGTACAAACTACAGATATTACAGATTTCATAAGGTTTTTCTGAATTTTTTACAGTGACAATATACGAAACATGTACATAATACAAAAACCGCACATGAAATTTATTAAAATCAATGTGTGGGGAACTTTATACTTACTTTTTCAAGGGCGTATGTCTTTTGTAATAATAGCCGGTCTTTGCGTTATAATAGTATAGTTCCTTAGGATATTTGTGGCTGTATATGTGCTTGCGGCTTGTATGCTTAGGGCTGTTCACAGCCATGTCATCGTCGTTATCCCCGTCTTCATCGGCTACGTAGTAGTCATTGTCATCATCGCTGGCAACCACTACATATTCCACGTCGTCCCCGTCCTCATCATCTGAATAATAGTTCTCATCATCGTCGCCATCATCATTTGTCACCACCGCTTTTTTAGTGACAATGGTCTTTTTGTGAACCGTTTTTTTGCCCGGGGCGGCTTTCTTCACAGTTTGCGCATTGATGACGCCCAAAGAAAAAAGCAGGGAACATATCAGCAAGGTGATCTTATGCATAGCTATTTATTGTTTTGGTAGTGAATTTACTTTGCATCATAATGATACACAATTTTCCTGACCTTATGTATGCTCCCCTCCTGCCTATTTTTTTAGAAATTTTCCACGCCAGATCATCGTATCACCGGAGGTAGCTATGAGTGTATAAGTGCCGGCCGGCAATGTCGAGATGTTCAGCTCGCTTCTATTGGCATTCGCCATAGTGTTTTCATTAACCAGCTTACCGGAAATATCGAACACGGCGATACGGACCGGCTTAGGGGGTACTGCATCGGTACTAATGCTAAGAAGGTCATGTGCGGGGTTGGGGCTAAGCCGGAAGCACATGGCCTGTGCTGCATAACCCCGCACTGATGCAGGCCATGTGCTGAGGGTCATGATCATCGTATCGTTGTCCATGCAGCGTTTTGCCACGAGGGTAACCGTGTAGGTGCCGGGGTTGGTATAAGTATGCTGGGTGTTAGCAGTGGTGCTGCTATCTCCATCGCCAAAATACCAGGTATAGTCTGTGGCATTAAGGGAGGTATTGGTGAAGGTGACCAGGTTGCCGGCCCCATTGCTGTAGGTAAAGCCCGCAGTGAGGTCGTATTGCCCGATATGCCAGTACAGCATGCTGTCATAAACGACCACTTTGGCCGCATGCCGGATATTGGCTGCGTCTGCAGCGCTAAGGGTATAATCGTAAGGGATGGTCTCAGGGTCTCTCCTGAAGAAAGCTGTGTAAAATGCACAGGCCGCAGCATAAGTGCCCTCAAGAGTTGGGTGGCTTTCATCGGCCTGGTATAGCTCTATTGCCGGGTACTGCTGCCTGATATAATGCCATACCGCACCTGCGGGTGATACCACAGCGTTATTGCTGTCGGCCATCATCATGTAGCGGAGGCGCAACATGCTGTCCATGCCTTCGTAAGTGCATACGGGCGGCCATGTGGGGCAATTGAGGTCGTCGCCGTTCTTGCGGCCCCATGTCATGTAGAACATGGTGCGGCCACAGGGATGGTAGGCCTGGTTGAGGCTATCGAGGAAATGCGCATAAGGGAACATGCCGGTATCTACCTGGTCGATAGGGAAGGAAGGCCACTGGCTTTGCTCCTGCAAAACCACATAGTCGAGGTCGCCCTGGCCTATTTTGCTAAGCGAAGTGGCGTCATGGGCATGTTGTTGCAAGGTATAGCCGCCAATGGTATTGCTGTCGTATATAAGGCTGTCGCCCATGGCAGAGGCGATAGCCGCAGTCACCTGGGGCATTGAGTTGACATAAGTGTAACTATTGCCAAGGAAGAGCACTTTGAGCGGCCGGTGAACAGGGGACTGAGCCGTTGCAGGGTATCGGGTAACAAGTATCAAAAGGAAAATAAATATAGTTTTTGGCCGCATGCGTTATTTGTGTTCTTAAAAGATAAACAAAAGGTACTGTACTATTGTTATTAATGTCAAATGTATGAAACAGGGAAAACCGAACAATATATTACTACTGGTACTGTGCCTGCTTATTTGCTATGCCGCAGGCGCATTGGGTAGCCTGGCGACCATACCGCAGATAGGTACCTGGTATGCAGGGCTGAAAAAGCCTTTTTTTAATCCTCCCAACGAGGTGTTCGGGCCGGTATGGAGCCTGCTTTATACCCTAATGGCCATATCCCTGTTCCTTGTAATAAGAAAACCGTATCCCGGTAAGCAGGTGATTTTGCGGATATTCTTTTTACAATTGCTGGCAAATACATTGTGGAGTTTCTTCTTCTTTTATTTCCATTTTTTCATCGTATCCATCCTCGATATCCTGTTCCTGCTGCTATTGCTGTTCAGCTATTTCAGACGGGTAAGAAGGGTAAATAGGTTTGCTGCCTATTGTTTTCTGCCTTATATCTGCTGGGTATCCTTTGCAACGGTTTTGAATATCAGTTTGTGGTGGCTCAACAGGTAGCAGCCTATCATTATATCTTATCAGGCCATCAGGCAAAGGGCTGGCAGCTATAAAGCAATACATGTATCTTAGCATTCCAGATGATTACCATAATATCGGGCACAAACCGTAAAGACAGTATGACGCTTAGGGTCGCTAAACTATATTACGACCTGTTTAAAGCAAGGAATGCGGATGTGCATCTTGTATCGCTTGAAGGAGCCAATGTGTATGAGGAAGGGCCTGAACTGAAAGAACTGGAAGAGCGCTATTTCATCCCATCGGACAAGTTTGTTTTTGTGATGCCTGAATATAACGGCAGCTTTCCCGGCGTGCTGAAGCTGATGATAGACAACAGCAACATTAAAAAATGCTGGTGGTATAAGAAGGCCCTGCTGGCAGGCGTGGCCGATGGCCGGGGCGGTAACCTGCGCGGCATAGAGCATATGACCAATATACTGCACTATATGCGTATGAACGTGCATTATAACAAGCTGCCCCTTTCACGTATCAATGACGAAGTGAGCCCGGAAGGTGTGCTGCTGAAAGAGGGGACTAAAAAGGCCATAGAAAATCAAATAGACGAGTTTTTGAATTATTAATAATATTACAGCCATGTGGTTAAGGGCGGTCATCATCCTGGCAATAGTCGGTTTAGCAGAGTATTACAGTTATATAGTCGTAAGATCGGCAGTGCGCAACCTGCCCCATGCCTGGCGCATAGGGCTTATTACAGTTTATGCTATTGTAAGCGTGGCAGTATGGCTGGGTGTTATCTTTTTCCGGCAGATAGACTGGGCGAAGCTGCCCCATATGGCCCGCAATATTTACATCGCTTTTTCTCTTGGTTTTGCGGTCGGTAAGCTGCTGATACTGCTGGTAATGCTGGTGGACGACTTGCGGAGGCTGGTAGTATGGCTGGTTGGCCTGCTGCGGCCTGCCAAAGAAATAATAGGTGATACCGGGCAGGCACCCGGTATGAGCCGTTCGGCATTTTTCTCTACGCTTGCGCTCATACTGGGAGGTACATCTCTCTTTGGTTTCATTTATGGAGTAGGCAACAGGTACAGGTACAGGACAAAGCGGGTACAGCTGAAGCTACCTTCGTTACCCCCTTCTTTTAAGGGGCTGAAAATTGTACAGGTGTCGGATATCCATACCGGCAGCTTCGATAACCACGATGCAGTGGCCAAAGGCATACAAAAGATACTGGACGAAAAGCCGGACGTGATCTTCTTCACCGGCGACCTGGTGAACAACCATGCAGATGAAGTGGATGAGCGGTACCAGGAAATATACTCAAGGCTCCATGCACCCATGGGGGTGTTCTCCATACTAGGTAACCACGACTATGGCGACTATACGCACTGGCCCAGTAAAGAGGACAAGAAGGCTAACCTGGACCGGCTGAAGCAGATGCAGCGCGATATGGGCTGGAACCTGTTGCTCAATGAGCATGTGCTGCTGCAGCGCGGCGAGGACAAGATAGCCCTCATAGGCGTGGAGAACTGGAGTGCAAAAGGCTTCCATACCTACGGGGATATGGCAAAAGCCTATGAAGGGCTTGGTGAGCAAAACATTCCTGTCAAAATATTGCTATCCCACGACCCATCGCATTGGGATGCACAGATAAGGCCCAAATATGGCGATGTACAGCTCATGCTGAGCGGGCATACGCATGGCATGCAGTTTGGCGTGGAGATACCCGGCTTCAAATGGAGCCCGGTGCAGTATATGTATAAGGAGTGGGCCGGTCTGTACCAGCAAGGGGAGCAATACCTGTATGTGAACCGTGGTTTCGGCTTCCTCGGCTACCCGGGCCGCCTGGGCATTATGCCGGAGATAACGGTAATAGAACTGGTGTGACCAATTCTATTACCTCTTTTGTTGTATCCCCTTATTTCACCAGGCTTTTTTTCAGCAGTTGGGCTATGGCTTCGGGGCGTGGCTGCAGCAGGTCGGCGGCTGCTTCCTGCAGGTAGCTTTTCATTTCCTTCGTCAGTTTTATCAATTCTTCACTGTTACCTGTCCCCTTCATACCTGCCTGTTTTGCAATAAAATTCCCGGTAAGATCTTTAAGTAGTGGTCTATTCATTTGCGTTAGCTATTGGTTTCGATGTCATGTTGATAAGATATAACGAGGCACGGAAATAAATATTGTACGCTTGGGAAATAAAAAGTATCTTTTTAGTCCATTATAACATATGACTATTGTTTTTTGAACAAATAGGTCTTAGCATAGTTTTTAAGTATAGTATATCAACAGGTTATGGGTCAGCAAAGCAGCATAATAGGCATAACGGGCGGTACAGGGTTCATAGGCAGTCACCTCGCACGCAGGCTGGTGGAACAGGGCCATGAAGTGGTGATATTTACCACGCATCCGGCCAAGAAAAAGAAGAAGACCGGTTATACCTACTCGTACTGGAACCCCGAAGAGGGTAAATGCGACCTTACCAGCCTGAAGAAACTGGATGCACTGGTGAACCTTGCAGGCGCAGGCATAGCCGATAAAACATGGACACCGAAACGCAAACGCGAGATAGTGGACAGCAGGGTAAAGGCTACCCATTTCCTAACATCGAGACTAAGAGAGTACGGGGGTAACTGTAAGGTATTCATTTCCGCATCGGCTATAGGCTACTACGGCCCCGACAGGGGACTTAACGGGCCTTTTGAGGAGACAGCCCCGCATTATCATGATTTCCTCGGGGAGACCTGTGAGCGCTGGGAACACGAGGCCTTAAGCATCGGTGACAAGATGCGTACCGTTATATTCCGCTTTGGTATAGTGCTGGGGCGGGAGAGTGGTATGTTCAGGAAGGTGGCGCAACCTATGTCGCTGGGCGCAGTGCCTATATTAGGCAGCGGTCACCAGGTCATCAGCTGGATACATGTGGAAGACCTCGTGGGTATGCTGTACAAGGCTATAACAGATGATAGCATCAGCGGCATCTTTAATGCAGCAGCGCCGCACCCCGTATCGCATAAGACGCTGATGGAACTGATAGCCCATGTAAAAGGCGGCATTAAACTGCCGGTGCATATACCGACAGCCCTGCTGCGCTACCTGCTGGGCGAAATGAGCAAAGAGGTACTGAAGAGTTGCACCGTGAGCGCCGGCAAGGCCTTGAATGCAGGCTTCACTTTTCAATACGATACGGCTGAGAGAGCTGTAAAGGATATACTCTCCCCTCACTACCGGTAGGCATAATCGCTCAGGTATTCATAACGTGGGGTCAGTTTGCCCTCCCTGCATATAGTTGCGCGTTCTATTATTTCACTTTTAGGTTTGAAGAGTTCTTCCAGGATATACTTCTCAAAGTGCTGGCCAAAGTATTGCGAAGCGTCGCGGGGCAGTTCGTTGGGCAGGTTGTCCACGGCCATTACATCGATGATGTCTTTGCTCGGCTGAAAGGGGGGCGCTTCGGCAAGTGTTTTCCTGTCTATACCATACACGGGGTCGGCAATGGTAGATGCGCCTATGTTGATGGGTACAGAGCCATCCACATCGCAGGTGATGTCTGATATAACGCTCATGCGGAAGTCGCGGCGCTGCACATCTGTTTTTTCAAAGAGGCGGGGCACCTGTACATCCCAGTAAATACCATTCATCAGTATATCGGTCTTCGAGAGGTATTGGCCAAACAGGCACTTGTACTGTTCCGGGTTGGTATGGAAATCCTCGCGGTGAAAACTGCCATCGTCTTTGCGGGCGTATAAAGACCTGCCTTTGAAGTGGCAATATACCGGGTACTCATACTCGTTGTAGAAATAATCTTCCGGCTCTATCGGTTCTATATCCATCTGCACCATGATCTCCAGTACCCCTGCGGCCACCTTGCCCGAGCCGGTAACGGCTATCCTGATATTGGGCAGCCGCACATTCTCGTAGCTGGCCACCAGCTTGCGGAAATTGCGCACACTGTGTGCCGGGGGCAGGCTGTACATGCCGAATTTTTTACCGTAGGTGAGCAGGCCGTTGTGGGCGCCCACGATGCCTGCAAACAGCCCAAAGCCAAGGATGCGTTGTTCATCGCTATGGGTAAGGCACTCGTAGTCTATCATGCCGATGCGCTTATCGATAAGCGCATGCATCAGTTTTTGGTTATAGGGCTGTTTCTTTTTGGTATGCGAGAAGAAGAAATAGGTTTTGCCCGGTATCAGCCGCTCCGGCGGCACCTCCTTGATGCCCAGCAGTATGTCGCAGTCCTCAAGCTGCCCGCTTAGTTCTATGCCTTCCGCCGCATATTCTGCATCGGCATAGCAGCGGTCGGGCGATGGCTCAACGACTATTTTTATCGAGCTGAACTTTTCCTGTATGTCGGCGCATTGCCTCGGGCTCAGGGCCACGCGGTTATCTGGTGGCGACTTTCGTTCGCGGATCAAGCCTATTCGGAGCATCTTTGTTACTTTTGATACAAATATAGCTAAAGCAGGGCAGCGTTTTTTGCACCTGTGATGGCTGTCATCGTACCATGGATAATTATTTTGAACTATACGAATTGCCCCTTACTTTTCACCCCGATGCGGCTAAGGTGAAAAGCAAGTTTTACGAGCTGAGCCGTAAATATCACCCCGACCGCTTTGCCCATGCAGAGGATGCAGCGAAGATAGAATCGCTACGCATGAGTGCGCTGAACAATGATGCGTACAAAACACTCAGCAATGCCGATGCCACCATTGCTTATATACTGAAGCTTGAGGGCCTGCTGCAGGACGAGGAGAAATATAACCTGCCCCCTGCCTTCCTCATGGCAATGATGGAACTGAATGAGGCCATTAGCGAATACGAAGCAGCCAATGAGGGGGACAGCTATAAACAGGCTAAAAATGAACTGAACGAAGAGTTGGAAAGCTGGGCCCTGGCTACAGGAAAACTTACTGCGCAATACGATGCCGGCGACCACAGCGAGGCCCTCTTATTGCAAATAAAGGATTACTACTTCCGTAAAAA
>CAYZTM010000013.1:0-101322 GCA_964481425.1 uncultured Flavipsychrobacter sp.
TTTCGTTGACCATATTATTTGTTTTAGTTGGTCAACTTTTATCAGGACGAGACAAGAGCAAAAAAAGTCCCGCCTTTCAGCGGGACGGTATATAGCATTAGTAAGTCATCTTGTTTAGAAGGGTGGTTCTTCGTCCAGCGCACCTGTGCCGGGGCTCTTGAATGGGGGCTGGTCGCCATCCTCATCGTCCCAGTTCATGCTGTTGGCCTTCGATTGCAGGGTTTGGAAACCGCCTTCTATGAACATCTTGGAACCGCCAAAATCGCTGGGGTCTTTACGGATGCCTGCCTGCGGGTTGTCGTTGAAGGGCTTGAAGCCTCCGCCGCTGCCCCCGTTGCCTCCACCTCCGCCAAAGTTGCCCCCGCCGTTGAAGCCGCCGAAGTCATTATCGGGCATGTCCACAAACTTCTGGTACTCTTTTATGAAGCGCACCTTTACTGTGTCGGTGCTACCGTTACGGTGCTTGGCCACATGCACATGTGTCTCACCCTCAATGGGTTGCCCCATCTCATCGTTATTGATACCGTAATACTCTGGGCGGTACAGGAACATCACCATATCGGCATCCTGTTCTATCGCGCCCGATTCACGGAGGTCACTCAGTTGGGGCACTTTCGACTCCTTCCTGGTCTCCACCGAGCGGTTCAACTGAGACAGGGCAATGATGGGCACCGATAGTTCCTTGGCCAGCGCTTTCAGGTCGCGCGATATCTTCGATATCTCCTGCTCGCGGTTGCCACCCTTATCGATGCTCGCCTGCATCAACTGTAAGTAGTCTATTATAATTAGTTGAATGTCATGTCTTTGCTTCAGTCTTCTTGCTTTAGCTCGCAGCTCGAAGATGTTGAGCGCTGCCTGGTCGTCGAGGTATATCGGGGCCGATGCCAGCTTGTTCATACGCTGGGTCATCTGTATGAACTCATGCTCCTGCATGCGGCCTTTGGTGATGGCGTCCATGCTCACCTCGGTGGTAGCGGCCAGCATCCTTTTTACCAGCTGCCCGGCGCCCATTTCCAGTGAGAAGAAGGCCACGGGGAAGGGCTCCGGCATCATGGCCGCATTCATGGCCAGGTTAAGACAGAAGGCCGTTTTACCCACCGCGGGGCGGGCGGCAAGGATAATGAGGTCGGTCTTTTGCCAGCCCGAGGTAAGCTTATCGAGGGCGGCGAAGCCTGAGGGCACCCCCGTCAGGTCGTCCTTTTTGTTCTTGGCTTCCTCTATCTCCTTTATGGTGCTTACCAGCACATCCTTAAGGGCCATGAAGTTCTTGCGCAGGTGCTTGTCCGTTATATCGTACAGCCCTGTTTCTGCCTTATCCAGCAGGTCGAAGACATCGGTACTGTCCTCATAGGCGCTGCCGATCACTTCGCCCGATATGCGTATCAGCTCGCGCTGTATGAATTTCTCCATCACGATACGGGCATGGGCCTCCACGTGTGCGCTCGATACCACGCTCATGGTCAGGCGGGTGAGGTAGTAGGCACCGCCCACTATCTCCAGTTCGTCGCTTTTGCGCAGCTCTTCGGTCACGGTCAGCAGGTCCACCGGCATGCCCTTATCGAACAGGCGGCGGATGGCGCCGTATATCTTCTGGTTGGCATCTACATAAAAGCAATCCTGGCTTTGTATGATCTCCAGTACTTCGCCCAGTTTGTCTTTTTCCAGCATAATGGCGCCGAGAACAGCTTCTTCAAGTTCGGGCGCCTGGGGGGGTATTTTTCCGTACACCAGCGTAGTGAGGTCGGGTTTGCGGCTACGGGTATTACCAAATTCTTTCTTAATATTTACGGCCATTTCTACTTCAACGAGGTTATGTATTCAGTCCTTGGGGTATTGTGTGTGTCGGGGGTGTGCTAACATTGTTTTTACAAAGCTTGGCGAGAAGCTCCCTTAATGTTACCCGGGTATTAAGACAACGTTAATTGAAATGTTACCGGGGCATTAAGACAAGGTTAATTGCACAGCCTGAAAACGAATGTAAACGGGAAAAACTGAAACGCAAAAATTTGATGGCGGTAAACTTATAATCTACTCTCTCACCTGTTACTGACAGTTTTATCCCCCTAAAACTCCCCGTAAAGTTACGATATCCCTACCGCATCCTTATCAACTAACATTAGAAAACAGAAATTAACGCAGTGCCAACAGGATATCCCCAAATCGTGTGGATAAAAATGCCCCGCCGCCGATTTCGTAAAAAGGATGCGATTTGCTATTATCATAGGTTATCTTTGCGCAAAACAAGCAAAACAGATGACCATTTCGTATAGCTGGTTATTGGAATACCTGCCGGAAGCCTTACCTCTGGCCGATCTCAGCCGGATACTTACCGCGATCGGTTTGGAAGTGGAGGCAACGGAAAAAGTAGAGGCCGTACCGGGAAGCCTTGAGGGGCTTGTGATCGGCGAGGTATTGACCTGCGAAAAACATCCCAATGCAGATAAGTTAAGCGTTACCACTGTGAATACAGGCGCTGCGGAAGCATTGCATATTGTATGCGGTGCACCAAATGTGGCTGCCGGGCAGCGCGTGGTAGTGGCACCGGTGGGCGCTACGGTACACCCATCAGACGGCGAACCCTTCCTCATCAAAAAAGCTAAGATACGCGGCGAGAACAGCGAAGGAATGATATGTGCCGAGGACGAGATAGGCCTTGGTAAAAGCCACGCGGGCATCATGGTATTGCCTGCCGATGCGCCCATTGGTATGTTGGCAAAAGATTACTTTAAGATACCCGAAGCAGGTTACGCCATACACATAGGCCTCACCCCCAATCGCTCCGATGCTATGAGCCATATAGGTGTGGCACGGGATGTTTGCGCCTACCTCACACATCATCATGGCAGCAAGCATCATGTAGTATTGCCGCAGGCAGCGCTACCGGCGAAGGGCAGTAAGCAGCTCGACATAAAAGTGAACATCGATGCGACAGAAGCATGCCCGCGATATATGGGTGTGTCTATAACCGGTGTTAAGGTGGCAGCATCGCCCCAATGGCTTCAGGACAGGCTGAAAGATATAGGCCTGCGCAGCATCAATAACGTGGTCGATGTTACCAACTTTGTATTACATGAATATGGCCAACCCCTGCATGCTTTCGATGCGGATAAGATAAAAGGCAATGAAATAAATGTGCGTTTCCTGCCCGAAGGAACAGTGTTCAAAGCCCTCGATGAAAAAGAATATAAACTGCGTGCCGATGACCTGGTGATATGCGATGCAGCAGGGCCTATAGCTATGGGAGGCGTATTTGGCGGGCTTGATAGTGGTGTAAGCGATGGCACAACGAATATCTTTTTAGAAAGCGCATACTTTACGGCATCATACATCCGCCGCACATCATTGCACCACGGTTTGCGCACCGATGCGGCCACACACTTTGAGAAGGGCGTGGATGTAAACAACGTATATAATGCACTGGAGCGTGCGGCGCAAATGATATGCGAACTTGCCGGTGGCTCCATAGCTTCTGATGTAGCAGATGTTTATCCAGGTAAGATAGAACCTGTAAGTATAGATGTGCCGTATGCTTACATACGTAAGATATGCGGTAAGCAATATGAGATAGCTGCCATGCAGGCCATCGTGTCGGCATTGGGTTTTGTGATAGAAAGTGAAGACGCTGATGGTATGGTGTTGCTGGTGCCCACCAACAAAGCCGATGTGCTGCAGCCTGCCGACATTGCGGAGGAGATACTGCGCATCGATGGTCTCGATAATGTCATCATCCCCGAAAGATTGAATATCACTTTATCAAAAGCACTGCCTAACGACCGTGCTGCGCGCGAGAAGGTGGCACAGCAGCTTTGTGATATGGGCTTTCATGAGATGGTGACCAACTCGATCGTCAACAGTAAATACTACCCGGGCCGTGAAGACCTGGTGCGCATGCTCAACAGCCTGAGCAGCGAACTGGATATATTACGTCCCGCCATGCTGGAGAGTGGTCTTGAAGTGATAGCCTACAATTACAATCGCAAGAGCCAGGACCTTTGCCTTTTTGAAATGGGAAAGACCTATACACAGCAAGATGCGGCCTATGTAGAAACGCAGCAGCTGGCCCTCTGGCTTACAGGCAATGTGCAGGCTGCCAACTGGAACAGCAAAGGCAAACAGGCCGACCTGTTTTACCTGAAAGGTATCTTGCAAAACCTTTTTGCAACAGCAGGTGTAAAAGGCTTGCAACTAAGCTATGACGATGCAGGAAGTGTAAGCTGGAAGTGGAAGAACCAGGAATTGGCAAAGGCCACACAGGTACCCGCACAAAGACTTAAAGAGTTTGATATAAAGCAGGACGTGTACCATGCTATAGTTAACTGGGAGCTTTGGATGAAAGCGCTGGCTGCAAACAAGATAAAATATAGCGAGGTGCCTAAATTCCCGGCAGTGAACCGCGATCTGGCCATTGTGCTCGATAAGCAGGTGAGCTACCTGCAGGTACAGCAGGCCACGGAACAGTTGAAGCTGGATGGCCTGGTGACCTATGATCTCTTCGATGTTTTTGAGAGCGAGAAACTGGGCGCGGACAAAAAATCTTATGCCCTGAGCTATACTTTTCAGTTACAAGACCGTACCTTAACAGATTCGGAGACCGATCAACTGATGCAGCAACTGATGGCTGCTTATAAGAATAAGCTGCAGGCTCAAATAAGGGAATGATGCAGGAACTCGACCTTTTAAATACCAAGCTCGACACGCTGTTGCAAAAATACACGGCACTACAGGCGGAGAATAAACGTCTGAAGAACAACCTTGCGCAGCAAACGAAGTCGATGGAAGAGCTGAATGCAAAACTTACGGGGCTGGAACAAAACATGACCGCAACACGTATTGGCAAGGATGTATTGAAAGGTGAAGAAAAAGATACGATGAAAAAACAGTTGGATACCGTTATTGGCGAGATAGACAAAATACTGGCTACATTAAATGATTAAGAACAGGGGGGCTATTGTATTATCGGTATGCCTGCTGGCTGCATCGCTCATATCCTGCCAGCAGCAGCGCGACCCCTGCCTCCAGCCAAAGATCATGACCTTATATGCAGGCGCTTACCAGCGGGTGGATACTGCTACCGCCGATACTGCGTTGCCCGCCCCTTTTATAGCAGCCATCGATTTTGTGGATAGTATCAAGGTAACCGTGAATGGTACCGCTGATCAGAATAAATTCAGTCTTTACCTCTCACCACAAGCTGATAGCTGTCGCTGGCTGATATGGCCCGACACAAGTACCACTATTGCCAACGCCGATACGCTTACATTTTATTACGATAAAAGCCTGCAATTTTTGTCTAATGCCTGTGGTTATGCGTATTTTTACAACCTGCATAGCGTGCATACTACAAATCACAGCATAGATTCGGTGCTGATCAACAGCTACAATGTGAACAATGAGGCCAATAAAGAGCACATCAAGATATATTACTAGCCTGTTATTGCTATTCGTTTCGCTGGCGGCCTTTGCACAGGATGATGACAATAATGCAAAGCCGGATGTGGACACTAAGGGCCTGCACCAGATAAGCATAGGTATAGATATTGCCCAGCCAATTACCAATGCCTTTTATAAGAACAGGACAGGTTATGAGGGCATGGTAGATTATTACTTCGGTAAGGAACTGTATGGTGTATTGGAAGGCGGTTTCGGGAATGCAAGCGTGGACTATACAGACCTTCAGTACAAGAGCAGTAATACTTTTTTCAGGATAGGGGTAAACAAGAGCATCCTCGTTCGGCTCTCTGACCGCGATTGGGACATGGGCTTCATCGGTGTGCGTTATGGCATGGCAAGTATCAGGCGCAGTGCCGGTACCTATACCGTTGCCGACGACCTTTTTGGCAGTACTACGGGTACGGTACCCGCTAAGAATTTCCTGGGTCACTGGGCCGAGATCACCGGAGGCATGCGCGTCGAATTATTTGCAGGTATAGCCCTTGGCTGGACCATCAGGGGCAAGTTCCTGCTCAATGCCAAATCGTTTAAAGACTTGTCACCTGCTTATGTAGCCGGTTATGGTAAGGGTGATAAGAACAGTGTGTTCGATTATAATTTGTACCTGAGCTATTCCATCCGCTGGAGTAAAAAGAAACCTGCACCTGCGCCATTACCTGCCCAGCCGCAGCCTAAAGAATAGCCCAGTTCACGGCGCTTTTATTCAGCATGTCCTCTATTTCCTTCTCCCGCTTGTGCACCTGTACCCGCATAGGAGAAAAGGTCCAGCGTGAACGCAGTTTCGTTAGCCTGTCTTTTGGTGGCAGAAAGATAAGCCTGCTGAGCCAGCCCAGTGCAACAAAGTGGCGGAATACCCTTGATACTTTGATGAAATAGACCACTGTAGATGCATTGCATTGGTCCAATATATTGCGTAGCTCTTCCACATCCGTCAGCGATGATATACAGAGTACAGCGCCCTGTCTTGTGTTGAAATACCTGTCGAGTGACTGGTCGCTGTGCCAGGAGCTGTTGCTGATGATCCGGGCCGTCTTTTCCGACTCTTCAAGGTGTTCCGGTACATTCAGCGGCTGGTCGGGTATGTAGCGCATATCCCATTCCTTACGCGACAAGGCATCGTATACGGTCCACACACCGTTCTTGTAATAGTTCAGCATTTCCTTCAGGTAGCCTTCGTTCATCCACGCTGCTTTCACTGCCGCATGAAAAGATGCATAAAAGTAAAGGTGTGAGGCATAGGGCTCGAACATCTCGGGTATACGTACCACCAGGTCCCGGTTCTTGGCATATACCTTCCATACTATCCTGCGCACATCATCACCCGATTCAAAGCCTTTATAATTATGGTATTCGCCCTCTACCCGGCGCATCTGGTCTATGCGCACATCCATGCTTTCCGTCTTTTTCGGGAATACGCTTTTATCTTCTTCCTCTTCAAGCACTGGCGGCTGGTAGAACTGCCCGCTTACCGGTTGGGCAGCTGCCAGCGAGAACAGGTGCAGCATATCTTCGAAGAAGACGAAGCCCCCCTTTAACTGGTACTCCTTTATGTCCGGCAATTCCATCCTGCTGCGCCCGGTAATGGCTGCCCGCCACAGGCTTTGTTCTTTCCGCTTGTTCGATAGCAGGCTGAACTTATCGGTCATATTATGGTCGTCGTAGAACAGCCTTCCCTTTACAAAGCCCAGTATCGGCCTGCGTACACCTTCGAGGGCCGCGCTCATGAACAATTTACTGTTTTTACCCTTTTTAGTTTCGGTACTGAAGCTTACCTGTAATACCGACCTTTTGTTCTTACGCAGCCATAGGTAGTACAGCCAGCTCAGGAAGCTGCTGAGTATCGAAAGCCCGATAAAGCCGATAGCGAACCAGAAGGCCATTTTACCCATCAGCACGATGAAGGGCCGCATAGGCGATGGGTCCTCGCCTTTAGGCACGGGTTGGTATAGTATCCGGTGCAGCAGCCAAATGGCCACCACGAACAATAAAGTATTGATGGTGAAGGGGAAATACTGCAGCCAGTAGCGCGATCGCCATTTTATCTGTTTCCGGTTCATATAGCTCTGTCGCTCAATTTAAATCAATATTGCCCATTAATAAAGCAGGCAATGAAAATAAGGATAAGTACCTCATAGAATTGTTAAAATAAGACCGCATTTTTAGTAAGATACGTTAATGTTTTTTCACTAATTTCATGTTGTCTAAGAGCTTCATCTTTACACTAAAATTTATACTCATGAAGAAGTTTTTGTTCCTGCCGCTTTGCCTGCTTGCTTTTCATTCATTTGCGCAGCACTCCGAAGTGCATGATGCTATGGACGATAAATACGGCCAGCCCGGTCGCGACAAGCTCAATGCATGGACCGGGAACATGATGAATGCAAAAACCGAGCCGCAGTACACGTTCACTACCTCGCTCAATATGCACATCACGACTTATAAGCATGGGGAGAAAAAGGATGAAAGCGACATCAGGTACTATATCAATCCCGGTTCAGAAAGCTTTGCCATGAAACCGGTTGATAAGAAGGGCCGCGATAACATGATCATGGTATATGATATGAAGAACCACAGCATGCTTATGCTCGACCATGATAAGATGACAGGTATGGCTATGAACCTGAACGCCTTCATGAGCAAGGAAATGCAGGAAAAGCGCGATGCCCATACTCCGCCGGAAGGTAAAAACAATACTGATTGCAAAATGACCGGCCGCACGCAAGTGATACAAGGCTACAAATGCCAGGAATATGTTTGCACCAATGACGAGGAAAAGACCCGCAACGAGATGTGGATAGCCACCGACCTGAATATCAACATAGCCCAAAGCGGCGCAAGGAGTCCTTATGCGGCTTATTTCAGGAGTGCAGAAGGAAAGGGCGGTATGATGATGCTGGCAAAATTCTATAAAGAGGATGAACTGCAAACCTCAATGGAGGTGAACCGGCTTGATCCCAAAGCCAACATCATGGTCAAGACCTCGGAATACAAGCTCAATGATTTCGGCGGCAGGTAGTTAATAGCTACGCCCGTTTTATTGCATCACCCTCAATGCCCCCAGGAAGGTACTGTCATGGTACAAAGCCATCAGCTCGTTATTGGTATTGTATATCCTGCATTTGTTGGCCTGTTGCAGCATATTCATGAACTTCGTTTCCAGTTCGCCATAGTCGCACCACAACAGGGTAGAGACCAGGTTCGAAAAGTGGATGGTCGTTGCGTCTTTATCAGCTGTATAGTTACCTGAGAAAGTATTGCAGCCACCATTTCCGTTGGCTGCCCCCTTGGCATCTAATTGCACATAAATAGTCCCCTCAGGCACAGAAAATGCGGTATCCGAAAGCTCATATAGTTCCCATGTATGCACAAAGAGCGGGCTCATCGAAGTTTTTTGTTTACAGGAGGCCAGGCTGATAGCCGCGAGTAAGATCAGGTATATTTTGCGCATAATATCCTTATGTTAATGTCGTATCACCAGTTTCTGAGATAGTATTTGCCGACTGCTTTTTAATTGCAGCAGGTATGTTCCTGCAGGCACATCGTTCACCTGGTAGCTATCGGCATGGTAACCGTTCTTTACCCGCATGTTCTGTGCCAGTGTGCGCACCAGTCTGCCGCTCATATCTATGAGGGATATGTCGGCAACATCATCATTCTCGAAATAATATTTCACCACTAATTGTCCTGATGCCGGGTTAGGGTAGGGGCTAAATATCTGTTGCCCGCGATAGTAGGTAGCGGTGTTAAGTGCTGCTGCACTGTCGATAATGATATTCTCATCACCGGGCTGGTAGAGCGCGAAGACATAATATACCAGCATCATTTCATCCGTTGTCTGCTCCCCGCCAAAGATATCCTGTGGGGGGCTACTCGGGTTCTCGGGGTTATTGGTGGTATTATCGTAGAAGGCGGAAGCATATACCTTACTACCACCCGGCAGGCGCATGATGCGTGGCAACAGGTAGAAACCCTGCCAGTGGAAATCCCAATCGGGTACACTGATGATCTTCTGAGTATCCTGTGCAGCTACATTGAATGACTTGATACTCTTCCCTGTCAGGTGCATATGTGGGGCTACACCCAGCAGCGAAAAATCAACCGGGGGCAATGTGTATGTCTCCGTAAACGTAGCCGTATCATTTGCCGGTATGTGCAGCGGGAAGGGCGAAAGCACAGTATTGTCAAGGTAATTGAGCACTGGTACTATATACACATCCCGTACCGGGTTGGGCGCAAAGAAGAAACGTACTTTGGTGCTATCCACCTGCCCGGCTGTGCCGGCAGGGTAGTGTATCTGCAACACTATATCTGCATTCTGGGGTATACGTACGCCAAAGTTGTTGGGGTACTGCACCGGTGCGCTGCCCGGTACCCAGCCACCCAGCAGTATGGCGCTGTTACTACCCACACCACCGAAGTTAGTATATCCCGGTCCCGGCGATGCGGCATCAAGTGCTGCACAGGCGCCCGTTGTATCTGCATATACCAGCACATGGTGCACAATGCCCCGGTTGCCCGGCACAGCTTCGAAGGCAGTGATGAATTTGTCGGTAAGCAAGCCGCTGGGTATCACGAAGCACTGGTACACATCGCCTGTACTGGCGGTAGAGGTGTAGGCAGGTATCTGCACCGTCAGGTCGGCAGTACCCGGCAGGTCGCCATCTACACTGAACACCGGCTGCGGCGGTGCAAGGGTAGTATCGCCCGGGGGCATAGCGCCATCCACCCAATCCTTTATGGTATTGATCTCGGCGTCTGACAGCCTGCGTTCATGGGCCAGCCTGGCATAAGCCGGGTCTGGCGGCCATGGGGGCATTATCTTGTTGGTTACCTGGTCCTTTATGCTAAAGCCGTGGCTTACGGTCTCCTGGTAGGTCATCAGCGAGAAGGGTGCTATTGCCCCGTTATGGTGGCATCCGGAGCAATGGTTGTATATTATCGGCGCTACATCGGTGCTCCAGTTAGGAGTAGCTCTTAAAAGCGATGGTAGCAGCAATATTATACTGGCAGCAAGTAACCTTCTATTCATTAATCAATAGTTTGCAGTAAAATAGTCATTTTTTTGATAATGGTGTTTCAAGGTCGTATTATTGCTATGTGCCGAAGATATTGGTCATACAAACCGCCTTTACGGGCGATGTGGTGCTGGCTACTGCCCTGGTAGAAAAGCTGCACTCATATTATCCCGATGCCCAGCTCGATTTTCTGCTGCGCAAGGGCAACGAGGGCCTTTTACAAGGCCATCCCTATATTGGTCGTCTGTGGGTCTGGGATAAGAAAGACGGTAAATATGCCAACCTGCTCAAAATGGCCGGTGATATCCGCCGGCAGCATTATACCCATGTCATCAACCTGCACCGCTTTGGCAGTTCGGGTTTCGTCACCTGGTTGTCGGGGGCTAAGTACAAGGCAGGTTTCAATAAGAACCCTTTCTCTTTTTGTTATACACGCCGCATGCCCCATATCATCTCAGATCCCTATTCACCCGATCCCGTTCACGAGGTGCAGCGCAACCAGTCCCTGGTCGCCGACATTACTGATGCTGATTATGCTCTCCCTGCTTTATATCCTTCAGCCGCAGACTACGAACATATTGTCTCATACACCGGCAAGCCTTATATCTGCATAGCATCATCTTCGGTATGGTTTACCAAGCAGTTCCCTGCCGACAAGTGGGTGGCGCTCATCAATGCTCTGTCGCAAGACCATAACATATACCTGCTCGGTGGCCCTGCCGACAGCGACCTCGCCGCAGGTATTGCTGCACAGGTTGCCCATCCTTCCGTTGTTAACCTCTGTGGTAAGCTCAGCTACCTGCAGTCGGCTGCATTAATGAAGGGCGCAAAAATGAATTACACGAATGACTCTGCACCATTGCATTTTGCATCGGCAATGGATGCTCCGCTCACCGCCGTGTTCTGCTCCACGGTGCCTGCCTTTGGCTTTGGCCCGCTGAGGACCAACGCCAGGGTGGTGGAGGTTGCAGAACGCCTGTATTGCCGCCCCTGTGGCTTGCATGGGCTAAAGACATGCCCCGAGGGGCACTTCCGTTGCGCGCTTGAGATCAGTAACGGGCAATTACTTGCCGGTTTGTAGTCTATGCTTGCTGGCCCGTATGGAAACTCATCATCCAGGCTATCCCGAATTTATCTGTGCACATACCGAAATAGTCGCCCCAGAAGGTCTGGTTCATCGGCATGGTGACCTGGCCACCTGCCGACAGGGCATTGAATATGCGGTCTGCCTCTTCCTTACTATCCGCATTGATGGATATGGAAAAGTTGTTGCCCTGCTTGTAGCTGGCAGCCCATTCGCCGCCTGTATCGCTGCCCATTATGGCCGAATGCTCGCCGATCATCAGGCTTACGTGCATGATCTTTTCCCCTTCTTCGCCCGTTATCGTTTTCCCGTCGGGTGAAGGGGGCATGTCTTTAAAGCGCCCGATGTAAGGGAACTCACCGCCGAAAACCGACTTATAAAAATTGAAGGCCTCTTCACAGTTGCCGTTGAAATTGAGGTAAATGTTTGCTGCTGGCATAACGTATTCTTTTTGGTGTTAAAATTTTAGTTGCATAAAGGTATGCAGGGCGGGAACCTTCGCATATGAATGGCACAAAGAGATATCCACATTTTTTAAGGATAGCTTATCCTTTGTGCTGTTATTGTTCCTTTAGCTTATCATCATAGGCCTTTTGCAGTTGTTCCAGTTCGTCATCGTAGCCTTTCCTGTCGGCGAAGGCCAGGGGATTGTAAGCATCGCCCGGTTTATGTTTTTCATGCAGTGCAAACTGGCTGGCATGCGAGGCGCACCATATATCAAAATGCAGTTTTTTCATGGCCTTCAGTGTGTAAGCGTAGTCCCTGCCCACTTCGGGGTAGCCCGGCATGCCCGATAGTTTGGTTTGGGGCAGTATGCTGGGCATGTTGGCTATCAGCACCCGGTAGTTGCCTTTGTCGTCCTGCACATCCGGCAGGTAGGAGCAGGAACCTTGGGTATGGCCGGGATGGTGCAGCATCGTGATGCGGACACCGCCCAGGCTGATGACATCACGGTCATGCAGTATGCGCCCCACCTTTACGCTTTTGAACATGGCTCCCTTGCCGCCAAGCGCATAATCGCTGTTGCCGCCGTCGGTCAGCACCTGTACGTCGCCTTCGTCGGCCATCATTTCTGCCTTTGTCAGCTGCTGCATTTCGGCCATACCACCCACATGGTCAAAATGTGCCTGCGTACAGAGCAGTATCCTGATATCGCCGGGGTCAAAGCCAAGCTGTTCCACATTCTTCCTGATCATCGGCACGGAGTTGGACAGCCCGGTATTAATGAGTATATGGCCCTGTGCTGTGGTGATGAGATAACAGGCAAGGTCGTATGTGCCTACATAATATAGGTTGCCCGCTATGCGGAAAGGTTCATACGGTTTCGACCACTCAGGGTTGAGATTGGAAAGTGGGATGAGGTCTTGTGCGCTTGCCTGCATGCCCGTTGCGAACAAACAGGTGATTATGACAAGTATATATTTTCTAGCAGTTTTTAATATGGTACCCTTGTTCATCATGGTAAAATTAGGTTGAAAGGTATTGCTTTTTGATCTCACTTTCCTCCTGGTTTTTAGCACTTTCTTTTTACCCTCGCTACCTGAACGATCTTTTGACTACATGTATTTTTAAGGAATATTATCATCTCTTGGCGTAGCTTTTTTATATAATAAAACGAATCAAAATCTACGATCATGAAACGTTATATATTGATATTGGCACTTGTTAGTTTTTCGCTCACAGGCCTTAGCTCCTGCTACATGGAAGATGGTGCTCCTCGTTTGAGTCACCACTATGTTACAGGTGGCAACTGGCACAACCATATGGGTGGCGGGTTCCATGGTGGCCTTAACAACGAGCAGTATGGCGCACACCCCCGTCATGGCAATGGTGCCGGTGATGTGAGCAAGTAGTCACTTTTTAACTCTTTATCATCTCTTGGCGCGGCTTTTTTATATAATATAATGAATCAAAAAAACTACGATCATGAAACGTTATATATTGATATTGTCGCTCATTACTTTATCGCTCACGGGGCTTAGTTCCTGCTATGTGGAGAATGAAGCCTATCCCGATACTTATTACATGGGGCATGGGCACCTGCGTCATCGCCATGTTACCGGCGACCATTGGCACAACCATATGGGGGGCGGGTACCATGGCGGCCTCAACAACGAGCAGCGTGGCGCACACCCTCGTCACGGTAATGGTTCGGGTGACCTCGACAGGTAAGAGGTTTCTGGACGACCAAATTTTATATTTATAGCGAGCAATAAAGTTGTCGGAGACTGACATATGGCCTTACTAAATAGTATAGTCACCTGGCAATTTTTTTTGAAAATAGGTGTTTTTCACCTTGACATTAATTTCTCTTGTTTATAGGTTTGGTAAAAAATAATATGAAATACTGCTTGTTGATCTGCATAGTAGTAGTTGCCATTTATCAAACGCATGCACAAGACTGCGGTGGTAAATATCGTTGGGACAACAAAATATTAATAGATGCCGGTGGCCTTAAATTATTAAATACAGGTAGTCGGTCGGCCACAGTTCATCAGTTGATAAATATTACAAGGCCAGGTAACAGCCAGTTAGGTAAGCAACGGGCAGTTGCCGAACAGCGCAAAGTACATATTACTGCCTATCTTGTTGGATTGGGAAGGGAGGCAGATCAAGATTATCATCTCATCCTTGTCAGCGCGAATAACCGCGACTCTATGATTGCAGAGATACCCAGCCCCGACTGTTACAAAGTAAAAGGTTTTCCGCTACTGGTAAATAAATATACTGCCGCGCGTAAGGAGATAAATGAAAAAGTAGATCAAAATCCCGGTGCAATAGCCTTCCTTGGCGAAAGAAAGAAAGTACAGATAACGGGAGTGGTATTTTTTGATAAAATCGCACATGGTAAAGGACATGCCCCCAATGGAATAGAACTGCATCCGGTTTTGGATATTAAAGTGTTCTAGGCATGGGGATAGATTAGTGTCTACATGATGGACACATGGATGTTGTGGAAGGGCGTTGCAAACGCAGTGCCGTCGCATCCTCGTTACAAACGAGGACGAGTGGGGGTGGCGGGCAGTCTCTATGCTTTGATTAAGCTAAGTGCAAATGCAGCCAGATAAACCAGTTGGGACTTTCGTTTTAATGACTTGGATTAAAAGTATTCACTATTTTCGATATATTTACGAATGGGAGTTATAAATAAACATGGACTTTCACGGGATATACCATTGGATATTAAAAGGGATATTCGTCAACGGTGCGGATTTGGTTGTGTTTTTTGTGGTCTATTTCTGACTGAGATAGAGCACATCGATCCACCCTTTGTAGACGCTAAGGAACACGACCCAAATTGCATGTGCCTTTTATGTCCAAATCATCATACCAAGAAAGGCAGTGTCGGCTTTACGGTTGATGATATTAAAAGAGCGTATGCAAACCCTAGAGCAAAGCAAAGAGATTTTACTCATGACAAAGAGTTTCTCTTTTTTACGCGACCTACTACCATTAAATTGGGAAATTGGACTTTTAACGATCCTAGAGAGATTTTGAAAGTCGGGGATGAAACTCTGTTGGCACTTGAGGATTTAGATGATGGACATATCGCTTTGACTGGTCGGTTTTACGATAGCAGCTCAAATTTAATATTAAATGTTGATAAAAATGAACTAAAAATTAGTTCGGGAAATTGGGATGTAAGACGGGTAAAAAATGGATTCATTATTAATGAGGCGGCGAATAAAATTTGTTTGCATGCAACAATTAATTCTAGGAATGAACTACTTTTCACCAATGTTAAAATGCGTTATGGCCAAGTATACTTTAGAAGCCGCTTGGGTCGTGAGACAGAAGTGTACTTTGGCGATAGAAGAATTTTTGAACATGTTCCCGAAAGTAAGGGTGCTGGAGGGATTTCGACTGACGGTTATTTTGAAATTTCCGCTGATGGAAGTACCACGTCGATAAAAGGGAATACAGTAGTTCATGCCGGGAAAATGAGATTTGGCGAGGGATAACGAAATTATTTGTAACCATAGGTTGTAGACTTGCTGTGGTGGGGCGAACGTGTTGCAAACGCTGTGCCTTGGCATCCTTTTTACAAACGAGGACGAGTGGGGCGTGTAGAACTAAATAGTGGTGGATTTATTTTGATTGCCAAACCTGAATCTACTTTTCCCAATGGTCTCAAGGATGTAGTTGAAGAAGATAAAATAATCATTGGTAAAATTGGCATTTTGCTTGGAGCTTTAAGAGTAGACGAATTTTGGAGCTATGAGAAGCCTAAAAGAGGAAATAAAATGAAACAATATAGTATACATCCCCCTTGCTAAGGGGGATTAACAAGACACTTACTCTCGCTAAGTCAAAGAAAATAATTTGCAAAAGGGAAGAGTATGATAGCCAATACGCATGCTGCTACCACGTTGATGATAAATAGTTTTTAGATTTCTCTTCCTTAACTGGGTTTCGATTTTTGTTTTCAATTGGATTGAAGACCGCTTCTTCTTGTAGTAGATAGTTTATCAAATCATATGAAATAGCGACTCCAAGCGCTTGTCGCATTTTGATCAGAATTTTTCCAATGTCTATCATTTGGTTTAACCAGATTACGGCTTCTTCAATTGTAATTACTAGGCTTGGAGGGTCAAAATGCATAAAGTGATTCCTTAATTCTCGAAGACTATCTAAACTTTTTCTTTCTTTTTCAATATTTAAATTGTTGCCTGTTATCAAGTGTACCCATCCGATTTTGTCATTAAGACGCCTTCCATGCCTTTCTTTCAGCTTTTCCTTATCGAATTTCCAACCCGGTAAAGGGTCATATTCTGCTTTCACATAAAGTTGATTAAATGCAATGTCCAATAGTGAAATAGAATCGCTTATCAGATTCCGCAAATCAAAAATCCAATCATCCGTTAATGATAAATTCGAATTTTGAATTAGTTCAGTTCTTTTTCTAATTGTTCTTTGGATTAACTGAGGCTGTATTGTTGTGTACAATCGTCCCTCTCTGTTTAGCAGTGGCTTAATAGGATAGTTTTCTCCAAAATGATGTTTTTGTAAATCGCCACTGGCTATACCTAATTCACCAGTTTTATCACCCACATAAAAATCCATGAGCATGCCAGTAGAATCATCCATCCAGTGACAATTATAGTCTGGTAGCGCAAGTAAGAATGGGTCAAATGAATTGTTGGCTCTTATATGCTCCGATAGAACTAAGTAGTTAATTGGTTTGCTTATCCTTTTTCTACCTGGGGGAAATTCATAATTTAGATTCCACGTTTTCTTTTCTTTTCTCCATTTCTTAAGCGATGTGTGTATGCCTGGTAGAAATTGATAGATAGCCAATGTCGCTGCTTCTGTGATTGCCCCATTTACAGGTTTACCTGTGGTTTTTATAAAGTGGTGATCTAAATCTGAAAACTTCCTTAATTCTATTGTATACATCGGTTTAATTTTTTTGAGATTGAATAGGGATACTGAAAATTAATAATTCATAACGAAAGATAATCATATATGGGCGCCAATTTTAGTATAATGTTGGATGTCTATGAGGCTTTGAGCAATTATTATCAATTATCTTTGCAAACCTTATAACGAAGTACTATAATAAAACAATGGAATTAGCTAAGAACTTTCGACACAGGGAGGCTGAGCAGCACTGGTATGAGCATTGGAACAATTCGGGATACTTTAAGAGTGTGCCCGATGAACGTCCGCCTTATACCGTGGTCATTCCGCCGCCCAATGTAACAGGTGTGCTGCACATGGGCCATGCGCTCAACGATACCGTGCAGGATATACTGCTGCGCCGTGCTAAGATGCTTGGCTACAATACCTGCTGGGTGCCCGGCACCGACCATGCCTCCATAGCTACCGAGGCCAAGGTAGTGGGCATGCTGCGCGATAAGGGCATCGATAAAAAGAGCCTCAGCCGGGAAAAATTTCTCGAGTATGCCTGGGAGTGGAAGGAGAAGTACGGCGGCATCATTCTGCAACAGCTCAAAAAGCTGGGCTGCGCGCTCGACTGGGACCGCACTGCCTTCACTATGGACGAGAATTATTATGCTGCCGTTATCCGTGTGTTCAATGAGCTATATAACAAGGGCTATATCTACCGCGGGGTGAAGATGATCAACTGGGACCCTAAAGCCAAGACAGCTCTGAGCGATGAGGAGGTGATCTACAAGCCTACCAACTCTAAGCTGTACTATGTACGTTACAAGCTCGATACGGATAAGGAAGAATACATCACCATAGCCACGGTACGCCCCGAGACCATACTGGGCGATACCGCCATCTGTGTGCACCCCGACGACCCGCGCTATGCGCATCTAAAGGGGGCCTATGCATTCGTGCCGCTTATCAATAGGCGCATACCCATCATATTCGACGACTATATAGATATCGAATTCGGTACGGGTGCGCTGAAGGTAACGCCTGCACACGATATCAATGACTACAACCTTGGCCTGAAGCACAAGCTGCCCGTAGTGGACACGCTGAACGAGGACGGCACCATGAGCCCCGCTGCGCAATTGTATGTGGGCGAGGACAGGTTTGCTGTGCGCAAAAAGATAGTGGAAGACCTGCGCACTGCCGGCAACCTCGTAAAAGAAGAGGAGTACAGCAACCAGGTGGGCTATAGCGAGCGCACCAGCGAGGTGATAGAGCCGCGCCTGAGCATGCAGTGGTGGTGCAATATGCAGGAGATGGCAAGGCCTGCCCTGGAGAAGGTGATGGACGATACCATAGAGTTTCACCCCGCGAAGTTCAAGAACCTGTACCGGCACTGGATGGAGAACATCAAGGACTGGTGCATCAGCCGCCAGCTCTGGTGGGGCCAGCGCATACCTGCCTGGTACGATAGCGAGGGCGATATGTACGTGGCGCAGGATGCGGCACAGGCACAGGAAAAATACTTTGCTGCCAAGCCCATACTGGCAGAAAAGGAACCTGTACTGAGGCAGGACGAGGATGTGCTCGATACCTGGTTCAGCAGTTGGTTATGGCCCATGGAGGTGTTCGACTGGAACAGGAACCCCGGCAACCCCGACCTTAAATATTATTACCCCACCAATACACTGGTTACCGCACCCGAGATCATTTTCTTTTGGGTAGCGCGTATGATCATGGCAGGCTACGAGTTCATGGACCAGAAGCCTTTTGACAAGGTGTATTTCACAGGTATAGTGCGCGATAAGCAGGGCCGCAAGATGAGTAAGAGCCTCGGCAATTCGCCCGACCTGCTGCAGTTAATAGATGACTTTGGCGCGGATGCGGTACGCTTCAGCGTAATGATATCGAGCCCTGCGGGTAACGACCTGCTTTGGGACGAAAGCCAGTTGGAACAGGGCCGCAACTTCTGCAACAAGATGTGGAATGCCCTGAAGTTGGTAAAGGGCTGGGAAGGCCGTGTGCTCGACAATGTGGAGGATACCAATGTACGTTTCGCCATCGACTGGATGGAACAAAGACTGAACGTAGTATCTGCCGAGATTACCGAACTGTTCAAGGACTTCCGCCTGAGCGAAGGGCTGAAGACCATCTATTCGTTGATATGGAATGATTTCTGCTCCTGGTACCTGGAATGGGTGAAGCCTGCTATGGATGCGCCTGTATCGCAACATGTTTATGAGCGCACCATCGCCATTTATGAAAGGTTGCTGCAACTGCTGCATCCGTATATGCCCTTCATTACGGAGGAGATGTACCACCTGATGCGTGAACGTAGCGCTGGTGATGATCTTATATTAAAACCTCTTGAAGGCGCCACCGAGGCTGATAAAGAGGTGCTGAAATATGGCGATATGCTGCAGGAGCTCATTACAGCCATACGTGATACCCGCAACAAGAACCAGTTAAAACCGAAGGACAGCATCAGCTTATGGATAGATACACAGCACCATGCATTCTACGAGGCTACACAGGCCATACTTACCCGGCAGGTGAACGCCGAGCATATAGGCTTTACCGGTGAGGCTAAACAAGGCTGCATAGCGATCGTAGTGCAGACCGATAAGCTGTATATCGAAGCAAAGGCAGCAGCGGGTATGGACACAGGTGTACAGAAAGAGGCTTTGCAAAAAGACCTCGATTACCTGAAGGGCTTCCTGCAGAGCGTGGAGAAGAAGCTGGGTAATGAGAAGTTTGTAGCCAATGCCAAGCCGGAGGTGATAGCCAACGAGCAGAAGAAGAAAGACGATGCACTGGCCAAAATAAAGACGATAGAGGAGAGCCTCGCTTTGATGAGTTAAGGACTGGCCCTATATGCATTGCCGGCTGATAAGTTTGGTGGTTATGTATAAAATATTTTTGCAGGCTGTGAGTTTATTATTGTTTTAACTTTTTGCTTGCTATATTTAAGGTTTGATGTTGCGTACGGGAAATATCATATTGGTAGGACTGCTGCTCTGCTTTGCCGCAGGGCTCAGCGCGCAGGGGGTGAAGAAACCCGATGACGGCAAGAAGCCTGCAAAGAAAGATACTTCCTCGGTGCCTTACATACCCGTTTACCTCGGGCATTCCGATAAGAAAGGTGGCTTCATCTCTAAAGAGGATTTCGACCGATTGCTGAAAGAAGGTATCTCCTCACGCGATTCGTCAGGGAACGATTTCAATATTGTTGGCTTTACTTTCTCCTACGTACGCCGCAACCTCTACGAGGATTCTGTGGGTAACCTGATGATCGTGCCCGATTACCTGTCTGAATATTGTCCCGGCGATACGCTTACCCCCGATGTGAAGAACAATATCTTCTACATGACCAAACAGAACGATACGGCCTACTTCGATGATATTTTGCTGCGCCGCCGGAAAGACGGGATGGGCGCCTATGGTAAAGGCATGAAGTTCATTCTCACCAGGTAAAACTTAGTTCATCAGCAGCAGGTTCACGCTGCGCTGCAGTATGTTGAAGGCTATCTCCGCCATCATGTTCTCCTTGTCCAGTGTTGGGTTCACCTCGGTCACCTCGAAGCAGCATATTTTGTGGTTCTGCATGATAGAGGCTAGCATATCCTCCACCTCTTTCTCCTTCAGGCCATTGCTTACCGGTGTGCCGGTGCCGCGTGATATGGAGCTGTCGAGGCTATCCACATCGAAGGATACATAGATGTCGTCGCAGGAGCTTAGGTGCATCATGGCTTGCCGCACGATATTCTCCACGCCTTTGCGGCGCACTTCCTGCACGGTGATGACCTTCATGCCGTACTTCTTGATCAGGTATTCCTCTTCCTTCTCATAGTCCCTGAGGCCGATGAATACGATGTCCTCCGGGCTGATCTTAGGCTGTATCTTGCCTATGTTCTTCAGCTTGTTCCAGAGTTCTATGGTCTGCGGGTCGGGGTTGTGTACCTGGTTCTCTATGTTGTCCTCGCCGAGGGCGGTTGCCAGGGGCATACCATGCATATTGCCCGATGGAGTGGTATAGGGGGAGTGCATATCGGCATGGGCATCTATCCATATCACGCCCAGCCTGTTCTTTGGCTTGGCTATGCGGATACCGGCAATAGTGCCCCCTGCCGTACTATGATCGCCGGCCAGCACCAGTGGGAACAGCCCCGACTTAAGCGTTTCTGCTACCGCCTTGGATACTCGTTCATACATAGTGAGCACACCCTGTATGCGCTTGGCATAAGGTGAGGCAACAGGTTCGTACAGCAGCCGGTTCTCGTTCTCCACTACCTCGGAGGGAAAGTTCACAAAAAAACTGCTCATAAAGTCGAGAGCAGCGATACGGATAGCGTCGATACCGAGGCTGGCGCCACGGGTACCCGCACCTATCTCAGACCTTACTTCTATGAGCTTTATGTTACGCATATGGCTCCAAAGGTATTAAAAGCTAAGGGCTTATACAAAAACGCATTATCGTATACTCAGAACGGATAACCTATGGCAATGTTCAGCACAATATTATGTGCGCGCCAGTTGCTGTTATCAAAAGCTATCTCGTTGAAGACCCAGCCCCCGTTGCCATTGAAGATGTAGGGTTTCTTGACCGGGAAGGCCGCATCGAGGCGCAGAACGAAGAAGCCGGCTATGTCCATCCGGACACCCGCGCCGGTGCTGACGGCAATATCCTGCCCAAGTGTGCTGAATGCGAACTCGCCACCCGGCAGGTCCACACTTTTGCGGGCCAGCCATATATTACCGGCGTCGGCAAACAGGGCGCCGTTGAGCTTGATGGCCCCTGTGAAAAGTTGTAGTATGTCGAAGCGGTATTCGCCGTTCATCTCCAGTTTGATATCGCCCGTACGGTCCACGAACCCGCTGGTACTGGCCAGGCCCGATGAGTCGCTGCCGGGGCCAAGGGTGCGTATGCGCCAGCCACGGATGCTGTATGCGCCCCCTGCATAGTATTGCTTGATATAGGGTAGTGTGTTCGACTTGTCGTAAGGTATGCCCACACCGCCATTAAAGCGGAAGGCCACGGTTGAGTGCCTGCGTTTGAAATAATGCCGGGCATCTACATCGTATTTGGTGTATTGCGCGTAGGTAACACCGAGCGAAGGGACGACGCTGTTAAGCCCCAGCATAAGGCCACCCGCCTCCTCGAAAGAGAGGCGAACATAAGAGTAGGAGCCACCCTTCTGTTTCTCCTGGTCGGAGTAAGTAAATGCCACATTCTCGCCCTCGATGAATGTGGGGTTATAACTGTTCTTCAGGAAGTCGTTGGCATCGAGGCGGGCCTGGAAAGAGTCGGAGGTATAGGGCCTGCGAATGATGTTGGCAAATGCAGGTGATACGTCCCAGGTCTTCTCGCGGGTCTCGCGGAAGTTGTATATCAGGCTTGCATTGGTATTGGTAAGGGTAAAGTAATTGATGCGGTCCTGGAAATTGGTGCCGAGGCTGATGATGGAACGGGGTAGGTTGCGCTGGCTGGCATCCTTCATGCTGAAAGGCACGAGGAATTTTGGAAAATTCATGCTGGTATTGATACCATAATACCTGTTGAGCAGGGAGAAGCGGTCATATATTTTATCGGCCTTGTTCTCGTCATAGGCTGTTTCCAGGCCACCTGTCAGTGATATGCTGAAGAGGTTAGCCCCTTTGCCAAAGTTTCGGTCACGGAAGTTGAAGCTCAGCGTATTGCCAAGGAAGTAAGTAGAACCGCTTGATACTTCGTAATTGGTAGAGAAGTCGAACTTCTTGCTGCGGTTCATGAGTATATAGCAGTTGAGTACATTGACACCGCCTACAGTATCCTCACGGAAACGGATATTGATGGTCTGGAAGACACCCAACTCGGTGAGCTTCGATTGGGTCATCTCAAGATCGCTCTGGGCAAAGAGACGTCCATGCTCCAGGTATATATGTTTCATTATTACCCGCGAACGCACATAATATTGATGGTAGCGAAAGGTCACATCGCCGAAATGTTTCACGATCATAGAGCTGTCGCGGAAGTCCTTACGGTCTTCGAAATCGGGCATGATGGTGATCTTGTTGATGTAGTAACGGTTGTATTCGCTGGGGTCTTCCGCGCGAATGATCATAGTGATATCGAGGGGCGGTTTTTGCGCTTTTTGTTCTTCCTCTATCGCATTAACAGCCCCGGCAAAGGGATTCTCTGCATTTTGCAGGTAGGCCTTGTTCAGGGTATCTATCACAAAGGAGATACTTTCCTGGGAGAACTTGTAGTAGCCATGGTTCCTGAGCAGGGTGGTAATGCGGCTGCGCTCCGCCTCCAGCAGCGACATGGAAAACTCCTTGCCCTTCACCAGCTCGGTCTCTTTATTATTGTCCTTAATAATAGCAGTAATAGCCGAATCGTCTATGTCGAGGTCCACTTTATCAATAGCATAGTTGATGCCGGCGTCCACATCGTAGGTTACGTAGGCTTTTTTCTTTTTGAATTTAGTGGTATCGTCCACCTGCGCATAGAAGTAGCCCTGGTTCACCATATAGCTCTTCATATTCTGCTTACTGCGCCTAAGTGTAGTGCTGTCATACACCACCGGTTTCTCTACCGTCTTCGACTTTATCTGGTAATTGGTGGAATCCTTTTCGTATTTCGTGTACCGCAGGTTATAGAGCCAAACCTTGTAAGGCCAGCCCAAAAAGTTGTATTTATTAGGCTTTTGGACAATGATGCGTGCCAGGTTGTCTTTTATCTCTGCCTTGCGTTTTATGCGGTCAGGGGCATGTAGCTCCACCGAGTTGCGACGCAGCAGGTATTCGCCTTCTTTGAGGTGTTTGGTAGCATCGCAGGAGAAAAGCAGGGAAGACAGGAGCGCTGCAAAGGCTGCAAGCAATATCCTGTTGTGTTCTTTTCTTCTTAAGCCCATGTATTTCTCAGTGCAATTAGTATAGATTTGTGACCTGATGTTGTCCCGGGCACAAAATAAATATATTCGGTCGTTAACGCAGCAAAAATACCGTAAAGAATACAATGTATTCCTTGCGGAGGGCGATAAGATAGCCCGTGAGTGGCTGGGCAGCGATGCGGAGATAAAGATAGTAGTGGCGCTGGAAGAATGGGCCGCACAACACACAGCGCTGATAGGCAAACACCAGGAAGCGGAACTATGCATTGTTGCGCAGCATGAACTGGAAGCCATATCGGCACTGCGTACGCCCAACCAGGTGCTACTGGTAGTAGCCACGCCCCCGCAACCGGTTGCCCCCCCGGTGAACGAATGGTGCATTGCCCTTGAAGGGATACAAGACCCCGGCAATATGGGCACTATAATACGTATCGCGGACTGGTTCGGGATACGGCATGTGGTATGCTCGCCTGACTGTGCGGATGCCTACAACCCTAAGGTGGTACAGGCCGCTATGGGCGGACAGCTCCGGGTACAGGTGCATACGGCGGTATTGAAAGACTACCTGCAAACGGTAGCGATGCCTATACTGGCGGCCACATTAGCAGGAACTAATATATACGAGGCTGAAAGACCGAGTAGCGCTGTGCTGCTGATAGGTAATGAATCGCAGGGCTTATCGGCCGATATACTGGCTATGGCCACACAGCAACTTACCATCCCACGCAGGGGCGGGGCCGAATCGCTGAATGCCGCCGTATCGGCGGGTATATTATGTGCTTTGCTACTACGTTAAAAAAGGCTCAATATCATTTCTCCTTTAAACTTTGGCACAGCTATTGTTTCTAATAAGTATAAAAAGACCGGTCGAAATGAAAAAAATAATATCTGCTATACTGCTGCTTTTGTTATTTACTGCCCCGGGCTTTGCCCAGGGTGGCTATAGTACCCTGCGTGTAAGCCTGAGTGACCATTCGCATCTGTCGGTGGCGCTCAATGGCCGGTATTTTGGCAAGCATGGCACCTCGCTCACCATCGGTGACCTGCCTGCAGGCAGGCATTACCTTAAGGTGTACACCTACGAACAGGACGACAGGGGGCGTGGTCATGCGCACCTCGTATATAGCGGAGCCATACGCATACACCGTGGTACCTATGCAGAGTGCGTAATAGATCCCAATACCGGAGATATCCAAATGAATGAAAATGGCGATAACCGCCAATACAGTTACGACCGGCAGGAAAGGAACGGTACCTATGATGACAGGACCTATAATGAGACGGTGCCACCGGGAGATGATGTATATGAGAACGGTAACAAGTATAAAGAAGCAGATGCACAAGCAGCGGACAATGCGATAGGCAGTTTTGGTACAGGGCCCATGTCGAAAGGGGATATGGATGGGATAAAGAGTATGATACGCGGCAAGAGTAATGATGCAGATAAACTGCAGACCATGGAAACTGAACTGAAAGGGAAATCTTTTACAACAGACCAGGTAGTGAAACTGATGGGCTGGCTGGATAGCGACGATAACAGGCTGCAACTGGCAGAATGGGCCTACCCCGAGATAACGGACAAAGGAAATTACAAACAACTGGGCAGTGCTTTCAGCGATGGGAAATACCTGAAAGAACTGGACGATTATATCGCATCGAGGAAGTAGGTTCTGTGTTTATTGTATGGTCTCCAATGCGAACCGGCGGTTGAATAGCATAGCTACGAAGCCGCCGGTTATTATTCCGATAATAGCGCCTACCGTGACATCGAGCGGGAAGTGTACCCCCACATATACCTGTGCATAAGAAACCATGAAGGCCCATAGCAGGGCAGCAGGACCTACCCACTTGAACTTGCGCCCCAGTGTGGCTGCCATAAAAAAGCCTAATGCGAAATGATTGCTTGCATGGGAGGAAGGAAAGCTGAAGCCGCTGCCGCAGGGCACGATATTGTGCACCACATCGGCCAGGAAGGGGTTGTTACAGGGGCGGGTACGGTGAAAGATAGGTTTGAGCAGGTGTGCGCTTAGCTGGTCGGAAATGCCGAAGGCGATGAGGAATGCGGCACACCATATCCAGCCACGCTTGCCGAAATTGCGGGGTACGAATATAGCCAGGAAAAGATACAGGGGAGCCCATGTCCACTGGTTGCGCAGGAAGGGTACTACAAAGTCGAGAAAGGGGGTGTGCCACTCGGTATTCATATAATACCATATGGTGTAGTCCCAGTTCAGAATATAGTCTCTCAGTGCCTGCATCTTATTTTTTAAATACCATTATCATTCGTGGTGAAGTAAGCGGGTCGTAAGCATCGAGCCGGTAATTGCCAAAGGTGCCGGTGAGCGAAAGCCCCGCCTTCTTAAATATCTGTATAAAATCTGGTAATGAAAAGGCCGCCACACTTTCGCTATAGCATTGGGGCTTGTTATCCGCATCTGTAAAGCTAATGGTCTTTACGATATGATCGCGTTCCAGCTTTTTGCTAATATGGAAAGTATAACTGCCCCGCTGCACTGTTTCCTCCGGTGGCATATTGTTCAGCACGTAGTCCCTGTTGAGATAGTCTATTACCAGTATGCCATCCTTACGCAATGCGGCAGCAAAGGACTTAGCGGCCATTACATGGTCGCGGTCGTGCACGAAATAGCCAAAGCTGGTGAAGAAGTTAAAGGCATAGTCGAAATAATTGATGTAAAACGGGAAGCGCATATCATGCACATAGAAATGTAAGTGCTCATTCTCATGGGCTTTTGCTTTTTCTATGCTTTGGTGTGATATGTCGATGCCGGTAACATCAAAGCCACGGTCGGCCAGTTCAGTGGCGAAACGGCCCTCGCCACAAGCAATATCAAGCATAGGGCAACCTGGCAGGGGCTGCAGGTAGCCAAGGAGTTTAGCTATGAACTCCTGCGCTTCCAGTTTATCCCTGTCCTGGTATAATATTTTGTAATACAGTGAGCCGAACCAATGCTCATACCAACCCGTGCGTTCCATAATGCTGCAGCAAAAATAAGCCTGTAAACGTAAATTTCATTCTAAGGTTATTGACTCAACATGCCCGAAGGGCTAAAACGTTAATAACCCCGGATGATATCCGGGGAGAATGCAAATACTGATACTGTCCCCGAAGGGGTAAAATGTGATAAAGCTATAGCAGATATTTTTCGTCAAATTCAATGCCATGTTCTATAAGCAACTGTTTATATTCTTCGAAAAAACCAACTTTCTTATGATGCTCTTTTTGATTTTTTATGTAGTTGATCACTACGTCTTTTTCCTTGTTTGAATAGGTGAATGCTCCATAGCCATCCTGCCAGCCTTTGAAATGGGGGAATTTACCATTTTCTTTCATCCATCCACCGCTTGAAACTTTTATGGTCCTGATATAGTCTGCAAGGCATACGGAGGGATGGAGGTCAGAGCAAATGTGAATATGGTCCTCCACACCATTGATCCGGTACAATTTGCAGTTCATGTTTTTTATTATCCCCCATATGTACTTGTACAGTTCCTCACAATGCTCGTTTGGAATTGTTGTTTCACGGTTCTTTGTGCCGAATATGATGTGATAGCAAATCTGGCGATAGCTCATGTATAAATGTGTTGAGACAATAAAGATGTTGAATTTGTGCGAAAAATTGAGCTGAGTTGTGCCCCAGGGATGGACCCGGGGTTATGCACATGTTACCCCTTCGGGGATCGGTGTGATATTTTGGAGTTGTGCCCCCGGCATGCCCCGGGGTTATGCACATGTTACCCCTTCGGGGATCGGTGTAATATTTTGGAGTTGTGCCCCGGGATGGACCCGGGGTTATGCATATATTACCCCTTTGGGGATCGGTGTAATATTTTGGAGTTGTGCCCCGGGATGGACCCGGGGTTAGGCACATGTTACCCCTTTGGGGATTTTACAATAATAAGGGTGACTGCTAATACAGTCACCCTTAGTTCGTTTGCCGCCTACTAACTTTTCTTTCGTAGGGTAAAGTAAAGTGCGATGCCTTGTAAAACGAGGAAGCCAAGTACCAGTATGCCACCGATGCTGTTGGTTTCTGTAAAACTTCCGCGTTTTATGGGGTTGTAGGTATTGCCGTTGCGCCTGTTCCAGTCATCGAGGTAGTCAATGTGTTTGTAGATACTCCATCCTGCCAGCCTGTTCATGTTCTGCAATTCTTCTTCGCGCCGGCCTGCAACTTCGCGCACATACCGGCGGCCTGCGGCACAGCTAAAACTGCCAGCAGCAGGGTGGGTGATCACATAGCGTACCTGGTACTGTTCTTTGTTCGGGGTTACCTGGAATGCAAGGTCCTGTGCGTAATGTGCCCTGTTGTAGCGCACATGCAGGCGTGTAAAGAATACATTGCCGTTGAAATCGGCACTGCCGTAGTATTGCGGACTGCTGCCGTTCACCCACCAAACACCTGCATCTTCGAGGTCCTTATAGTCGGGCGGATTGGAGACACAGGGGTCGCATTTTACGTAATTCGTTGAGCTTACATCCCATGCATACTCCAGGAAGATAGCATCCTGCCCCTCCTTCCTCCAGGCCTTTTTAAAGGCATCGGCATAGAAGGGAGCGAAGTCCTCCTGTATGAATTCCGGCACCTTAACACCCGTATTCATTTTTACTGTACGGTAATTGGTGCATTCTACACGACCCCGTTTTGTAAAGGCATAGATGATGAGGTCCTGGTCACCATTGGCATTGGCCATACCCAAACGTATAGGTAAGCCAAAGCGGGGGGAGTTGAACCTGATCTGTATAGGCCTCAGTGTCTGGTAGTCGCCGCCATCCAGTTTGTCCAGGTTCACCTTTACTACAAAGAATTTCAGGTTGTTGCGGATGTAAGGCGTGAGTACCTCTTCTGCATTGGCAGGTATCTTATAGCCATTATCGGTCAGCCAACGTTGCAGGCCATTGCTTTGCTCTGCCCCCAATATAATGATGTCGTATTCGCCAACGGTATATTTTGCTTCAATGGTTACGCCATAGTCTTTCTTCGACCTTTCTTCGTCCATTACCGCATTGGCCGAGCCCATAGCGACCCCGGGTGCTGCTTTGGCCATCATCTCATAACGATAAGGATCGCAGGGGTTGTTGTCGTAATATTCAACCAACCGGGGTGCAGAGTAGGCGTCGAGCTTATCGAACACCTGCCGCTCTACTACTTTAATGTCTTTCTCTTTCAATACTACGGGAACAGGTACTACCATGGCGAAATCTCTTACATCTCCTTTAAAATCGTTGCTCATGGTTATCACGGTCTGGTTGTCGTCGCGCACCAGTATCACTTGCGATGCCTGGTTGTATATTTTGGTATCTGCCTTTGCTACGTAGAAACCGCAAAAGGCCTTGCCGGGTGCGTATGCGCTTAGGATAAGCGCTGCTGTTATCAGAATTTTTCGTTTCATATATCCCTTGTTTGATGAATCAATGTGATGTTTTTAATGTTGTTGGTTTCAACCATTGGAAGCGTGATGCCCTGAACAGCTTGTCGAATAAAGGAGTAAGTGGTGCAATGAAGCAGAGTACCCAGATCGGGGCCCCGTTGATGTACCGATAATTGCTGAGGTAGAAGCTGCCTATTGCTATGAGCACACTCCAGATTATACGTGCTTTTTTATGATCGGGGGTGGTGACCGGGTCGGTGATCATGAAAAAAGTGAAGAGGAGCAGGCTGCCATTAGTGAACTGCTGCAACCAATAATCGAAAGGCCAGCCCTGGTACAAGAGGTTGCGTACTGCCTGTAGTACCATGAGCGTACCCAGGAAGGCAAAGGAAGTATCGAGCCTGCTGACCTTGTACACGACCGCGCTGCCGAGGACACCGACGAGGAACAGCAGTATGGCCCCGCTGCCCCATTGTCCCGGTGATATCCAGGCCTGACCTGTAAGTAATATAGTGGCTACGATACCGAAATTACCGGGGTTGAAGACGTGCTTGCCATTTACGCGAATGAAGAACTTGGAGGCAATGGCAAGGAATGCAGCCAGTGCACAGATGCTCCAGTGGTTTGCCTTGAGCAGCAAGCAAAGGCCAAGTGTGGTGATCAGGGCACTTTTTAAGGAGTGAACAGGCAGTTTCAGGAAGCGGATGCCGGCAAGTTGTGTCAATAATGCGGTGGCGAAAATGGCAATATAATGGTCCCACTGCGTGTCCCAGCCAAGTATAAATGTGCCATATAGTAAAAAGGAGCCGAGGAAGAGTAGCTGGTAATGTCTTGCGTCTTTAAAGAAAGCCTTAATCATAAACAAACCCTTTCCAAAAAGATGCGGGTCTTTTAAAAAATCCATAAGGGCCGGATAAATTCCTTTTTATTGTCATTGGTACAGGCCGGATGAATACGCTATCTTTGCAGCCCAATTACAGCAATATGAGCATGAGCATCCGCCGTTTCCTGGTTTTTTACCGACTGCCCCTGGCCGTCGCATTGATCGCATTGGGTTTCTGGGTAGGTTTTTCCGTTACCTGGTGGATAGCCTGGTTGCCCTTCCTGATAGCGCTTATTATGATAGCGGCATATTTTATGGTAGGGCCCATGAGCCTGATACAGGGCTATATTGAGTCCGGTGATATGGAAGGAGCCAAGAAACTAATGGAGAGTGTAAAATATCCTAACCTGCTTTATAAGCCCATCCGTTCTTCTTACTATATGCTGCGCGCCAACTTATCGACAATGGACGATAACCTGGATAAGGCAGAAGAAGACCTGAGGAAGGGCCTGGCTGCCGGGCTGCCGGAAAAAGAATTTGAGGGCACAGCCTATTTACAGCTTGGCTCTATTGCCTATAAGAAGGGTAATACCAAAGAAGCGATGGAGAACCTGCGTAAAGCGGTGAAGATAGGCCTGCCCGATAAAGACAATGAGGCTACGGCCTACCTGCAGCTAAGCAGCATATGCATACAGCGCAGGGATTTTAAGAGCGCGAAGATATACTTCAATAAAGCCAAGGCTTGCAAAGCCACTAATAAGCAAGTGGTGGAACAGATAACCGAGATGAGCAAGTATATAGCGAGAATACCGGGATAAGCAAATACACAAAATTTATAGATGAAAAGTATTGAGAAGGGCCACAATTAAAGTGTGGCCCTTCTGTATTCGTCTGTTTTATTATGACTGTTTCGTGTTTGGTTTATAACCTGCCAAATGTCCCTTCATAGCGAAGAACAAAATATACAGGTACACGGGCACCATGATAATGTAAGCTGTTTGCGGATGCATAATGTCGGCGAGGCGACCATAGAGCAGGGGCAGGATAGCGCCCCCTGCTATGCCCATTATCAATAAGGCGGCCCCGGTTTTAGTGAACTTTCCGAGTCCTTTTAGAGACATGGGCCATATGGCAGGCCACATGAGTGAGTGGGCAAGGCCCAGTGAGGCGAGGCAGACAACCGAGGTAAAGCCACTTGTTACCAATACGCCTATGGATAAAATGATGCCGATGATGGCGCATAGTTTCAAAGCTGTTTCCTGCGATATTATTTTGGGCATGAGTATGATGCCCAGTATGTAACCTACTACCATGCAGGTAAGGGTAAGGGAGGTGAAGAATTTGGCATTATCCATCGGGAAGCCGAGCGACTTACCATAATTAATGATGGTATCACCTGCCATTACTTCGACGCCGACATACAGGAAGATAGCGAGGGCCCCCAGCCAGAGATAAGTATGCTTGAAAATACTGTCTTGCTGTTCCGGGATGGCATCGGGATTTTCTTCTTCCTCATGCAGTTCGGGCAGGGGAGAGATAAGTATCAGCAGTGCCAGCACCACTAATACTACGGTCAGCGTAATATATGGGTTGACGATGCGCTGCGAGAGTTCATTGAGTAAAGCGCTTTTAGCGGCAGCATCTGTTGCAGCCTTTAATTGGTCTCCAACAGTGTCGATGTTCTTCAGCAGTACTGTGGCCAGTATCATAGGGCTTAGGATGCCGGCTACTTTGTTGGCAATGCCCATGATGCTGATGCGCTTTGCAGCAGACTCTTCAGGGCCAAGGATGGTTACATATGGGTTGGTGGCTGTCTGCAATATGGATAGGCCCAATCCTTGCGTAAACAAACCTATAAGGAAGTAGGTATAGTTGCGCTGGTATGCGGCAGGTATAAAAATAACACAGCCTACAGCCATAATGATAAGGCCAAGGCTCATTCCTCTTTTAAAGCCGGTCTTTTTCAATATGGCCGATGAAGGTATCGCCATCACGAAGTAGGAAATATAGAAGGCAAAGGTGACAAAGTATGCCTGGAAGTTATTGAGCTCGCAGGCCGTCTTCAGGAAGGGTATCAGTGTGCCATTGAGCCAGGTAACGAAGCCGAATATAAAAAACAGGCAACCTACCAGGAAAAGTGAGGTGGCATATGAACGTTTGTCGTTTGTCATCAGGATATTATTGAGCATGACTAAAATACATTAAATGTTGAGAAAGTATCCCATAAGCACAGGGTATTATTTTGTTGTTGTATTTTTATTGCTATGACACAACCATTAGCACTGGGTATAGATATAGGTGGCACCAATACTTCATTCGGGATAGTGGACCGAAGGGGGCAGATATTGTTCCAGGGAAAGATGCGTACAACTGGCCACCTAACCGTTCATGAGTATATAACAGCGCTTAAAGCAGAGGTAGGCAGGCTAATGGATGATGTAGGGCGCGATAATGTAATAGGCGTGGGTGTAGGGGCGCCTAATGGTAACTTTTATACCGGCGAAGTTGCCTATGCGGCGAACCTGCCCTGGGAAGGTGTGATACCTCTTGCCAAACTGATCGGCGAAGCACTGCATAAGAAAGTGACCATAACCAATGACGCCAATGCAGCGGCGATAGGGGAGATGATGTACGGCGCCGCGAAGGGGATGAAAGATTTTGTGATGGTTACCTTGGGTACAGGCCTGGGCAGCGGCTTTGTATCTAATGGACTGATGATATATGGGCACGATGGCTTTGCCGGTGAGCTGGGGCATGTAATAGCCGTACGTGATGGCAGGCCCTGCGGCTGCGGGCGCAAAGGCTGCCTGGAAACTTACGCATCGGCCACAGGCATAGTACGCAGTGCGTATGAATGGTTGGAGACAAGAACAGATGAGACCCTGTTGAGGGATACCCAAACAGAGCTCACATCGCAGCATATATACGAAGCCGCAAAACAGGGAGATAAGATGGCCCTGGAATTGTTTGAATTCACAGGTAAGATATTAGGACAAATACTTGCCGACGTAGTGGCCATTACTTCGCCACAGGCCATAGTCTTTTTCGGGGGGCTGGCAAAAGCGGGAGATATGCTGATGCACCATGTGCACTACCATATGGAAGCCAATATGCTGCGGATATATAAGAATAAGGTCTCCCTGCTATACTCTGCTTTGCCGGATGCCGATGCCGCTATATTGGGCGCCAGCGCGCTGGTGTGGTAGATCATTGAATGTCCGCTGTGGTCCAGCCGGTTATTTTCCCGGTCTTTTCATCCTGTAAGAGCATAGCCACGAAATATTGCTCTTTTTTCAGATCAAAGGGTAGCGCGAACACTGCGCTGTTCATGGATGCAGGTAGTGATATGAAATCCCTGACGAGATTAATGTGGTGCAGGCTGCGGCCTTCGTTCTCCCCTTTGCGCACCTGCGTGGTAGCTTCTTTTTGTACCAGGCATATTATGGCGGTCGTATTTCTCTTTACCGTATTTACTGTTATGTTATTACCAGATAGCTTTGCCGACAATGCAAGGCTATTGTTTTGCATCTCCCCTTTTTCTACAGCCGTTGTTAACTTGCTCTTGTCAGAGCCTACGCATTCCTGCCCGCCGTTAATGATGGCTTGCGGGGTGTAGGCTGAATTCAGGCGGAATATATGGGTATAATATTGCTGCCTTTGGGTATTGGCGGCAGAGCTAAAAATGTCTGTCCAGCCAAGATAGTTCCAGTAATCAACATGATAGCAGAGCACCAATAACCGGTCTTTGTATTGTTGTTGCAATTCGGCCACTGTTTTATCTGCCTTGGGGCAACTGGAACAGCCCTCTGAGGTAAAGAGCTCGATAACCGTTTTACCTGTACCCTGTGTATCGTTGCGGCTCTTTGCATTGCAAGAACTTGCAGCAAAGCAAATGATAGCCAATATGTTAAGCGCCGCCAGGCTTTTGATGATACGCATAAGCTGTAGTTATAGAGACAATTACGAAGCATAAAGGTACATGGTTTGGAGCTGTGGCATAGTTTTTACCTGATACCGTAGTAAAATATATGCTATGAAAAACCTCATTTCTTATGTATCTCTTATTTTGATGGCCATCTTCATCTTGCCATCCTGTGTGGCCAAACGTAAATATGTGGCGGCCAAAGATGAAGCTGCACGCCAGCGGGAGCAAAATGACCTGTTGAGTCAAAGGCTCAAGTCACAGAATGATTCCATAGCCCGCCTGATGGGTAATGTAACTGCATTAAGCAATGTAACCGAAGCGACAGCCAATGAGCTGAATATGAGTAAGGACCAGATAGCTGCACAGCAACAAAGGTTGATGCAACTGCAGCGGCTTATCGATCAGCAGCGGAGCAGTACTGAGGTGCTCCGGAAAAAGATAGCAGATGCCCTTGTGGGTTTTAATGCCAAGCAGTTAACCGTATTTATTAAGAATGGTAAGGTATATGTGAGCATGCAGGAGAGCCTGCTGTTCCCCTCTGGTAGCGCTGTGGTTAATCCTATGGGTAAAGATGCGCTGGCCAAAGTGGCGGGAGTGTTGAATACCAGCAGCGATATCAATATAGATATAGAAGGTCATACAGACAGTATACCCATACACAATAAGATGTACAAAGATAATTGGGACCTGAGTACAGCAAGGGCCACAGCCATAGCGCATGTATTGATAGATGATTATAGAGTATCTCCCACGCGCCTTATAGCCAGTGGCCGCAGTTGGTACGATCCCGTTGCGCCTAATTCTACGGAAGCCGGGCGGGCGCTTAATCGCCGCACGGAAATAATATTGGAACCGAAACTTGATGAATTGATGAACGCCATAGGCGGAACGAATGTCACAGCGATGGATGGTAAGTAAAATGAAGGGTTTGAGCTGTGATTTAAAGTGCCGGTATTTTACCGGCACTTTTGTTATCCGTGAAAGTCGATGCGGTAGCTGATAACCGGTATGATGCCGCTCTCGTTCACATGCTTTATCCTTCCATCGCGGGCATCGTAATAGCTGTACCAGTAGTTGATGTAATTGGTCACGTCCTGCACATCAAACTCGATAGTATGCGTTACCCTCTTCCTGTTCAGTTTATAATATAGGCTGGCGTCTATGCGGAAGTAAGGTTTTGCCTGGGTAGTAAAGTATTCCCCCGGTACATACACAGTCTTGCCCTCGGCCTGTGATGCCGGAAGGTCGATAGGAGATTCCCTCTGGCCCCCGCTGTACATCACTTTCCCGTTAGCGCCGAATATGCTATGGCCTTTCCGGCCGAAATTGAATTCTTTACCTCCCACTATATTCAACTGGTAGCGCCTGTCGAAATGGCCTTCATACGTTTGTCCGTCATAGGTGGTGTAGGTGGACTTGAACAGCGAGCCCGTGAACAGTATGTAATAATTATCGATAAAAGGACGCTCAAGTGTAAGGTCTATACCGTAGTTATCGCCGGTGCCGTTGCTTGCCAGCGCCCCGCTGTTAGCGAGGTCGAGCATGCTCTCTGCATTAAGTACGGAGAAGCCGCTATTGGTGTCGGTAGAGACACCTATATGGTATAGGTGCTGGTAATATACTTCAACCTTCATGCGCGCTTTTAGTGGCAGGGCTACATCATAGCCTCCTACCAGGTGCAGGGCTCTTTGCAGGTCAAGCGTCTTATTTGGGAAATAATTACTTACTGCGTTGTCGTGATACAGGTAAGTTGAGATGTGGTCGGGTTTGCTATGCAGTCCTGCCGCGAGCGATAACCTGCTGTTCCTTAATTGGTAGCTTAAGGACAGGCGAGGCTCCAGGCTGTATTTGCTATTCAGCGCATAGTAGGATGCGTTAATGCCGCTTACCATGGTCCACCGTTGAGTGAAACGCTTTTTCCATTGTACATATGCCTGGTAGAACTGTGTTTGCCCGCTGCCGTCCAGTATGGCCTTCCATTGCTTGCTGCCATAGTCGTATTGATTGTCCTGCAGGTCGTAGCCGGGTAGTTGCAGTACGATGCCGGTACGTAGCGTACTGCTGCTGCTTATTTTATTGTTGTAAAAAGAGGATAGACGCCATGCACTATTTTGCAGGTGTGCGTGCTCCACAGGTACTGAGGTATAACTTTCCTGTGTGTTCAGGGTGTCCACATCTTTATTCAGTACGTCGTAAGAGGCCGACACAACGGTTCTGATATAGGCATCTTTATGAATGAATACTTGGTGCGTGATGCCTGCAATGCCCAGCATGCCTTTGGCCTGTAACCTGAAATTGGGATTGTCATCATCCCATTGGCTGCTGTCCTGCGGCGGGTTCTTGATGGCCTTATTGTAACCACCCAGGCCGAACAGGGCAAATGTTCCTGCTTTTTTGGTCGGGAAGTTGAACTTAAAAGACATGTCCTGGTAATTGGGCTCTATGCCTTGCAGGTCAAGGTAGTTTTGCAGTAATGCGAGGGTAGAGTAGCGATAGTCGATAAGATAAGACGATCCTCCGCCCTTCCGGAACGGCCCCTCTGTGGCCACCTCTGTGCCCAATGCACCTATTTGCACCGTATGCTCATAACGGTCTTTGTTGCCGTTACGGAAGTATAGATCGAAGAAACCCGAAAGAGCATCGCCTATTTCGGGGGGGAATGCACCGGTATAAAAATCGGAATTGCCTAAGGTATTTGCATTGAGCATACTAATAGAGCCCCCCGAATTGCCGAAATCATTAAAATGGTTGGGATTAGGTATCTCGATACCCTCCAGCCGCCATAGTACTCCTTTGGGTGAATTGCCCCTGACCACAATATCATTTTCGAGATCGCCATTATTAGAGACCCCGGCAAAATTCAGTGCCATACGCGCCGGGTCGGAAACGGAGGCTGCAAAACGTTTGGTATCTTCCACTGAAAAGGAACGTGAACTAAGCGTAGCGAAATCGTTGAGAGGCCTGCTCCTGTCCTTCACCGACCTGATATTTACCTCTTTCAGCTGCTGCAAACCTTCGGTGAGGGATACATTCAGTTCCGGCTCTTTACCCGATGTTACCATTACATTGGTCTCGGTATGCTTATCGTATCCCGCCATTACGAACAGGAAGGACTGGCGACCTACCGGCACACGTGACAACTCAAAATAGCCGTTGGAGTCTGTAATGGCATTTGTTTGTTGGTTAGCCGCCAGTACTACCACCACACCCGGCAATGGACTTTTAGAGTCCGCGTCGGTCACTATGCCGTGTACGGTCTGCAGCAGGTCTTGCGCCGGTGAATGATACCCGATGAACAATAAGATCACTGCGAAATATATACGAAGCGATAACTTCATGTACCCGAAAAATTACAAAGGATTTGGAGAAGGTAATCAAATTGTGTACCATAAAATATAAATGAAGCCCTGTCTTAGCTTTATCAATTCCAGGTAAAGACCTTGAATCGGGTTTGTTAAACGCATGTGAAAGCCCCTAAAACACTTGCATCTTAAAAAATGTTTTCATATGTTTGTTATGTACCATCATTAATATATATTGAGAGTAAATGTACTAATCGCTTGTTTTTGTTTGGTCATATGTTCATCACTACAACAGGCAAGAGCCCAGGTCGCAGATACCTTTGCTACCTATTCCATTTCGGCATATACTGATTTTTATTACGCTGCTTATACCGATTCTGTAGGTCACGGGGAGTTTCAGAAATTTCCTACTGTGTCGCCCCGCAGCAATTCTATCGGGCTTAATGCAGCACAGATCAGCACACGCTATGATGGCGATAAGGTTAGGGGTATAGTAACCCTGCATTTTGGCGATATTGCCAAAAGTGCCTGGTCGGGGACCTACAACCCTATACAAGAGGCACACATGGGTGTACGTTTGTGTAAAACCCTTTGGGTTGACGGAGGCTTCTTCCGCACACACTTTGGAACAGAGTTTCTTTTACCAATTGAGAATATTACCAGTTCCATTGCCGTAGCTACCTGGTATGAGCCTTATTACGAAGCTGGCATCAAGCTGAATTATGACCCTTCGCCAAAGTTGGAGATCAATCTCTTCCTGCTTAACGGATATGGCATTTACGAAGACTTTAATAAGCGCAAATCGCTGGGCATGGGCATCACCTACGCCTTTAGTGATAAGGCAGGGATAGGCTATACCAATTACCTGGGTGATGATAGCCCTGACAGCTTGCCTGTGTCACAGGTGCGGTTTGCACAGAACATTTTTTTCAATTATATTGGAAAAGATATAAAGCTACAACTTGGGGCAGATCTTTATATACAGGGTAATTCGGCCATCGTAAATAGCAATGAAACGGCAACCGCGTACAGTGCACTGGCTACTATAGCCTACCAGGCAAGCCCCAAGGTAAGTGTATATGGGCGCGGTGCTTTGTTCAGGGACCCTGAGGGTTTCTTAACGGGCGTCATTACAGATAGTCACAATGACCAGACAGGATATAAGCTATGGGAAGGCACAGCAGGGCTTGAAGTGAAACCGGTCGATAAATCTTATGTAAGGTTTGAGCTGAGGCGGATCCAGATGGATGGATACCAGGAAATATTCAGAACAGGTGGCCACAACATAAGTTATCGCTACGATTTTATGGTAAATGCAGGCATATCACTTGCATTGCTGGAGGGGGTAAGGACAAGGAACTAATCTCTTAAAATAAATCAGTATGGCGACATTCGATACCGGCACTACGGGCTTCATGCTCCTTGCCACCAGCCTTGTTATGCTCATGACCCCTGGTCTTGCCTTTTTCTACGGAGGCCTTGCAGGCAAACGCAACATTTTAGGTATAATGATACAGAGCTTTGTCTCGATGGGTATCACCACCATTTTGTGGTTCATCTGTGGCTACTCATTATGCTTTAGCGGGAATGAAATGGGAGGAATTATAGGCAACCTCGATAAAATGTTCATGCAGGGTGTGGACCTCAACACTGCATTTTCCGGTAATAGTAAGTTGCCCGAATTTGTTTTTATGGCTTACCAGATGATGTTCGCCATCATTACCCCTGCACTGATAACCGGTGCATTTGTGAACAGGGTGACCTTCAAATCATATCTTATATTCCTGGTTCTCTGGCAATTACTGGTTTACTATCCCTTTGCTCATATGGTATGGGGCGGCGGACTGCTGGCCCAGTGGGGGGTGCTCGATTTTGCAGGGGGTATAGTGGTACATGCCACGGCTGGTTTTGCTGCTTTGGCATCGGTAATATATGTGGGTAAGCGACGAGACTCGGCATCTACGCCTAATAGTGTACCATTGATCGCCATTGGCACCGGCCTGCTGTGGTTCGGATGGTATGGCTTTAATGCAGGCAGCGAGCTGAACGTGGATGCGGTGACCGGTCTTGCTTTTGTAAATACCGATGTGGCTGCCTCATTTGCAGCAATTACCTGGCTGGTAATAGAGTGGAGCCAGCAAAGGAAGCCAAAATTCGTCGGCCTGCTTACGGGCGCTGTAGCCGGCCTGGCTACTATAACGCCTGCTGCCGGCTTTGTGTCATTACCTGCTGCTGTAGCTATTGGTGTTGCCTCGGGCATTGTATGTTATCTTGCGGTGCACCTGAAAAACAAGATCGGCTGGGACGATGCGCTTGATGTGTGGGGCGTACATGGAATTGGCGGTTGCCTCGGCACCATATTGCTGGGTGTTTTTGCATCGAAGGCAATGAATGCTAACGGTGCCGATGGCCTGATGTATGGAGGTACTATATTTTTTGTACACCAGTTGGTGGCAGTAGTGGGTGCTTGTGTTTATGCTTTCGTTTTTACTTATGTAATGCTGGCCATTATCAATAAGATCACCAAAGTGCGTGTGAGCGAAGATGAAGAAGATACCGGGCTTGACCATGCATTGCACGGAGAAAAAGCATACGATGAAGGGGTGTTATAGCTTGCAGTAGAGATCTGTCATTCCTTAATGAACTTCACACTTTGCAGGTATCTGTGATCGTCTGAATAGACGTGTATTGCATACATGCCCATGGGCAGATCAGATACGTTTATGATACCGGAACCGAAGATAAGTCCTTGTTTTAGTATCACGCCGTTGGCAGAAATGATGAAGAAGTGATAGTACTGCAATCCGTAAGGCACTGTTACAACTTTCAATTCATCGGTAGTTGGGTTAGGATAAACAGCAAAGAAATTATTGTTGACAAGATTATTTATCCCTGTTGCGGCCATTGGGATCAGGTGTATATCATCGAAATAAGCATCGTTGGAAGTGTCCTGGTTGCGGATGGCTATGAGCTGCACTCTTACCCAGCGCGTACCGGGTGCTGCGTGTATGTAGCCCAATATAGCCTGCCATTGGTTCAGTGAATAAAGAGTATCACTATGCCACTCCTGTAGCACAGAGCTTTTACTGTTATCGAGGCACTGCACCATAACGGTCGCCTGGTCGGAAGGACTCCCTTCATTGAGTGATTGGGTCCAACCGAGGAACTCGAACTGCAGGCTATCATTATCTATCTGAGGGGCATAGCCGCTTACATTCACATCCTGTTGCAATATGCCTTCTTCGTCGCTGCCCTCATAAAAGATGTGGGTACTATCATGAGCTGCCGCCACATGACCTGCAGCCGGTTCTGACCGCCAGTTGCCGGTGATAGCTGTCCAACTCGCCGGCCAGTTAGTAGTGGTATCGATATATTCGGCACTTCCGTTTTGTACCAGGTTTTGGGCCCTTACGTTTGCGGATAAGAGTACCATCAATGTTACTATAACTGGGAGAATATATTTTTTCATAATTAGCAGTTTTAGGGTCAAACACACAATTCCTTTCAATTATAAGTGCTAAAAAATCTATGCCATGCACCTGCTTTATGCATGCATTTTCTCCTTTACTTTATACAGTTCATGGTCTATTTTATTCTTCAGTTGCTTGCGCTTATCATGTACGCGTTGCCGGGTGAGCATAGCCCGGTTTTCTAATAATAATCCCGCTATAATACCTGCGGCGCCGTATAATAATAACCTGGAAGTTTTCATCAGTCTGTTTTTTGCCATGTTGTAACAGAATTGTGCCAAGAAAGGCAGCCTAAAATTCCACTCGTAACTATATTTGCCTAATGAAACAGCTTGTCCTGGCCTCTAACAATCCGGGGAAAATAAAAGAGATAAAAGAGATCGTTCAGGATATCGAATTACTGTCTTTGAAGGATGTTGGGTTTACGGATGAGATACCTGAACCTTATCACACATTCGAGGAAAATGCATTGACCAAGGCGATGACCATTCACAGCTATTGTGGTAAAAATGTAATGGCTGATGACAGTGGCATTTGCCTGAATGCCCTCGACGGTGAGCCTGGGGTGAACAGCGCCTATTATGCCGGTCTGCCAAGGGATGATAAAAAAAACCTGCAAAAAGTATTGGACGTATTGGAAGATAAGGCGGACAGGAGTGCCTATTACAAGGCGCTCATTTGCCTGGTATGGAATGGTGAAGTGCACTATTTCGAAGGACGGTGCAACGGCAATATTGTAAAAGTACCAAGGGGCGCCGGCGGTTTCGGGTATGATCCTATATTTGTGCCTGAAGGCTACGATCAGACATTTGGCGAACTGCCGCCGGAAGTAAAGAACAAGCTGAGCCACAGGGGCAAGGCAGTAATGAAGATGGTAGCGTTCCTTAAAGCACAACAATAATGAAATTTTCGATAGGCGATAAGATCATCCTGAAACGGACGGGCGAGGAGGGTTTAGTGCATGCCTTTATCAACGAGCAAATGCTGGAAGTAGAAGTGAATGGCACCCGCTTCCCGGTATATGCCGATGAGATAGACCATCCATACCTGGAATGGTTCACCAATAAAGTAAAGCCGAAGAAGAAAAGCCTGCCTGAACAGCTACCGGTAGAAAAGGAAAAACTGCGTAAGCCGAGATTGGCTAAAGGGGTATATCTTAGTTTTTTGCCTGTGTTCAGGATGGATGATTTTGAAGATGTGGTGGACCATGTTAAGGTCTACCTGCTAAATGAACTACCCATACAGGTACAGTTCAGCTACGATGTGCGCCTGCAGAACCAGAGCGAATTCAAACATGAGAGCAGGCTGCATGCCTTTGGCGATCTGTACCTGCACAATATACCCTTCACAGATATGAGTGCTCAGCCACGGTTTCACTGGAGGCTGGAAGACACAAGTAATAAAGATATGGCCCCTGCCGAAGATGTGTTGCGTATAAGACCGGCCAGGCTTTTCGAGCACATCAATGATGTATTGCATAAGGGTGAGCCGATGTTCAGCTATCTCTTATTGTCGGAGTTTGCACCAAAAAAAGAAGAAGAAAAGCAGGAAAAATACCTGCCGCCGCCACCCAGGCCTAAATTCATCAAGCTCAGCGACCTGGCAGAGCATATGGGAGGCCCCAAATACGAAATAGACCTGCATATAGAAAAACTGGTGCCCAGCAGGCGGGGGCTCAGCAATGCCGATATAATGAAGATACAACTGGATACACTACACAAATACCTGCAGCTGGCCATAGTACACCGGCAGGATAGGATGGTGGTGATACATGGGGTAGGTGAGGGGGTGCTGCGCGATGCAGTGCATAAGACCCTGCGCGGGCACAAAGAGGTGAAGCGCTATGAGTTAGTCTACCATGGTGGTGCCACCGAAGTGTTTTTCAAGCGCTAATGGGCTACCTGTATTCTCCTGTTCAGTATAGTACCATCGCTTTGTTGCAGCTTTAGGATATAAATACCTACAGGTAAGGTGCTGATGGTTATGCTTTCTGTTGGCTTATTGCATTGCACCGACATTACAGGCTCACCAAGCATATTGATGAATGTAGCTTTGTAAGGTGCATTAGGATTATTTATGGTTATGAAATCATTAGCAGGGTTCGGAGTAATAAGGGTAGCTTCCCTGGTCTTGAGTTCTTTTATGCTTGTTGGGATCGGAGAAAACGTACCACATGGGCCGTTGGGATTAGCGGCTTTGTAAGAGTAGGTCATCTGGTCAAAATGGTCACCCGCACACATCGTGGGGTCAAAACATTCTGCATCATAAATTTTTCCGAAGCCGCATTTGTATTTGAAACTTGCTCCGCAAGGCTCAAATGTGTTGACATAGTAGCCATTGTTATCTCCATAAATGAAATTGTCACTCGTGCCATAGAGTGTACCGGGATAGCATTGGCTGCTATCGCCAGGATTGTAATAATAAAATTGAGTCACTACAGATTCTTCAGGCATCTGTGTCGTATCAATTAAAGTTTGCGGACCATAGAATACATCTGAGGTAAAGGTGCTAAAGGTCGTTGTTGAAGTTGCGGGGTATGCATGGAATAGCCAGGTCCATTTTTTTGTTGTGTATTGTATATGTGTTGGGCCAATGCTGTCTTTGCCTACAATGCTGTCTATTCTTTTGTATGGAAGGCAGGAATTGTCCCCCTCCCATTCAAACACATCCCCGATGTTGTAGTTATATATATCCTCCGTATTCGGGTTGTGAAACTCAACTTGCTTAAAAATTATGTTATCACTATTGGCGCCGCTATAGGACAAGTTGTCCAAAAATAGGTCGAATCCATGGTTATACGGTACCCCAGGTTCATGTAAAGGGAACATATATAGTTCGCAAGTCTGGTAAAAGCCGTGGTTTTTACTTATTATAATCTTAGCGTTATTGGCCATGTCTGCCAGGTTAACCATTGCGTTATGGTACGCGGTCAGTGTGATTGTTTTTACAGAGTCGAGCACATTGAGGATCGTTGCCGTATCAGCACCTGTTACCTGTGCGGTATAATAATAACTACTGGTATCATCATAGAAGGTCCAGCTATCCCCGACATTTGCTTTGGCTTTTATGAATACTGTGTCGCCCCAGTAAGTGTAAAAGTCCCACACTCCGTTGCCGTACGAGGTCACATTTTTACCTATCCAGCTCCCTCCACCTAAATCCAACGGAAGGAGGGTGTCATTGGGTTGATTAGTTGGGAGGTAGCGGCCCCTGGGTGTATGGAATAAATAGTAGTGTGCGGTTGTCCACTGGTAATAGGTAGAATCTATCCTTATCCCTCTCAGGTAGCTGTTGCTGTTAATAAAGTACTGCTTTATGCCCGGTTTCAGGCATTCGTAATTCTGGGCCCGGACGTATAGGATACAACAGATATAAAACAGAGTGAGTAAAACCTTTCTCATAGGGCGGTCTTATTGTGTCAATATGAAGTTATCGCATTATATAAGACGATACAAGCGCCGGCAACGTTAGTACCTGAAAAAATATCAATAGGACCCTATTCGTGCTTTACCGCTAAGGTACGGAGCATTTCATCCGTAAGTCCTTCGGTATAAACGCCATAGCCATTTACAAGTACTCCTTTTACGCCGTATTTGGGCGCCGATACTGCATATACGGTTGCCTCATCCCCCGGGTCGCTCATGCCTTCAAAACGGTAGTACTTATCTATAACGAATTCGTTGTGGAATACCCTGAAATTATGGGCCCTGCATTCCAGGCAATTCTGCTGCAGGTTAAAGTCTTCGGTATATCCTTCCTGCCTTAACGCCTCTATTGCCTGTGATAATGTTTCTATTTCCATGATGCCTCATTTATTTCGCTAAAAAATATTGTAAAAACCTGTACTTACGGGATTGTTTTTCGAGGTAAATACTATCTTTGCAGCCCAAAGATATTCAAAAAAAATCCCCCGCTTCCGTAGCGGAACATTAAATCAGTAATTGTTAACCATATACGTCGCATTATGGATACATGGCCGGTCAGATCGAACATATGGAATTACTGGAGCAGTTGGAACAATTGCTCGGGCAGGGGGATACGTCTGCACTAAATGCTTTTCTTGACGAGCAGAATATTTCTATTGTAGCAGAATGGATAGACGAGATGCCGGAATATGCCGCCCGCATACTCTCCGCCTTGTCCGTACACCGCGCTGCCAGTACGTTTAAGATACTTGATACTTCCATACAGCGCGATGCCATTCACGAATTACCCCCTCATAAGACGGCCGAACTGCTGAATGAACTGCCTGCGGATGACCGTACATCGCTATTAGAGGAACTGCCCAGCGAGGTAGTTAAGGAACTGATACGCCTGCTGGACCCGGAAGAGCGGAAGATAACGCTGAAGCTCCTTGGTTACAACGAGGACAGTGTGGGCAGGCTGATGACCCCGGAATACATAGCGGTGTTCATAGACTGGACCGTACAGGAAGTGCTGGAGCATATCCGTGCATTTGGTAAGGATAGTGAAACCATCGATGTGATCTATGTGATAGACGAGAACGGAAAATTCATCGACGATATCAGGATACGCGAGTTCCTGTTGGCCGATCCCGATAAGCATGTAGGCGATATGATAGATGGCCGGTACATAACCCTGAATGTGAACGATGACCAAAGCATGGCCAATGAAGTGTTCAAAATGAACAACCGGGTGGCCCTTCCGGTGGTAGACGATAATAATGTATTGTTGGGCATCGTGACCATAGATGACGTGCTCTGGGTGGCCAACGAAGAATTCAGTGAAGACATGCAGCGTATAGGCGGTACAGAAGCACTGGAACTGCCTTACCTCGAAATGCCCTTTTTCAGCCTCTATAAAAAGAGGATAGGCTGGTTGGTCATCCTGTTCCTTGGCGAGATGCTCACGGCTACCGCTTTAGGCTTTTTCCAGGGTGAGATAGAAAAAGCGTCTGTACTTGCTCTTTTTATGCCACTCATTATTTCTACGGGCGGCAATACCGGATCACAAGCTGCGACCCTTATTATTCAGGCTTTAGCGGTAGGCGACATCAGTCTTACTGACTGGTGGCGCATCATGCGAAGGGAAATCTTCTCAGGACTTGCCTTGGGTGCGGTTTTAGCATTGGTTGGCTTTCTTCGTATTTCAATTTGGCAATCTGTTGCAAATGTTTATGGCGCTCATTGGATATTACTTGGAATGACAGTAAGTGTTGCGCTGGTAGGTGTAGTACTATGGGGAACGCTTTCCGGCTCAATGTTGCCTTTATTGCTCAAAAAGCTGGGGGCTGACCCTGCTGTTTCCTCTGCTCCTTTCATCGCTACACTTGTGGATGTTACTGGGCTCGTCATTTATTTCTCCGTAGCCTACTTATTCCTGCACGGTATTCTTTTGTGATAATGTTTTGATTATCATTTCTTTAGGGCGGTTTTCCCACTCGCTGGCATGCTTTTTACTCTGCTGCTAATAACCAAAACATTCGTTATGAAAAAAGTATTGTTGTTAGCATCAGGGATTATTCTATGGTCATTCGTACAAAGTAAAGCACAGTATTTCTCTATTGGCCCGGTAGCCGGTTTGGGCGCCAGCCGTATCTCTAATATGCCGGGAAATGAAAGAGTAAAACTATCGCCATCTATGGGCGTGGGTTTTGTCTATTCAAAAGATGCCCATTGGGGCTGGGGCAGTGGGCTCAACGTTTCATTAGAAGGATACAAAACAGATATTGGTCCCAACACCATATCCGTTACCCCTTCTTACCTGCGCATGCCTATGCGTGTTTATTATTTCTTTGGCGACTATGGTAACGCCGTACGCCCCAAACTGTACCTGGGACCTACAGTAGGGCTTAAGGTAAATGAGAGCCATTCTATGAACGGTGCCATATCCAATGGTACGGACGTAGCCTCGGGCTATGTAGTGAATGATGATATGTTCCGAACATTTGATGTAGGGTTTAATACCGGGGCCGGTGTTAATATACGTCTTGTAAAAGCAATGTGGCTCAACATGGACCTCGGTTACAATATGGGCCTGATAGATGCCGTAAAAGATGCAGGCGGCTCTTATAATATGAACGAGAACCTGAGGTTCAACGCCGGTTTATTATTTGGACTGAAATAATTGGCTAATTGAAAATAAAAATGCCCCGCGATCGCGGGGCATTTTTATTTTATCACAATTGCTTATTGTTTTACAAATTTTACCGTTGTTTTCTCACCGTTGTTATTGTAAACAGCAAGGTAAACACCCGGTGTCAGCCCGGCTATGTTGAAGCTGCTGTTTGTGCTGCCAGCAACTGCCGGAATGTTGAACAGCGTTTTGCCATCCAGTGAGCTAATGCTAACAGAGGCATTGTCGCCGGCTGCTCCGTGGCTTATTACGATAGTGCCTGTAACAGGATTGGGCGATACAGAAACTACATTGTTTTGTTTTGTTTCCACTTTCACTACTGAGCTATAGCTATTAGAACCGTTCAGTTCATTTACTTTCAGGCGGTAGTAAGCGACCCCGGCAATCGGATCAAGGTCATCAAATGAATAGCTATAAGTTGAGTTGTTGGAAGCAGCTACACTGCCTATGCCTGAGAAGTCCTTGCCATCAGTGCTGCGCTCGATAGTGAAGCTCTTTACCCCGGATTCATTCGAGGTTGCCCACCATACTTTTACAGCATTATCCCTTGGACCGGCATTGAAGGATATCAGTTTTAATGACAGTGGTGCCTGCAAGGGAGCCCATGCAACACCCCTGAAGGCCATATTTACACCCGCAGTAGCTATTGAGGTTGGTGTTGCGGTAAGTGTGCCGTTGATGCCGGTAGTGTCAGTAAGTGTTTCCAGGTCGGTACCATCGGCGGTTACATACAAGGTTACCGTGGTATCGCTGGCCGAGCCTACCATACCGGTAAAGTTATCGCTGGTAGTACCTACCGTACCCATATTCACCCAAAGACCTGCTATCAATGAATATTTTGTGATCGCAGGGCTGCCGTCATCAGCTACATAAAGCACGTCATAACCGGGCGTATTGGCATCAATATCGGCCATGAAGTAAGAATAAGGGCTGCCGCTTGTAGGCGCTGCACCGGGCAGGTTGGCTATGGTTTGATTTATCGCCGTAGGTATGCCGGTGCCTATGGTCATCAGGCCTTTGGGAGTCCCTGAACTGCCTGATATGTACAACTGCCCATCGAATGCCCTAAGGAACCGCATATTACCGGTACTGTTGGTACCTATCAGGGTACTGGTATCTACACCGGAAACTGCAAATACCGGTGACAAACGTACACCACCTGTGCCACCGGCCATCCATATGCTATCTCCGGTACTGTTGCAAAAGGCTGAGCGGGGGTTGTTACCATTCGCATAATCGTTGAAGGCGGAATTAAGATTGATGCTGCCATCCGCTGCCAATATCGCCACTACGCGCGGCAGGGTATCAGAATGGGTAGAGGCAATGGAGCCTGTAACGGTACCCAATGTGCGTTCATAGCCGGCAAAAGCTGCATATTTCAGGTTGGGAGAGTTCGAGATGTCGCCCTCGCTGGTGGCTGTACCGCTCATAATCAGTGCATGCGATGTTGGGGTAGTGTCGGTTGGCACAGCAATAGATTGTACTAGAGTACCCGCCGTTGTGTACTCATCTATAAATACTGCCGCCCCGGTGCTTGCCAGCGCGGCCTGTCCATCGCCAAGCCTCACAACAATAAGGTTGCCCGTAGTAAAAGGCCCTGCATGCGAAGGCACTGATGTCAGTGTGCTCGTGCAGGCCAGTAAAACGCTAAATAGTAAACTTCTTTTTTTCATATCGCTCATTATTCTTTATTGTTATTAACAAATAAGATATACCTGATGGTTAAAATTAATTCTATTTTTTATCACTCATATGTAAATATAAATTTAACTAAATTAATTCGTTTTTTATTGAAACTGTAAGCAACTAATTATTAACATTTGAGCTGTCGTCTGAGGTGGAAAATAATTTTTTGTTACGTTTCCATTCATCATAAAACCCGGGTAAGTGTAACATCGTATATGAACAATAATGGTATTCACCTGTTATAGTTAGTAAAGTGATGAATATGGACCATACTGTTTATTTCGAGATGTTGTATCGTACGGTGCTTGTCCTTGTGTTCACGGGTAGCGCTTTCCTGCTTGGCTCCCGCCTGCTCCATGCCCGCAGAAACAAGGCTGAATAGCCGGACGATCATCTGTTACCCTGTTTCATAGCGGGCGTTGTATCCGTTTTAATGTCGGTAGTACGTCTTAGGCTGTCCACATCTGTGTTCGGTAGATCGACCTTGTCAGAAGACGGGGCCGCTATTCCTCCTGCGGTATCGGGTGGAGGAGTGCTGTCGTTTGCAGTGTTGTTTGTAGTATTACCACATGACAATGAGAGGCATAAGATACCCGCCGACAATAATTTTTTTAATGTATTCATCTCTCCTTTTATAGATAAGGACATAAATACCATGCCTGCTAATTTGCGACACATATGTATCAATAGCATGATTTTTATAGTATAGTTTACTAAAGAATGAGATGAAAAAACTGGACATTTTAGAAATATTGTATCGTATGGTCGCTATTTCAGCAATCGTTCTGATGGTCATCGTGGTGCTATTCGGATGGCTGAAAGGTTTCTTTTGGGAGAAGAACGACAGATTAAAAAAGAGGCATAAATACTGACATTATGCCTCTCTTCTATCCCCGGATCATTTTTTCGAATCCGAATCCCCGTTATTATGTGTGTTTGCTGCCGTGGTGCCGGTATCATGTACGTTCCCGTAGTTTGAATCGGGCTTATGAGCTGGATCATACCCTCCGTAGGTAGCGGGAGCTTGCCCGTTTACCTTGGTTGAATCTATTGGAGTATCGTGGCCAATATTTTTTCCTTCATTAGGTTTGCAAGCCGCTACTGTTATCGTTAGTGCAAGGAGCACAATACTTTTTACTGTTTTCATAAACTGCGTTTTAGAACAACGCTTAAAATATTGTACCACCTTGCATGCATGTGGTGTCAATGTATCAGCTCTTCGATGTCAGGGTCGCCATCCAGGTTATTCATTTGCTCCATGATATGAGGGTAACGCCAGGCCACCCAGCGGCTGGTGGGCTTTACAGTAAACTTTTTGGGGTTAGGCAGGCAGGCTATGATCATTGCAGCCTCGGCACGCGAAAGGTTTCGGGCCGATTTATTGAAATAAGCATGCGATGCCGCTTCTATACCGAATATCCCCGGTCCCATTTCTATCACGTTCAGGTACACCTCCAGTATGCGTTTTTTACCCCATGTCCATTCTATCAGTTTGGTAAAATAGGCTTCGGGCACTTTGCGCACATACCGCCCCCAGCCGCTGCCTTGCCAGAGGAACACATTCTTGGCAGTTTGCTGGCTGATGGTGCTGGCTGCAGCTCCTGCGGCCCGTTTATGTTTACGTCTTTTTGAGGGTTGGGCGTCGAGGCTTTTTTCAATGGCATGCCAGTCAAAACCTCCATGGTCGGGAAAGAGTTGATCTTCGCTGGCTATGGCTGCCAGTTTTACGTTGGGCGATATTTCTTCCCAGCTTACATAGTCGCGCCGCAGGCCATGACCGTCAAAAAGCGCGGCAGCCTGTGTAAGCGTTATAGGGGGGAAGACCCACTTGCATACCACTACATACAAGAGCGAGGAAACAAAGGCGAATAGAATAACCCGCCAAACGATCCGTATAAACCTGCGAAACCCCGTTCTTTGCTGTGCTGCCATTTATATCAAAAGTAACAAGCTAAATTTCAAAAGCAAACAGGGTTCAATCCTGTGTTATCCGTACTTCCACCCGCATGTTTTTGGTCCTGTTCTCCGGGCTGTCTTCTTTAAAAGCTGGCCTTGTGCTGCCATAGCCGGTATAGGTGATCCTGTCATGATTGATGCCCTTTTTTATAAGGTAGTCCCGCACTTTCCAGGCACGGTTGTGCGAAAGCAGGCGTCGGTCCAGCCTGTTCTCTTCAATGCGCAATTCATCTTTGGTCAGGTCTTTTCCTACGTCCCAGTCCTCCGCATCGGTACCAAAGGGCACACAGCATACGTGCCCCTCTATACGCACATGCATTTGCGGGTTTTGTGCTAATATATTATACAGTTCATCAAGTTCTTCTTCTGAGCCTTTTACATAAGTATGCCTGTTTACTACGAACTGGACCTTTGCCAGCAGGAACAGGTCGCCTCTTTTGGCATGGCTGAATGAGTCGGGGTTGAAGGGCTTGCCCTTTTTTACATAGGTGGGTACCCTTTTTTTTATAATAATACCCCTTGGGGCAATGATATCAACCCGCCTGTCTTCCTGTATGCCTTCCTTGCCGGGTACAGTATCGCGCTTTATCGCTCCTTTACCGATACATAACTTAAATGCAGTTTTCGAAATTCCCTGTGCTATTAGTCTCTCGCGTACCCGTTGCGCCCTCATGGTGGATAGCCATTCATTGTGCGGGTCCTTTCCCAGCATATCAGCATAGCCCATCAATAATAATGTATCGGTTTCTGTCGCGCTCTTATTAAGCGATAAGGCTGATACTTGCTCCAGCGCTTCGTCATTCAGCGAGGTGTCATTCAGCGCAAAATAAATGTGAAAGGTATCCTGCTGCTGTGCAGATGCATTTAGCTGCAGCAATAGGGTGAGTATAATGAACTGTGTTTTCACACTTTCAAATTACAATATTTCATTACCATTTTCCACCTGTTTGGCCACCTCTATATTTATTTTTAAAAATAACTACTAAAAAATTAGTTGATTAACTAAATAATTAGTAGTTTCACTAAAAGTTTAGTAGATATGGCCACAAAAACAACATTCAAAGCCCTTACGAAAGCCGAGGAGGAAATAATGCAGGTGCTTTGGGAACTGGAGCATGCATTTGTGAAAGATGTAGTGGATGCGCTACCGGTACCTGCTCCGCATTATAATACGGTAAGCACTATAATAAAGATACTGGAGGAGAAGGGCTTTGTAGCGCACGAGTCCTTTGGTAAGGCAAACAGGTATTATCCCCTGGTAAATAAGGACGACTACAGCAAACGCTCCATGAAGCAATTCGTGAAGAAATACTTCGAAGGCTCTTTTTCCAACATGCTCTCCTTTTTTGCCAAAGAAAAAGATATCAGCGTAAAGGAACTGGAAGAACTGCTGCAGGAACTCAAAAAAACAGAAACTAAAAATAGAAAGTCATGACGTACTTGATACAGGTAAATACATATGCAGCCATAATGTTGCTGGCTTATATGCTGTTGCTGCGCAGCAGACCTATGTACCGTTTTAATCGGGTATACTTGCTTGCCGCTACAATATTGCCCTTTGTTTTGCCCTTTGTGCAGTTGCCCTTAACGGTGCAGGATAAGATGCCTTCTATTCCTGTATTACAATTCCGCCTGCCCGAGGTAAGGGTAGGGGCAGGAACCTCGACGGATCCCCGGGGATTGAGCCTTGTCTCCATATTCTGGCTTAGTTATGGACTGGTATGTATAGCTATTTTTATGTACCATATATGGGGCCTGTTGCGCCTGCGGAGGGTGGTGCGGAACAATGAGCAAAAAGATCATGACGGCTACGTACTGATGACTGGTACAGGCTATGGCCCCGGCAGCTTTGGCAGGTATATATTCTTTCCTGCTGCGGAAGTTAATGAGGCGATATTGGCGCATGAGCGCGCGCACATCGCCTTGCACCACACCCGTGATGTCCTGTTCCTGAATTTTTTCCAGGCCTTTGCATGGCCCTCTTTATTACTGGGCCGGATAAAAAAGGAGCTGAAAGAACTGCATGAGTTCCAGGCCGATGCCATGGCAAATGAAGACAGGCAGAGCTATGCGGAACTGCTTCTTTCATCGGCACTTGGTATCCGTGCCTTGCCGGAAATGCACTTATTTATTATTCATCCTTTAAAACGAAGAATTATGATGTTACAAAAAAATGGCCCGGGATCGCCACTGAAAACTATCCTGTTGAGTTCCTGTACTGTATTGATGCTTGGTGCTTCCGTATTATTTGTTCAAAGCTGCAATAAGAGTAGCAATAAGAGCAATAAAGGGACAAGTGTAGAGGCCAATACAACATCAAAAACCAATAGTGATGTAGTAAAGGCTCCTGATGTGATGCCCCAATTTAATGGCGACCTGGCGGGTTTCCTCGGGCAGAATATTCACTACCCGGAGTATGCAAAAGAAAAGAAAATAGAAGGGAGGGTAATGATACATTTTGTGGTCGCATCAGACGGTGCATTAGTAAACCCTGAAGCTGTAAGATCGCCGGATACTTCTTTGACAAGGGCGGCAATGGATGTGATCAACAGGATGCCGAAATGGCAACCTGCGCGAATGAAAGATGGTAAGGCAGTGGCTACCGAAATGGTGTTGCCGATTGTATTCAAGCTTCAATAAAAGGCAATAATACCGGTAATAAATAGCACCGCCCGTTCTGTCCGGGCGGTGTTTTGTTTAGAATTATCCTGTAGCTGATGTTTATACTCATAGAGTATTTTACCTTTTGCCGTATCTTGCGCCCCTTATGAGCAAAGAGATCGTCGTTAGCGGCATACGTTCCACCGGCTACCTGCACCTGGGCAACTACTTCGGGGCTATGAAGAACTATGTGAAGATGCAGGAAGAATATAATTGCTATTTTTTCGTAGCAGATTACCATTCGCTTACCACGCACCCGGACCCCAAAGACCTTAAGACAAACGTTTTCCGCGTGGCGGCAGAGAATATCGCCAGCGGCCTTGACCCTGAGAAGGTGGCCTTATATGCCCAAAGCGATGTGCCGGAGATACCCGAACTATACCTTATGCTCAATATGCTGGCCTACAAAGGCGAGTTGGAAAAGGTGCCCACCTTCAAGGATAAAGTGCGTACCCAACCCGATAATGTGAACGCCGGACTGCTGACCTATCCTGTGCTTATGGCGGCAGATGTGCTGATTCATAAGGCGGTAAAAGTGCCCGTAGGCAAAGACCAGGAACAGCATATAGAGATGGCCCGCAACTTTGCCAACCGCTTCAATCACCGTTATGGAGAGCTCTTTCCCGAGCCGCAACCTTTTAACTTCGGCAGTGAACTGATCAAAGTGCCCAGCCTCAATGGTGCCGGTAAAATGAGCAAAAGCGAACATGAGAACGCTACTCTTTACCTTGCGGACAGTGATGACGCGATACGCAAAAAAGTAATGAAGGCCAAGACCGATGCCGGACCAGCTGAACCCAACAGTGAAATGCCCGATTACATACAAAATATCTTCCTGCTGATGCAGTTGGTATCAGCTCCCGATACTGTCGAGACTTACAAGGGTATGTACAATAATTGCAGCATACGCTATGGCGATATGAAAAAGCAGCTTGCTGAGGACATGGTAGCTTTCATAGCACCTATCCGCGAAAAAGCTATCGAATTACAAAACAATGAGGAGCAACTGCGAAAGATACTGAAACTGGGTGCGGAGAAAGCCCGCGAAAGTGCGGCAAATACCCTCAATGAAGCACGTAAAATGATAGGGATAAATTATTATTAATATTATCCCTGGATTTCCCCGGCCTTCACGTGCATTTTTGCCGAGAGAATGTTATTTTGTGATATGGAGCCGCACAATCCCCTTTTTCAACACTAAACAGAACTATGCCGCAGAAATCTACCCCCAAACACATTGCCGTAGCAGGGAACATCGGCGCTGGCAAGACCACGCTGACCACTATGCTCGCAAAACATTACAAGTGGACCCCGCATTTCGAAGATGTGGACCATAACCCCTACCTGGTAGATTTTTATGACGATATGCATCGCTGGTCCTTCAACCTGCAGATATACTTCCTGAACAATCGCCTGGGCCAGTTGCTGAACATACGCAACGGTAAGGATACCGTGATACAGGATCGTACCATATACGAAGATGCCTACATCTTTGCGCCCAACCTCTACGAAATGGGCCTGATGACCAAACGAGATTTTGAGAACTATGCCTCATTCTTCAATACGCTCCGCCGGATGGTGAACCCGCCCGACCTGCTCATCTACCTCAAAGCCAGCATACCCAAGCTGGTGGACCAGATACAAAAGCGGGGCAGGGACTATGAAGAGAACATACGCCTCGACTACCTGAAACGCCTGAATACTTTTTACGATAAATGGATAAGCCAGTACAACGATGGGCCCCTGCTCGTTGTGGATATTGACCATATTAATTTTGCCGATAACGAAGAAGACTTTGCAGAAGTGGTGCGCCGTATAGATGCACAGATACACGGACTTTTCTAAGCATTGTAACTTTTTTCGTTTCGCGGCGATATACTGTCGGTACCAAGCCATCACTGCTCATGAATAAGTTTCTATACCTGCTGATCTTATTTTCTCTTGCCGGTGTTCAGTCTTTACGCGCAGGCACCCTGAAAGGGAAGGTCACCGATTCAAAGGGCCAGTCCTTACCCTTTGCCATAGTCTATATTCAAAACACTACCATGGGCACCAGCGCCAATGCAGATGGACTTTACCAGCTCAATCTTGCTCCCGGTAACTATAAAGTAGTATGCCAGTACATGGGTTTCAGCCAAAGCATCCATACGGTCACGATAAAGGGTATCGAGACGGTAACGCAGGATTTTTCGCTTAAAGACCAGGGCCTTCAGATGAAGGAAGTGACCATAAAAGATGAGGACCCTGCCTATACCATAATCAGGAAGACCATTGAGAAACGCAGTTTTCACCTGGGGCAGGTAAGGTCTTTTCAAACAGGTATATACCTCAAAGGGGTTTTGCGCAACCGTATGCTGCCCGATGTAGGTATAATGAAACTGGTTGCGGGTAAAGATGCAAAGGGAAAGAATAATAAAAAGGAGATAGCTGAGGCAATGGGTATGGACTCTACCGGTAAGGCAGTGCTATACCTCTGCGAGGAAAAGGCAGATTATTATTCCGAGGAACCCGATAAGCGAAGGACTGTTATTCATTCGGTGCGCGAGAGTGGCAATCCCAACGGCCTGGGCTTCTCCCAGATGCCCCCCGTGGTTACTTTTTACGAGAATAACATCAACCTGCTCGATAACCTCAGTCCCAGGGGCTTCATATCGCCTATCAGCGATAATGCCCTGCATTACTACCGTTACAAATATGAGGGCGAATTCAAAGAGGGCAAATACACCATTGATAAAATAAAGGTGATACCAAAGCGGGCGTATGAGCCCCTTTTCCAGGGCGACCTTTATATAGTGGATGGCGACTGGGCCATATATAGTCTCAGTATGCTCCTGACCAAAAAAAGCGGCATGTCTTTCCTCGATACCATGCGTATCGACCAGGTCTTCCTGCCTTTACGTGAAGATACCTGGGTCATCAAGAACCAGGTCTGGTACCCTACCATAAAGGTACTGGGCTTCGATATTACAGGCTATTTCGTTACGGTATATGATAACCAGAAGGTGAACGAGCCCATCCCGGACACGATATTCCAAAAGAAGGTGGTCAGCGTATACGACAAACAGGCCAATAAAATAGATACCGGGTACTGGACCAATGTACGTCCTGTACCGCTTGAGGAAGATGAAAGTGTGGATTATCACGTCAAGGATAGCATCCGTATCCATGATGAAGACCCCCATGTAAAGGACTCCGTTCGCCGCCGGGGCAACAGGCTTGGTCTTGGGGGGCTGCTGCTAACCGGTGAGACCTTCAATACCAAAGAGTACAAGCAGAGTTTTACATTGAATCCTATATTGCCCGTTTTTGATGGCATGGTCAATTACAATACTGTAGAGGGCGTCAATGTAGCGCCAAAGCTCTGGTGGAACTATAAAGCTGATACAGGCAAAACTATAAGCGGTAAGCTGGCAGTACGCTATGGCTTGAACAATGCACACTTTAATTCGATCGCAAAACTTGCCTACCGTAATGATGCAAAGGATTGGAAAGGACGCTATTGGGCTATTGGGGTCGAAGGAGGAAAATATGTATTTCAATATAACCCGGATAACCCGATCCCAGAGTTTTATAATACCATATCCACATTATTCTACCGTAAGAACTATATGAAGATATATGAGCGCTGGGAGGCAGCCCTTGCCTTTACCCGTAATTATGGTAATGGATTCATGTGGAATGCGAAGACCGAGTTTCAGCACAGAATACCCTTAAATAATACTACAGGGTACAACTGGGCATCGGCAAACGTATTGCCATTCACAGATAACCTGCCTTCTGAGTTAAGTACGTATCAATGGTCGGAATATAATGCAGTATTGCTCAAATTGTCCGTTTCCTACAAGCCCGGCTATACCTATGTGCAATACCCCGATTATAAAATGCCACAGGGGAGCAGGTGGCCTTTGTTCACATTGCAGTATGAGAAAGGTATTCCTAACCTGCTCAACAGCATCACTGATTTCGATAAGTGGCGTTTCAGTATAAAGGACGAACTACGCCTTAAAATGCTGGGCAGCATATCTTATGTACTGGCTGCGGGCGGCTTTTTCAATACCAATTATGTAGGCATCCCCGACATGAAGCACCTTGACGGCAACCAGACTGCCCTTGCTACACCATACCTGAAGAGCTTCCAACTGGCCCCTTACTACCGGTACAGCAATACAGAGCCCATATACGGTGAGGCACATGTAGAGTACAACCTGCAGGGCCTGCTGACCAATAAGATACCCTTATTGCGCCAGGCGCGTTGGTTCCTGCTTATTGGTAACAATACTTTTTATGCCCGTCAAAATGACTATTATACAGAGGCGTTCATAGGTATTGACAACCTCGGTTGGAAACTCCTTCGCTTCCTGCGTGTCGATTTTGTCGAGTCCTGGGATAACACAGGGGCCAATCATGCCGGTTTCCGTATCGGCCTTAATGCCAGCAGTGTTATACGGATCAATGTCCGCAATGATAATTCAGAGTGGTAGGTTATACCCGATTCTTAATCGCTCGTTAAGCAGTTCTAAAGGCCGGGTTAACGAGGCTTGAAAATTTTGTATCGGCTGTTTGTCGTCGCATCTTTGTGTCATCAAAGCAAAACGAAAAAGATCATGAAAACGATAAATACAAACAACGCCATGAAAAGTATAGTACTGTTCGCCGGAATGCTTTCCTGCTTCGTACTTGCTATCATCTTCTAAATACAGCCCCTGGTCATCCAACCATGAAACATATTTGGATCCCTCGCCTAAAGCGGGGGATTTTCATTTCTTAACCAGTCGTTAAGCAGTTCTAAAGGCCGGGTTAACGAAGCTTGAAAATTTTGTATCGGCTGTTTGTCGCAGCATCTTTGTGTCATCAAAGCAAACAACCATGAAAGCAGCATATACCAATAACGACGCCATGAAAAAGATAATGTTTTTTGCAGGTTTTCTTTCCTGCTTCGTTCTGGCCATTATCATCTAAGCAGCCTCTTATCACCATATACCATGAAACACCAAGTCCTGCCTCACAGGACTTTTTTTTATAACTCCAGATGCAGGTACACCGGGCAGTGGTCGGAGTGTTTTACCATAGGGTATATCTCTGCTGCTTTTATCTGCGCTCTGAGTGGTTCCGTAACATTTATGTAATCGATACGCCAGCCTTTGTTATTGTTCCGGGCATTTGCCCTGAGGCTCCACCAGGTGTAGTGATGCGGGTCGGGGTTCAGCTGGCGAAAGCTATCTACAAAACCATGCTCAAAGAACTTATCCATCCAGGCCCTCTCTTCCGGCAAAAAACCGGAGGAGTTCTTATTGCTTACCGGGTTATGGATGTCTATGGGCTTGTGGCAGATATTGTAGTCGCCGCAAACTATTAAGCGGGGCCTTGTTTTTCTAAGCTCGCCGAGGTAGCCGAAGAATTCATCCAGCCACTGGTATTTGTAGGTCTGCCTTTCTTCCCCCGAGGTGCCGCTCGGGAAGTAGGCATTGATCAATGTAGTATCTCCATAATCAGCGCGGATGACCCGGCCTTCAAAGTCGCTTTGACTGATCCCATTGCCATAATGCACCTGGTCAGGCTTTATTTTTGAGAATATGGCCACACCGCTGTATCCTTTCTTCTGTGCAGGGAACCAGTGGTCCTGGTATCCCAGGGCTTCTATTGCACTTGTATCCACATCTTCCTTGGTGGCTTTTATTTCTTGCAGGCATATTATGTCCGCCGGGTCGGTTTTCAGCCAGTCGGTAAAGCCTTTCTTTATGGCGCTTCTCAGCCCATTTACATTATAACTTACGATACGCATCTCTTTCTATTGTATTTGTGCTATGGTCTGGTTGGCCCAGTCATCTATGGCCTTTTTCTGTTCCGGGCTCAGCACGGCATCTTTATGTATCCACAGGTAGCTGTCCAGCGGCATTTTGTCCTTGTCCACCAGTTTGATCACCTTTTGCAATTTCTTCACTTGTTTTTGCTTATCCAGCGTGCCGAACTGAGAGAAGTTAAGATGTCTTTTCCCTTCGCTTATGTGGTCATTCAGCCACCATGCCACCGGCTGCACCTGGTTGTACCAGGGGTAGCGTGTGCTGTCGCTGTGACAGTCGTAGCAGGCCACGCGCATGATAGACTTTACATTTTCCGGCATCGGGTATATTGCCTCTATATGTTGAGGCCCGCGTGCTGCTATGTTTTTAGCCGGGCGTATGAACTGGATGACGATGAAAGCCAGTACAAGGAAAATGATGATCTTTTTAAGCATAAAACAAGTTTGTTCCCTTTTTAAATGAATAGCCCCAAACCAATGTTCGGGGCTATTAAAGTAAGCAATTTTTTGATTTGCGATCGGGGGTATTAATGCAGTGTTTCCTTCAGCCAGTTAAAGAATTCCCTGTGCCAGGCTATACCGTTCTGTGCATGCAGTACCCAGTGGTTCTCATTGGGCAGGTACAGCAGCCTGCTCTTAATGCCATGGAGTTGTGCCGCCTGGAAAGCCTCAAGGCCTTGTTCCACGGGTACACGGTAATCGATACCACCCTGCACGATCATGATCGGTGCTGTCCATTTGTTCACGAAATTACTGGGGTTGAATTTCTCATAGCTCTTCGCAGCCGCTGTTTCCCAGTAAGCGCCGCCTATGTCCCAGTTGGCGAACCACAGCTCTTCTGTAGTGCCATACCAGCTTTTCAGGTCAAAAAGGCCATCGTGGGCAATAAAGGTCTTAAAACGTCCTTCGTGCATACCCGCCAGCATATATACGCTGTAGCCGCCATAGCTGGCGCCTATGCAGCCCAGCCTGCTTTTGTCCACATAGCTTTCCTGCGACACATCGTCTATAGCAGCAAGGTAGTCCTGCATAGGGGTGCCTCCCCAGTCTTTACTAATCTCTTCGTTCCATGCGGTACCAAAGCCGGGCAGACCATGACGGTTAGGTGCTACTATTATGTAGTCATTCGCCGCCATAAGCTGGAAGTTCCAGCGGAAGCTGTAGAATTGTGATACCTCCGCCTGCGGGCCTCCCTGGCAATAGAGCAGGGTAGCATATTTCTTATGCGGGTTAAAGTCCGGCGGATAGATCACCCAGGTAGCCATCTTTTTGCCATCCTTCAGGGTCACCTTCCGCATTTCCACTTTACCCATTTTTATCGAGTTATATATATCGTCATTCTCGTGCGTTACCTGGTGCATACTGCCATCCTTGCGGTTAACGGCATATATCTCGTTGGCATGGTTCATATCGCAGCGGGTTACGATCATCTCATCCTTACCTTCGCCCACTATGCCGGTAATGTCAAATTGGCCCTCGGTGGCCTGGCGTATCTCGGGGCGGGTAGTTTGTTTGATGTCACCGGGTATGTATGCTTCAAACAGTTGCTGGGTACCTTTCCATGGTGCCGAGAAGTAGATGTTGCCATTGTTCACCCATGAGAAACCGTCCACGGTACCATCCCATCCATCGGTTACATTTATTTTCCATGCCGAAGAAGGTGCATCGAGTTCCGCAACCATTATATTGTTCTTGTCCGATTCGTAACCGTCATGGGCCATGCTCAGCCATGCTATACGCCTGCCGTCAGGGCTGAAAGCGGGTTGGGTATCATAACCATCCATCCCTGCGGTCCAGTTTACAGTACGGTGGGCCACTACATCATAATAGTACAGGTCCGTATTGGTGCTTATTGCATAGGCCTTGCCTGTTTTCTTCTTGCACACATATACCAAGCCTTTACTGTTAGGCCGCCATACCATGTCTTCCGGCCCGCCAAAAGGTTTTTGCGGGCAGTCATACGGCTCGTCGGCCATTATGTCTATTGCCTTGTTCTTTTTTACATCGGCTATGAATACATGCGAGAATTTACCGTCTTCCCATGTATCCCAGTGGCGGTACATCAGGTCGTTGTACACCTGCATGGTCGACTTTGGCAGATCTGGGAATATATCTTTCGCCAATATGGGTGTCACCATTACATCTTTGGAGAATGCAATGTAGCGGCCATTGGGCGATACTTTTATGTTCTCTGCATCCTGAAGCCCGCTATAGAAGGTCCTCCACGTTTTGCCGTTATCCTGGCTCGAGAAGAGGGTCTTGCCGTCGGTAGCATACCATACGTTCTTGTCGCGTTGCACGATGTCCTTTCCTTCGGCTACTGAGTATTCCCGTTTTTCACCTGTAGTGGTGTTGATCACGTAATGTTTGGTACTGCTCTTTTCGGTATGCCAGTCATACTGTTTTGCTGCATAGTATATGCGGTCGCCGTTTGGCGATATACCTTCCCCGCTTACGCGTTTCAGGCTCCACAGCATTTCAGGGGTCATGCGGCTTTGCGCATTCACTCCGATTGAGGCCAGTAGTAAAACCGGTATTATTAGTTTTTTCATATCTTTTGCTTACAGTTTGGCAAAATAATCATTTTCTCTTTTGCTCGTTACCTTTTTCCTTTTCAGCCCCAATCCTGGGCTTCTTTGGGGGCTCAAAGTCTATATTGTTTTCCCAGCCGGCTTTTAGCGATACGGTGCCCATGTATGGGATCACCATTTCCGGTTGCCGGTGCGCCAGCAGGTCCCCGGTATCCCATTTGCCGTTGCCATTTGCATCGTCTATTACCAGCATGGTGTAGGTGCCTGGTTTCAGCAGGGTTTTCTTTACTATCGTATCCGTTACGGGTGCCAGGTGCACCGTATCCTTATCCTTCTTGATTAGCAGCAGGTAGCGCTTGTCCAGGTATTTAGCCGGCAGGTGCACGTTCAGCTTGCCATAATCATCTTCGTCTTGTGTGCGGAAGGCATATTTCGATGGCATGGCTTCATGGCCCGATGTATCTTTTGCAAAGCCCTTTTTCAATTTGAGGGTATACAAGGTGTTTTGTTTCCATTGGGCATGGAGCAGCAATACATTTTTTCGGATGCTGTCACGCATCACGCTTACGCTCTCTTGCTTGTCTGTGGTGTCCAGGTACAGGCCTATATGCCCGGCATTTATACTATCTATTTCATTATTGAAGGTTATTTCTATCGGGGTCGTTACGTCTTTAGTGCGCTTGCTTTTATTCGTGGTATCTACATTCAGGGTATAGCTCAGTTCTTTGGGAGCTTCCGCTTTACTGCCCAGCCTGCGGCCCGATCTCAGGCTGTCTGAACTGAATTTTGCGGTATCTACCGCTTCTGGGAATATCCTCAGCGATACGTTCACATTACTGTCACCCGGGCGTACGGTCTTTTCGGTAAATGCTATCCATTCATTCAGCCCGTCATATACCAGGTTCTCATTGGCATCACGCAGCGCGAATATCCTAAGGTTCCTTCCGGGCAATCCTTTTATGGAAAAGCGCCCGTTCTCCACCTTACCTACATACAAGGGCTTTTCACGCAATACTGCACTATCGGTCTTATTACCATTATACAGTAGCACATAAGACCCGCTGTCAGGCATGCCTGTAACGGCATTGGTCACCTCACCGCTTATTTCCAGCGAGTCAAAATAACTGCCGGTACTGAACGTGTAGCTGTAGCCGCTGAAGGCATTTCCTTCATGCAGGTCTTTGATTGCTTTACCGAACGATATGCGGTAGGTGGTATTGTCCTGCAGCAAAGTATCATCGATCTTTACCGTCACTTTTTTATAGGCCCCGGTCACACTTATCGGTATGGGTAGGATGGGGGAGATGACCACTTCCTTTGCGGCATCGCTAACATTGATGAACTCGTTGAATTTCAGCTCCAGTTTGGTCACCCTTGTGTTCAGCATCGAGTCTTTAGGGCTCACCGATACCAGTTTGGGAGGCTGGGTATCCTTTTTGCCGCCGGGCAGCGTACTGATATTGGCGCAGCCACCGGCCGTTACGGCTAACATAAATAATACAATAAGGCCGCGAAAACCATTCATTTGTGCCCAAAAATAACACATAAGCGCTTACCTAACCTATTTTACCTTTTAGTACGTCTTTTATACTGTTACGGCAAATTTGCATTATCGATATGCAAAAATGTCGTATGTTTGTTGTAAAGGTTAAAAACTCTTTATTATGCTATTTTCAATACTACTCTTTATCAAATTCTTATTTGTGCCTGCACCAAAGTCTGAGGCCGTTCCTCAAAGTATCTATGATTTTAAGGTTGAGTCGCTTACCGGCGGTACTATCGATTTTTCCGCTTTTAAAGGCAAGAAGATACTGATCGTCAACACAGCTTCCCAGTGTGGTAACACATTCCAATACGGTGAGTTGGAAAAGATATATCAGAAAGACAAGGATAAATTGGTCATCGTAGGCTTCCCCGCCAATAATTTTGGTCACCAGGAGCCGGGCAATAACCAGGAGATCGCCGAATTCTGCAAAAAGAATTACAGCGTTACTTTCCCCATGGCTGCCAAAATATCGGTTAAAGGCGATGACATGGCCCCCATATACCACTGGCTTACTGAGAAAAAGTATAATGGCTACAAGGATAGCGAGGTAACCTGGAACTTTCAGAAATACCTGATCGATGAACATGGTAAGCTGATAGCTGTATTCGATCCGGGCATGAGCCCGATGCGTACGATGATCCTCAATGCCCTCGAAAAATAATTTACAATTTTGTTAGCATAGGCCCGGCGTTCATGCCGGGCTTTTTTTTGCGTAAATTTGTAGATGCAGTTATTGAAGCAGGGTATTTTGATATTAGGGGCCTTCTTTTCATTTTTTTCAAAAGCAGCAGCGCAGGATCATATTCCGCAAAGTATTTACGATTTTAAGGTGGACGGGCTTACCGGTGGTGCTATTGACTTCTCGGCATTTAAAGGCAAAAAGATACTCATCGTAAATACGGCTTCTCATTGTACCTATACGCCTCAATATGAGCAGCTTGAAGCACTTTATAAGAAGTATAAGGGCAGGTTGGTGATAGTTGGTTTCCCCAGTAATAATTTCTTTTTCGAGGAGCGCGGGAGTAACAATGAGATAGCTGAATTCTGTAAAAAGAATTATGGGGTAAGCTTTCCCATGGCAGCCAAGATATCGGTAAAAGGTAGGAAGCAGGCCCCTATTTACCGTTGGCTTACGGATGAACGGTACAACCATTTCAAAAGCACTTCGGTCAAATGGAACTTCCAGAAATACCTGCTGGACGAGCATGGCAAACTCATCGATGTGTTTTATCCCAATGTCCGCCCCGATGCGCCGGAGGTGATCAAGGCTATTGAGCAGTAATAGTGCTTATTCTTTATATTTTTGAGGTATCATGCATTGGCGCGCATTCAGATATGTATTACCCCTTACGCTTTTCTTCGGCGCATGTATCAGCTTTACCACTACCGGTTGGCAGGTATGGATAACAGTGTTGTTTGCCTTTGTGCTGGTACCTTTGTTAGAGTTGATCAGCCCGCCGGCTCCCGGCAATCTTACAGAAGAAGAAGAAAAGAATATCGCGCACTCTGCCGGGTACAATGTATTGCTGTACCTAATGGTACCCTTACAATTCACGGCTGTATTCCTGTTCCTCCGCTCTATGGGCGATGATACAGGTATTGCAGACAGGGTAGGGCGCATATTGACCATGGGCTTACTCTGCGGCGTATATGGCATCAATGTGGGGCATGAATTGGGACACCGTGTCAGCAGGCTTAACCATGTTCTATCCCAGGCCATGCTCATGACATCACTGTATATGCACTTCAATATCGATCACAATAAGGGCCATCACAAACACGTAGGCACCCCTCTCGATCCCGGTAGCGCCCGTTACGACGAATCTCTTTACCATTTCCTGTTCCGCATGCAGTTCGGTACTTATGGAGTTGCATGGCGCATTGCCATAGAGGAGCAAAAGAAAAGCGGTAAGTCATTTTTGCATAACAAGATGCTGCATTTCACACTCGTGCAGTTGGCCTTTTGTCTCTTCATTGTTTTTTCCTTCGGCTGGCAGTCCCTGCTATATTATAGTCTCAGTGCGGTGGGTGGTATCATATTGTTTCAGACAGTCAGCTATATACAGCACTATGGGCTCAGCCGTAAGCCAACTGGTGAGGGACGTTATGAGCGGGTAATGCCTCGTCATAGCTGGGATAGCGACCATGTGCTGGGGCGTCTCATCCTTTTCGAGCTTAGCCGTCACAGCGATCATCATTATCTTGCCAGCCGCAGGTACCAGGTACTCCGTCACCACGACGATGCGCCGCAACTGCCTACCGGCTATGCGGGTAGTATGCTGCTGGCAGCTATACCGCCCCTGTGGTTCTCGATTATGAACAGGAAAATAAAGCGGTTAACGTAACCAGTATAACATGAAAAATATCAAAGCCCTTTTACTCGCTGTATTGGCAATAGTTATAAACTCCTGTGGAGAACAGGCTGTCCAAACGCCGCCTTCGGCTATCGATTCTGCTCAGCGTCCGGGCGCCAATCCTGTTGCTATAGATACAAACGAAGTAGCTGCTGATAGCGATACCCTCGATTACGCAAATTTTTATATCCTGATCCTTGATACCGGCGATAACTATTACAGGCTCGACAGCAAAATGTATGCATTAAGTAAAGCACTTTCCCTACCGATAGATACAGCAAACAGGCATTATGATGCGGAAAAGCAGGATATCGTATTGTCTGAAAATGATGCGGATGAAATGTACCGTGGCGAATATTTCCCGCGCAGGTTTCCATCCATTGCACTAAGTCTTGAGCACCTTAATGTTTACAAGGAAAATGCCAATGACAAAAGCCTCGCGCTTTTAAGCGGAATATTTGATAACAAGCCCGCCGCAGATTCTGCTCTCCTGGCAGCTAAGGCGTTTGTGCCCGGCGTCTTTCTGCTGCGCAGCAAGGTCTATGTAGGTTGTATGCACTAAGTCCATCAAATTTTACTCGCTCAGCTTTAGGTCTGCATAAAGTGTAACATAGATATTGTGAAATGATTCAATTTGCCAGGTACATATAGGAATAATGTTTGTCATTTGCTAATATTGTAAACGGTCTGCAAGTGGCTTAGCCTCTATACAGAAGGGATTTTGTTATGAGATATTAGATGCAATGATATGAAAGGCGAAACGCTTTGAATTTATGAGCATAGCGAGACAGCATATAGACATGCGCTTTATTGAGCTTTTCATAAACAACTTTGGTTTTACCGAGGAGGAATTCGATTATTGGCTCTCGCATTTCAAGACCCTGAAGCTAAAGAAAAAGGAGTATTACTGCCGTGCGGGCGAAGTGTGCCGGCAACAAGCTTATATAAACAAGGGCTGCACACGCACATATGTTTTGGATAATGATGGTCACGAGCGCATCCTGTATTTTGCCTTTGAGGATTGGTGGATCGGTGACCTCGAAAGCTTCTATACACAAACACCCGGGGTGAACTTTGTGCAGGCAGTTGAAGATTGCGAGTTGCTAGTAGTGCCTAAACGCGATTTTGAAAAACTGGTTACAGAGATACCCAAGATGCAGCACTGGTACACTACAAAGGTACAACGTGCAGCCAACGCTATGACCCGCCGCCTGCGCGAGGAGAAAACTACTTCTCCGGAAGAACGTTACCTTAATATCGTACAGAACCAACCACAGATATTGGAACGAGTTCCCCTCCAATACATCGCGGCATATCTGAACATAGAACCACAGTCCCTGAGCCGTATGCGCAAGCGGCTTGCTACAAAAAATAATTAGCCGCATTTTTTTAACCCGGGTTAAAGGATTTGGCATATTGTCGTTGCATTTTTGTGATAATTAAAACATCATGATATGCAACCATCACAATTACCACCGCCTGCACAAATGATGCAGATGATCACCGGGTTCTGGACATCCTGCTGTGTTTATACCGCTGCAAAACTGAATATTGCGGACCACATAGCTGAACAACCATTATCATTGTCCCTGCTTGCCGAAAAGACCCAAACCGACCAGGGAGCACTGTATCGTATCCTTCGCGCTTTATGCAGTGTGGGTGTATTTACCCAAAACGAACAGAATGAATACCAGAATACGGATCTTGGCAATACACTAAGGGATAATGTACCAGGCTCCATGAAAGCTATGGCTATTGCACAACTGGGCGATCACTACAGTGCCTGGGGAGATCTGCTATACAGTGTGAGGACCGGGAACATTGCTTTCGACCATATACATGGGATGCCCATATGGAAGTACTATGAAACTCATCCTGATGACGGTGCGAACTTTAATAAGGCCATGAGCGGCCTTACACAGGCTGTGATAGCGAATATCCTGCCTGTTTATGATTTCAATCGCTACAACAATATCGTGGACATTGGGGGAGGTAACGGTACTTTCCTGTGTGCTATATTGAGAGCCGCAACAAACAGCAAGGGTATTGTTTTCGATGAGCCTCATATCCAGGCGCAGGGCAATAATTATATAGCACAACAAGGCATGGAGGGTAGGTGCAGTTATGCAGCCGGTAGTTTCTTTGAGACCATACCTCCGGGTGCTGACCTGTATATGATGAAGATGATACTGCATGATTGGGATGATGAGCATTCGCACAGAATTTTGTCAAATACAAGTACAGCTATGTCCGGAAACAGCAAACTCATCATTGTCGAGGCAGTACTGCCGCCGGACAACGCACCCCATCCTGGCAAGTTTATGGATATAAACATGATGGCGATGACAGGCGGAAAGGAACGCACAGAGGCAGAGTGGAAACAGTTACTTGGCAAAGCAGGCCTTAAGCATACCGGGACTATTGCCACACATTCACCGATGTTCAGTATTGTTGAAGCTATGAAAGCCTAAATGGTGTAAGCTTGCCTACAACGCTGATCAGGCGTATACCGGTGTGTACTTTATCATCACCTCCTGCGGCATGCGGCGGGTGCGGCTTTTCAGGAAGGCGATCACTTCTTCGTCGTTCCGGAACCGGTTGCCAATATTGACGAAGTTTTTCGCCAGCAGGTCGTAGCGTTTTGCCATCAGGTAAAAGAATACGTGGAGGTAATGTATGCCATCAAAGACCACAGCGTTGTGCTCCGCATATTCATCTATGGTCTTTTGAAAGTATACCGGGTACTCGGTATAGTGCATGGATGGCTTCTGGTGGTGGCTGATGTGGTAACCGTCATTCCAGCATTGGTGGTTGTACTTGGTGTTGATGCAGGTAATGCTGTTCTTATAAGCGTTGCCCGGGTCGTCGGGGTCTATGAAGGCATGCTGTGCCCAGTTGCCGAGCATCATGATGATGCGGGATATAACAAAGGGCAGGATGAATACCACCAGCGTGGCTGGCCAGTTGAAAAAGCAAAGCACCACACAGCCCGCAATGAACAGGAACTCACCCCTTACGGACCGGTATAACAGGCGTTTACGCTTTTTGCGTATGAAATAAGATGCGAGGTGATAGATGCCTGTGAAAAAGAAAACGCCAAAGTAATGGAGGTATCCCCGGAATGAATCGCGCTGGTACTTCATAGTGGAGCTTTCGTCGTCGGGCAGGTTATTCTCGGGGTGATGCATGCCTATATGATGGCTGAAATAGGTTTCCGGTGTCTGGCCGAATAAGGGGCCGATAATCCAGGGATGATAGTGATTTAGGAAGTCATATTCTTTCTTAAAAAAGGCCCTATGGCTGGTGCAGTGCATCATTAGCCCGAACGGCCCTTTGAATATTGCATTGTTGAGTATGAAGTAGGCTACCGCTGCACTCCACCACAACCAGGAAGCTATACCGGGTATATACAGCAGCACTGCCAGTGGTATGAGCGTGACGCTTATGAGTATGGTGGTGTAGACGAAAGGGAGATCGCGCTCGTCGCGGATGAAGCGGAGAAAGAACTTATCAATGGCCGAGAATTGGTGCGGCCGGTACACGGGGTCTGTTATTACATCAAATGCCTTCATATCGTCGTTTCCGGGGTTAGTTGCAATATATGGAAAATGCACTAAAGAATACAGTCCCGCTGGTATGCGGGACTGTAACTATAACATCGTTTTACAAGTTCAGATGTGTTCCTTTATTTTTTTCTCATACACATTCCGGGGAGCGGCGCCTACGTATTTATCCACCACCCGGCCATTTTTGATGTAAATGACGCAGGGCATATTGGTGACACCATAGGTAAGCGAGACCTCAGGATTATCGGCAACATTGAGCTTGCCGATCTTCACTTTGCCCTCGTAGTCCTGCGCCAGCATATCGAGCGTTTTGCCTACTGCTACGCATGGGCCGCACCAGGGCGCCCAAAAGTCCACTATGGACAGTTTATCATGTTGCAATACTTCGGCCTCGAAGTTTGCGTCGGTGAAAGTGGCTGACATGGTGTGCTGCTATTAAAGGTGCTGTTGCAATTTCTTTTCGAAGACGTTGCGGGGAGCGGCGCCGAGTTGTTTATCCACTACCTGGCCGTTCTTGATGTATAGTATGCAGGGTATGCTGGTGATGCCGTACTGCATAGATATATTGGGGTTCTCATCCACATTGAGCTTACCTACGTTCGCCTTGCCTTCATATTCTTTGGCCAGCGCCTCGATGGTAGGGCCTATTGCGAGACATGGGCCACACCATTGTGCCCAAAAGTCAACTACTGTAAGTTTATCGGATTTCAATACTTCCTGATCAAAATTCGCATCTGTGAATACTGCTGCCATTATTGTTTTATTTTATTGTTATTTTATTGTTTTTGCAAAGTTCATTCAAATATACGTAGCTACCTAATAGACGCAATAAATAGCGATATAGGCCATCTTATATATTCACGGTTTATTCACATATTTAGATAGTTTAACCGCAAAGGCGCTAAGACGCAAAGACTCCATTTTATTACTATGCCACCTCCACTTTATGCTGTATCTCATCGTGCTCCTGCAGGTAATTTATCAGTTCATCATTTAGTTCCAAGCGTATGTTGTGGGTTTTCAACCGGGTAACAAGCTGCTCTTCCTCATCAAAGACCTGCAGGACCAGCTCGGAATTGCCGGGGTGGGTCCTGACGTTCTGTTCTATAAAGCCTGCAAAACCGGCATCAAGCTTTTTGAGGGGCAGCATCAGGTGCACTCGTTTGGTCAGCTTTTTGCGTACTTCATCGAGCAACATGATGCTCTGGATATTGAACTCCATTACACCCGGCCTGTACTTATGCTCCTGGTACACACCCTGTATCATCAGCTTCTGGCCATTGTCGATATAGGGATTGTACTGTACATAGTTATTCTCCCAGAATACGATCTCGGTATTGCCGCTGTAATCGTTGAGCACCAGCTTGCCGAACTTACTGCCCTTCTTCGTGGTCATGTGTGCGGCATCGGTAACGAAACCTGCTATGCGGATGACAAGGCCTTTGCGGTTCTCCAATTCGCTTATGGGCGTTAAGCCATAATGCTTCATTTCGAACTTGAAGCCATCCATGGGGTGGGCGCTGAGGTAGATGCCTACCACGTCCTTCTCGCGCTCCAGCAATTCGGGCAGTATCCACGGCTCGCATTCGGGCATCACGGGCGGCTTTACATCGGGCATGGTACTGGCGCCAAAGAGGCTGTTGCTGGCCATGGATGTGCTGGCCTGGTACTGGTTGCCAAAGCGTACCAGCCTTTCGAGCCCGGTGACAGGATCGGTAACCGGGGCAAAGAAATACTGCGCCCTGTGCATCTCTTTAAAGCAATCGAGGGCACCGGCCAGCACGAGGCTTTCGAGTGATTTTTTATTAACTGTGCGCTGGTTGACGCGCTGTATGAAATCGAATACGCTTACGTAAGGGCCATTGGCCTCGCGCTCGCTGATGATATCCTCCACGGCGGCCTCGCCCACGCCTTTGATGGCATTGAGGCCGAAGCGCACCACGCTTTCCTTATTTACTGAGAAGCCCTTCAAGCTCTCGTTGACATCGGGGCCAAGCACCTGCAGGCCCATGCGCTGGCACTCCTCCATGTAGAACTTTATCTTGTCGATATTGCCCTGGTTGTTGAGCACCGCAGCCATATACTCGGCGGGGTAGTGTGCCTTTAAAAATGCCGTCTGGTAGGCTACGAAGGCATAGCAGGTAGAGTGCGATTTGTTGAAGGCATACTGGGCAAATGCTTCCCAGTCGGTCCATATCTTCTCCAGCTTATCGGTAGGGTGGCCCTTGGCAGTGGCCCCTTCGATGAACTGGCCCTTCATCTTATCGAGCACGGCCTTTTGCTTCTTACCCATGGCCTTGCGCAGCACGTCGGCATCGCCCTTGCTGAAGCCTGCCAGCTTTTGCGAGAGCAGCATTACCTGTTCCTGGTACACCGTGATACCATAGGTCTCGCCAAGGTATTCTTCCATATCGGGCAGGTCGTACACAATGGCCTCTTCGCCATGCTTACGCTTCACGAAGTTGGGTATGTAGGCCAGCGGGCCGGGACGGTACAGCGCGTTCATGGCTATGAGGTCGTCCAGCTTATCGGGCTTCAGCTCGCGCAGGTACTTTTGCATACCGGGACTTTCGAACTGGAAGGTGCCGTTGGTATCGCCATGCTGGTAGAGCTGGTATGTTTTTTCGTCATCGAGCGGAATGGCATCGATGTCTATATCTATCTCGTAATTTCTTTTGATAAGGGCCAGCGCATCCTTGATGATGGTAAGGGTCTTGAGGCCCAAAAAGTCCATCTTGATAACGCCTGCATTCTCGATCACATTACCCTCGAACTGGGTGATGAGCAGGTGCACGTCCTTATTGGCGCAAACGGGTATCAGCTCCGTAAGATCTTTAGGCGCTATGATGATGCCTGCGGCGTGTATGCCGGTATTGCGCACAGAACCTTCGAGCTTCTCGGCCTCGTGCAGCACCTGCCCGTGTGGGGTGGGCGAATCGTAGATCTCGCGCAGTTTGTTTACATTCTCCAACTCATCGGAGCCGAGGTTCTCCTTCTCGTCGAGGCTGCCATCGCCTTTGAGCGGGGCGTGCAGTATGCGCTTGAGCGATATGCCGGGACGCTCCGGTACCAGCTTGGCAAGGCCATTGGCATCGGGCAGGGGCAGATCGAGCACACGGGCCACATCCTTTATACTCATCTTGGCAGCCATAGTGCCGTAGGTAACTATATGCGCCACCTGGTTCTTACCGTACTTATCCACCACGTAGTCTATCACCTTTTGGCGGCCCACGTCGTCGAAGTCGGTATCGATATCGGGCATGCTCTTACGGTCGGGGTTGAGGAACCTCTCGAACAGGAGCTTGTACTTAATGGGGTCGATATTGGTGATGCCGATACAATAGGCCACTACCGAGCCGGCGGCAGAGCCACGGCCGGGGCCTATGAACACACCGAGGTCGCGGCCGGCCTTGATGAAATCGCTCACGATAAGGAAGTAGCCTGCGAAGCCCATGGTCTTGATCGTAAAGAGCTCGAAGCGGATGCGCTCCTCTATCTCGGCATTGAGCCCCTCTTTATAGCGTTCCTTAGCGCCCGTCCATGTAAGGTGCTCGAGGAAGGCGTCCTGGTCGTCGTTGAACTCGGGGGGCACGATGAAGTGGGGCAGCAGTATGTCGCGCTCCAGCTTCATGGGCTTTATCTTGTCCACGATCATCTGGGTATTATCCAGGCTCTCGGGTATATCGCTGAAGATGCTGTGCATCTCCTCCGTTTTCTTGAAAAAGAACTGATCGTTATAAAAGGCAAAGCGGCGGTCTTTCATGCTCACATCATCGTCGCTGAACTCCTTCATGCTGGGCGTGCTTTGCTTTTCGCCCGTGTTGATGCAGAGGAGGATATCATGAGCATTATAGTCCTCCTGGTCCACATAGTGGCTGTCGTTGCTGGCTATGATGGGCACATTGTACTTGCGGGCAAACTTCAGGAGCACTTCATTCACCTTTACCTGCTCGGGTATCTCGTGGCGCTGCATCTCCACGTAGTAGTCGTCGCCAAAGAGATCGAGCCACCATTTGAAGGCCTTTTCGCCCTCTTCCTCGCCCTTGCGCAGTATGGTGCGGGGCACCTCGGCGGCCAGGCAGCAGGTGGTGGCTATGAGGCCCTCGTGGTATTGCAGGATCAGCTCCTTATCTATACGGGGGTACTTGCCATACAGGCCCTCTATATAGCCTAGCGAGCAGAGCTTCACGAGATTTTTATAGCCCGTTTCGTCCTTGGCCAGCAGCAGCTGGTGGCAGCGTATGTCCTTATCGTCTTTGCTGAATTGGCGCTTGTGCCTGTTCTCCACGAGGTAGAATTCGCAGCCGATGATGGGTTTCACCTCCGGCTCCACGATGTCCTTTCCCTCCGGCGTTTGCCCCACCACTTTGGTCTTCTTCCATGCCTGCGCCACGAACTCGAAGACGCCGAACATATTGCCGTGATCGGTAATGGCCATGGCGGGCATGCCGTCGGCACGGGCCTTATCGAAGAGGCGGCCAATGTTGGAAGCCCCGTCGAGCAGGGAGAACTGGGTATGATTATGGAGGTGTGAAAATTTCATCTGCACTTTGCCTTTCGCGTCTTACAAAATAACTAAATAATGAGGGGGTGGGGTTGGGGAGTTATCCACATAATGTTAGTCTGAACTCCCGAAAGTTATCGGGACAGGCGGGATTTAGGGATTATAGGATTTGCTGGATATATCGTGGTTAATTATTATTTACTCGCAGCAAGATGATTAATTGTAAGGCACTCGTGAGTAAGTTCTTGTTTTGTTTCCGGTAATAATTATTTCCGGTTTGGAGAGGTCAGTTACGCGAAAATCCTTTGCAGGAACATCACAGAGAAAAAATAGTTATTTCTGGTCATTGCCGGTTTGGCCTCACCCTCCCGATAGCTATCGGGACCTCCAAACCTGCCTATCGGCAGACAGGGAAGAGGTGACATATTGTAAAAGCGGAAATAATGGATGGTTCATAGTAATTGATTTTTAAAATAAGTACCGCAAAATGGGAGCAGCTATTAACCTATGCAAGATACGAAATGAGGGGAAGGGTTTCGAAATTTTTGTTTGTTGGTTCTTGAATAAAAAGCTATATTTTTAGTATAACCTAAAGCGATCACGAAGAAGTTGAAGAACAACTTATTATATTATTCTTGTAATACTTATTTAGCATACTTTATTGCTGAAACATTTTATGATGGTAGCCATTATGTCTGGTGTTCGCCTGTATATGATCCATCGAAATTGGATACGTTAGATATTAGAAAAAGAATTCCACCAAGTTCATCACCACATAAGATTTACTCAGCATATTTAGATGATATTAATGGCGGAGATTTACACAGCGACAAAATAAAAAATAACATAAATGGTTTAAAAAGGGGGGCAATTGCAAAATTGGCTGAGGGTGCAATTGACGATGATGAGTTCGCCAAGATAAATTATCTAATTGATCATGCCAGAATAGAAGACTTCAGACCATTATTATATGTAATTCCACGCAATGTTGTTGAAACTAAAATACAAAAAGTCAAAGTAGATCAGCAAGCAAATCCCTTAAGTGAAGAGTATTTAATAGTTGATTTGAAAACGCACGAATGTGATATAATCGAAATAAAATGATAAGTATTGAGAATATTGATATGACTTTGTTGAACCAAATATCTTCTTGGATAGCAGCAAGAAAATATGGAATAGAGAGCTCATTGATTATTACACCTGAATTGAAAGCTCTTGCTTCGGACATTTTTAAGGACAAGGAAAACGTTTTTTTTGAATCTAGAAATATGAACAGCTTCTATGAATTGGACAATATTTTAAGTAATTATATTTCAATAATTACCACTAATTATTTTAAGAAGAGAATTATAAGTGATGAAATAGAACTTTTAAAATCTTCTTATAGAGTTACTCCAGGATTTTTAAATAAACAAAATTTAAAACTTGAGGAAATAGATACGGTTACTTCAAATTATTTTAATGCCCCAAGGTATATAAGCGCTAAAGAATTCTTGAATTATTACAACATGCCAATAGATGATATTGTTGGGTCTGTGCAAGATTCAAAAGATATTGAAAGGATTGACAATGAAAATATGAAAAATTCGGCTCTACTTTTTTTGACTAATAAAATTGAGTATCAGTTAAAAACAAAAATTCTTTTAGCAATAGTTGCTGTACCAAATGCTCGTGATGGAATATATTATCTAAGTAGCGTGTTTCTTTTTGATTTTGATGATTTTGCTGACATGAAATCATCACCTGTTAGGTTATTTTTAAAGTTGCTAGATTATTATGGAATCAATATTACGATACATGGTAAAACCCAAAAATTTTGGCACTATGAAGTTTTAGGCAATTTAAAAGGTAGGTTCAATCATAGTGAATTACATTATGATTTGAAAAGCAAACCTAGAATGGCGTCGTTATTAGGGCATACTAAGTTTGCCGATAAAATAGGTTTTGTTTATGGAATAAACTTTCTTAAGTATTTTCAAGATTTGAAAAATGGTAGGATATAATTCTGTTCAGTGCAGTTTATAAAATGTTGGTGTAGGCTTTGTCTACGTTGTAGATAGAAGATGATTTCAAAAATTGGAGAATATATAAGGTGCTAATTAATCTAATCACAAAGTGGTAATACCCGCAGCTTGGCATTCTATGGCAAAATCCAAATTTTAAGCTGCAAATTTTTGCAAGTTAATAAATGGACTTTGTCGGTTAATCGTTGCAAACACTCTTGCCAGGATTTTACACCGGACTGCATTTAGTACAAGCATTGGGTTTTTGCCTTCGGCTGTTTTTCGTTCGTAATAGGCGCGTATTTCACTATCAGCTCGTTTTGCGTTGAGTGCGCACATGTTAAGCAATGCTTTTAACTTTTTGTTGGCTAATGGGTGTACTTTGGTTCGTCCTTTCACAGAAGAACCTGAGGTATAATGGAAAGGTGCCACGCCGCCATAACAGGCAAGCTTACGCCAGTTGGCAAATAACTTAAATCCCTTGGTAGTGATAATAAGATACATAGCGGTTATGGGCCCTACACCCCTCACTGGTTTAAGTCTTCCAATAGGGAGACTTAAATCATTTTGATATAATGCAGGTCTCCGACCGGGAAATCAGATCAAACGCTCAATAGGTAATAAGCCGCTTTTATTGGTACAGTAATCAATCGCACTGCTGTATGCATAATGTTCAGGTTCGTAAACTATCCCTGCCCGGACAGGATTTTGATGTATATAAGTTAGTTTCTGCAAAGCGATATCTTGGGAGGGTAATACTATTGGGTGATTATCCTGCTGCCAGAACTGGTAATGCGTATTGTTGCTGTTCTTACGTCCTGCTTCTTTAAATAGCCACATCATCCAGTTACGCCTGCTTTCTTCCGGTTGGTCAATTTCTTTTAGTATTTGAGTGGCTGTAAATTTCTTGATGTCACGCATTACATCTTCAGGCTTAATGTTGTCGCTGGTGCTGATGATAAGATGAACATGGTTGTTCATAAGTACCCAAGCGTGTAAGAGCAAACCTTTATTCTCTATTGAGAATCTTAAACTCTCAACAACTATATCTTTAATAATCGGCCTCCTCAATGCATCTATCCAGTTAATAACGGCAAAGGTTACAAAATGCGGAATATGGTTTTCCCCGAAGCGATAGCGTGTGGCCATATTGCTAAGATAAGCTTATATGCCATGATTTTGCTTCGATACAAGGGCTGCCGGTCGGAGACCTTCGTTTAATAGGTTGGATTTAAGTCGCCCTGTGGAAGACTTAAACCAGTTCGGGGTAGTTATAGTCAATCAAGTCCCTTAGAAGAAAACTAAACCTTTATCCCGTTAATCTCCGCAAATCGTTTCACTACAGCGGTCACATATCGTTTCAGGTAAGTCTCATTCAGGAATACGTTCGACCAGTTATCGAAGCGGCTGCACTGCACGCCGAGGTAGAAAAAGTACATGGCGAGACCCAGTGCGGGCAGTATTCTTCGCTCTTCGGCCGGTAAAGGGGTAACAGATTCATAACCCTGCAAAAAGCTTTCTGTCTTCTGCCTGCATTCATTTTCGTCGCGCTCTACGAATTGCAGTTGCAGGATGTAGTAGGCCACATCGAGACATAGCCAGCCATTGCCGCAAAAATCGAAGTCGAAAAGGGTGGTATTGTCCCGGCTGTCGATATTCATGTTGTCGAACCAGATATCCATATGCACAGCACCGGACCGTAGTTCAGCAGTTTTGAACTTTGAAAATTCATGGAGCAGATACTGCGCTGCGTTTTTCATAAAATCCATTTCTTCACCATCGGGCAGAAAGGTCTTTATTAGTTTGAAGGGCTCTGCGAACAGGCTGGTGGCTGTATAGTGCACCCGATCGAGACCGTAATTTTCTGTGGCCTTGTGCATTTGTGCCATCAGTACCCCGGCATCGCGGTGCAGCTCTGTACTGTAGTTGTGACGCTTTTCGCCCCTGGCATAGCTAAAGAGAACGGCATAACGCAGGCCTTCGGGCGCATCGAGCTCCTGTACCAGCTTGCCGTCTTTGTCGGGCAGTGGCTGCGACACACTAATGCCCTTATCGGCCAGGTGTTTGATGAGTCTTAGCTCTTCGCTTATCTCCGTTTTACTGCGCCAGTTGCAGCTATATACCCGGAGCACGAATTTTTCAGAAGCTGTGGTGAGCTTGTAGGTGTCATTTACCCCTGCTTTTATAATGCGACAAGCGGCCTTATCGAGGAGGTATTGCTGCTCCACGAACCGTGCAAGGTGCGGGGCCGAAAGGGTGGAGTTGGTAACCGGAAATTGTGCCATCGGGTGAAAATACAGATAAATAAAATCCGGGTAGGTTTTTGTTCCGTTGCTGAGGCTGTATTAGATGCCTCAGCTCTGACATCCCCCGGCCCCCACTGGTTTAAGTCTTCCGATAGGGCGACTTAAATCGTAACAATTAAACGCAGGTCTCTGACCGGGAGCATCAGATCAAGCGCTCAATAGGAAGCAAACCGTTCTTATTAGTGCAATAGTCAATAGCGCTACTGTAAATATAATGTTCAGGCTCGTAAACTATCCCTGCTCTTACCGGGTTTTGATGTATATAGGTCAGTTTCTGCACTGCAATATGCTGTGTAGTTAAGGCAATGGGATGATTGTCTTGCTGCCAGAACTGGTAATGGGTATTGTTGCTGTTTCTGCGTCCTGCTTCTTTAAATAGCCACATCATCCAGTTTTGCCTGCTTTCTTCTGGCCTGTCTATTTCCTTTATTATCTGCGTTGCTGTAAACTTTTTTATATCTCGCATCACATCTTCCGGCTTTGTGCCATCTTTAGTGCTGATGATAAGGTGCACATGGTTGTTCATAAGTACCCAGGCGTGTAGTACCAAGCCTTTATTTTCTATTGAGAATTTAAGACTTTCAACGAGTATGTCTTTTGCTGCCGGCCTGCTTAATGCGTCTATCCAGTTAACAACGGCAAAGGTTACAAAATGGGGAATATGGTTCTCCCCGAAGCGATAGCGTGTTGCCATATTGCTAAGATAAGCTTCGTATCTGTTATTTTGCTTTAGTGCAAGGTTGCCGGTCGGAGACCTTCGTTTAATAGGTTAGATTTAAGTCATCCTATCGGAAGACTTAAACCAGTTCGGGGCGACATCGCCCCGGCCCCCTTCCTAAGGGGGAATTAATTTTCTTTACCAGCCAGCCTGCGGAATAGCTTTACTATGGCGGGCCTTTGCTTTTGTTTGTTCTTCATGGTCTTTTGCAGCCAGTCGATGGCGCCCTGGTCGGAGACGGTCTTGAGGGTGAGCATATCCTGTATCATACCGAGGACGAAAACGTGTATCTCGTTCCTGCCTGAGCGGAGCAGGGCCATGGTACCGAGCTGGGGCTTGGCGAATACTTTCTTGATCTCGAATGTACCGATGAGCTTTTTGAAATCGGCAGCGGCGGGACTGCCATTGCCGGTCCAGTTGCCGTCCATGATGCCCATATCGCTGTGTACGATCTCGTAGCTGCCTATATCCTGTCCCTGCCAGGTGAGGGTAAATGTTTCGTTCATAGATGAGTGCGGTCGATCTTTCTTTCCGGGCGCGAAAATAAATATTTGACGGGGAAAGTTGTTTTATGTTTTTGGGTGGTGAAGGTCGCAAGCGGCTTTTAATTGCTACAAATTAAATATATATTTGTTTCATGAAACGCCGGCTGCCATGAAAAGGAATCTGTTACTCATACTGCTTTTGCTGATGCCCTGCCTGCTGAAGGCTGATGAGCAGGATATAGAAATAGGCCAGTACAAATGGGTTAAAAGTATCCCGATGGCCCCCTGCGATATATATGGCAACCCGGACACAACAGTGAGCAATAAGTTGTCCATCGTAGGGCAGTTTTTCGATATAGTGAAAATAGAGGGGAATGATGTGGTGCTGAAAATTGTTCCTTACAGCAATCCCCAAAGCGCGCTGATAAAGCAGTATTTGTTCAACGGCACTACAACCGAGTTCGACAGGTACACGGATGATGAAAAGAAGTCCTCTTCTTTTGGCGACCGGCAGTTATTCTTTAAGGTAACGGTAAAAGATGTGCAGGAGTATGCGGTGAACATGAACCGGATAGCAGGCTCGTTCACGCTGGGGGTACTGAACTATCCATTCAAGTTCAGGATGTCACCCCAGGCAGATTTTGCCGGTTCCTTCAATTTCGGTGTGGCGCTGGGCTATACCTTTGGCCGGCCCAAATATACCAACTGGGCCTTTTCCATCATTTCGGGCTACAGCATCTCTAATGTGACCATCGATACGGCATCGGTAACACGGAATAAAGAAGACCTGCTCTCCACCAACAACTATTCGGCCTTTTCCATATCCATCGGCGGCCTGATCACTTACAAGTCGAAGATACAGGCAGGCATATTCGTCGGGACGGACTACATCAGCAACCTGAACCAGAAGCGGTATGACTGGATATACCAGGGCAAGACTTGGCTGAGCATCGGCTTCGGTTATTCCATCTTCTCTTACGAGAGCGAAAAGACCACGGCCAAATCGAGCCAGGAGTAATCGCATTCGCAAGCCTTAGCTGGCGGGGTGAGTAGTTACTTATTGGCCGGACCTGGCGCTGTGTATCATCTTAAGCGCCCTGAAGCGCAGCGAATCGTAGAACATGGCAACGTACAAGATGGCAGCCGTATGTAAAAGGTATGGTAGCGCAGCAGCGGGAACACATAGCAATCAAGGAGACCTGATATATTGACAAAAACGGCTAAAGGCAAAGCAGGGCTGTCAGCCGCATGCTGTGCCTATACGTTCTTTTCTGGCCGGTGTGGCGTAGCATAGGAGCGGAGAAAAAGCAGGTGAACATACTAAATGTTTGATGCTTAGGATAGGATATTGCAAGAACAGAAGTGGTCTGGGAAATAAGGATATGGGATGTGTACATGGTTATGCTTTAGGGATACCGCTGGTGATAAAGGTCAACAGGCAGGGTGAGCACCATCATTATATACACACTCACGTAGGGATACTTTTGTCGCGTAATAATTGAAAACGCAGACAAATTACCGGTTATGAAAAGGATATTGATATTAGGAGCAGGAACGGCAGGTACCATGATGGCCAACCATTTAAGAAAAGTACTCGATGAGAAGGAATGGGCGATCGATATAGTGGATGAACGGGAACAGCATTATTACCAGCCCGGCTTTTTGTTCCTGCCCTTTGGCACTTATGAACCTGCAGATATCATAAAGCCGGTAAAGGAGTTCATACCGGAAGATGTGTGCCTGGTAGCGAAAAAGATAGACAAGATAGTGCCGGAAGAAAATTATGTATTGCTGGCGAATGGTGAGCAACTTGGTTACGACCTGCTCATTATAGCTACAGGTGCAAAGATAGCTCCGGAAGAAACGGAGGGTATGAACGGTAAGGAGTGGAGGCAAAGCGTTTTTGATTTTTATTCGTTTGAGGGGGCTCTCGCGTTAAGAGATAAATTGGCTATATGGGAAGGCGGCAAATTGGTGGTGCACATTAGTGAAATGCCCATAAAATGCCCCGTAGCCCCTCTTGAATTTACCTTCCTTGCTGAGGCTTTTTTCAGGCATAAACATATGCGCGACAAGGTGGACATCACCTTTGTCACACCCCTGAGCGGGGCTTTTACCAAGCCGAGGGCAACTGAAACGCTAGGTCACCTGCTGGATGACAAGCATATACATGTAGTGAGCGATTTTGTGATAGAAAAGGTGGACAATGAACATAAAAAGATCGTTGGCTATGGGGGGCAGGAGGTGTCTTTCGACCTGCTGGTGACAGTGCCTACCAATAAAGGGGATGAACTGATAGCGAGGTCGGGGATGGGAGATGACCTGAACTATGTGCCAACGGATAAGGCTACGCTGCGATCAAAAGCATATGAGAATGTATTCGTGATAGGTGATGCTACGGACATTGCCGCATCTAAGGCAGGGTCGGTAGCACATTTCGAAGCAGAAATACTTACAGATAACATACTCCACTACATAAAGGGTGAGCCGCTGAAGGAAGAATTTGACGGCCATGCCAACTGTTTCGTTGAAACAGGGGACGGGAAGGCCCTGCTGATAGATTTCAACTATACCCATGAGCCAGTGGAAGGTGAATTCCCTTTTCCGGGTATAGGGCCGCTACACCTGCTAAAGGAAAGCAGGATGAACCATATGGGCAAGCTGGCCTTCCGCTGGATATACTGGAACCTGTTGTTGAAAGGTGCGCATATCCCCTTTGTGACTGCAAAGATGCAGGAAGCGGGAAAACATTTTGAACAAACAAAAACAACATAATCATGGATAAAGTATTAGCCGGAAAAACCGTGGCTGTAAATGAAGAAGGGTTCATGACCGACCCTGCACAATGGAGTCCTGAAGTTGCCAAAGCTATAGCAGCGGAGGAAGGTATTGACATGACGGAACGGCACTGGCAGATAGTAAAGTACCTGCAGGAGCAATACAAGCAGGAAATACCGATGAGCATCAGGAAAGTCAAGAACAGCGGGGTGATAGACCTTAAAGAGTTCTATGCACTATTCCCTAAGGGCCCGCTGAAGATCGCATCTAAAATTGCAGGCTTGCCCAAACCCACGAGTTGTATTTAATCAATAAGACTAAACAAAACAGATCATGAGTGAAAATAACGGAGCAATAAAGAAGATGCTCATCATACTCTCTAAGGCGACTTTGGAAAATGTATATGCCGCTTTTGTATTGGCCAATGGCGCGAGGATGGAGGGCATTGAAGCTGAAATGTTCTTTACATTTTTCGGGCTGGAAGCTATTAATAAGAGTAAGCTAAAGCACCTGCATGTGGCGACAGTGGGCAACCCGGCCATGCACATACCTACTATGCTGGGTGGCCTCCCCGGTATGGAGGAGCTTGCATCAGTAATGATGAAGAAGGAGATGGAAAGAATTGACATGCCGAATGTGGAGGAATTCCTGGATATACTAAAGGCGTCTGGTGCGAAGCTTTGGGCCTGTAAGCTGGCCATGGAAATGTTTCACTTGAAAAAAGAAGACCTATATGACGATATAGACGGGGTGCTCACTGTAGGTGATTTCTATGGACGAGGGACCGGGGATGGATGCCATATGCTGTTCATTTAAGAGGCGTAACGGACGAGACTATTTTCATACGAGGCAGTAATGACGCTTTTGATATGCCACAAAATAGCAGATATTGTTTATCTTCAATTGAAATAAATGTCCTATGCCCAGATCGTTGTTATTTCTCTTATTCATTGGTTTTTCCATAAATAGCTCTTCTCAATCGCTTGATGCATCGCTAAGTGCAGGTTACAGCAGGGCACATAGCCTGCATCTTTTCAATAGAGATGTGTCTACATTTGCGCAGCCTTGTCTTTCGGTGAGCAATAGCGAGTTCTTGCGGATTAGCCGGCATATAGATGTGGGTATACTGTTACAGTACAGAGCTTTTGATCTGAGGCAGAACCGCTTCTATCATACGGTTGGCTCAGAGCGTGTGTTGCTCAAAGCGTCTTACCTTGCTGTTGCACCCGCTATAGGCATTGATCTTATGCCGAAAGGCTACCTGCAGGTGTATGCTGCTATCCCTATAGCTTTCCTGCTATCCGGTAGTCAGGATGAATATATTTATCATAGCTATAACAGTTCCGAAAATTTGACCAATGTCCGGGTAAACGGAATGTATGCAGGTCTTAACATTGGACTAAAAGAACGGATACCCCTTTCGTCTAACAGGCTGTACCTGTTGTTCGACGAGCAGGGTACCACAATGTTCAGTGATCTTTCCAAAGCTTCGGCCAGCGGAGGTGGTGGTGGATCCGGAGTACATGTGTTCTATTATAGTATTGAAGCGGGGTTGGCATACCGCTTAAAGCTATAGTATATCTTACAGCGTACTGGATGGTGTCATCCCTGCACGTCGAGTACATCTCTCAAGGCATTGCCCAATACATTGAATGCATATACGAGTAGCATGATGGCTATCCCGGGAATGATGGCGAGCAGGGGGCGGTTGGTCAATATGAAATTATAGTGCTCTTTTATCATCAGTCCCCAGGAGGGTTGGGGAGGTTGCACGCCAATGCCGAGGAAGCTAAGCCCGGCCTCAATAAGAATAGCTGCCGCAAAATTGGCCGCGGCTATTACCATGAGCGGCCCGGCAATATTAGGTAGTATGTGCCGGAAGATGATGCGGAGGTTGCCCAGGCCAAGCGCTTTTGCTGCGGTGATGTATTCCATCTCGCGGAGCACCAATACCTGCCCCCGGATGAGGCGTGCTGCGCTCACCCACATGGTGAGGCCTATTGCAATGAATATCTCCCAGAAGCCCTTACCTATGGTAAGGGTTATTGCGAAGACCAGCAGCAGGGTAGGGATAGCCCAGAGGATATTGATAAGCCACATAACTACGTCATCGGTCACGCCCCCGAAGTAACCTGCCAGGGCGCCTAATACGATGCCGATACTGAGCGATAAGAGAACGGCTACGAGGCCCACAGCAATACTAACCCTTGCTCCTACCAATAACCTTGACAAGATATCGCGGCCATAACGGTCGGTGCCGAGCCAGAAGGTACGCTGTTTTATCTGTTGCTGTGCTATGTACCGCTGTTGCTCCTGCACAGGCAGGGCCCACTTATCTTTTGGTAGTAATTGCTGCACAGTAAAGCTTATGGTGTCGGCAATACCCTCATCTATATAGTGCATAACGATAAGCTTGTTGCCGCTGAAATGGTAGTCGTTTATCGGGATGGCCCGGTAGGCTGATGCCCAACCACTAAACCAATCTGAGAGCTGTTTCTTTTGTTCCGGCTGCGCGCTGGCCGGGATGAACAGCAGTTGCTTGCTGAAGCCCGGTTGACGTGCACCCAGTTCTATGACCATCCTGTTGGCATAGGGCGTATCGTCCGGAGCCAGTACATAGGCAAAGAGCGCCAGCAGGCAGGTAAGGCCAATGATGCACAGGGCTACTACTGCCGATGGTTTGCGCAGCAGTTTACGTAATATGGTTTCGTTTCGAGCCTGCGGGTCATTAGCCATTTCTGTACAAGTACCTTGTATTTTATTTCAAGCCATGTTCGCTAACGAGGTACACCATGCCGGTAAGTACAACAGCGCCCAGCTTCAGTTCACGGTGGTTTACATTTTCGAATACATCGTTATTGGTATGGTGAATATCGAAATAGCGTTGCGAATCGGGTATCAGGCCCATCATGGGTATGCCCATCTTTTTCAGCGGACTGATATCGGCCCCGCCTTCGTCTTTGCTAAAATCATATACACCGTAAGGCAGGAACAGGCCTTTATATTTCAATATCTGTTTTTTCTCTTTGGCAGGCATATCAAGGCCAAAGCCACGCGGTGAAAAGCCGCCGGCATCGGTTTCGATCGCCAACACATGTTCTTCATTATGCGCCTTAGCAGAGTCGGCATAGGCCATACCGCCCCTTAGCCCGTTCTCTTCGTTCATGAACAGCACTGCCCGTACTGTGCATTTGGGCCTGATGCCAAGGGCTTTCAGGGTGCGTATCACTTCCATGGATTGCACGCAACCGGTACCATCGTCATTGGCCCCTTCGCCCACATCCCATGAATCGAGGTGTCCGCCAACGAGAATGATTTTTTCGGGGTGTTCCGATCCTTTTATTTCACCTATTACATTATAAGAACGCACTGTACCCGGCATCATGTGGCATTCAGAGCGCAGGTATGCCTTTACTTCCCCTTCGCTGCACTTTTTGGCCAGCCAGTCAGCATTGTAATTGCCTATGGCTACGGCAGGTATGTGTTTCAGCGAGTCGGCATAATGGAGGGAGCCTGTATGCGGAAAGTCGTCGTCGCCGGTAGATACGGAGCGGATGATGACAGCCAGCGCCCCTCTCGATGCCGCAAGGTTAGGCGCCATCCAGCGGTATTTCACCGCATCGCCATAGCCCTCGAAGGTAAAGATGATGTCCTGGCGGAAATGGTAGTCGAAGAATATGATCTTGCCCCTTACTTCGTCATCACTGAGTTTTTTGAACTCGTCCATGTCTTTTACATGTACTATAGGAGCCTCCCACAATTCACCTCCTGTGCCTTCAGAATTGCCGATAGAGAGCATAGGCACTTCCACCTTGCGTTCGCCATCCGGCTTCAGGTATAAATGCTCTTCACCTCTTACCCAATGAGGTACATCTACAGGTTGCAGCCATACTTTGTCGGCGCCGGCCTCTTTCATGGCCTGCTCGCCCCAGCGTACGGCTTTAGCGGCAGCAGGGGATCCTGCAAGACGATGCCCTACTTTTTTACAAAGTGTGTAAAGGTTGTCATAACAGGTGCCATGCAGCATGATCTCATCGGATATGCGACGGAGTGTAAGTGAGTCCTGAGCGAAAACACTAAAAGCCAAAGTGGCGAAAATTGCGGTGAGGATACGTGATTTCATCTTATAAAAATATAAAAGCAGGGAAATTATCAGAGGGGATTTTTTGGAGCATTATGTATTTAGGGGCCGGTTTCATCCTGTATATCGGCCGGTTCGGAATTATAATGTCCCGGATAAGGTGAGAAAACTTTATATTTATGCATTAAAATGAAGAACATGAAAAAGGTACTGACATTATCCGCATTAGTTACCATCTCATTTTTATTCTCCCGTTGTGCCTCTACCGGCCCGGTAGCCAAATCGGAAGCTACCCCTCAAAATATGGTGGCTGAAGTGAAAAAGAACTATACTGCTGCACAAATGGAGCAGGGCAAAACCATATGGCAAAGCCACTGCCACAAATGCCATAAGCTGTACACGCCTGATTCACACAGTGTTACTACATGGAACAATGTGCTGCCCCGTATGACCAAGCGTGCCCATCTTGATGATAATGAGGCGGGTATGGTAAGGGCATACCTGATAGCAAATGCCACAGACATGGGCTAATAGCTTATAATGATAGGCAGATAATATGGATTTAACCATGATAGCTGATATTTGCATCAGCTATCATCGGGTAGCTGTATATTACAAGACAAGCAGATGAAAATAGGAATAGTATGTTACCCCACCTTTGGCGGGAGCGGTGTACTGGCAACGGAATTAGGTATGGCCCTGTCAGCAAAAGGGCATGAGATACATTTTATTGCCTACCAGCAGCCGGTAAGGCTAAACTTTCACCCCAATATCTATTACCACGAGGTTACGGTGCCTACGTACCCTCTTTTTGACTACCCACCTTATGAAACGGCCCTGGCCAGCACTATGGTGAACGTGATACTGAACAACGGGCTGGACCTGCTGCATGTGCACTATGCCATACCCCATGCTTCGGCGGCATATTTCGCCCGCCAGATATTGAAGAAACAGGGTAAGGATATACCTTTTGTCACCACGCTGCATGGCACTGACATTACACTTGTGGGTAAAGACCAGACCTATGCGCCGGTTGTTACCTTTTCCATCAATGAATCGGATGCGATCACTGCGGTGTCGAACAGCCTGCGGGAAGAGACCTATCGGTCCTTCGAAATAGAGAAAGATATACATGTTATTCCCAACTTTGTAGACATACAGCGCTTTCACCAGACGGACAAGGAGCATTTCAAGAAGATGCTCGCCCCGAATGATGAGCGTATATTGGTACATGTATCTAATTTCAGGAAAGTAAAGCGGGTAGAGGACGTGGTGCGGGTCTTCGAGTTGGTGCATGAAAGGATGCCATCGAAGCTACTGATGATAGGGGACGGGCCCGAGCGGCAGCATATAGAGGAACTATGCAGGACCCTGCGGATATGTAACGATATCCGTTTCCTGGGCAAGCAGGAACATATCAGCGAGATTTTCAGCATCAGCGACCTGTTCATTTTACCTTCTCAAACAGAGAGCTTCGGCCTATCTGCATTGGAAGCTATGGCCTGCGGCATCCCGGTTATATCCACCAATACGGGGGGGTTACCGGAGATCAATGTGCAAGGCAAGACAGGGTTCCTTAGCGATGTAGGCGATGTGCATGATATGGCGGAGAAGGCAGTTTATATACTGGAGAATGACGAGCGGCTGGAGCAATTCAAAGATGCAGCCATATCGCATGCGCAGCATTTTGAGAAGCAGCGTATCATACCACTTTATGAGCAACTTTATAATAAGGTGCTGGTCGATTACAGTAAGAAGAAGGCGGCGGTCATTTAGCGGTTCCCTGTAATGCTTCCCAATATTCTGCGGCCCGCCGGGTATGCGGTATCACGATAGTACCCCCTACAATGTTGGCCACTGCGAATATCTCATAGAGTTCTTCCGTACTAATGCCCTGTTCATGGCATTTACCTAAATGATATTTAATACAATCATCACAGCGTAATACCATACTGGCCACCAGGCCAAGCATTTCTTTGGTCCTTACATTTAAAGCTCCTTCGGCATATGTGTTGGTGTCGAGGTTGAAAAGGCGATTGATCACCTTGTTTTGCTTGCCAAGGATGACCTCGTTCATCTTAGCCCTGTATTCGTTGAATTCCTGTACCTGGTCCATAATTCAAAAGTAAAAATTAGAAAGCCAAAAAGAACGCATGCCCCAATTTATTGTAAGTCATGCCGTTAGACTCCGGGGGTATATTTTACCGAATTTTCACTTTTGAGTGTTGAATTTTTATTTTTGGCTTTATATGCAGAATATATTCCGCAGGAAGTCGGTAGCGCACATACTCAAGGAGGCCGCAGAAGGCCATACAGATGGCCATGGTGCCGGCAGCATGAATAAGGTACTTGGTGTACGCGATCTTACCTTTATGGGTATAGCTGCTATTGTCGGGGCCGGTATCTTTTCTACTATTGGTAAGGCCAGTTTTGATGGAGGGCCGGGCATTGTGTTGCTGTTCCTGTTCGTGTCGGTAGCTTGTGGCTTTTCTGCACTTTGTTATGCGGAGTTTGCGAGCATGGTGCCGGTGTCGGGCAGCGCCTATACTTATTCATATGTAGCCTTCGGCGAGGTAATAGCCTGGATCATTGGCTGGGATCTGCTGATGGAATATGCCATTGGCAATATAGCTGTGGCCATATCATGGAGCGACTATTTTACCAGCCTGCTTAATGGCTTTGGCCTGCATATACCCGAATACCTTACCATGGACTATTGGACCGCAAAAGATATGCTTACGCCTGAGGCAAAAGCGGCCTGGCTGCATGCGCCCACTATAGGTAACCTGCGTATTATTTGCGATCTGCCTGCTTTCCTGATCACTTTTGTCATTACCTGGATCATTTATGTAGGCATCAAAGAATCGAAGCGCAGTACCAATGCTATGGTGATATTGAAAATGGCTATTATCATATTAGTGCTTATTGCCGGTGCTTTTTATGTGCAACCCTCCAACTGGGAACCCTTTTTGCCCAATGGCATCGGTGGCGTACTGAGTGGCACGGCGGCTGTGTTCTTTTCTTATATCGGTTTTGACGCGATATCCACAACTGCAGAGGAATGCCGGAATCCCCAGCGTGACCTACCCAAGGCTATGTTCAATTCTCTCATTATTTGTACCATAGTATATGTGCTGATAGCGCTTGTATTGACGGGTATGGTAAGCTATAAAGAACTGAATGTGGGCGACCCGCTGGCCTTTGTCTTTAGTGCAATGCACAATAAGTATGCAAATTACATAGCCGGCGTAGTGTCGGTAAGTGCGGTGATCGCTACGGCAAGCGTGCTACTTGTGTTCCAACTGGGCCAGCCCCGTATCTGGATGAGTATGAGTCGCGATGGCTTGCTGCCGCCCATATTCGCACGCATCCACCCCAAATACAAAACACCTTCCTTTTCTACCGTACTTACAGGACTGGTAGTGGGTATCCCCGCGCTCTTCCTGAACCTGCAGGTTGTGGTGGACCTTACCAGTGTAGGTACCTTATTTGCTTTTGTACTGGTTTGTGGCGGCATACTACGCCTGCAGCAGCAAAGGAAAAAGGCCATGCACCTGAAGGGGGGCGATATAATAGAGGAGCATGGAGAACAGGAACTGGTACCGGAGAGCAAGTTCAAAACGCCTTATATCAATAGTAAGTGGATCGTGCCCCTTATGTTCATTGCTGCTGTTACATTATTCATTAAGTATTATCCCGGGGGGCTCGATGGCTTTTTAAATTTCAGGGATGATAAAGGGATAGTGACCTGGCATGTGATACGAGAGAAGGTCCCTTACCTCATTTTCGCATTGGTCTTTGCCATAACAGCAATATTGTCATTCCTCAAAGGTTTTTCATTGATACCTGTGCTGGGCTTTCTCTGCTGTACCTATTTGCTTTGCGAGTCGGGCACCAGTAATTGGGAGCGCTTTCTGATATGGCTGGTGGTAGGCCTGACCGTCTACTTTTTCTATGGCATCAGGAAGAGCAAGCTGGCATCAAAGCAGGTATAAGTTGTATATTGACCTGGTGACATAAAATCAAAGAGGGGCTCATATAGCCCCTCTTTAAGTTATGACCGTTTGTTATTTTATTCTCTTGAGTTATCTTCTTCGAGGTTTTCCATGTCATCACCGCCCAGGCTATAGTAGTTGTTCTCTTCGTCCTCTTCGCCAATGGCTTCATCGGCATCGTCGAGCTCGCTGCCCGGTACATCCAGGTCGTTGCCGGTAAAGGTCTCTTCCCCTTCTTCGTTCAGCGGGTCTCCATCCCCATCGGTATTGTCCAGTTCGGCATGTACCAGGTTCTCGTCATCAGGTGTATCCATATTCTGTTCTGCATGGTCCAGCATCTCGATGTCTTCGCGGTTCACATCGGCATCGGTGCCCATCACGATATCCTCGTCATTATCTTTTTCTTCTTTATCTACGTTGGGGCGGGGCAGTGCATCTTCTTTTGCAGGGTAATGCGGATAGCCGGGATATTTTTTGTTTCCAGGTTTGTTTGATCTGTTGTCTTCCATGACTGAGTATTTTGTAATACTAAAGTACTACAAAATCGTGCCTTAAAAATGATGCGTATCACAAAATTAAAGCGGGGGTAACTGACCGTTGTCATACTTAGCCCAGTCAATATCCCTGCCAAAGGTACCTCTGAGCCGCTGCAGGTACGATTGATCATCGGTGATGGAAGTGAAATTGTCGACATGGGCAGGGCTAGGGTCTATATGTGGGTTGACGGAATTATATGCTGCAAGGGTATCTACCACGAAGGGCAACCTGTATATAGGCGTGGCGAAGCGCCTGCGTAAAAAACCTTTTAGCATAAAGGATTGAAACGGATCTGTTGCCAGTGCCAGCGACTTGAACCCCAGCTTTTGGGCCAGCAGGTAGGCATAATACACGTTTTCGGTGCTGTGCCTTGCCGATGTGTCGTAAAAAATATGCTCTTTGGGTATGCCCAGTTGCTGAGCGTAGAGGCCCATCACTACGGATTCCCTGTAAGGGGAATATACTGCATCGCCGGAGAAGATGACATTGCGGGTGATGTCATTCTTATAAAGCACCCAGGCCCAGATGACCCGTGCTTTCATAATGCTGTCCCACCGGCCATTCCTGAAAGGAATACCGGGTACAATGATGGCGTCAAAAGGGTGATCACGCGTCAGCATTATGGCTTTGTCATAAGCCTCTTGCGGACCTTTGCGAGGAGTTATGCAACTGAATAAAAAGGACAGAGCCATAAGCGCAAAAAGCAGTTTGTATGTATGTTTATTATTCAAGGTGCTATTTTATAGTATAACAAAGTTGGGAAGAATTTTGTTTATATGATGATAAAATTTGTTACAGGAAATATTATCCCGGGTTATCTTTTTCTTTCTACTCTTGCCCTTATCAGTTAACAGGAATATCTTTAAGCATCATTGATACGTTTATGCGTAACCTATTGCTGATATTGTTGGTTTTTATAAGCTTAGTCGCTAAAGGGCAGGCCGAGCGGGTAGCGGGCAAAATCGCTGCGGACCGCTTTGAAGCTTATTACAATCACAGTGCGTATGACAGTATCTTCTACATGTTCTCTGCCGATATGCAGACTGCCCTCCCTTTCAACCAGACAAGCCAGTTCCTTAAAGGGCTGAAGGCCCAGGCGGGGAATATCACACAAAGGACCTTTATCAAGTACGAAAGCAGCTATGCTTCTTACAAGACCAATTTTGAGCATGCGCTTTTTGCGGTCAATATATCTGTTGATGACAAAGGAAAGATAAACGGGCTTCTCGTAAAGCCCCTTAAGCCAGAGGGCTTACCTACGCCTGAGCGCAACAAAACCAAGCTGATCCTGCCTTTCAGGGGAATATGGACAGTTGCCTGGGGAGGAGATACCAAAACGCAGAATTATCATGTAGATGATGAGGCGCAAAAAAATGCTTTTGATCTTTTTATGCTAGATAAGAAAGGGAACTCCTATCGCGGTGATGGTAAAAAGAACGAAGACTATTATGCATTCGGGAAAGACATTATAGCACCTTGTGACGGAGAGGTAGTAACGGTAATTGATGGTGTAAAGGATAATGTGCCGGGAGAAATGAATCCCTTCAATGTAGGGGGCAATATGGTGGTGCTGAAGACGGCAAATAATGAATATCTTTTGTTTTGCCACCTGCAGCATCATTCGGTAAAGGTACAGGAAGGGCAAAAGGTGAAACAGGGACAGGCGTTGGGCCTTTGTGGTAATACCGGAAACTCTTCGGAGCCCCACCTGCACTTTCATATACAAAATGTGGAGGATATCAATAAAGCCACGGGTATAAAATGCTATTTTGATAAGATATACGTGGACGGGAAAGCCCGGGATGACTATTCACCGGTAAAGGACGAACAGGTAAGTAACGAACGTTGATATGGAAGCTATAAAATACAAGACGGTAGCGGAATACTTCGAGTCCTTTCCTGTTGGGATACAGGACAAACTGCAGGAATTGCGCGACTGCATCCAACAGGTGGTTCCCGGGGCAGAAGAAGTGATCAGTTATAACATGCCTGCGTTCAAGCAGAATGCTGTGCTGGTATATTATGCTGCAAATAAGGGGCATATAGGGTTCTATCCTACGGCCTCGCCTATACGCATTTTTAGTGAAGAATTGACGAAATATAAAACATCTAAAGGGGCTATCCAGTTCCCGCTCGATAAGCCTATACCCAAAATGCTGGTCAAAAAGATCGTCAAATACCGGGCGAAAGAAGATGAGGAAAGAGCTGCTGCCAAGCGGAAGAAAGTAAAGTAACGGTTTGCAGGGAGCCCGCTTTTTTGTCGTATCTTTAATTACTCTTTGATAAGACTGTGTTTTTATGAACTACAAGGTCATACCCTTATGCTTCCTTGCACTCGGTGCTCTGTTGCCATATGGCAGCCAGGCACAGCGTGCTTCGGGCAGGCTGCAGGCATCGGCGATGTATCATAAGGATGGCCGTGATTATGTAGATGCGGAACATGCGTATTATAATGCCCCTTTGCGGAGTGCGGTGGTGTATACCCCTTTTAAAAATAAGCAGGCGACCAAGGATGATTACTATATTGTTATAGAGAAGAGCAAATATATGCTGGATGTGTATAATGCCAACGATGAGTTGATGGTAGCATATCCTGTAGTATTCGGCAATGATGACCTGGGCGACAAACTATATGAAGGTGATAAAAGAACCCCGGAAGGTACATTCTATATTACCGGCAAGAAACAACACAAGTTATGGGATAAATACCTTACCCTAAGTTTCCCTAACGAAGAGAGCTATGCGAAATTTAACGAAAGGAGAGAGCGGGGACAGGTACCGCAAAACGCTTCCATAGGCGGAGGCATAGGGCTGCACGGTACCTGGGCTAATGACCGCGTGGCCGTGGACAGAAAAGAGAACTGGACATCGGGCTGTGTGAGCACTAAGAATTGCTATATCGACGAATTGTTCAAGTACATACCCGTAGGTACCAGGGTTATCATTAAAAAGTAATCACGCCAGTATAAAATATCGTAAAAAGAACGGGCCGCAACATTGCGGCCCGTTCTTTTTTATGTGTGTTGCAGGTATTTTAACGGATAAGGGTAATGTCTCCCTTGATGATCTGTTTGTTCAGGTCTTCGTGACCGCAGTAGAACGTCATATAGAAGTAATAAACGCCAATGTCCTGTGGTACGCCTTTATAAGTGCCGTCCCAGCCTGCATGGATGTCTGTAGTGCTGTATATCTCCTGTCCGTAACGGTTGTAGATAACCAATTCCTCCAACTGCATATTGCCTTTGAACACCGGCCTGAAATAATCGTTCTTGCCGTCGTTATTGGGTGTAAATGCATTGGGGATGTCTGGTGTACAACATGTCTCATAATCTACCTGTGCACTGCCATCGGCATTACAGTCGTGGGCGTCGGTAACCCGCACGCTATACAACCCGTTAGCCAGCCCGGTAATACTACTTTGGTAGCTTGTCTGGTCGGGGTTGGTGCTCCATGTATATATGTATGGAGGTGTACCGCCACTTACCTTCACATGTACGGCCCCGTTATCGTCAGGACCCTGGCAACGATTACCATTGGTTGACATGGTGAGGCTGAGCGGAGCAGGTTCCGGTATCATGGTCAGGATTGTTTGTGTACAGTTGTTACTGTCGGTTACGGTGATGATGTGTGTGCCACCGCGAAGCCCTGTGAATTGAGGGTTGGCGGTAGGGGTAGCAGGGGAGCCATCGAGTTGATAACGCAAAGGAGGCGTACCGCCCGAAGCAACTATTTCAAGGCTACCATCCCCGGCGCCAAAGCAACTGATCCCTGTTATCGTGGACCCGGCAATAAGTATGTCTGGATTTTTACCGACATTAAGGGCGGTGTCAGTAATACAACCGGCACTATCGCGCACATAATATGTATGTTCCCCACTGGCTAGCCCGCTGAACTTATTGTTGTCGGAGAAATTTGTAGCGTCGCCTGAATACATATAAGGCGGCGTTCCTCCTAAACCATTCAGCTCGACTATCCCATCCTTAGTATCACCGCATGAAGTATTTGTGATACCAATATTGTCAAAGCCTAAAGGTGCAGGCTCAATGATATCCACTATGCTATCGGTGACACAGTCATTATTGTCCTTGATGTGAATGGTATGCTGACCTGCCTGCAGACTATTTATCGTTCCCGAAGGTGTGTAAAGCAGCTGGTCAACAGCATAAGTATACGGCAGGGTGCCGCCGGCAGCAAAGACCTGTACAAGGCCATCTGCACCACCGTAACATTTTACTCCCTGCACTAACAGGTCAGTAACTTTAAGCGGGTCAGGTTCGGTAAGTAGTATGACAGTATCTATCGTACAGCCATTATTATCTGTTACCACTATGCTGTCAATGGAAGCCGATAGGTTGTTAAAGAGGTTATTGGGCACAGCCGTTGCACCATTTAGCGAATAAACAAAAGGTGGCGTACCCCCGTTGGGTGTGATACTTATGGATCCGTTATTGTCACCATAACACTTAAGCGGGTTAATATCTACTGTGCTGCCTAAGCTTGGCGGTTGTGTCACCTGTACGGTTGTGTCATAAACGCAGCTATTGGCATCCTTTACATGCACCGTATAGGTGCTCGCAGCCAGGTTGCTGAAAATACCGCCACCAAAATTGCCTGCATCCAGCGCATAGGTATAAGGTGCTGTGCCACCGGCCCCTGTCACACTTATTACACCTAATGTTTGTCCATGACAAGGCTCATTGGTGATATTTATCGTAGCACTAATGGCATTGGGACCTGGCATTGTTATCGAGGTGTCCTTCGTACACCCATTCGCATCTTTTACGTGTATCGTATGGCTTCCGATAACTACACTGCTCAATACATTATTGCCGGTAAATGGCCCAGCATCAAGTGCATAACTGTAGTTGGGCGTGCCGCCTGAAACACTTACCGTAAAGGAGCCGGAAGAATAGCTGCAAAGAGGGCTAACCGTTGCGATGCCGTTTATTTGCAAGACTGTGGGCTCAGTGATGGTAATTATAGTATCTCTTATACATCCTGTAGGCGCCTTGGTATGTATGGTATATGTGCCTGCTATCAATGCCGTAAATTGGTTAGAAGGACCATAGGGCCCTGCGCCATTGGCATAGGTATATCCGGGAGGGTTGTTCGCAGCATTGACTGTTATACTGCCTGTAGCATCCCCGTTACACAGCACATTATTGGCTGTAGCACTGGCCGTCACGCCATTCACGGTCAGTTGCAGATTGGTTATGGAGTCGCAGCCCAGTGAGGTTGTGTCATTATGGGTGTAAAAACCGGTTGTGCGGTAATAGGTACCGGCAAAATATACGCTATCACCATTGCATATGGTATCGTGTTGGGTAGTATTGTACGATGGATTCACTGTAAGATCAAGCGTTACGGTAGAATCGCAGCCCCATTGGGTGGTAAAGACATGGGTGTAAGTACCTGTTGTATTTAGCGTATCCGGGCCAAATACATACCCATCTCCCTGGCAGATAGTGGCACTAACCGAATCTCCGATAGGCGGGGGTGGGTTGATGGAAGCTTGTGAGAGAAAGCCTTCGTACGGTTCCCCCGACTGAACATGGATAATAAGTTCGTTAGGCCCCGGCTGCCAGTTGCTGCACAGGGAAACCGTAACCATATTGGCCTGTATATATCCCTGGTAGAAATAGGGGTTAGCTACGGGGATGCCCGGTATATTTTGCACTACACCGTTTATTATGATCTCGTAAACGGAATTGTCTGCAAAGAAATCAAGGTTTAGGCAGAAAACACCGGGATCTAAAAAGCTCTGGTGGCAACTATTGAAGCAATCAAGGGTAAAATCAAACTTGTAATACATGTCATAGTTGCCAACGTGCGAGCCGGTTACATTATGAGCTATCCAGGCACAATCGGGCCATGGGCTTGTGTAATAAGCCGCAGGCACAGGGTCCATTACATAAGCCGAATTATATGGTCCATTGATCCCCGTGGTAGATACCTGCCAGTTAAGGTCGGGGCTTCCGCCGGGCAGTGTGCCGCCATTCCCGTCGGTGCCGGTATTGAAAAATGAAGCGGGTGGGGGATCGCCATAAGTCGGATTGGCGTTGCAATCCGGGTCTGGTTGAGCATTGGCTGCAATACCTGTGAGTATTAACAGACATGCCGGAATAAAATGCCTGGTAAAGATGCGCATCATGTGGGTGTCGATTAGTGTAAGTAAAAGATATAGAAAATTACCTATTTTTTTTACTATATCAAGTATACTGCTTTAGGTATATGTATATTGATGCAGATAATCAGCAGTTAAAGAAATCCTAAAATTTTCAGGAAAGTAGTGCAGGGGTATTAGTTTTACGTTTTAGTATGAAAGCAATAATAAAATTATTAGTGGTATCAGTATGCGCTTGTTACGCTATAAACGGGCATGCTCAAAAACCAATAGTTATAGGAGAAAGTATAACGATAAAGTCTGAGGCACTGAAAGAAGACAGAATGATAAATGTGTACCTGCCGGAAGGATATCAAAGCGATGATACAGGTCGCTATGCCGTAATATACTTGCTGGATGGTGGAATGGATGAAGACTTCCTGCACGTTTGTGGCCTGGTACAGTTCAATACATTCCCATGGATAAAGCGCTTGCCCAAAACTATTGTGGTCGGTATCGTGAATACCGATCGTAAACGGGACCTCACTTTCCCAACCACTATCCGAAAGGACAAAGAACAATATCCTACCACCGGGGGGTCTTCAAAATTCATATCGTTCCTTGCCGATGAATTACAGCCCTATATAGAACAGCATTACAGGGTAAACAGGTCGAGGACCCTGGTAGGTGAGTCTTTGGGTGGTTTGTTAGCTACTGAGATATTATTTAAAAGGCCCGAACTTTTCAATAAATACATCATCATCAGCCCAAGCCTGTGGTGGGATGGTGGTTCTATTCTGGATATGCATCCCAGGGTGTTAAAAAAAGGGTATGTCAAACGGACCGACGTTTATATAGCCGTTGGTAAAGAAGGCCTTACTCCCGGTGATAAGCCCCGTGTGATGGAAGTGGATGCAAACCTCCTCGCAGATAAGATAAAGCATGCTGAGAACAGCAAAATAAAGGTGTACTTCGATTATTTACCCGACGAAGATCATGCAAGCATAGGGCACCTTGCACTCTATAATGCATTCAAAGCATTGTACCCGGCGAAAAAGGCTGCTTACTGATCCTGTTTATAATAGGCAGCTACCAGCTCATTTACCTTTTCAGGTGTCAGTGGTTTATTCAGGAAGGTAACTACTTCTTCGATGCTCATAGCCCGTTCCATATCTGCAGGATTGAGCGAGGTGGTGAGCATGAATACAATGATCCGTGCTTTTTGCGCGGCTGACAATTTCTTGTATTCTTCCATGAATTCCCAGCCATCCATGGCAGGCATATTGATGTCGAGAAAAATAATGCCCGGCTGCGGCAGTCCTTCAGCATCGAAGGCCCCTGTACGGCTGAGAAACTGCAGGGCCTCCATGGCTGTGGTGGCTACCTGTATATGTACATCTACCCCCGCCTTTTCTATAGCAAGCTTGTGGAGATAGTTGGTAGGTGTATCATCATCTATCAGCAACACACATTCCAATCCGTTGTATTTTATCATGCTTTATGCTATCGTTTTATTAATGGGAATAGTAAAAAAGAATGTACTGCCCTTATCCAATTCCGACTCAAGCCAGATAGTGCCCCCATGCAGGTCAACTATTTTTTTACAGTTGGCAAGGCCAATACCGCTTCCGGGATACTGGTCGCGGGTATGCAGGCGTTTAAAGATCATGAATATCTTTTCAAAATACCTTGGCTCGATACCAATACCGTTATCGCGAACGGAAAACAACCAGTTATCACCATCCTGCCGGGCCTCGATATATACCTCCGGGTTAATGTCCTCCTTTCGGTATTTTATGGCATTACTGATAAGGTTCTGGAACAGTTGTGCCAGTTCAGTACGGTAACCGGTAACGACAGGCAACTTACCTACATGCAGTTGCGTGCTCGTTTCGGCAATAAGGGTTTGCATATCGCTGCAGATATTACTTACAAGCATATTGCAATTTACTTCAGTGATGTTCTTCTGTGTTCCTATCCTGCTATAGTCGAGCAAGCCTTTTACGAGGTCGCTCATGCGCAGGGCGGCGTTACGTATTACACCTGTAAACATCCGGCCTTTATCATCCAGCTGATCTTCATAAGTGCTTTGCAGTAACTCGGTGAAGCTGGTAACGGTACGCAGGGGCTCCTGCAGATCGTGTGAAGTGATGTAGGTAAACTGCTCCAGCTCTTTGTTCTTCGCTTCCAGTTCGGCTACATATTGCTGCTGCAACTGTTCGGCCAATAGCTTTTCGGTCATATCGCGCGTTACCTTAGAGAAGCCTATCACTTCGCCGTTGTCGTTATGCAACGCAGTGATGGTAACCATACCCCAAAAGCGGCTGCCATCTTTGCGCCTGCGCCAGCCTTCGTGCTGCACCCGGCCATTGCGCCGGGCCGCTTCCAGTAAGCTATCGGGGATCTTTTGGGCAACATCTTCCGGAAAGTAGAAGATCTTGAAGCTCTTACCTATTATTTCATCGGCGGCATATCCTTTTATCTTTTCGGCCCCTTTGTTCCATTTCTCGATATTGCCTACGGCATTCAGCAGGATGATGGCATAGTCCTGCACCTCAGAGATCATTTTATGATACCGCTCTTCGGTACGTTTCAGTGCCTCCTCACCCATTTTTATGGCAGTCAGGTCGCGGACCACTTTGGTAAAGCCTAGTACCTGCCTGTCATCGTTGTGTATGGCAGTGATGAGTACATTGGCCCAAAACCTGGTACCATCCTTACGCAACCGCCAGCCTTCATGGCGTGCTTTACCTTCCTGCGCCGCTTTCTCAAGCAGTTGGGCCGGCAAGCCTGCTGCTTTGTCTTCGGGGGGATAAAAAGTAGAGAAATGCCTGCCAATTATCTCCTCGGCAGTGTACCCTTTCATTTTTTCAGCACCTTTATTCCAGTTCTCTACATTGCCTTCCCTGTCGAGGAGCACAATAGCATAATCTTCTATCTCCTCGACCATTTTGGACAATCGCTGATCAATTAGGGACCTCTCTAAGGGCATTATATTTTTTTAGCAAAATAGCATTGAAATTTAAATTTTTCTAAAAACCATGCCATGGCTTTTGCCGCGGTAGAGATTTTTACCAGCCACAATAACATAAAATCATAAGATATCCGGATGTTGGGCCTGTGTCGTAAATGATTGGCATGGTTTCTTTGCTATAGGCACTGTAAAGGCTGCACAGGTATGGAATACGTTTATTTTATCCCATACTTCGTTCCTCTTGCTGTTATCTTCATTAGTATCGAGGTCTATATAAGTGTTAAGAACAATGAGCATTTATATGGCTGGAAGGATTCCCGCACAAGTGCGTTCGTTGGTATCGGGGCTGTTTTATTGCAAATACTCACCAAAGCGGCTACGCTCGCCGTTTTTGCTTTGGTATATGAATTGTTTTTACCACTTAGGGAAAAGCTGGGCTATACCGGGCTTGGCTGGGCCTGGTGGGTGTGGCTGCTGGCCATCGTTTGCGACGACTTTTCTTTTTACTGGCACCATCGCCTCAGCCATAGCGTGCGGTTATTGTGGGCGGCACATATCGTGCACCATTCCTCTTCTTACTTCAATTTAGGTACTGCATTCCGCAACGGCTGGGTGATATTTTTCTACAAGCCCATATTCTGGCTGTGGATGCCGGCCATAGGTTTCAACCCTGTGATCGTGCTTACGGCAATGGCCATCAACTCGACTTACCAGTTTTGGCTGCATACCAAAAAGATCGGCAGCCTCGGGCGCATAGAAAAGTTCATCAATACACCTTACCTGCACCAGATACACCACAGCCGCAACCCCGAATACCTCGACAAGAACCATAGCGGCATCTTTATCATCTGGGACAGGCTGTTTGGTACCTATCATCCCGGGCATACCATACACAAGAAGACTTTTGGTGTTACCACACCGCCCAATTCGTATAACGTGATCCGGGTGATAACGCATGAATATGAAAATATATGGCAGGATGTGAAGCGTGCCCCGCGACTAAGTGATAAGATGAAATATGTCTTTTATCCTCCCGGCTGGAGCCACGATGGCACATCGCTTACCGTACGGCAGATGCGGAAGAATGAAGGCAGGTTGCATTTAATGGTGACTTCTTATACGGATGAGGGCGACGAGCAAAGGGCCTGATGAATTGCCCGGGCAATGATATCCACATTTTACTGTTACTATTCCTATGGTAATACAAAATCCGTAAATTTGTAAAGTGAGCAAGCTAAAACTATATGATACCTCGATACCACTCGAGAACATCTTACGGGAGCGTGATGCGCGCTATAATGCGCAGTCGCCCGAAGAGAAGTTCTATGCTTTGCTCAGCCTCATAGAGGTTTCCCTTAAGCTGAATGGCGGCCATGCCCTTAAAAAGCCCCAGGGTAAGGGTATTATCATATCAAGACCCTAAATTATGTTGTCCGACAAGGAGAATCCTGAAATACTGCTGCTGGTGAAGGCCTTTGAAAAAAGGAATGTACGCTACCTGCTCGTAGGTGGTTTTGCTGTGAACAGGTATGGCTACCAGAGAACTACAGGCGACCTGGATATCTATATAAAAGACAGCCGGGAGAACCGGGCTAACCTGGTGGATGCCCTTGAGGACATGGGCTATGGACGCTTTGACGAGCTGATGGATGCACCCATATTTGCAGGTTACTGCGAAGTGATGATGGACCAGGGCATGTATGCCGACCTGATGACCGATATCCCGGGACTGGAAAAAGAGCGCTTCGATGAATATTATGCGATGGCTACTGTAGATGAGATAGACGGCAGCCCCGTCCGCTTCCTGCATTATAACCACCTGATACAAAACAAACTCGCCACAGGCCGCCCTAAGGATAAGCTGGATGTGGAAGAGTTGCGGAGGATCAATGAGCAGAAATAAGCTTTACCTCCTGATGAGCTCCAGTTTTTTTATTATCATCGTTATAAGCTCCTTATGGAT
>CAYZTM010000014.1:0-55243 GCA_964481425.1 uncultured Flavipsychrobacter sp.
ACGAAACAAAGGGTTTTAAATTCATATCATACGCTGTATGGTGGATCCGCCAGTCTATCCTGCAGGCATTGGCCGAGCAGGGTCGTTTGGTACGTCTTCCACAAAATAAGATAGGCACTTATAACAAGGCCAATAAAGCTTTTATAGCATTTGAACAGGAAAACGAACGTGAACCATCGACCGAAGAACTGGCAGAGATACTGGATATGAGCGAAACTGAAGTGACCAATATCTTCACCAGCAACTCACGCCATACATCGCTTGATGCCCCTGTGCATGAAGCAGAAGATGTGGCCATGGGTGATCTCCTGGAAGGCAGCAGCGATACGGATGATGACGTGATGAAGGACTCATTGCGTGCAGAAATAGGCCGCATACTCAAATCATTGAGCGTACGCGAAGCCGAGATACTTGAAGCCTATTTTGGCCTTAAAGGCGACAATGGCCCTACCATTGAAGAAATAGGTGAGAAGTATGACCTTACGAAAGAACGTATACGCCAGATAAAAGAGCGCGCTATCAAACGCCTGCAAAAAACGCGTTACAGCAATGCACTAAAGGTGTACTTAGGTTAATTCATCGAAAAGAATAAATGAAGAATGCGCTACTGTCTTACAGTAGCGCATTTCGTTTTATTAATATCATGTGTCCTTACTGCCTGGTCAATCGCTTTCTCTTGCGCGTAAATGCAAGTGCGAGTAGTGTTACCAGGTAAGCGAACAGCCCGGCAGCGACAGCCAGTACTACCGCCCCGATAACATAGGTCAACCCCGCCTCCTTTATATGTGAGAGGTCAATATTCTGCATGTGCAATGACCAATTATGGTCGCCAAGTACAAGCTTACCGGTAACGATGCTGGCCATTAAGATAAATGGTATGAACGGGACGATACTGATATTCGCCGCGAGAATAAAAAGCGTTTTATTCAGCCGCATCATAATAGCGAGAGGTATGCCTACTGCCAGTTGAAAACCCCAGATGGGTACAATGCCCATAAACACCCCAAAGCCTATAGATGCTGCTTTGGTATTATTGGTTTCCTGCGGGTTGATGAATATCGCTTTCCATATTTTGCGCCAGCCATCCCTCGAAAATATCAGCCTGACGAAATCGCGGGGTTTTATCCATAAAAATGCGATGATGGTAAGTGCGGAGTTAAGTATACTGATACGGGTAAAATCTTTAAAGGGTCTGAAATGCGACACCCGCTCTTCTGCCGGCGGATAATATACCGATACAGGTATGCTTGTGACATGGATCCCACTCCATGCAGCCCGTACCATTACCTCGATCTCAAACTCGTATTTGCTGGTCAGGTATTTTTTCTTTGCCAAAATAGTAACCGGGTACAACCTATATCCTGATTGCGTATCCGGTAATTTGATACCCGTTTCAACCCAGTACCAGAAATTAGAAAAACGGTTACCGAAGCTGCTTTTCCCGGGTACGTTCTCCTGGTCCATATTCCGGGCGCCAACTATCAATGAGCCCGGATGTTCCAATATAGCCTCTAAGAATTTGGGCAGGTCGTGCGCATAATGCTGTCCATCACTATCCATGGCAATGGCATATTCATAACCCAGCTTTGCAGCTTCCCGGATACCGGTACGGAGCGCTATCCCCTTACCTTTATTGGGCAGATAGCTGACCACATGAATAGCCTCAAAGCTTTGCAGTATTTGCGCGGTATCGTCGGTTGAGCCATCGTTTACAACGATAACCTGGCTGGTATAGGCCAGCACATTCCTTAAGACATCCGCAAGGCTACCTGCATTATTATAGGTAGGTATAAGTACACATATCCGGTTTTCCCGGAACAGCACCTCGTGTTCAGGCGGAGGATGCCCGGGCATATGTCCTTCTATGTCTGATGCTGTGTACAAGATAGCGGCTACTGTATGTAATGTTAGTTATTTAATTTTTTACGACAGAACTTTATTTTGTTCTCAATCGCTTCACGTTCGGTCACGGTAGCGACCTCATGAGTCAGGGCCTGCTTATAATAATTTATCGCGGGGGTGTACCATTTTTGCTCTTTACAATAATCGCCTGCTATTCGGTAGGCATCATACATGTTTGGGTTACTATGTACAACCTGTGCTGTATCAACCGGCTTCTTTTGCAGGAGCGCAATTTTGTTCTTACGATATAGTTCGAAATGCCTGAAGGTATCAGTATAAAGGAATGAATCGGGGGCAATATTGAGCATAGTATCGGCGATCTCAAGGTCGCGATACATGCCATGTATGGCAAATATTTTTTTAAGGTCGTAACAAACATAAGTACCTAACTGCCATGGCTGGGTACTCACCCACATCCTAAGGCTATCGGGCTGAAAGATAACAGAATGATGTGCTATCAACTGGTTGACCGCTTTCTCATTACCTTCACCTATATCCACACCATGCAATCCTTTCCTGTCGCGAAGAATATTGGCCATCTTTTGTGGTGTAAGCGGATAATTTTCCTGCATTAGTTCCTGCAGTCGCTCGTAGCGATAAACTGAAGCGCTTTTTTCCTTCTGTATCATATTTAACTTCTGATGCTCGAAGGCCTTGCTTTGGTAGTGGTTCGTACACTGTATATTATCCTTACCGGGATCGTATATGGCAAGCGTATCCGGTGTTTTCTCAATGATAATAGCCTTATGATCCACGGCGCTTCCAATAAGAAAGCTCTCAGATACAAACATTTTACGCCTGTGGGCAATCGCAATGGCTTCTTCGATATTAGAGGCATATTGCAGTACCTCGCGTGCTACCAAAGAAACAGGGGTTGCTGCCCCACCCCATGGAATATCGGAACGGGCAGCATTGATGGTAACGGTAAGCCCTTTGTCATTCATACCTGATACGACGCCCGTAAAGCCTCCCCATGTGACAAAAGCAAACTTATGCCCCTTATCAGGTGCATAAAAGGCGACGATCTTATTTTCTGCGAACTTATCGCCCACCCAAAAATCGAAATTACGGCCGAGCAACATTGATCCATTTGCCGTTTTATCGCCCCAGGCACCAAATGAGGTACAACCCACCAGCATCATGTTTTGCAGCGCATGGCCTATATCGTGTGCAGCATGGTAATTCAAAATGCGTGCGTAGTTATTCCCTATCCAATCAAATGAGTCTGAAGCCGATTTCGAAATACCATAAATCTCTTCTTTATACTCTTCAGTAACATGTTCCGGCAGGTTCTTGTTCATGAAACCGATAACATACTTAAGGAATTTGAGATAAGTATGCGATGGCACCATCCGTTTTATTTCCTGGGTAAATGCCTCTTCCTGGTCCGTAATAAGCTTTTGTGACAGCTTACCGTTCTTGACCCCCCGCTCAAAAGGGCCACCTGAAACGTACATCTCATAAAGGCCATATTTGCTGTGTCTTATCCAGTTATCTCCAATGGAATATAAAGTGCTATCAGTATGTACCTTTTGCAGGTAGATCGCAGAAGTGTCCTCAACATGGGGTGGTTTGATATCCGATACCCACCACACATAGCCACAAAAAATAAGTATCAGCAACAGAAGCACGCCTGTTATCCAGCCGAGCACCTTCAATAACTTCCTGAGGAATCGCATGAGGATGCAAAATTAGCCAAATAAGTGGCTTATCGCTATTTTGATTGTTAATACTAATCCAGCATTTGCAATAGCTCTATCAGGCATTTCTATTTTATCGGGGGCACATTATTGTCAACCTTTGTGTTCTAAATTTTTATATTATGAAAACAAAGCAATTAGGCTCACAAGGGCTCAAAGCATCGGAAATCGGATTAGGTTGTATGGGCATGAGCGATTTCTATGCAGGCCGGAATGACGAAGAATCATTGAGGACGCTGGGCCGCGCGCTGGAACTCGGCATTACCTTTTGGGATACTGCCGACATGTATGGACCTTGTACCAACGAAGAACTGGTTGGCAAGGCCCTGAAAGGGAACCGTGATAAGGTGACACTCGCTACGAAATTTGGCATCGTTCGCGACCCCGCTAATCCAACAGCACGTACTGTGAACGGGAAGCCTGAATATGTGCAAAAAGCAGTAGAAGGAAGTCTGAAAAGACTGGATACGGATGTAATAGATCTCTATTATTTACACAGGGTAGACCCGAATACGTCTATTGAAGTAACAGTAGCGGCAATGGGCGATCTGGTAAAACAAGGCAAAGTACGCGGTATTGGTCTATCAGAAGTCTCAGCCGACACTTTGAGGAAAGCTCATGAGGTACATCCCATATCGGCAGTGCAAAGCGAGTACTCTTTGTGGACACGTGACCCGGAAGATGGCGTACTGGAAACCTGCAAAGAACTAGGCATAGCCTTTGTTGCCTACAGCCCGTTGGGAAGGGGTTTCCTTACCGGGCAGATCCAACAATTTGAAGACCTGGCACAGGATGACTACCGGCGTTTCTCTCCACGGTTCCAGGGTGAAAATTTCGATAAGAACTTACAGATAGTAAAACGTATACAAGAGCTGGCGGCTGAAAAGAACTGTACAGCATCTCAACTGGCATTGGCCTGGGTAATGGCCCAGGGTGATCATATATTTCCTATACCGGGTACAAAGCGTGTAAAATACCTGGAAGAAAATGCGGGTGCGGCAGCAATAAGCTTTACCGGCAAAGAACTGGATGAGATCAACAACATCTTCCCTAAAGGTATTGCCTCAGGTACAAGGTACCCGGAATCAATGATGAGCGCTGTTAACAGGTAAGCTTATCTATATCTTTTAGCTACCCCGCCCACAATCGGCGGGGTACTTTTTTGAAGCACTTTCGCTTACTTTTGAAGCATTATGCGTCTACTCATCTGCAATATCAAACAGCTTTGCCAGGTAAACAACCGAAAAAGGGTAAGCGGCAGCGAACTGCAAGAGCTACCATGCATTGAAAATGCATGGCTGTTAGCAGAAAATGGCCTCATTCACAGCTTTGGGACCATGAAAGATATGCCTGAAATGCATGCTGAAGAAACATTCGATGCTTCCGGAAGGTATGTATTGCCATCCTGGTGCGACTCGCATACCCACATCGTATTTGCCGCATCACGTGAGCAGGAGTTCGTGGACCGGATAAAAGGCCTGAGCTATGAAGAGATAGCCCGACGTGGCGGAGGTATCCTTAACTCGGCCCGCAGGCTGAATGAAACAAGTGAAGAGGAACTATATGAGCAATCGCTGGAAAGAATGCAAAGCGTAATGGCACAGGGAACAGGGGCAATAGAAATAAAAAGCGGCTATGGCCTCAATACAGAAGCTGAGCTAAAGATGCTCCGGGTCATACGCAAATTGAAAGAAAACATGCCAATACCTATAAAAGCAAGTTTTTTAGCAGCACATGCTTATCCTATTGATTATAAAGAAAATAAGACAGCTTACATAAACTTAATTATTGATGAAATGTTGCCTCGTGTAGCAGATGAGGGACTGGCAGATTACATGGACGTATTTTGCGAACAAGGCTTTTTTGAGGTACCTGAAACGGAGCGCTTACTTGAGGCCGGTTGGAAATACGGCCTTAAGCCCAAAATACATGCTAACCAACTACATTATTCCGGAGGTGTGCAAACGGGCGTAAAGCACAATGCCATAAGCGTAGACCACCTGGAATGTGTGGGAGATGCTGAAATTCAGGCCTTGCAAGGAAGTAACACGATACCAACACTGCTGCCAGCAGCAGCTTTTTTCCTTGGCATCCAGTATCAGCCGGCCCGCAGGATAATAGATGCTGGGCTACCGGTTTGCCTGGCTACTGATTATAATCCAGGGTCCTGCCCATCGGGTAATGTACCCTTATTGCTTTCTATCGCCTGCACGCAACTAAAAATGACACCCGAAGAGGCCATAAATGCGGTAACCATCAACGGCGCTGCAGCTATGGAACTGGAAAATGAACTGGGTACGATCGAGAAGGGAAAAATGGCAAATCTAATTATTACGAGAGATATCCCTTCTTTAGCCTATATTCCATATGATTTTGGTAATAACCCGGTCGAAAAATGCTTTTTTAAGGGTAAAATTGCCTGATAGTGACCTTTCTCTTTTTGGCTTTAATGATTACTTTTGCAGTCCGTATAAATAAAAAACAAAATAGATTTAAATGGCTACAACAGCAGATATGCGTACCGGACTCATCATCAAATTAGATGGCAGCCTGTACTCAGTAGTAGAATTCGGACAAAATAAAACGGCCCGTGCAGCGGCAAAGGTATGGGCGAAGCTGAAAGGCGTTGACAACAGCCGCACCATAGAACATACCTGGAACTCCGGCGACACCATTCACCCTGTACGTGTAGAGCGCCGTCCTTACCAATTCCTGTATAAGGACGATAGCGGCTTTAACCTGATGGACAACGAGACCTTCGAACAAATAGCAATAGGTGAAAATATGATAGAGCGCCCTGAGCTGTATAAAGACGGCCAGGAGGTTTTTGTTATGGTAAATACCGAAACAGAACAACCTATGAGTGTGGAATTGCCCCCGAATATAGTACTGCAGGTGACCTATTCTGAACCCGGTGTAAAAGGCGATACTGCCACCCGAACCCTTAAACCTGCCACTGTTGAAACAGGAGCAACCGTTATGGTACCCCTATTCGTAAATGAAGGAGAACTGATAAAAATAGACACAAAGACAGGCGCATATATGGAGCGCGTTAAAGAATAACCTCACTTTTTAACATAAAGAGATTCCAAATGGAGTTCAAACAAATACAAGAGCTGATCAAGATCATAAACAAATCGAATATCAGCGAACTGAATGTTGAAAATGGTGACTTTAAGATCACTATTAAGCAAGCACAGGCCGAAACGCAATATGTGGCAATGCCACAGGCCATGCCACAAATGATGGCCCCGGCGCCTATGCCTGCCGCAGCTCAACCTGCTGCACCCGCCGCTCCTGCACCACAAGCGTCAGCTCCAGCAGCTGCACCGGCAAATGATAAGCTGGTAACTGTGAAATCGCCTATGATAGGCACCTTTTACAGGAGCGCCGGCCCGGACAAGCCTACTTACGTGAATGTAGGCGATGAAATAAAACCAGGACAGGTTGTATGCATCATAGAAGCTATGAAGCTGTTCAATGAAATAGAAAGTGAAATAAGCGGTACTATTGTGAAAGTGCTCGTTGATGACGCCTCTCCTGTAGAGTATGATCAGCCGCTGTTCCTTGTTGAACCATAATCGTAATTAGTCAATTCGGCAATTTGAAATGTATTGGCTGTGTGCCGATAGTTCGATTGCCGAATTGTCAATTATAAACAATTAAATCTTACTGAGTTGTTTAAGAAAATACTTATTGCCAACCGTGGCGAGATAGCCTTGCGTGTAATACGGACCTGCCGCGAAATGGGCATTAAAACTGTTGCCGTATATTCTACTGCAGATAAAGATAGCCTGCACGTTCGTTTTGCTGATGAGGCTGTATGCATTGGTAAACCACAAAGCACAGACTCATACCTTAACATACCCCATATCATGGCAGCGGCCGAAATAACCAATGCCGATGCAATACACCCGGGTTATGGCTTCCTTGCAGAGAACGCCAATTTCTCTGAAATATGTGCGAAATATAATATCAAATTTATCGGCCCGACGCCTGAAATGATCCGGTCGATGGGCGATAAGATGACCGCTAAGGAGACTATGATCAAAGCCGGTGTACCTGTTATCCCGGGCTCTGAAAGCTTGCTTGAAAGTGTGGATGAGGCTAAAAAACTGGCCAAGGAAATGGGCTATCCCATCATCCTGAAGGCGACTGCCGGCGGTGGTGGTAAAGGTATGCGTGTGGTATGGGAAGAAGCAGAGATAGAACGTGCCTTTATAACTGCAAAAGCGGAAGCTGGTGCTGCCTTTAAAAACGATGGCATCTACATGGAGAAGTTCGTGGAAGAACCCCGCCATATTGAAATACAGATAGCCGGCGACCAGTTTGGCACAGTTTGCCACCTTAGTGAACGTGACTGCTCGATACAGCGCCGTCACCAAAAACTGGTTGAAGAATCACCCTCCCCCTTCATGACACCTGAATTACGTAAAAAAATGGGCGAAGCGGCTATAAAAGCTGCCTCAGCTATCAATTACGAGAGTGTAGGTACCATTGAGTTCCTGGTAGACAAACACAGGAACTTTTACTTCATGGAGATGAACACCCGTATCCAGGTAGAGCATGGCGTGACCGAAGAAGTGATCAGCTATGACCTGATAAAAGAACAAATAAAGATAGCTGCCGGCGTACCCATAAGTGGTAAAAACTACGACCCTGTGATGCATGCCATTGAGTGTCGTATCAACGCGGAAGACCCTTATAATGATTTTCGGCCAAGCCCGGGTACAATAACCGTGTTGCATACCCCGGGGGGCCATGGTGTACGGGTAGATTCTCATATCTACGCAGGTTATACCATACCACCCTATTATGACTCGATGATCGCCAAGATCATCGCCGTTGCCCAAACACGTGAAGAAGCCATTAATACCATGGAGCGCGCGCTGAGTGAATATGTAATAGAGGGTATTAAGACAACGATACCTTTTCACCAGCAACTTATGCGCAACGAAGACTTCCGCAAAGGCAACTTTACGACGAAATTCATCGAAAGCTTCAAATTGGTTTAGGCATGTCAAAAACATTGCTCATAACCGGTGGGGCAGGCTTTATAGGCTCTCATGTGGTACGGCTATTCGTAAAGAAATACCCGAACTATAAGATAGTAAATCTAGATGCCTTGACCTATGCAGGTAATCTTGAGAACTTAAAAGACATAGAGCAAGAGCCCAACTATACTTTTATAAAAGCTGATATCACTGATGCTATAGCGATAAACGCTTTGTTTGAGCAACATTCGTTCAATGGCGTGATACACCTGGCCGCAGAGAGCCATGTAGACCGTTCGATCACAGACCCGAATGCTTTTCTGCTCACCAATATAATGGGTACAGCCAACCTGCTCAATGCTGCCCGAGCCATATGGAAAGATAATGCCGAAGACAAGCGTTTTTATCATGTTTCTACCGATGAAGTGTATGGTTCTTTAGGCGAGACCGGCTTTTTCACTGAGACAACCCCGTATGACCCGCAATCACCCTACTCTGCTTCGAAGGCATCATCAGACCATATTGTGCGTGCTTACGGGAATACCTACGGGCTGCCTTTTGTTATTACCAACTGCTCTAACAATTACGGCCCTAACCAGTTCCCGGAAAAACTACTACCTCTTTTCATCAATAATATCAGGAATAGGAAACCCTTACCTGTTTACGGGGATGGGAAATATACCCGCGACTGGCTTTATGTTATAGATCACGCCCGGGCAATAGACCAGGTATTTCATAAGGGGAAAAATGGAGAGACTTACAACATAGGCGGCTTTAACGAATGGCAAAATATCGAGCTCGTAAAATTGCTGTGCAGTAAGATGGACGAGAAACTGGGACAATCACCCGGCACATCGGAACAATTAATAACCTATGTAAAAGACAGACCCGGTCACGATAAACGCTACGCAATAGATGCTGACAAAATAAATAAGGAACTGGGGTGGTCACCCTCTGTTACTTTTGAAGAGGGTTTAAGTTTGACGATCGATTGGTACCTGGCCAACGAGGAATGGCTAAATCATGTAACATCGGGTGCATACCAGGAATATTACTCACAACAATATACTCATAGCTGATGAAAGGTATTATACTGGCAGGCGGGTCCGGAACGAGGCTCTACCCTCTCACCATCGCTGTAAGCAAACAACTCATGCCGGTATATGACAAACCAATGATCTATTACCCACTGTCCACATTGATGCTGGCGGGTATCAATGAGATCCTGATCATTACAACGCCAGAAGATCAACCGGCCTTCAAAAAATTGCTTGGCAGTGGAGAAGAAATTGGCTGCAGGTTTGAATATATAGTACAACCTAAGCCGGAAGGTCTTGCCCAAGCATTTATTCTTGGTGCTGATTTTATAGGTAAAGACCCTGTTGCATTGATACTGGGTGATAATATTTTCTATGGCTCTGGTATGGGTACCCTGTTAAAGGAAAAAGTAAACCCTGATGGTGCTGTGGTATTCGCTTACCAGGTGAAAGATCCGGAACGCTATGGTGTAGTGGAATTTGATGAGGATTTCCGTGTATTGAGTATTGAAGAAAAGCCGGGTAAACCCAAATCCAACTTTGCCGTGCCCGGGCTCTATTTTTACGATAACGAGGTAGTAGAGATAGCACGCAATATAAAACCATCCCATCGCGGGGAACTCGAAATCACCGATGTGAATAAGACCTACCTGCAAAAGGGTAAGCTGGAAGTAGGTGTACTAGACCGGGGTACTGCCTGGCTCGATACAGGGACTTTTGACTCTTTACAAGAAGCCGGGCAATTCATCGAAGTAATAGAAAAGCGCCAGGGGCTAAAAGTGGGCTGTATTGAGGAGATCGCCTACCGTTGCGGCTTCATTGACAAGGCCCAGTTGATAAAATTAGGCGATAAATACCTAAAGAGCGGTTATGGAGTATATCTCCACGATATCGCCGCTGAAGATGGGTTAAGCAAACTTTGAGGCTGCGCCAATAACTATATCATACCATTCAAACATTTCATCTATCGGGCACAGTTTTTATCATTTAGATAATGGTAATGCCTATATCAATGTCCGATGCATCAAAATCAGCACTTTACGGTAAAGTAGTCGTTGTGACCGGAGCGTCTGGCGGCCTGGGAAGGGTCGTCGCGAGGGAATTTGGCCAATTAGGAGCTAAGGTTGTATTGCTGGCCCGGGGTATGGAAGGCTTGAACGGTGCAAGGAATGAAGTGGAAGCAAATGGCGGTGAGGCCCTGGTAGTGCAAACGGACGTATCTGACGCAGAACAAGTAGAGATAGCTGCCCAAAAGGCCGAAGAGCATTTTGGGCCGATAGACATTTGGGTGAATAATGCTATGAACAGTGTATTTGCCCCAATGAAGGATGTTGAACCAGATGAGTTCAAGCGAGTAATAGACGTTACACTAATGGGCCAGGTGTACGGCACCATGGCGGCGTTGAAGCGAATGCTGCCTAGAAATAATGGAACTATCATCCTGGTAGGGTCTGCACTTGCATACAGGGGAATCCCTTTGCAATCGGCTTACTGCTGCTCCAAACATGGCATTCAGGGATTTTTTGATTCGTTGCGTTGCGAATTAGCACACGATAAGAGTGAGGTAAAGCTGACCATGATACAGTTACCTGCCATGAACACCACCCAATTCGGATGGGTAAGGAACAAACTGCCCAACAAGGCAAGACCAATGGGCAAAGTGTACGAGCCGGAAGTGGCTGCAAAAGCAATCGTTTTTGCATGCTTGCCGGGTGTAAGGCGCAGGAGCATATGGGTTGGTTACCCAACTTTCCAATCAATCCTCGGTAACAAAATATGGCCTGCGTACCTCGACAGGTACCTTGGCAGGAACGGTTACAAAGGCCAGCAGACAAGTGAGCCGAAGTCACCTGATGCAAAAGACAATTTATGGGCACCGGTACACGAAGACCGTGGCGCATACGGCGGTTTTGCCAACATCTCCACGCCAAAAAGCTCCTTACTTTGGATCAGTATGCACCGGAATATGGCAATTGCCACCATAGTGCTGCTGGTATTAATAGCGGTAGTTACTTGTTTGGTCGTTTAGTGTACTCATGAGCGTCTTAGCCCACACATCTGAATTTATCGGGGCTGCCATTTGCACACTTTGCGCACTCATAGCAAGAAGTTCGTCCCCGGATGTGTTAATCATTTTCAATAAGCAGGCTTTTACCGTATCCTCATTCGTAGCATCGCAACTATAACCATTCAACCCGTCTTTAACAAATGAAGGTGTTGCCCCGCACTGTATCGAGGCAAGCACAGGCATACCAGCGGCGGCAAACTCCTGTATCACCGTACCCCAGGGCTCTTCCGTACTCAACAAGCAAAACACACCCGCTTCCCCAACCAACTCAACCAGTTTTTCCTGCTGCAGGAAGCCTTTGTATACAACGGCATCGTCACCTATTGTTAACTGATTTTCCATAGGTCCCTTTCCAGCAACTATGAGTTTCCAGCCATTCCGTTCCTGTTCAGTCAACCCGGTAAATGCTTTGAACAGGGGACCAAACTTGTGCTCCACCAATCTGCCTACGTAAAGGAACGCCTTAGGATATTGTTGTTTTTTACGAGGCAGGTATCTCTCATAAGCGCTTTTGAAAAGATCAGTATCAGGGGAGCAAAGGTTATCCAGGATATGAGTATCATCAAACCCCAATTTTGAGGCATATTCGTGTTGACGGGGACCGGGCACCCAGGCATATCTGAATATCGTTCTCAGTAACACTGATCCGGCAAGTGTGTTGATCCGTTGTTTCAAAGTGCCACGCCATTGTGTATCCATTGCCATGATGGTAATCTTCCCGGCTTTTCTGAACCTGAGACACCACCTTAAATAGTCTCTGTCCATCCATCCGACACTATAAATTATGTCAGGCGCAAATTGTTGAATGGTCTTTTTTATTTCGGAGCTATTACCATCCGTTTTATAATAAACGGCTACTTTATCGTGTGTTGTGATATCAGTCGGTGCAATATCGGTCTTAGGCCAGCAAACTATCATTACTTCCGCCTGATAGTTATTGACCAGCCTGGAAATGCCGGACAACAGGAATGGCTGCACATGTGCGTATAAAAAGAGTATTTTTTTGTGTTCGGCCATTGCCGGGTAAAAATACTTTAAAAGGTTTTAATTGTATTATTCCTGCCCTGCTATATGTACATTTGTTTGCTAACCATTCCCGCTTAATGAAGCTGATCATAAATACCACCAACTTAAGAATGGGTGGTGCATTACAGGTTGCTTATTCCTTACTAAATGAGTTCAGGAAATACGATAGCCATGAATATCATGTAATGCTGTCCCGGCAACTAAGCGCTATTATTAAGGACTTTTCATTCCCCCCTAACTTTTATTTCTATCATTTCAACCAAAGCCCTACTCAAAACCTGTTATCTGCTATCAAGGTTGGCAGAAAACTGTCGGCCCTCGAACAAAAAATAGCTCCGGATATAGTATTCACAGTGTTCGGACCTGCAATATGGAAACCCAGGACCCCTCACCTATTAGGCTTTGCCAATGTTGTGCTTTTTGACAAAGCTCCTTATACCAAAAGATTGCTTTTGTCGAGCTTAGTAAGTCGTATTAAATATTTCGCACGTCGGAAATTAACTCTTTATGAGATGGAACGGGAAGGCGATGTTTTTTGGCTGGAAACTGAACTCGCAAAGAAAAAATTGACAGCAAGTACAGGCATATCGCCAGAAAAAATAACAGTTATTACCAATAACTATGGTGACCCATTTGAAAATGCCGCGAAGTTACCCCAGGTGTCCAAAGCTCCATTTTCATTTATTTATATAACTACTTATTACCCCCATAAGAACCTGGAAATACTAAACCGGCTTATACCAATATTAAAGCAAAGAAAAATAAATTGTGTTTTTCATTTAACACTAAGAAAAGAGGATTTTGAAAGAACCTTCCCAACTCTACTGAATGATAATATGTTACAAAATCATGGCCCACAAAAACCCGTAGACTGTCCCAAACTATATACCGAGGCCAATGCTCTTTTTTGTCCCACATTTCTTGAATTTTTCTCTGCTGCCTACCCGGAAGCTATGGTAATGGAACGCCCTATAATTACTTCTGACATGGACTTTGCCCACGATATTTGTGGAGACGCTGCCTTGTATTTTGATCCGTTTGACCCGGAATCTGCGGCCGATACTATTGAGAAACTGATTAGCGACCCAAATTTGAGTCAAAAACTAGTAGCAAACGGCAAAAAACGCCTGGAAAGCTTTGACACCGCTGCCCAAAGGGCCGAAAAACTATTAAATGTCATGAAAGATTATTTAGTTCGAAGTAGATAAGATAAATTAGCGCAGGATTATCACAGGGTTATAATACAACAGGGTTGAATGGCTTATGACTTAGAAAAAATGCCGCTGTCCATAAAACTTAAGAAGCTATTGCGCTTTACAAAGATATATGGCATCAGGAGATCGGTAGTGAAGGCAGCCGGCAGATTACAAAGACCACTATTGAAACATCTTGTTTTAGGTATCAGCTTACCTAAAAAGCGATTTATCTCTGTTGTAGGCTGTGGACAATTTTCTTTTTCTTCAATCTGCTATTTCATATATTGGAAACTCGGAGATGTATTTCTGTCTGCCTATGATCCGAATAGTAAGAAACGCGACGCACTGGCCCACTTTTATGGGTTTAAGAACAAGGCCAACAATTTTGATGAAGTGCTCGCACAGCCGGGGCTCAAACTACTATATATTGTCTCGAATCACTCCTCTCACACGCCATACGCAATAACTTCTTTGCAAAAAGGCATAGATACATATATAGAAAAGCCAATAAGCATCAACTGGCAACAATTTGAACAACTTAAGGAAACAATAAAGAATTCAAGCGCCAAAGTATATGTAGGATATAACAGGCCTTATTCACCTGCTATACAGAAGATAAGTTCCTGTATAACGGCCAAGCAAAAACCCCTATCTATTAGTTTCTTCATCTCGGGCCATATAATAGATGCGGATAATTGGTACCGTGACCCGGAAGAGGGAACACGAATCTGCGGCAACTTAAGTCATTGGCTGGACCTTACTGTTTATCTTATGAATATTCGTGGCAATGTGCCATCGAAGTATAAGATACAACTGGCCTATGCCGATGTGGATGAACCAGACGACAATATTTCGGTAAACATCACTACTGAATATAATGACCTCATTAATATTGTCATCACATCGCGTACCGAACCGTTTGAGGGTATCAATGAGACCCTTAACCTGCAATGTGGTGATGTGATCGCTAAAATTGACGATTTTAGAAAACTAAGCATCTGGCAGGACGAAAAACTGTTTAAAAAACATTATTGGCCCAAAGATGTAGGGCATAAAAAAGCTATCCTGCAGCCCTTCTTACCGGAGAGCCAGCGCAGGGACTGGAGGGAAATTGAATTATCTACTGCACTTATGCTACACATTACCGATATGGTACGCAGTAAATCATCAGAGGCTGAGTTCGAACTGCACTTCTAAGCTTCCCCGCCATACATTTTCCACCTGAAAAGGTATCTTTGCTTATTATACCCCGGTATGAAGCAAATTATCCAGGACCTGAAAAATGGTGATACTATTCTGGAGGAGGTGCCCGCTCCCATTGTAATGGCAGGCCATGTACTCATCCGCAGCAGCCGTAGCCTGGTATCGCAGGGCACGGAGCGTATGCTGATAGAGTTTGGCAAGGCCGGCTGGATAAACAAAGCCCGCCAACAGCCGGAACGGGTAAAAATGGTTCTGAACAAAATAAAGACCGATGGATTAAAGCCTACCATCGATACGGTAGTCAACAAACTTTCCCAACCCATCCCATTAGGATATAGCAATGCCGGTGTTGTAACAGGCATAGGGAAAGGGGTATCGGGCATTAAGATTGGTGATAGAGTCGTTTCTAATGGTCACCATGCTGAGGTGGTTTCCATACCGCAAAATCTTGTTGCAAGGATACCTGATAATGTTAGCGACGAGGAGGCCGCCTTTACCGTTGTTGGTGCTATAGGTCTCCAGGGAATTCGTTTGGCAGAGCCGACGTTTGGCGAGACAGTAGTTGTTATTGGTCTTGGGCTTATCGGGCAGCTGACCGCACAACTGCTAAAGGCCAACGGGTGCAAGGTAATAGGACTGGATTATGATGAAGCTAAGCTTGCCCTTGCTAAGCAGAAGGGTATTATCACTGCTAGCCCGGGCATCAATGACCCGGTAAACGTTGTCAACACACTCACATCCGGTATTGGTGCCGATGCTGTTATCATTACAGCCTCTAACAAGAGCAATGATATCATTGCCCAGGCAGCAAATATGTCGCGTAAGCGTGGCCGTATTGTACTTGTAGGTGTCATAGGTCTCGAACTGAACCGGGCCGACTTTTACGAAAAGGAATTGTCATTTCGCGTAAGTTGTTCCTATGGGCCGGGCAGGTACGACCCTGCTTACGAACAAAATGGTAACGACTATCCTATCGGATTCGTACGGTGGACCGAGAAACGAAATTTTGAGGCGGTACTTGAAGCGATCGCTGCACAGCAATTAGACGTCAAAGCCCTTATATCTGAACGTATATCGTTAGACAACTATAGAGCAGCCTATGATAACATGTCGGACTCCGGCAGCATAGCTACTATCATTGAATACGCAGAAGCGCGCCCGCTTAGTACAGTTACCTATAATTCGAAGAATTTCTCAGAAAGAAAAGGGGTAGTTGGGATCATAGGCGCCGGTAACTTTACAGGTGGGGTCATACTGCCCAGCCTGAAAAAGAACAACGAGCAGCTAAAGACCATTGCAAGTGCTAATGGGTTATCCGCGGCTTCTCTTGCCAGGAAGTTTGGCATAGCAAAAGCCTCTAGTGACTATAATGAAGTCCTTTCTGATCCGGATATCGATACCGTCTTCATCACCACACGCCATGCCCAGCATGCTGATATGGTCATCGAAACGTTGAACGCAGGTAAACATGTATTCGTCGAAAAGCCACTGGCACTTAGCCACGAGGAGCTTGATGCTATAATAACCACCTGGCAGAAAAGCAACGTATCACTTTCCGTGGGCTTCAACCGCCGCTTTGCACCACTGGCGCAGAAAATGAAAAAACTATTAGGGCAAAATGATGCCCCGATGAACATTGTCGCGACTATGAATGCAGGTAATATACCTGCTAATTCATGGGTGCATGATATGGCATCAGGCGGTGGCCGGATACTGGGCGAAGCCTGTCATTTTATAGACCTGTGCAGTTACCTTACCGGCTCGCTTGTAAAAGCGGTTTGCATGAACGCACTGGGCACTGAGCCTGCTGAAAATACCGATAATGCTACCATATTGTTACAATACGAAAATGGCAGCAATGCGGTCATCAACTACTTTGCAAATGGTAGTAAGGGCTATGATAAAGAACGTGTGGAAGTATATAGTATGGAACGCACCTTGGTGCTGGAAAACTGGCGCAAACTGACCGGCTATGGATTCAACGGCTTTTCCTCAGCTTCATCAAGACAAGATAAAGGTCACGCCGAGCAATTCGCACGCCTTCTGAAAAGCATAAAGACAGGGTCCTCCCCCATTATACCTTTTGAAGAGCTGGTAAATACTACCCGGGCTACCCTAGCGGCTATTGACAGCCTGAAAGGCCGTGCATGGATTGATGTGGTTTAATACCATCAATGCCCTATCTTCGCCACCTTTAGTACTAAAATGATATTATACATCATTCCCATAATTTCTGCATTTATTGGCTGGTTCACCAATTGGATCGCCATAAAAATGTTGTTTCACCCAAGGGAGCCTCGCCGTATATTAGGGCTTACCATACAAGGTATCTTCCCCAAGCGACAACAGCAATTTGCTGCCAAACTGGGTGCACTTGTAGCTAAGGAACTGTTGCATTTCGATGAGATAGCAGTGCAACTCAAAGATCCTAACCAGCTAAATTCCATCAACCCGCTTATCGAGGAGCATCTTGATACTTTCTTAAAGGTCAAGCTCAAGGAAAAACTTCCTTTCATATCAGCTTTTGTTGGGGACAGTACCCTGCAAAAGATAAAGGAAGGCATGATGGAAGAGATACAGCAATTATTGCCACAGGTCATTGGGCAATATGCTGATAACCTGAGCACAAAAATAGATATTGAAAAGATAGTTACCGAGAAGGTAGCAGCGTTCTCTACAGATAAGCTGGAGCAGATACTCGTTGCTATCATGAGTAAGGAGTTCCGCTTTGTAGAAATTATCGGCGGTATTCTCGGTTTTGTTATTGGCCTTGTACAGGTACTGTTGACGCTTCTGTAAGTGGTGCAGGTACATCAAGATGTTTCTGCAATTTCAATATGCCGGCAAACAGGATGGACTCTTCAACATAGAATAATTCTAACATACCCGTATATATCGACAGCATTTTATAACGTAGCTCTTTATACTCCTCAGGTTGCTGCATATATTGATAGGCCGGTATCGCTAGTTTGTGCAAGCGGCACAGGGAATCTATGATCATAGAGTTGCTTTCCGCAAGTGCATTAATATTTATTTCGTTGCCGATATTTTTACATGCCCCTTTGCAATTAGCACAATCATGTCCTTCTTCATTTTTCTCATAAAGGGCTTTAGCCAAAGGCAAAACTACACTTTGTCGCTCAGTGATATCATGCTTTATCGTGAACAGTAGGTTGAGGCAAAAATTGGTATATATACGCACAGGCGACTGTGTGCCAAGACTCCTGTTCATCTCCAGGATGCGTTGTCTGGCACCTTCACAGGTATTCCTGTAAGGCTCGTAATATTCAGTATTCAGTTTATCACAAACTTCAGGGAAGTTGAGGCTATAATACTCCAGCAGGTTTAGTTCACGTACCAATTCTTCTGTACTTTAAAGCCCAAATGAAGGATACTTTAGCCAGTAAAATGATGATATTGGTCATCGCTGAATAATGATCAGGCTAAACCGCCTATCATGCTGAAAAATATGATGCCTGCTACTATAGACGATATGACCACATATAGATAATCTTTCTCTAATAAGAATGCAAAAATGGAGAACAAGACACGGGCAATAGGCGTTGCCAGTAACAGCAATATACCAAACTGGATGATGGATAAACTATCCAGCCGAAGCAAGCCTGCGAAGATTCCGTGCAGGGTCTTGTATTGCTCCGGAACATTGTGAAAAGTATGGTATGGCGGTAGTTCTTTATCGGCAGTAAACAAGTACATCAGCCCACCCAGGCTGGTAACGATAGCAGAGCTTAATACCCCCCATCTTAGCATTTTGCCAATGATGGTCTGTATATCCTTATCATGCCAGTATTTCTTTGAGAACACCATTATATTTTTCCCATTATACCGTTATAGATCATTTCGAGCGCCAGCAGGGTTATTACTATGCTGAATATTTTACGAAGCAGACCTGTACCCGATTTCAGCAATATGCGGGACCCGACCATTGCCCCGGCCAACACACCTAACACTACAGGGAAGCAAAGTCCCGGTTCAATATAACCTCTTTGCAGGTACACTACGGCACTTGCAGCAGCAGTTACACCTATCATAAAATTGCTGGTAGTTGTAGATACCTTGAAGGGTACATGCATGATGTAGTCCATACCCAGCACTTTGAAGGCCCCGGAACCTATACCCAGTAACCCCGACATAATGCCTGCCACCACCATCATCAGGAAGCCACCGGGCACCCTGCGCATAGCATAGTGTACCTCGCCTTCTGCGGTGGGATAATGACTATTCAATTTCAGCTTTTGGGCCAGCGTAATGGTATTATCCGGCTCCAGGTGATCTTGCTTTTTGCGCAGTTGCATAATAGCCGACATAATGAGCACAAGCCCAAATATTACCGCCACAATATGCGATGGAACATAGGCCGCTAAAACGGCCCCGACCACGGCACCTATGGTTGTGGCTATTTCAAGGAACATACCCAGCCTGATATTAGTTATCCCCTCACGCACATAAGCCGCAGCAGCACCGGAAGAATTGGCTATTATAGTAACCAATGATGTACCGACAGCATATTTCAGATCGACACCCAAACCCAAGGTAAGGAGGGGGATAATGATAACAGCACCGCCCAAACCGGTAAGCGAGCCTAAGAAACCTGCGAGGAATGCGCCGGCGAGAAGGATGATCGTGAATGTGAGAATGGTCATTGAAGCAGGAAGTAGCGTAAAACTAACACAAACATCAGTCCTGAGCGAACCACATATTACAATGTGGAAATTTTAGTGTTTTTTACACAATTCGTATAGTATATTTATAATGTAAAAAGATACGAGGGCCTATTGCACCTTTCACGCGTTTTGTTCTTATATTGTTTAACACACCACTCAATATCAGCACATTATGGCGATCGTGTACATATTTAGCGAACCTGCAGCGAGTGGCAAGACCACTGCATTGGAAAACTGGCTGGTCAAAACAGATGGTGCAGCCGGCTTCCTGACCCCCGACATATATGGTAAGCGAAAGCTGTATGATGTAGTCTCAGGTGATTATTTTGATTTCGAGGTAGATCCCGGGAGTGTCGATGACAGCATAGCGCTGGGAGACCGTTTTTATGACAACAATATATACCGCTATGGACAGCAATTGCTACAAGATGGCATGAAAGACTGGCCCCGCTGGCTGATAGTAGACGAGATCACAGAATTGGAGATAGACCAGGGCAAAGGTTGGGAACCGGTATTACAACAACTCATAGAAGAGCATTACAACACAGATAACGATTGCGACCTGATGCTTGTAGTACGGGACACACTGCTGGAAAAGCTGATACAGCACTACAGGTTACATGCTGCTATCGTATTAGACAGGAAGTTTTTCGGTAAATGATCCTGCAAAGTCAGCTTTCTTATAATCACCACTCTTTTGTAAATTTGATACATGATCAGGTCATCAGTGGCAAATACGGAGATCAGGAAAGTAACGGGTGATGACATCGTCAGTGCTGAGGATGCCTTAGCTACGGAAGAACCCCTGGAAATCAGGCTTTCCTATGGCCCGGCAGACAAAAGGGTGCAAAAGAGTATCTCCATTACTATGCGTACCCCCGGAAATGATGCAGAATTAGCCATAGGGTTCCTATTCTCAGAAGGGATTATCTCATCAAAAGACCAGGTAGCATCTGCAATGCACTTAGATTATGGCTGTAAGGAAGATAGTGGCGACAATATCATGATCGTAGAATTGGCAGAAGAGGTATATCCCGATATTGCAAGGCTTGAACGTCATTTCTACACCAGTTCCAGCTGTGGCGTATGTGGCAAGGCTTCTATAAGTGCGATAAGGACCGTATCGAATGTCAACCCGACAACTGACCATATCCGGGTACCTGCTTCCCTATTCTATACCCTCCCCGACAAACTCCGTGAGGCACAGGCGATCTTTGGCGACACCGGTGGCCTGCATGCTTCAGCACTATTTGATGCAAGTGGTAATTTATTGGTATTGCGCGAGGATGTGGGTAGGCATAATGCCTTGGACAAGGTTTTAGGATATTGCTTAAGTAATAGTGATACAAATATTGATAATCAAATACTTTTATTAAGTGGCAGGGCCAGTTTTGAACTGATACAAAAAGCAGCGATGGCCGGTATAAAAATAGTCGCAGCAGTGGGTGCTCCATCGAGCCTTGCCGTATCGCTGGCAAAAGAGTTTGATATCACGCTGTTAGGATTTTTACGCGGGAAGCGTTTTAATATCTATTCAGGAGAGCAAAGAATAACAATATGAAACTACGCATAAAGGGAGACTCTATACGCATCAGGCTCACGCGATCTGAAGTGGAACAATTTGGCAAAGAAGGCTACATAGAGGAGTCGACACATTTTGGCAATACCGTCTTTCGGTATGCCCTGGGCAGCCGTGAAGGCCTTAATGAATTGTCTGCGGAATTCGGTGATAATAAAGTGACTATGCTGGTGCCCGATACCATGCGCAGGGAATGGTTAGATACTGATATTGTTGGCTACAACAATAATATGGATCTTGGTGAGGGAAAAACGCTTTTCCTGCTGCTGGAAAAAGATTTTAAGTGCATAGATGGCGAAGTGCTGGAGGACCAGAGCGATAATTATGAAAACCCATTAGCTTCTTGTCAATGAGCGAGGAAATAAAAGAAATACCGAATGCGGAAAACCCCGAAGAATTTACGGGTAAATTAAGGCTTACCAGGCCAAAGACGGCAGCGGCAGGTGTGCCTGCCGTTATCTGGAGTGCCCGCTATATATTCCAGGAGGTGGGCGCCGGCCGTGGCCTGAAGGCCCTTGCAAAACTGAACCAGAAAGATGGCTACGACTGCCCGGGATGTGCATGGCCCGACCCGGACGATGAGCGGTCGCCCATAGCGGAATACTGCGAGAATGGAGCAAAGGCTATAGCCGAAGAAGCCACTACCCGAAAACTCACTGCACAGTTCTTCGCTGAGAATTCAGTACAGGAATTATCGGAGCTCGATGACTACCAGATAGGCAAGAAGGGGCGCGTTGCACAGCCTATGTACCTGCCTGAAGGTGGCACACATTACCAACCGATCAGTTGGGATGAGGCATTTAGCAAGATAGCAGGGCATTTACGCAAACTGGCTTCACCCGATGAAGCGATATTTTATACTTCCGGCCGCACAAGTAATGAGGCGGCCTTCCTGTACCAATTATTCGTGCGCGAGTATGGCACCAATAACCTCCCGGACTGTTCCAATATGTGTCACGAATCAAGTGGTGTAGCGCTCAATGAATCACTGGGCATTGGTAAAGGTTCCGTTACATTGGAAGACTTTTATAAAGCTGAGGTCATCATCATACTTGGGCAGAACCCCGGCACTAATCATCCCCGCATGCTCTCTGCCTTACAGAAAGCAAAGGAGAATGGCTGTACGATAATCTCGGTAAATCCCCTGCCGGAAACGGGCCTGATGGGCTTTAATGACCCACAAAGCGTAAAAGGCATATTGGGCATAAAAGCGAAGCTAACCGACATCTTCCTCCAGGTGAAGCTGAATGGTGACATGGCACTGGTAAAGGCCATTGAATACCTGCTGCTCGAAGAGGAAAAGAAGGCCCCGGGCACCGTCTTCGATCATGATTTTATAACTAAGCATACCGCCGGCTACAATGAGCTAATAGCAAAACTGGAATCAGAAGATTTTGATACGCTGGTTAAAGCAAGCGGTATCGATGAGGCACAGATACGGGAAACAGCCGCACTGCTGAAAACAAAGAATAAGATCATTACCTGCTGGGCTATGGGACTGACGCAACACAAGAATGCGGTCAATACCATTAAAGAAGTGGTTAACCTGCTTTTACTAAAGGGTAGTATAGGTAAATCGGGTGCCGGTACGTGCCCCGTGCGCGGGCATAGCAATGTGCAGGGCGACCGCACTATGGGCATCTTTGAAAAGCCCTCCGCGGCGCTCCTCGACAAGATCAAGTGGGTCTATAACTTCGAGCCCCCACGCCACCATGGTTATGATGTGGTGGAATGCATCAAAGCGATGTACGAGAACAAAGCAAAGGTGTTCTTTGCAATGGGTGGCAATTTCCTTTCCGCTACACCCGATACCGAATATACCGCTGAGGCACTACGCCGCTGCGACCTTACCGTGCATGTATCTACTAAGCTGAACCGCAGCCACCTGGTGCATGGGCGCGAGGCATTGATACTACCCACTTACGGACGCAGCGATAAAGATGTGGTAAACGGCCAGGAACAGTTCGTTAGTTGTGAGAATTCAATGGGTGTAGTGCAAATGTCAAAAGGCGGTCTGAAACCAATATCTAATGACCTGTTGAGTGAACCGATCATTGTTTGTCGTATGGCCAGGACGCTCTTTGGCGATAAGAGCAAAGTGAACTGGGACCTGTATATGCAGCACTATGACTATATCCGAAATGATATAGAGCTCGTCATTCCCGGCTTTAATAATTATAATGAACAGGTACGCAAGCCAGGTGGCTTCTACCTGCCCAATACGGCCAGGGTTGGTAAATTCCCAACGAAACTTGAGAAGGCGACATTCACAGTATCCGACATCAGTATACCGCAGCTTGCTGAGGATGAGTTCATGATGATGACCATACGAAGTCACGACCAGTTCAATACCACCATATATGGACTGCATGACCGTTATCGTGGTGTCAATAACGAACGTAGGGTGATCTTCATGAACCAGAATGATATCGATAAGCTCGGTCTCAAAGGTGGTGACGTAGTGGACCTAACCAACAATACAGACGGGATAGAACGTGTGGCACACAAATTCATTGTGATACCCTACAGCATACCGGAGCAGTGTACGGCCACCTACTTCCCGGAAACGAATGTATTGGTGCCGATCAGTTCTGTAGCAGAAAAGAGCAATACACCGACCTCAAAGATGGTGATCATTAAGATACAGCGACATGGGTAGGTGCTAAATTCTTTCGCACCTATCGATTCTTAAATCTGAGTATTATTATTGCAATACGCAGGTGCTGTCAAAGTCGGCAGACCAATATTTACTTTCAAGATCGCTGCATTGGCCATATGAGTCAACGCCAACTTTATTACTCACTTTGGTATCTTCAGTTTTTGTTTGTCCGGAGTTACCTAAAAATGTGGATATCTACATTTGGAAGAACTGTGCTGTCAATTGTAATTTGCATTTATGAGCCGATCATTTGCAGATATGCCATTACATTATGGCCAGGTACCCGCCTGGCTCTATACGCGCATGGGTCTGCTCGGTGGCGCTATTACAGAGGCTATAGTAACAGAATATGGCAGGGCTGCCTTCCTGCAGCGCATGAGCGATCCTTTCTGGTTCCAGGCGCTGGGCTGCGTGTTAGGGATGGACTGGCATTCTTCCGGCATCACTACCTCGGTCATGGGTGCTTTGAAAGGTGCCATCAATAAACGCTCTGCAGACCTTGGCCTCTATATATGCGGCGGTAAAGGAAAACATAGTAAAGAGACACCCGCAGAGCTGCTGAAAATTGCCGAAAAGACAGGCATGGATGGCAATTTACTTGTACGAAGCAGCAAGCTATCGGCCAAGGTGGATAACACTGCAATACAAGATGGCTACCAGTTGTATTTGCACAATTTCATCCTGAGCAGCGATGGTGACTGGTCGGTGATACAGCAGGGAATGCATGGTAATAATGGCATGGCCCGTCGTTACCATTGGCACTCGCCTACCCTGACCTCATTCATTGAGCAACCCCACAGTTTCATTTATGGTCACAATGAAGGGCAGATCATCAATATCACTGACAGGCAGGCCGGCACTACGCGGGAAGGTGTATTAAAACTGGCATCGGAACACCCTGGTAAATTAATACCTGAGATCAGGCAACTCTTCATGCCGGGTCACCACGACGTAAAAGCAAAAGATGTGGACCTGAAGCGCCTGGGTTCGGTATTAGCTGTCGCGTATGAGCAGGAAGGGCTCGATATGGAATCTTTACTCCTGCTTGAAGGGCTCGGGCCCCGTACGCTGCAATCGCTGGTGCTGGTGAGCGAGGTGATACATGGCACCCCATCGCGTTTTGAAGATCCGGCCCGTTTTTCTTTTGCCCACGGAGGTAAAGATGGGCATCCTTTTCCTGTACCAACAAAGGTGTATGACGAAACGATACAGACCTTACAGGTAGCCGTAGAACGGGCAAGGATCGGCATTAATGATAAAAATACTGCCATTAAAAACTTAAGCAAGGCAGCACAAAGATTGGAGGAAAACTTTAAGCCCAATGACAACTTCGAACAACTCATAGAACGTGAACGCAATGAATCATGGAAGTATGGCGGGCGTACTGTATTCGGTAAGGCAAAACCTCCGAAATCCCAAACAGGAGAAAGTCAGCTAAAGTTATTCTGAGGCTTATGCAGCACCCAGGCTCTTAAGCATCTTACCATGCGAAATAAGTGCCGTAATGAACGTGCGCTGCTCCTGGTAAGGTATGCCATGAGATTTAGCAGCTTCTTTTACGATGGGAGCTATCTTCTTGTAATGTATATGGCAAATATGCGGGAACAGGTGATGCTCGATCTGGCGATTAAGACCGCCTATGAACCATGACATTACACGGCTCTTGGGCGCGAAATTAACCGTATTAAGTACCTGGTGAACCGCCCAGTTATTTTCCATTTTGCGCTCATCAGTGGGTTTGGGATATTCAGCTTCTTCCATAACATGTGCAAGCTGAAATATAGTTGATAAAGCAAACCCGGCCACAGCGTGCAGAATAAAGAAACCGGCGACCACCGTTTCCCATGCAAAACCTGAATACATAATTGGTAATACAAGGATATAGCCGAAGTATAAAACCTTGTAAAGGCTTAGCTTCACCAACTCACGGCCCAATGTAGTTTTCTCTTTACGCAGTAAGCCTAATTTATTGTAGTGGAACAATAACCTGTAATCTTTATAGGTTACCCATTGTACCGTGAGCAGGCAATACAGGAACCAGGCGTATATGTGCTGAAAACGATGATGCTTATAACGTTTGCTATGCGGTGAGAACCTAAGCAGGAAACCAGCATCTATATCTTCGTCGAGGCCATCGATATTGGTATAGGTATGGTGCAGTATATTATGTTGTATCCTCCAGGTAACATCATAGCCACCGACAATATTTACGATGCCACCGAGCATTTTGTTCGTGAGCTTATTCGTAGAATATGCCCCGTGGTTTGAGTCATGCATTACCGAGCAACCGATACCCGTCATACCCAAACCCATCAGGAACCAAAGGCTGAGGAAAAATAGCATACTGAATGAAGCAAGGCCGGAAACTATAAATACATATGGAACAAAAAACAGTGCTATCATAGCTACTGTTTTAAGTTTCATTTTAGTATTGCTATATGGACTAATATTGTGTTCTGCAAAATACTTTTCAATATTCTTTTTTACTGTATCGTAAAAACCTTCGCCGTTCCTTGGGGCAAAACGGACGATATTCAATTTATTAGCTTGAGTAGACAAATCTAAAAATTTTTGCAAAGGTAATTTTAAAAGAACAACTATATAAATAATTGTTTTAGTTATAGATAACAAAGAAAAAGCCCTGCATTTTGCAGGGCTCCTCAAATATGGTCCGGAAGCTTATTTCATCGCATCCAGCTTCTTTTTCATCGCATCAGACTTGTCAGCCTTGTTCTGCCTGAAATATATTTCTTTCAATACCCTCATGGTGGATACATAGGTGTCTTTATCCTCATCACTTAGCTTATCAGCTTTTGGATCGAGTGTATTGTAGGTTTTCTCGAAATAAGGTAATGCAGCATTGAACATGGCATCGCGCTTCGTTTTCAGTTCATCTATTTGTTTCTGTTCAGCGGAGTTATTACCGGGTATGTCATTCATTTGCTTGTTGATATACACAGCCTCATTATAGAACAGTACGCCCAATCCAAAATTACTTTCAACGTTATCGGGCTTAATATTTAATGCCGCTTTGTAAGCATTTTCCGATTTCTTTACCAGTTCATCATAGTTAGCAGGTTTGTTCAGGTCTTTACCTTTATCGTCTTTAGGAAAGGCCATGCCGGCATATCCTTTGGCAAGGTTTATCTGGAGGTCTGCATTATTCGGGTCCTTCTGCGCAGCCTCTTCCAGTTTTTTCATCAACTCGTCCTGGTTACCGCTTGTGATGTAAGAATTGAGCACTTGTGTCCTGATGTTCTCGTCATTCGGATATAATTTCTGCGCTTCATCAAGAACACCTTTCAAGGCATTTTCATTCTTCTTACGGTAGCCATAAATATCTATCAGGGCAAGATAAACATTGGGATCCCGGGCAATCGGATTGTCCTTGAGTTTCATGAACAAGTCCGCTGCATCGTCATAATTACCGGCATTATAAGCCGCAAATGCCCTCAGGCGTTGTGCTTCAGTTGCTACCGTATCAAATTTTTTGTTGCTACCGAACCTCATACCGTTCTGCATCTCATGCACATCCACTACATCTTTCAGCACATTGTATGCAGTATCATATCCTTTCATCCTATATGCAGCCTGGCCAAACATGTAGCCCGTGAATGCACAAGCGATCAGTTTAGTATTCATCTCTTCCTTTTCATAAGAGGGGTCCAATTCAACAGCCTTCATGTACGATTTCATGGCCTGCCTGTATGGAAGCGAGTTGATAGAAGTAGGCATATTTTTCCTCAGGTAAGCCGTGTCCTGATTCATTTGCATATATATGTCGCCCTGCATGGCCCATGTTTTGGGTTTATCCTTGGTAGAGGGATCTTTAAGTGCCATTTGGATATACTCCAGGGCATGACTGTAATCCCCATCCCGAAGGTAATTGTTCGCAGATTCAACATTTTGCTTTTGCGCTTCCGCACCAAAGCAAATAGAAATGAATGTTGCAATCAAAAAGATCTTTTTCATGAACTGTTTTTTATAAAGCGTTTAATTTATTTACGTTATTATTCAGGAGCTTGTTCTGTTGCACTTTCCGCTCCGTTTGTTTCTCCTCCCTGCTCATTACCATTTTCTTCATTACCGTCAGTTTCTTCTTCCTCATCTTCTTGTATCCTTGCTATGGCTGCTATCTCATCCCCGTCATCGAGGTTAATGAGCTTAACACCCTGTGTAGCCCTGCCAGCCTCCCGGATATCTACTACCTTCATGCGGATAGTGATGCCCGACTTGCATGTGATCATCAGGTCGTCTTTTTCCTCTACTGCAAGCAAGCCTACAAGGCCTCCGGTCTTTTCTGTGATATTGATGGTTTTAACACCCTTACCACCACGATTGGTAACACGATAGGCTGTTTCCGTTTCACCACTCTCTTCATTCTTATCAAAGAAAGGCGTGCGTTTACCCAGACCCTTTTCCGATACTACCAGTATCTGTTTCGACATATCGTCTTTGTTAACACAAAGCATTCCTATCACTGCATCATTATCTTCATCCAACTCTATGCCAAAAACTCCGATAGCACCACGGCCTGTAGTACGAACTTTGTCTTCAGGGAAACAAATAGCGCGACCTGAACGTACTGCCATCATGATATAGCTATTCCCATCAGTAAGCGAAACATCAAGTAGCTGATCACCATCCTGTATGGTAATGGCATTGACGCCGGTGGCACGCGGCCTGCTGAAATCTTCCAGTTTGGTCTTTTTGATGATACCCTTTTTGGTACAAAGCACAACAAAATGCTCTTGCAGGAAAGCGTCGTCTTCCAGTTGAGGTACATCTATGATAGTACGTATCTTATCATCCTGCGGTATCTGAACTAAGTTCTGTATAGCACGACCCTTGGCATTTTTGTCTGCTTCGGGTATCTCATAAACCTTAAGCCAGTAACAACGTCCTTTTTCTGTAAAGAACATTAGCGTATGGTGCGTAGAGGCAATGAAAAGATGCTCTATATAATCTTCTTCACGGGTACGGCCACCAATGGCACCCCGACCGCCACGGCGTTGTGAGCGGAACTCAGCTGCAGATGTACGTTTGATATAACCAAGATGCGAAACCGTTATTACAACATTCTCTTCCTCTATCAGGTCTTCGATACGCATTTCGTTAGCCATGTAATGTATCTCGCTCTTGCGCTCATCGCCAAACTTCTTTTGCACATCCAGTAGCTCGTCTTTGATGATCTGGTAACGAAGGCCCTCATCAGCAAGGATCGATTCGAGATAGGCTATTTGCTTCATCAATTCAGCATGTTCTTCACGTATCTTATCACGCTCCATGCCGGTAAGCCTTTGCAGACGTAGCTCCAGTACTGCTTTGGCCTGTATCTCGCTCATGCCAAATTTCTCGATTAGGCCGTTCTTAGCTTCCTCAGGATTGATAGAATTACGTATCAGGGCGATGACCTCGTCCAAATGGTCGAGAGCTATCAGGTAGCCCTCCAAAATGTGCGCGCGCTTTTTAGCCTCGCGTAATTCATATTCGGTGCGGCGCACCACCACTTCGTGGCGGAAGCCTACAAACTCAGAAATAAGATCTTTCAGGTTGAGTGTACGCGGGCGTCCATTGACTAGCGCCACATTATTGATACCGTATGAGGTCTGTAACTCACTGTACTTATATAGCTGGTTGATAATAACCTGGGCTACTGCGTCGCGACGCAGTTCTATAACGATACGGGTACCTTCTTTATTTGATTCGTTGGCAACATGGGTGATTCCTTCTACCACTTTATTGTTCACCAATGCACCTATCTTTTCTGCAAGAGCATCACGGCTCACCTGGTAAGGCACTTCAGTTATAATGATCTGTTCTTTACCGTTCTTTGTTGTCTCCACGGTCACTTTACCGCGCAGTACCACCCTGCCCCTGCCGGTATGCATGCCCTGCTTGATGCCATCGATGCCGTAAATGATACCACCTGTCGGGAAGTCAGGCGCCTTCACATGCTTCATCAAATCGTCGATGGTGATCTCCCTGTCATCAATATATGCAATACAGCCATTCACAACCTCAGTAAGGTTGTGCGGCATCATGTTGGTAGCCATACCCACCGCAATACCTGAAGAACCGTTCACCAGCAACTGCGGAATACGGGTAGGCAGAACCGTAGGCTCCTGTAACGAGTCATCGAAGTTGAGTGAAAAATCAACGGTCTCCTTCTCTATATCTTCAAGCATGGCCTCACCGAGGCGCTGCATACGGGCTTCCGTGTAACGCATGGCTGCCGGGCCGTCACCGTCCTGCGAACCATAGTTACCTTGTCCGTCTATCATCATGTAACGCATGCTCCAGGGCTGGGCCATACGCACCATTGCATCATATACCGCTGTATCGCCATGTGGATGGTATTTACCCAACACCTCACCAACTATACGCGCACATTTTTTATACGGCTTGCTGAAGGTATTGCCCAGCTCGTGCATAGCAAATAATACACGGCGGTGCACAGGCTTAAGCCCATCGCGCACATCGGGCAGTGCACGGCCTACTATCACCGACATAGAATAGTCGATGTAGGCAGTTTTCATCTGCTCTTCTATATTGACCTGTATTATCTTGTTATTCTCTTCCGGGGGGGTTAAATCCTGGTTTTCCTGATCCATAAACGGGTATTAAAAATAAGTGTGCAAATATAACCAAAATAGCCGGGCTATCCTTGTAAATCGAGCCTTAAAATGAGGCTTTATCCACAGTTTTTAACAAGTTATACAGGCTCTTATGCTTTATTACATTAATACATCCTTTAATTTTGAAATACAGCATAAAAATAGAAGAAAAAAACAGGTGTATTTTTCACCTTATTGTCATATTTCAATAACACAAAAGCAAAGGAAGCAGGTGCTTCGTTGACTTAATTGGTAAAGACCTCTTTCTGCAGATCATCATACTTCTTTTTATTATCCGGGTCTTGTTCCGCATCTATTACATGCCGTATGTACTGCCGGGTGAGTGCAATGCGCTGTTTGGTTGTATCCGTTTCCTTTTTTGCTTTGTAGTTCTTTGCTACCTCAAAGAGATAATAGCCCATGTAGTAGCGATAATTCTTGATATTCTCAGCTTTTATCATGGCTTCCATTGTCTTCAGTCCATCTTCAAATACTCTGTCGCTTTTTACATGCCCTAAATAAGAAGAAAGGCTGGCCACGAGTCGCATCTTCTGGCCTCCGTACACATGGTCGGCCCTGCTTTTGTAGATGGAGAAATCGGTCGAATCCGCTCTTTTAGCTATTATGTCCCAGATAGATGCTTCCAACTGTGCTTTAGGGTCAGTATCCAGCATATCCTTAGCTATTGCATAAGCCGTATCCTCATCTATTTTGTATAAGGCACCTAAAGCTGAACCTGCAACGTTATATGAGCTATCGCTCACGGCTGCAAGCATGTCGGCTTTTGCATTACGATATTTCCAGGCGCCCAAAACATCATACGCGCTGGCACGCGCTTCGTTATTGGGATCTTTTTCAGCAATATATTGTACCTGCCCGTGCCAGCGGCGCTGCAGCACATCGTCGGTAACATTGAAAAGCAGGGATAAAGCATATGCGCGGATAGCAGGCATATACTCCTCGGAAAGTGCCCTGTCGAATATCAGGTGAGACACACTGTCATTAATGTCTTTATAAGCCGCGTCGATGGCCAGTCTGCGGGTTATGTAATCACTACCTATCACATACTCCATGAGCCATTGTGCCATAGGCTTATCTTCCAGCATCCTGCCGGGTAACCAGTGCAACACATCAGGTACAATGGTAGGCCGTATATTGTTATGATACTTATAGGTGAACACCTGCTTCTTCTTTGTGATCTCCCAATCCTCCAGTTTCCGCTCCGCCCCATATATGACCACTGTTTTCAAAGGCAGCTTATATAAGCCACTGTCCTGTGCCTGTGTAACCGTAACTACAAGCTGAGCATCGGCATCGTCATAAACATAGCGTATGTCCAATATCGGATGCCCGCCCCTGTAGTACCATTGATTGAAGAACCAGTTCCAGTCCTTACCTGTAGCCTCTTCAACTGCCAGGCGCCATTGGGTAGCCTCAGCCGAATGCAAAGCATTATGGGTAAGATATAACTGCATTGCTTTAAAAAAAGCATCATCACCCATTAGACCATGCAGATAGCGAAGGGTTAATCCTCCCTTCTCATACGATACCCGGTCAAACATGTCCTCCCGGTCAGCATAGTAAAAACGTACTAATGGGGGGTCCTTTTGCCTTGCCTGTGCCAGGTATTTCAGCAGGCTTGTATATGCCAGCCTGTCGGCCGAATTTTTGCCATATTTATAATTACGCCACAGGTATTCTCCATAGTCTGCAAAGGATTCGTTCAAAGTCAGGTTCGACCAGGATTCACAAGTCACATAGTCACCAAACCACATGTGGAATAACTCATGCGACACAATATCTTCATAATCATGATCGGCATGTTCGCGGGAGTTTTGGTTCATGAACTCTCCGAAAAGTGATGCTGTAGTATTCTCCATAGCTCCGGATACATAATCGCGTACAACTACCTGGTCATACTTATTCCAGGGATAAGGTACGCCTGTCGCATTTGAAAAGAAGTCCATCATCTCCGGCGTATGTTGGAACATCAGGCGTGCATAAGGTTCATATTCAGGTTCCACATAGTAGTTGACTTCCCTGCCCTGCCAGTTGTCTTTAACTATAGCGTAGCGGCCAATGGCAAACATAACTGCGTAGGCCTGTATGGGTTTGTCCATGAGCCATATATCGGTGCGCATACCATTGTCATGGTGCTGCTGTATCTGCAAAAAACCGTTACTGAGGGTCTGCATGCTGTCAGGTACAGTAAGTTCTACCTGTACAGTAAATCTTGTATTAGGCTTGTCTATGGTTGGTAACCAATGTGAATTCGATTCGGTTTCCCCTTGTGTCCATATCTGCACGGGCTTGCCTGGTATTGCATGGTCTGTATTGATGAAATAAAGTCCCCTGTCTTCGGTAATGGCACTACTGCCACCAACAGGCTCTTTGTATGGCATAGCCTTATAACTGATATAGAGCTGAATTGTATCAACGGCAATAAAATGTTTTGAAAATTTTATATGCAACTTATCATCCGCATAAGTATAGGAAAGTTTAGCGGCTTCTGGCCCATTACCGGCAAAAGAAACAGTATCTATCTGCATATCTTTTGCATCCAGCACCAGGCTGTCGGTAGTATAGAAATAGGGATGCAGGCTTAGCCATTCATGCCCGTTAGCTGTCTTTTCCTTAAAATTAAATGATAAGGCGACTCTTGTATGAATGATATCCCACTCACGGGGAGCGCTGGCCCTGTATATGTCGATCGGGTTATTGGCCGCCGAAACGCTGATAGTATCCAGCGTCACTTGTTTACTTACCACTTTTCTACCGGGTCCGCAGGAAGCGATCAATGTGATGAGCAACAAAAAAAATAAAGACGTAAACGCGGTGATGATATTCTTAATAAACGTCATGAACCTTGATTAAAGCTATAAAAGTAAGGCTAAAGCCGATATTTAATATCACCTGCTATGGGTGAGGAATATCTAAAGAGGGCGAAAATGCGCTAAAGCATTGTTATTTGATTATTTTTGCTACCATTAAAAATATTACAGGAAGCTATGCTACAGGTAACAGTTAATGAAAAAAACATATTCTCTATAGAAGATAAAGACGGTAGCCTGTATATTAACGACGTGCCTGCGAACTGGGACGCCAAATGGCAGCCCAACAGCCTGATCAGTATTTTATACAACAACAAAAGTTATACAGCGCTGGTAGAAGGCATTGATAAAAAGAATAAGGAAATTAGCCTGCGCATCAACGGCAGGGTATATAAAACACAGATCAAAGAGCCTATAGACCAACTACTTAGCAGCATGGGCATGGACCTTAAAGCCATGCAAAAGGCCGAACCGGTGAAGGCCCCTATGCCGGGACTGGTACTTAAAGTGCTCGTGGAGCCAGGCCAACAGATCAGTAAGGGAGATGGCCTGCTGGTACTGGAAGCCATGAAAATGGAAAATATTCTGAAAGCCTCCGGCAATGCTACCGTAAAAGCCATAAAGGTAACTGAACGCACTGCTGTAGAAAAAGGAGCTATACTGATAGAACTTGAATAATATGCGCCTGAAAAATATTATTGCTTTTATCATTGCAGCTTTCTGCATCACTATTTCCGTTGCGACCCGGGCGCAACAATTCTCTTATGTATATATACAAGGTGATAAGCAAACCCCTTTCTATGTAAAGCTGGAAGGCCAGATGCAGCCCCGTTACGGGAAGGACTACAGCATCATATCGCAGCTGGCCCCCGGCGTTATAAACATTGAGATACTATTTCAACAAAATGTATATCCTCCGCAACACTTTGCCATAAAAGTGCCGGAGAACGGTTCAAGGGCATTCTTGCTTAGCAAAAAAGGCAGTAGTTTTTCGCTTTATGACCTGCAGCAACAGTTTTACATTCCGGCGGGTAATGCACCCGACCAGGACCATGTACCTACCTACAACCCCGGTGAGAATTACGTGTCCACCAATAGTAATCCCTACGCTTACAGCAGCAAACCAACCAACAATACTTACGCGGCTACCTACAATACCCAGCCTGCAAACAAAACCCCAAAAACCACCCAAAATAACGAACCCCGGTTCATTGACAACGTTGAGCTCAATAATGAGCGTACTATACAAACGCATACAGAACCTATCGCTGAAACACATACCGAAGATAATAGCACAGAACAGGCAACTGAACCAAAAACGGAAGCTGAGCCCGAACCGATACGCAATACTGCGCCGAAAGCGAACTACAGCACTAATAGCCGATGCCCGGAAGCCATTTCTGATAATGAATTTGAGAACATCTACGACAGGATGAACAACAAAAGCGCCGGCAACAGGTTGAAATTTTTACTTAGCAAACTGGATAACTGTTTCAACACCGCACAACTACGAATGCTGGCCAAGGGCTTAAACAACGACCCCGAACGCTATGCCTTTTTGAAACAAGCCTACCCGCGTACAACAGACCAGGGTAATTTTGCCGCTCTTGAAAACCTGCTTACAACAAGGGAATGGAAGGACTACTTCCGCCTGATCATGCCATAAACGTTTAAACAATATACAGGATGAAAAAAACAATTACACTACTACTATTGGCTACCTGCCTGTTTGCCTGCAAACGAAAGAAAGAAGATATCATCATCAACACATGGCAGGCTGTATCAATGCAGAACCCCACCATGGATACCATCATAATGCAGCAGCAAATGTTCATAGACACTGTTGGCAAAAACACTGATGCTGCTGCAAACCTTGAAAGCTATGGTACCAGCAATATGGACAGCTTTAAGAAGGAAATGCAAACACAACTGGACAGCTTTAAGATAATGCAGGAAAATGCCATAAAGAGTACGGAATTCCAATTCCTTAAAGGTGACAAAAAAGGCGGCAAAGCGATCATTAACCTGGGTGGTGGCGACGTTGACTCCTGCAAATGGTATTTTGACGATGAGGGGGCCTTGGTACTGGATGAGATGAAACTAAAAGGTGCGGGCGATAAGATAAAGATGGAGATTGTGACCCTGAATGATACCATTATGACGCTCAGGCTCAATGAACAGGGTTCTAAAAGTACAGTTACCTTTAAACCGAAAAAGAAATAGTGCATAAGTACTATCTTTGGGCAGTTCAAAACAGGCATTAAAATTTTACAAATAGAACAATTATGCGCAGCATAGCATTACGCCAGGCATTACGCGAAGCAATGGAAGAGGAAATGAGGAAGGATAAGAGTGTATTCCTTATGGGCGAAGAAGTGGCCCAGTACAATGGCGCCTACAAGGTAAGCCAGGGAATGCTGGACGAATTCGGCCCTAAACGAGTGATAGACACTCCTATCGCCGAACTGGGTTTTGCGGCCATCGGCGTGGGTGCTGCTATGAACAATACCCGCCCGATAGTAGAATTCATGACCTGGAACTTTGCCGAACTGGCGATAGACCAGATCGTGAACCATGCAGCCAAGATGCTCTCGATGAGTGGTGGACAGTTCAACTGCCCTATCGTGTTCAGGGGACCCAACGGTTCAGCTGGTCAGCTCGCAGCACAGCACTCACAGGCATTCGAAAACTGGTATGCCAATGTCCCGGGTCTAAAAGTGATCTCTACCATCAACCCATATGATGCGAAGGGCCTGCTGAAATCTGCTATACGTGATAACGATCCTGTGGTATTCATGGAAAGTGAAGTAGCATATGGTGAAACCGGTGATGTACCTGAAGAAGAGTACCTGATACCTATTGGTAAGGCAGATATTAAACGTGCCGGTACTGATGTAACCATAGTGTCCTACAACAAAATGATGAAAGTTGCTATGGCAACTGCCGAGGAACTCGCAAATGACGGTATAAGTGCGGAAGTGATAGACCTTCGTACCATACGCCCCCTCGATTGGGAAACCATAGTAGAATCGGTAAAAAGGACAAACCGACTGGTAATCGTTGAAGAACAATGGCCATTTGCCAGCATATCGTCCGAAATAAGCTATAGGGTACAAAAAGAGGCATTCGACTACCTTGATGCGCCAATACGCCGTATTTGCTCAGCCGATGCAAATATGCACTATGCTCCCAACCTGGTGGCAGCTTACCTGCCTGATGTGCCCCGTACGGTTGCAATGGTGAAAGATGTGATGTACATGAAAAAGTAAAAAAACGACATACTATCAAAGGTCCTGCTATACGCAGGACCTTTTTATTTTCAGGCACTTGTACTTACCTTTCCGGAATACTATGGCTATAGAACAGATAGAAACATCTGCTATCATTATCGGTGCAGGGCCAGCAGGCGCAGGAACATCCTTTTTCCTGAGTAAATATGGTATTCCTCATGTAGTGATAGAAAAGGAGCGATTTCCCCGCGATAAAGTATGCGGTGATGCATGCAGCGGCAAAACAGTACTGGTCATAAAACGCGCTAACCCTGACTGGGCCGATGAGCTATTGAATAGTAACCCTCAATTCCTGCCTTCATGGGGAGTTACCTTTGCCGCCCCCAATGGCAAAGCTATTGAGATACCTTTTACAACGCAGCGAACCGAAGAGATGCAGGCTCCGGGATTCACTGTTACAAGACTGGTATTCGATGAGTTCCTGTTTCGAAAAATGAGTTCACCCTATGCTACCATATTCGAAGAGGCACAGGTTCAGGATATTACGATTACGGATGGCAAGGTCACTGCCCGTATGCTATTCAAAGATCAGGAGTATCACATCACAGCACCTGTAATAGTTGGCGCAGATGGAGATAAAGGTATTGTGCGCAGGCAATTTGTCAATGCAGATGAATCTTCGAAATCGTCTGCAGTGGGACTACGCGCCTACTATGAAGGAGTAAATTGGTCAAGCGATGAGCCATTCATAGAACTGCATTTCCTTAAAGAAACATTGCCCGGCTACTTTTGGGTATTCCCCCTACCCAATGGCATGGCAAATGTTGGCGTAGGCATACCATCTGAAGTGGTGCGAAAAAAGAAAATAAACCTACGGGCACAAATGCTCGATGCAATAAAGAACAACCCTTCAATTGCACCACGCTTTGCAAACGCCACACTAAAAGGAAAGATACAGGGATGGGGGTTACCCATGGTGCAGGAACATATGCCCCTGTCGGGTAGCAACTTCCTGCTGACAGGAGATGCCGCTTCCCTGATAGATCCCTTTACAGGCGAAGGGATAGGTAATGCATTGTACAGCGGTATGCTGGCGGCAGATGCCATAAAGAGATGTATTGAAGATAATGACTACTCTGCTACAAAACTAAAAGAATACTATGATGGAGAGATACATAAAAGACTTGGAGATGAGTTTAGAATAAGCAGCACATTACAGAAGCTTAGCCGGCGCCGATGGCTGTTCAATGCTGTCATTAATAAAGCGCATAAGAGCGATGTACTTAGAAACACGATCAGCAGTATGTTCGCTAATATCGACCTTCGTGACCAATTACGAAAGCCATCATTCTATTTCAGGATATTGTTCAACAAATGATTCGTCAGAAGGTATAAATATATTGTATCGAGGTTGTGCGTGGGGCCTCTATTTTCATAGGTCGTAATGCGTATGCCTCATTGAAAGCATTATTGCATATTATCGATAGCTTTTGTTTTTTGTCAAGGTCATAGCTGATACGGAAATCAAATATATTAAAACCTTTGTGTGCCTGCCACCAATTAATACCTTTGATGTCAGCAATTTGTTTTATCTGCGATGTAAGATCTTCGATCACGGCAAATGCAGTATCAATATTCTTCATTTTGCTATAGTACCGGTAGCTCATACCAACACCAAACCTGTGTATCCTGAATTGCACATCAGCTTTTACCATATGGTTGAACCTGTATTTAAGCACATTGCCTTTTGAGTTAATACTGCTGTTCTTGTAGCTCAGTGAATCTCCCGCTCCGCCTGTTAATGATTTTTCATGAGCATAGTACACATCGGGGGTCAGGGATATGGGTTCTACGTAAGTATAACCCGCCAATACGGTAACACCAAAGTTCTTGTTCTCCTCTGGTGTAGATGCAACCACAGATATATCTATCCCGCGAACACGCGTATCACCTGTATTCAGGAATTTAAATCCTACTGTGGCTATACTAGGATCCCATATGCCAAATAACCATTCGATGGTGTTTTCATATTTCTGGTGAAATCCTGCAATGTCCAGGTAGCCCATAATATTACCGAACTTAAATCCTTGCTTAAGGCCCATTTCAAAATTCTGGCTGGTTTCAGGCTGCAGATCCGGGTTGGGGAAAACGCCAAACATACCTGCTTTGGTGGTAATGAATCGTTCCGTAATAGTTGGATACCTGAAACCCTGACCATATGATGTTCGGATGTAGGTACCCTTCAATACTTGTATATTAGCCCCGGCCCTGAAAATGGGAGCAACAACACTTTGTTGTTTATTTACCTGGAAGTACTCATATCGGAAACCTCCGGAAATATTAATCACTTGCCAGAATTTCTTATCCAGCTGGATATACCCTGCGGCATTATTTACCTGGTTGTCCGGCGAACCGCTGGAAGCATACAAAGGAGAATGAGATTTTGATAAACTTCCCACTACCCCACCGGTGAATGTAAAATCATAATCACGAAAAATGCGCTGCAACTGGTATTCTCCGTAATAAAGTGTACCACTGTTCGACAGGTTATTGGTAATGTCATTATTTGAATGAAAGATACGGGTAACCAGGCTATGGCTAACACCATTACTTTTCACATACTTGATAAATGGGTCAATATTGAACAATTGCTGTTTCTCAAGAAACACAGCTCCGGGATATCCTTTATAAAGGCCAAGGGAATCGTCATACCATGCCAGCGACATGTTGGTTCTATTCAGCATTCCATTCCCATTGATGCCATAGCTTAAACCTGATATTTTCCTTGACCTGTACCTGATATTAAAGTTCAATCTGCCTCTTATTTTCAGCATGTCTTTGTTCGTAAATGTCGGAATGGTATCGGTTATCTGCAGCGCATTTTTCAAACTCGGCGGCAAAGTATCGGCAGCTGGTGGTGGGCCGATATATCCCTGGTCTATATTGAAATTTCCGCCAACAACGATATCAAGATTTTTGTTCACGATACGCGAATGCATAAAGTTCAGGTTGGTGTACATAGGCAAAGAAGCGCCATACCAATTCTCTGCAGGTTTTTTAGGCAGGGAGTAATATCCTACAGAATAGTTAATGACCGTTTTGGGCTTCTTTCTGGGATAGGCTGTACGCACATTAATAACACCACTTAAAGCCGATGAGCCATATAATACGGACGAGGCACCTTTAATGATCTCGATCTGCTCTATATTCTCTACCGGTATATAATTCCATTCAGGTCTTCCTGCATCTCCGCTTAGTAATGGGATACCATCCACCACAATGGCCACCCTGCTACCAACACCGAATGTAAACCCGCTACCTCCACGTATTTGTGGATCATTATCAATTATGGTGAGACCAGGAGTTTGTTCAAGCGCAGTTTCTACCGAAGTCGTATTCTTATTATTAATAAGGCTCGGCTTAAGCACCTCCATTGATACGGTCAGCTCTTCCAGCTTCTGATCAAATTTGCCGGAGGAAACTACCACTGTCTCTAACAACTTGGTTGTTGGAGATAGCTCTATATCCTGCTGTGTAATTGCATCACTGGTTACATGCACATTTACAGTATCATTGACCAGTCCTGTATAACTGCAAATAATGGTGTGATACCCGGTATCCAATACCAACGAATACATGCCATCTATATCGGCAATAGCTCCTTTCGACGGATTTTTCAGCAGGCTGATACTAGCTCCCGGAATGGTCTCTTTACTGACAGCATGTGTCACTTTGCCTTTTAATACGCCTGTTGGCTGGGCAAAGCAACTATAAGTCAGTAATGTTGCTGTCATTACTGTAAACAATGTACGTATCGGCACCATATAAAAATAAAAAACCCCGGCAAATAATTAACCAGGGTTTTTAAAAGTGAATTAAAACTTATTCAATTACAAATTTTCCTGTCTTTTGATTGCCATTACTGCTTACCTTATACAGGTATATACCAGTGGCAAACCCGGACATATCAAATGAGTTAAGTTTATTCGACCCAAGCGTATTGGTTTGCAGCAGCCTTCCGGTCATATCATACACAGTCAGTACTGCATCATTAACGTTACGACCATCAGCAAACAATGTATTGCCATAGCTATAAACATTTACATTAAGAGCTTTTGCATTTACATTAGCAACCTTATTAGGTTGTGGGTTGTAGATCATCTCAATATCATCTATCCAAAGCTTGCTGCCCGCAACAGAGGTCAGTTGGTCTGCAGATGACGTAATGTTGATCATTACATACTCAGGAGCACTGGTATCTGTGTAGGTGATAGGCACACTAAAACGCGTCCATGTACTAACATCTGAGGCAGGTGTGGTGAAGCTTGCATCGCCTATCTTATTATTGATACATGCCGGATGATAAGTGGTTGGTGTTTCAGGATCATAGTATTGTCCTTTATGCAGTATCACACGCAGTTTACCTTGCTCACTTGCGTGGCCACCCTGGTTATACTGGTACCACCCAACAACACTATCGGGCCTGTCCGTAAAAACCATACGCCTTACATCATTCGCACTGTCATCATAGTTTTGTGTTCCAATGTATCCATCCGATTTACTGAATGAAGGTGCATTTATAATACCTGTAGTAACGTTGCCGTTGACGATTACACTCAAGGGCCCGGTAACGGTCTCTACACGAACGGAGTAATTACCCGAATGCTTGATAGTACTGTCCTTAAAACAGGTTTGGGGACCAAGCTGTGCTGTAGCAGAACCTGATTTATTTGAATACCAGCTTGTAGGTTCATTTGCATTACCCGGGCTAGCATTACCCCAATTTTCAAATCCGGCGTTGGTAACCTGCATCTGTGCAAAAGCAGCGCAGCTTATCCCTAATGATAAAAGTGATGTAAATATTATTTTCATATTATGTTTTGGTTTTAACAATCGCATAAAAATAGATAAAAATCCAGCAAAACAACCCTATGTTCCCTTATTATTGTTCACGATCTTATCCAGGCTTTCCTGCGCCAATGGGTGGTAATTTTGACGATACTTCTGATACCAGCTTTTCGCCAGGGAGGGGTCTCGTTTCACTAAAGCAGCATATAAGGGCTCAATGAACTTCCTGCGGCCAACTGTACTTAAAAAGCGTTCCATTGCATCCATTGCAGGCGGGTAATTATCCTTACAGTCAAGCACTACCATGAACCAGGCAAATATTACTTCACTATTACCGGATCGCGAGAAATGAAAATCATTATCTAATTGCTTGACAGTAGCTAACGACATGCTGTCAGGCATTTTGTGCAGGAACTCAAGCCATTCAAAAGTGCACCAGTTCTTTGTATCAAAATCTTTCCCTGTAACGGTCTTGCCATATAGAGCCGCCAAGGAGTCAACTTTTTTGAACCTTACAGGATTGGTACGTGGGCAATTTGCAGGGATACCCGGGCCATATACCCAAGCCTTTACATCAATTTTTCGATAGAGGTCGCTATCGCCATGCAGCAGGTTCTTATCCATATAATCAAGGAACTGCTCCGTAGTAATGGTCTTAAATGCATGCTCATCAAAATATTTCCGCAGGAAGGTATCAAATTGCTTTCGGCCTACAGTGTTCTCTATCAACTTCAGGAAGTGGCTGCCCTTTTCGTACGGTATATCGGTAAGGCCTGCATCCGGGTCACGCCCTTTCAGGTCCAGTTTCAGCCAGGTATCTTTACTATCCGCTCCAAGGTCTTTTACATTGGCTTCAAATGTTTGGTACCCGAGTTCCCACGACATGTCTATAAAACTCTTACCATTCATTTCTTCCGTTATCCTGCGTTCAAAATAATTGGTAAATCCTTCGTTCATCCAGAAATCATCCCAGGTGGCATTAGTCACCAGGTTGCCACTCCAGCTATGGGCCAGTTCGTGAGCCACAAGGTCCACAAGTGAACGGTCTCCCGCAATAACTGTGGGCGTAGCAAATGTAAGCCTTGGATTTTCCATACCTCCTATCGGGAAGCCCGGCGGCAGCACAAGCACATCATACCGCCCCCAGCGATAAGGGCCATAAAGCTTTTCTGCCGCTGTTACCATTTTCCCTACATCTGCAAACTCATACTGCACCTTATCGATCATAGTAGGCTCGGCATATACCCCTGTCCGCGCATCTATGCTGCGGAATTGTATATCGCCAACAGCCAGCGCCATTAGGTAGGCAGGAATAGGCAGCTCCATTTTAAAGTGGTAGATACCACTATCATTGGTCTGCTGTGGGTTTTGTGCGCTCATCAAGGCCAGGCTTCCTTTAGGCACAGTCACACGTGCATCATAAGTGTACCGTATACCGGGTCCATCCGCACAGGGTATCCAGGAACGGGCATAGATAGATTCTGACTGCGTATATAAAAAGGGATGCTTCTTTCCGGATGTTTGCTGCGGGTCAAGCCATTGCAGGGCCCTGGCATTATTACCTGTTTTATAATAGATAGCCACCTGGCTGCTATTATCGTTTATCGGGATGTTCAGCCTGCTACCGAGATATTGTATCATACTGTCCAGCGAGAACTGTACCTTATTGCCATCTACCACTACGCTATCAATGGTTAGATCATATGTATCAAGTTTGAGAGTTTTTACCTTATCCTTATTATCAATATCCCAAACAGCCTTACCAGCTATCTTTTTAGTATCGAAATCTACTTTTATGTCCAGGAAAAGATGCTTCATTGTAACACTATCTGCATTGGAAAGAGTATGTACGTCTTTAGAGGTTGGCACCTCCGCAACCTTATCTTCCTTTGTTGCGTTCTTACACGCTGCAAGGCATACTAATGAAACTATTGTAAAACAAATTTTCCTGAACATTCCGGTAAAGATTTTATTAACTATACAAAAGTAAAATTCCCCCGAAACTATGCGGGGGAATTTCAAATATCCATCACATTTTATTCTTTTACTAACTTAAATGCATGGGTCCATTGGTTATTGATAAATCCCGGTATGCACCACAACATACATAGAGGCTCAATGGCCCTTGCAGCGGCAGCCTTGCCCATATCAGCTATATCCCAGCCAAACTGCTCAAGAATATCACACACTTCCTTTTTAGCTGCATCATTGTTGCCACAAATGAACATCGTAGGCATTCCTTGCTTGTAAGACGGGTTGACCATCATTGCATTACCCACACTATTGAAAGCCTTCACGAAATGCATACCGGGGAACCTGGATTGCAGTTTTTCCATCAACGATTCTTCAAGCGTGGTGAAGAACTTCAGCACCCCATCCTGTGGCGGGGCCTCAGCTATCGGGTTGGTAGCATCGATCACAGTTTTGCCGGCCATGTTTTGAGGGCCTGCCATCTCTATAGCCTCAGCAGCAACGGTGCCTTTAACAGCCAGCACAATGATGTCACCAAACTTGGCCACATCCTCAAAGCTGCCGATACTCGCTTTATTCCCCGCACTACTTTTCCATTCTGCAAGCTTTTCAGCACTGCGGGTGCCCAGCATTACTTCATAACCATGTTTTAGAAAACCGCTGCCCAATGCCTTAGCTACAGCGCCGCTTCCTAATATTCCTATCTTTTTCATAAGCGTTTGGTTTTTACTCAAGGTAAAACCAAAAAATCATTCAATAAGGGGCCTTACTTTATTTTTTATTTATACCCTTATAAAAATTCATAGAGGTGGGTTAGATACCCATCTTTTCTCTTACAGAAGAAGGTATGCCATGTTTGTTGAGCAGGAAAGCAGTGGTCTTATAACGCACATAATTCTTGCTTACATAGATGTACCCTTTGTAATCGTTCTTGGTGCCCCATGAGTTCTTAACAATGTAGTACTCTGTTCCATCCTGGTCTTTTGCAAGGCCCACTATATGCATGCCATGGTCGTCAGTGGTTTCGTAATCATCAAAAGCTTCCTGCCTCATACGCGGGGTAATCACGCGTTCTTCATGTGGGCCGTCGAACATTGTCTTTCTTTCGTCTTCTTCCATATCATCCCAATCTTTCTCAGGCACATAAGCTACACCATTCTTCCAGCTAAAATATTTTTCACTTACATCGGCAGCCCAGGCTACGGTATAACCATTCCTGAGCGCATGATCTATAATGCGGGTTATGTCGTTGAACTTAACATTATATACCTTGTCAAAGCTCCAGTTATCTGGTACCATGAACATCGTCTTCCTGTAATATGGCTTATCGGTAAGCGAGGTCATTTCAATATAATCTCTCGGGTTGAGGCCAACTACTTCATCTGCAAAGCTTCTTGGCGTGTACCTCCTGCCTTTATAAGTAAATGACTCAGGCACAGGGCCCAGGTAGGCATCCAACACTGCATCAAATGCCTTCTTCCAGCTCGTGGTCAGCTTTCCATTAGGATTCTTCACCACTGCATCCAGCATGCCTTTCAGCACGGCCTGCATTTCTCCGAATTTGTTCTTTTTAGTACCATAGTGCAGCCCGGTATATGCCTCCTGCGGCATTGCTCCGTACTTTGCGTACATGTTAATTACATCGTGGCATTCACCACCGTCACCCCATGAGAGGGAACCATGCATACGTACGTAGTTGTCCGCTTTGTCTTCATATACCATGCGGGCCGTAAATATCTCAGCGAGGTCCACTTTCGGTCTTCCCCTGCGGATCATCTCACTCTCCAGGAAGGAATTGGTAGAATAACTCCAGCAGGTGCCAGAACTGGCCTGGTTCTTTACGCTGGTCCTGTCCACATTGATAATGTCAGTAAAAATGAACTTCTTTTTTGCGCTGTCGCTTTTATTAGCATCCAGTTTTTTGATAAGATCATCTTGCGCCGAGGCAAAGAGAGGCAATGCCGCAGCCAACAACAAGAGTACTTTTTTCATCGTCTTATTTAATGATTTTTATGAATGGAAAGCGATAAAAATAATAAATAATTGATTCAGGAAGCGTTAAAATAACGGGGGATTTTACGGGGGTAATTTGCTTAGTGCAGGTCCATAGTGTACAAAAGAGATTGCTCACCGCCTTTAACACCGTAAAGATGAGCGCTTTGTACGCTAAAACTATCAAATAGCGCCATCAGGTTTTCTGCCAGTCTAAGATCTCGCTCTTCAGTATACAATTCTGCTTTATCATCAGCATCCTGCAGGCTGGCATAATAAGCAATGTATGCCGTGTTCCGCTCCAGTTCTTTATCAATTTCAGCTATCATTCCTTCTATTAGGGTAGAAGGTTGCCCAAGGTTGAAATCGAAAAGCATTTCAAGCAGGGTCTCCTCATCTTTAAAAGTCTGGTTCTTGATGAACATGGTACAAATCTACTCTAATCTCAAATCAAAATCACTCCGATAAGGTCATTTTAGACAAAAGACATAAGTAACTGACAATAAATAAATTAGCACTTATCAGGTGCTCATGGGAAATAAAAAGACAAATTTTATTTTTAAAATGAATGCTGATGCCATTAACTTTGCGGCCTGACACACCGCAGGCTGTCCCCAATGCGTCCGCATTAGTTGTACCGGGACCGCCCAAATCTCGCAGAATGGACAAAAATATTTACGATAAATGGTTTAAAATCATACCGCGGAAGATCTACAACGAGAAGCTGAAAATGAATGTGTTGCAGGCCCTGCCCTATTGGGTCGCCTCCCTGATAACAGGTCTGATCGCGGTCTACTATGCCAAACTCTTTGCTTACGCCGAATCGCTTTCTTTATCAATAGTCCACCGTTATAATTGGGCTATTTTTATTATAACCCCTGTCTGTTTTATCCTGGCCTGGTGGTTGGTGAAGCGTTTTGATCCCCGCGCCGGCGGCAGTGGTATCCCACAGGTGATGGCTGCCATTGAACTGGCCAGCCCCCGTTACAATTACCTTGTAGATAAGTTCTTAGGTCTGAAAACTATTTTCATCAAGTTCTTATCCAGTATCTTAATGGTATTTGGTGGCGGTGCAATAGGTCGTGAAGGCCCTACGGTACAGATAGCGGGTAGTGTATTCCGGAAAGTGAATCAGCTCATACCCAAATCCTGGCCGCGGCTCTCTAAAAAGAACATGATCATGGCAGGTGCCGCTGCCGGACTTGCGGCCGCCTTTAATACGCCGCTCGGTGGTATCGTATTTGCTGTAGAAGAACTGGCTAAAACTCATATCAACTACTTTAAGACCGCCTTGTTTACTGCGGTGATCATAGCCGGTCTCACCGCCCAGGGTATGTTAGGGCCCTACTTATACCTGGGCTATCCTAATGTCGTAAGTCATTCATCAGGCTATATATTTTTCTACGTGATACTGGTAGCTTGTCTTGCCGGTTTCCTGGGCAGCGTTTTCAGTGTTATCATATTGAGGGTAATTAAGTGGCGGCGTACACTCAAAGGAAAGGGAATAGAACTTGCCTATATTGCCGGTGTTGCATTGGTAATCGCCACTATAGCCTTCTTCGCAGGTAGCGGCATACTAGGTTCTGGCAAAGAGCAAATGTCGCATGTCCTTTTTACTAATGATAAAAATGTTGGTTGGGCATTACCCTTTTTCAGGTTCATTGGCCCAATTGGCGCTTTCACATCCGGGGCATCGGGAGGTATATTTGCACCTTCGCTTGGTGCAGGAGCTACTATTGGCGCCCTGGTAGCAGAGCTAATGCAAATGTCGGCAGCTAATGCCAACATATTGATATTGGCGGGCATGATAGCTTTTCTTACCGGCGTTACAAGGACCCCATTTACTTCTGCCATCCTGGTGCTTGAAATGACCGACAGGCATAACATTATCTTTCACCTGATGATGGCCGGTATGATCGCAGGACTTATCTCCGTGATCATCGATAAACATTCGTTGTACGACCACCTTAAAGACTACTATCTTGCAGAATCTTATAAGGAGGGTCCGGAACCGGAAAGCGCTGACATGGCTGAGCCTTCTGTAGAAGATAATATGCAAGAAGAGCAATAGAACTTCTACATACTATTATTTAGAATGGGAACATTATTTATCATGTTCCCATTTATTTTTTGCCATGTTCTAAGATTTTGTATTAAATTAACGTTTGCATACCCCTATGCTTAGCTCTGAAAACAAGATCACATTTTAAATGTACCCCAACACTAAAATGATATTATTGTTTTAACCTTAAAAAACACCGCATGGAAGATCTTTACCTCAAACTTGACCAAATACTGAAGTTTTTTACTACCGACTCATTTTCCGGGCTTCCCAACAGAATAGACAATATAACCTGTACCGCATTGATTGATGCCCAAAAAGCTCATGTCGGTTACCTGGTTGAAAAAAATGCAGAACTCTATTTCTTCCCGGCATTTGCCATAAAGGACTCTCTGAGAAACTAAACCCATTTATTGATCACCGCCACAGAGTATTTGATAATTAAGTAATGCCACCTGAACTGGATATACGCATAGCAGAAAAAGAAGATCTTCCCGCAATAGTTGCCATACACAACCAGGCTATAGACCGCCCCTATACCAATGCCTATACCGGGGCTTTCAACATTGACGAACGGATCACATGGTTTGATGAACATAAGGGGAACTGCCCGATATATGTGGCTGAAGTGAATAATGAAGTAGTCGGCTGGCTATCGATAAGTCCTTACCGTTCAGGGCGGGCAGCGCTGCAACACACAAAGGAAGTAAGCTATTATGTACATGAAGCTCATCAAAAGAAAGGTATAGCTTCCCGGCTGCTACAGTATGCTATGGAGCACATCTGCGATTTGGACTCCAAAGTATTCATTGCCATAGTATTGGAGAAGAACACACCTAGTATCCGGCTGCTGGAGAAAAATGGTTTTTCCCTATGGGGCCATTTACCGGGAGTAGCTTATTTCAATGATGGGCCCTGTGGTCACCTCTACTTTGGCTGGAGCATAGAATAAATAAGGCCGCAGATCATACCTACGGCCTTATGATAATTGCTTTTCACTTATCATCTTAACAAAGTCACATTACCCTGCTTGGTAAACTTCTGTCCGGTATTAGTAACGGCCTCGATCTGATACACATATACACCAAACGGTTGCGGCTTACCTTTATAAGTACCATCCCATCCTGCATCAATATCCTTGCTGTCGTACACTTTTACACCCCAGCGATCGTATATACGGAAGTAATTCAAAGTGGCCATACCACGCTTCTCTATCTTAAATACCCCGTTTGTACCACTGCCGGGCACAAAAGCATTCGGCAGGTACAGTACTGTGGATGGATCAATGAACACATCTATTGAGTCAGTCACTTTACAACCATATTCCGTGGTACCGTGTACTATATACCTCGTGCTTACCTCAGGCATTGCTACAGGGTTAGCTATGCTGTCCGCACTAAGGCCGGTAGCTGGGAACCAACTAAAATACAGGCAATTACCTTCAGGCGATAACTGGTACGAATCCCCGGGGTAAAGCACTACGCTGTCTGGTAATGTCAATATCGCATTCGATGCTAAGGTAGCTCTTACATAACCAACGTGATAACACCCGTTCGTATCCAGTGCTGAGGCGGTATACACCATGTTATTTTGGGGCGAAACTGTGGGGCTTGCCGTATTGCTGTTAGTGATCCACCAATCAGGTGTCCATGAATAAATATAAGATGAGTCACCGTAAGCATGTAGCTGCGCACTATCTCCGGGGCATAGCGTTACACCAGCAGATACATCGAGCGGTAGTACCCCGATCACTACTGCATATACATCTTTATTTGCAGTATCCTTACAGAAACCATTGTCCACAATTAGGGTAACCGGATAGGTGCCTGTGTTGTAATATAAATGCTGAGGATTTTGCACAAAAGTTTCGTGCGGAGTACCATCACCAAAATCCCAGTTCACGCCTTCAGTGCCGTTAACTACAGAGCTATCAAAAAGGTTTAGCGTGTCCCTTGCGCAACCAGTTATAAGTTCGTAACCAAAGTTGGCGATCACACCCGGGTTTATCCTCACCACCTGTGGTGCACGGTCGCTTTCACATCCATCCACGGTTTGGCTTACATACCATACAGCAGTGCCGGAAGTATCTACGCTCGGCAATGGTGGCACAAAAGTGCCGACACCACCTGTATTGGTAGTGTACCATTGTATAGAATCGCCCTGAGCAAACAAGTGTACCACATCATCGCTGCGATACTGGCAATAGTCATAGGAACTAACTACAGGGTACAGCGGTTTAGGCTTGATCGTTGCTGTTATAGGCACCCTTACACTTTCGCAGCCTATAGGTGTTACATCCGACACATACCAGGTATACGTACCAGCTGTTGTGGTGCCAGGCGTGGGTGCTGTTAAAGTAAAATTACCGCCTGTAGGTGCGTCCCACCACCTTACCACGTCACCGGGTGTTGATGGATCTGCTACCAATGGACTTGCAGGGCTTAACTGGCAGAAGGCTACATTATGAGGTGTAGGCGGTGGCGTAGGCGCGGGTTCAGTAACGGTCACTATCTCATTATTGTTACAATTGTTCGAGTCGGTAACCACTACAGTATATGTGCCGGCGCAAACATTATTAACGGTAGGTGCGTTCCCTATATTTGGCGTCCAGTTGTAAGTAAAAGGTTGACTACCTCCCATTACAGCTATATTAATGACACCATCACAATAACCATTACATTCGGGGTTGGTTTGTGTACTGCTCAGTGTAAACCCACCGGGCCCTTGCACAATATGCACAACCGCTGTTCCGGAACCGCAATTGGACGTAACGGTAACAGTATAGGTACCGGGGCATAAATTAGTAGCCGTAGAATCAGTACCACCAGACGGCGCCCATGAATAATTATATGGTGGTGTACCACCTGTCGCATGTACTGTCGCACTACCATTGCAGGAATCACACGTTGTCTTGGTACTATCTAATGCGAGATTGATATTTGTTGGCGGCACACATACCACGCAGCTTGTCGTTTGGTAATAGATACCCGTAAATAAAATATTATAGCAATCCCCGGTAGAAACGACACTGAACGTTGCACTTGTTTGCACGGCAGTATAGGTAGTATTAATTTCAAAATAATTAAACCAGTTACACACATAAGCTCCATATGGAGTAGAATTTAGAGTGATTTGGGAATTATTGTCCTGCAAGTCTCCTACAACCATAAATGCTTTGGCATTAGATGGTGTACCACACGGCGCAGTGAAGTTCATATCATGAGTCTCAGTATATGGAGGTCCTACTTGCGCACCATCATCTATTGATATAGTACCTTGCCAAGTTTGTGAAGGATCACTATAAATAACAAAAAGCGTTGCGCCATCGATATCGTTCTGACCAGTCGGCCCAACTGGCAAGCCACTAATGTTATAAGTTGCATTGCCTGTTATGGCAGCCGTAACATCTGCACGGTAAGAATGTGAACCGGGGTTAGGATACCCCCAGCACTTATCATTTGCTTGACCAATATGTGTCATCGGGAAATTCATTGTTCCCGCAGGGCCCTGTACTGTCGCAGTTATTGCAACGCCGTTCCCAGATCCTTCACAGTATAAGAACGCTTTTTCAATCGTAGCGCAATTAGGTATACCGCTAATTGTAAAGGGAGCGGGTTGCGGTATACCTGGCCAGGGGGCAAAGGTATAACGCTGCCCTAGTTTTTGACTTGCCTGGGTATAGCTTAATCCACAGGCTGTAAGATTAAAACTGTTACCTAATGATTGATTCCCGTCAGCAAATACCAATATCGGTAGGCTAAAGAGCAAAATGAATAATATTGATTTTTTTGACATACAACTAATCAATGCATTTATCATATAAAGGTAAGATTCTTATTATTTAAAAGACGCGTCTTGATAACATTTCGTTGGTTATAAACTAAAAAACGGCATAGTTACTACTATGCCGTTTTTATATTAAAATATATCTCGCTACCTAAGCAGCGTTACATTACCCTGCTTGGTGAATCGCTGTCCTGTGTTGGTCACAGCTTCTATTTGGTACACATATACACCAAACGGTTGTGGCTTGCCTTTATATGTACCATCCCACCCGGCATCTATATCTTTGCTATCATATACCATTACGCCCCAGCGATCATATATGCGGAAGTAATTCAGGGAGGCCATACCACGTTTGATGATCTTAAATTCCCTGTTTTCCGGGTTCATGCTTCCCGGCGCAAAGGCATTAGGAAGGTACAATACAGATTCTGGGTCAACAAATACATTTATTGAGTCTGTTACCTTGCAGCCGTATTCAGTAGTGGCATGCACTATATATCTTGTACTCACTTCCGGTCGGGCTACAGGGTTAGCTATACTGTCTGCACTCAAACCAGTAGCCGGGAACCAGGTAAAATACAGGCAATTACCCTCAGGGTTCATTTCGTATGACTCTCCGGGATACAACCTTACACTATCAGGTAAAGAGACGACTGCATTCGACGCGATATCGACCCGCACAGATGCCGTATGCTTACAGCCGATAGTATCCGTACCGGTAGCAGTATATACCATACCTACTTCCGGTTTCACAACCGGGTTAGCAGTTTGGTCGCCGCTTATCCACCATTGCGGGCTCCAGCTATAAGTGTACGACGAATCACCTATGGCATGCAATTGTGCTGTATCACCCTGGCATATTACTACATTCGATGGAGAAACGGTCAATGGCTCTACATTATATACCACTGCATATACATCTTTTGTGAGTGTATCGTAGCAATAGCCATTGGTAAGGAACAGTGTAAGTGGATAAGTACCCGTTGTGTAATAAAGGTGTTCGGGGTTATGATCATAATTCTCAAAAGGAGAACCATCGCCGAAATCCCATATCACACTCTCGATGCCGTTTACAACAGAGCTATCGGTCACTCTTAGGGTATCGCGGTTACAACCCAATATCACGTTAAAACCGAACTTAGCGATAACACCAGGTTTAACAGTAACAACCTGCGGTGTCCTGTCACTCTCGCAGCCATTCTGTGTTTGACTTACATACCATATAAAAGTACCCGGAGAATCAATAGCAGGTGTTGGCGGAACAAAGGTGCCAACGCCTCCAGTAGTCACATCGTACCATTGAACAGAATCACCCACTACAGAAAGTTGCACGATGGTAGTGTCCGTGAACTGGCAATAGTTGTAGGTTGTCGGTATAGGATATGCAGGTTTGTCTTTTATCAATACATTTATCGGTACCCTTACGCTTTCACAACCTATCGGTGTATAATCAGATACATACCAGGTATAAGTTCCTGGAACATCTGTATTAGGCGTCGGCGGAGTAAGCGTAAAGTTACCCCCTGTAGGCACATCCCACCATCTTACTTTGTCACCTTGGGTAGACGGATAAGCAACCAAAGGTACTGATGGGCCGAACTGGCAAAATGCCGTATCATGCGGAATTGGTGGCGGCGTTGGCGCAGGCTCCGTAATAACGATCGTATCTTTATTGATACAGCCTATGGAATCTACAACTGTTGCTATATAAGTGCCTGCACACAGGTTGGTTGCAGTAATGCCATTGCCTCCGGTAGGCGCCCATGAGTAGGTATATGGTGGCGTACCTCCATTGACGGTCAAAGTAGCTACACCATCACAGAATGCATTGCATTCCGGGTTGGTTTGTGTGTGGTCAACGGTAGCTGGTCCCGGGCCAATCGGCACAGTAACAACTGCAGAATCGACGGCACATAGCGTTGTCACCTGCACTGTATATGTCCCGGCACACAAGCCTGTTGCAGTTGCACTGGTATCACCATTCGACCACAGGTAAGTATAACCATATGGGCTTCCTGTGGCTGTTACTGTAGCTGTTCCGTTACATAGACCACAAATAGTAGGTGTACTGCTGGTACTAAGTGTTATAGATGGCGGTTGACATACTGTACAGGTAGTCGTTTGGTAATACAAACCTGCAAATGCAACATTGTAGCAATCCCCCGCAGCAGTTACTGTAAATGTAGCGCTTGTTTGGGCGACTGTCATAGTCGTATTAACTTCAATGTAATTCCACCAATTATAGTTAAATGTCGCGGCAGTATTATTCATGGTAACATTAGTACCGCCCATCTGAAGATCACCTATACCTATGAAGGCAACTGCATTGCTTGGATCTCCACACGGTGCTGCAAAGCTCATGTTATGAGTAGCCGTTCCGCCGCTTTTCTCTATTGCACCATCATCAATTATAAGCGTACCCTGGTAAGTTTGCATAGGGTCACTATATATTACTATCAATGTAGCCCCATCCATATCATTAGGATTGCCGGTCAGGATACCACTGATCATGTAAGTAAAATTACCTGTTACTACGCTGGTAACATCCGCACGGTAGGTAGTGCTGCCTGCATATCCCCAGCATTTGTCACCTGCACTCCCAATTAAGGTCATAGGGAAATTCTGTGTACCGGTTGGCCCAACGATAGTAGCTGTTTGAGCGGCTCCGTTCCCTGACCCTTCTACATACAAAAAAGCCGCTTCAATCGTTGCGCATGCGGGTATTCCGGTAATATCAAATGGGGCCGGTTGAGGTACGCCGGGCCCCAAATTATTAGCCGGGAATCGCTGTCCAAGGCGTTGAGAAGCCGTGGTAAAATTCAAACCACATTTCGAAAAATTGTAGTTATTGCCAAGAGTACCATTACCATCGGCAAATGAACTAAAAGGGAGCAGAAGCAATAAAAAAGGTACAAGTAGTTTTCTCATGTTGACTTATATGACCTATCATTTAATTATCGATGGGTTTATCTATGACGTGAGTATAAGAACTCAGATTTACATATTAGACTACCTTTTCAGGCTATAGGGTTGGCTATTATGCATTATTAATGTGCCAATGATGCCCTTCTAGCCTGCAATTATATACTTCCGTAATTTATGCATTTTTTATTACAAATAAAACTTTATGCGCAATATTTGAAGAAAAATAAAAAACCCGGGCATACCCGGGTTTTTTATACTCTGTAAATATAGAAATTATTAATAATCGTAATTATATCCCTTATCGGTAAGGTACTCTTTCTGCACCTCTTGCACCTCATCTTTTATCTCGTAGGCATCCCATTTCCTTAGTGGCCCGAACATTAAGGGCGCATCACCGTCAAGCTGCAATTTTATAGACTTAACTTTGTGGAACGAAAGCATCTGGATAGCTTCATACGAAAGAGGGAAATAAGCATAGTTGTAATAGTAGAAATCGCCCCTTTTCTGATGCATCGGCTCCGGCGAAGCAGTTTCTTTACATTTCAACACCAACTCATTATCGCCAGATAGTTTAAGGATCACCTTCTGCTTGGAGGTAATGTAAAAAGGGTCAGAATAGTATATCTTCAACACCATACCTGCATGGTTTTGGTGTGCAGCTATACCTACCTTCAAAGCACGATCCTGGCTGCTGTATATCTTTGTTTTAGCAGTTTCGAAGTACGTGGCAGGCCAGCATTTATCACCATCGCGCTTTTGCGCAAACGAGATCATCGGCAACAAAACGAACAATAGAATTAATCTCCTCATGATTTTTGTGTGTACGTTTTTAATATTGGCTTGTAAGTTTACAACAAATATTGGGATTTTTAAGTAAAATCCATAATCAGCTAAAAGAATTTTTACCCTTACCTTATCCTTACGCAATTCTT
>CAYZTM010000014.1:55253-67299 GCA_964481425.1 uncultured Flavipsychrobacter sp.
CATATTTGCAATATAAGTAGAATGGTACTCCTACGAATTTACAGTTTTTACCTGCTGGTTTCTTTTATCCGTCAATAATGCGCTAAATTGCGGCGATATTTATAGACCGTCAGTGGGCAAAAATCTTAACAGAGTATCCCTAGCAGGGCTGCTCGTAGCTTTAGGTATCATTTACGGGGACATTGGTACTTCTCCCCTCTACGTTTTCAATGAAATTTGTAACGGTAAGGTCATAAGTGACCTGCTGATAACGGGCGGTCTGTCCTGTATCATCTGGACCCTTACACTACAGACCACCGTAAAATATGTTATCCTGACGCTGAAAGCCGATAATAAGGGCGAAGGTGGCATTTTCTCTCTTTTTGCCCTCGTAAGGCGACACGGTAAGTGGACCGTATTCCCGGCTATGATTGGCGGAGCAGCCTTGTTGGCCGATGGTATGATCACTCCACCTATCTCTGTAGCATCTGCAATAGAAGGGCTTCGCAACATCCCTGCATTCAGCAATGCCCCCGACTGGACCATAATCAATATCGTGCTGGCCATCCTCACTGGGCTGTTCTTTTTCCAGCAGTTCGGCACCATGTCTATTGGTAAGCTGTTTGGGCCTATAATGTTAATATGGTTCATGATGCTGGCCACCTTGGGTCTGCTGCATATCAGCGACGATTGGAGCATATTCAAAGCCCTGAATCCCTACTATGCCATCAAGCTGCTCACCATTTACCCAAAAGGATTTTGGCTGTTAGGAGCGGTATTCTTGTGTACTACGGGTGCGGAGGCCTTATACTCCGACCTCGGTCACTGCGGCCGGGGCAATATCCGCATATCCTGGATATATGTTAAAAGCTGCCTGCTACTCAACTACCTGGGTCAGGGGGCGTTCCTCCTTAGCCATAAGGGTGAGTTGTGGGATTCTTCAGTACGCAATCCCTTCTACCTCCTCATGCCCCAGTGGTTTGTTTTGATAGGCATCATTATAGCTACAATGGCAGCTATCATTGCCAGCCAGGCATTGATATCCGGCTCTTTCACGCTTATTAGCGAGGCCATAAAGCTGAACTTATGGCCCAAAATGAAGATACAATACCCTACCCTCGAGCGGGGCCAGTTGTTCATACCCGGCATCAACTTCCTGCTTTTCGCAGGCTGTGTTGCCATCGTGCTCATCTTCGGTCAGTCATCAAAAATGGGTGCTGCTTACGGTCTGGCCATTACCATTTGCATGATCATGACCTCTTGCCTGTTCTCCTATTTCATGTTCATAAAGCGGGTACCGCTCATCGGCATTGTCACATACCTTGCTGTATTTCTTACTATTGAGTTCTCGTTCCTTTTTGCTAATCTGGAAAAATTCAGGCATGGTGGCTATGTTACTCTTATAATGGGCGGCGTGCTGTTTCTTGTTATGCTCACCTGGTTCAAAGCCCGGAAGATCAAGAATAGATACGTGGAATTCGTACGCCTTGAAGATTACGTGCCCATCATACAAGAGTTAAGTAACGACCGTACCATACCCAAGTATGCTACCCACCTGGTGTACCTTACCAGTGCCAATAACCCTAAAGAGATAGAACATAAGATCATCTATTCAATATTATACCGCAAGCCAAAGCGGGCTGATATATACTGGTTCGTTCATGTTGATGTACTTGACGACCCCTATACCATGGAATATTCCGTGCAGACCATTGTCCCCAATGAGATCATACGTATCGAGTTCCGGCTCGGGTTCCGTATAGAGCATAAAATACAGTTAATGTTCCGTAAAGTGGTGGAAGAAATGGTGGACAACAAGGAGGTGAATGTGGTTAGTCGCTACGAATCACTCAGTAAGAACAATGTGATGGGCGATTTCAGGTTCATTATCATGGAGAAATTCCTCTCACGCGATAATGCGTTGCCTCTTTGGGAGCGCCTGATGATGAGGGGCTACTTCATACTTAAGCGCTTTAGTTTGTCCGAAGAAAGAGGTTTTGGCCTCGATCCTTCGGATGTAACACTTGAAAAGTATCCCATCATTGTATCCGCTATCCCTGATGTACATCTGAAACGTATCGACGAAGACTGATACCAGGTACACTGACATACTTAGCCAAGTTAAAATGTTTCTATAGTTTTGCTACAAACGCCTTGCAATGTTTGACAATGTTATGGCGGTAGTTGTTGGTACAGCCGTGGGCATGTTGTGCATTGTTTTCATGCAGATGGGCATATATCACTTTTACCCCTTACCACCCGGCACTGATCTTTACGATGCTGCATCGGCTCAGGTAGCCCTGTCAGCCATGCCAGCAATAGTATTGTGGTTGTTGACGGCCAGTTACGTAATAGGGTCCTTAATTGCAGGAATTGTTGCCTCGCTCATTTCTAAGCGAAATACAAAAAATCCTGCCTTAATATGTGGCGTGCTTATGGCCATATCGGGTATAATAAATGTCACCACTATACACTACCCCCTTTGGTTCACTGTCGCCACGTTCTTTGCATATTTACCCTTCGCCTATGTGGGGTATATTATTGTCCGTAAGAAACAGGCAAAGACTATTTGAAATATGGGTTTTACACCTTGTAAACGCATATTAAGCGAAATTGAGTAATTTGAGTGTCCAAAACGAATGCAAACACTTTAAACATCATGTTTAAACGTCTCATTTTAATGCTGTGTACAATTGCTACCGTGCATGCCTTTGCGCAGTCAGGGGGCGATACCATACACATATATTTTGAGCGTAATATTGATGTTTTGAATGCAGACGGAAAGGCTATAATTGACTCCCTCATAGGTAAAGCGATCGTTACGGAAAAAGATAACCTTTCTGTTGTGGGCTATGCCGATTACCTCGGTAACGAGCAGCATAACCAGGAATTATCAGAAGCCCGGGCTAAAAGTGTAGCTGGCTATTTGATTTCTGGTGGGCTGCCTGCTGATAATATAAAGATATGCTTAGGCCGGGGGCAGGTCGAGCGCTTTGTCCAGAAAAATCCGGATGGCTTTCCTCAGGACCGTAGAGTAGATATTGTGATAGACAATTTACCTCTTAGTCCGCCCGACTCTGGTACTATTCCACGGAAACAACGCCTGATACCGGGCAAGACTGCAAAAAATACAGGACGGATATTGGTAAATGCTGAAAACGGCCTCAAAAAGCGCTCTTCAAAAGGCGACAAAGCCGAACCAAGTAAAATATTGAGAAATGACCCGGACAACGTGACCATCGTCGTAAAACCTGGCACTCATACCGGTGTTCCTGAAGACTTTAAAAACATTGGTAAACCCTCAAAAGACAAGAAACCTTCAATAGACCTCAGCAAATATAAAAAAGGAGAAACAATAGTTCTGGAGAACATTTATTTCTATCCCGAATCTCACCTTGTCAGGGAGAAATCGGTGGACGAACTGCAAAAACTCTTCAATGTGCTGGACGCAAATCCCAAATTGAGGATACGGATAGAAGGCCACGTCTGCTGTGTTACAGATGTAGATGATGCCTACGATATTGACTCACAGGACAACCATTTGTCGTTAAACAGGGCTAAATATATATATGATTACCTGGTGGCAAATGGTATTGATGCCGACCGCCTCACCTATATAGGCTTTGGTCGTTCGCGACCTGTTGTCCCCGTTGAATTGAACGAGGCCGATGCCAATAAGAATCGCCGTGTGGAAATAAGGATACTGGATAAATGACAGTATTTGAATGCATAAGGAGATGGCTCTTCATTTTATTATTGTCTTAATTAAATAATAAAGTCCCATGCCAATTACTTTTTTTTGGGGCATTCGACGTATATTAGTCCTGCGAAATCTTTATAAATCATAAAACCGCAAATAATATTATGAAATCAACAATTGGCGTTTACGAAAACCACGACAAAGCCGTACAAGCGGTAGTAGAACTCAAGGACGCAGGCTTCCCGGTTAAACAACTATCTATCATCGGTAAGGCCGAAACGGAAGTGGTAGACGAAAAGATGCACATCATGCCCAAAGACCCAATCAAAGTGGGTGGCTTAGGTACCGGTACTGCAGTAGGGGCTACTTTAGGTATCCTCACGGGGGTAGGCTTATTTGCCATTCCCGGTCTTGGCTTCTTGTATGGTGCCGGTGCTTTGGTTGGTGCCATTGCCGGTTTCGATTTCGGTCTTATTGGCGGTGGTATAGCCTCCGTGCTAACTACAGTTGGCGTAAAGGACGAAAACGTTAAGAAATACCACGAAGACCTGGAAGCAGGAAAATACATAGTAGTTGCCCATGGCAATGAGGCTGAGGTCAATAAAGCGAAAGAAGTACTGCATGCACATGATACGCATGACGACCTTCATACACACTAAAGAGTAATACTCAATATACAAAAGCAAAGGGCTGGGCTGCATAATGCAGCCCAGCCCTTTGCTTTCACAGTACTAAGACAGCTATTACAAGTGTAATTTTTCTTTTTTAGCCAACAGTTCTTCAACGGTTTCGCGGTACATTTCATCTGGTACGCAGCAATCTACCGGGCATACTGCAGCACACTGAGGCTCCTCATGAAAACCCTGGCATTCCGTGCATTTGTTAGGAGTTATGTAATAAGTGTCCACAGCTACAGGAGCCTGGCGGGCAGCTGCATCTACATGAGTACCGTCCATTAGTTCAAAATCTCCCTTTACAGAAGTACCGTCAGTTATAGCCCACTCTACTCCACCCTCATATATCGCGTTGTTAGGACATTCCGGTTCGCAAGCCCCGCAATTGATGCATTCATCTGTTATTTTTATCGCCATATATAATTATCTTTTTTCTGTTTTTTTATATCCCCGCAAAGTTACAATTTCGCAAACAGAAATTGTACAAAATAGATGCTTTCTTTAGATACCAGGATAGAACTTGCTGATAGATTAGGTAAATACATGCTTTCTGACGCTGACGAATGGGCGGCGGCCAAAACAAAAGCTGTACTTGCCAACTCCTGGTTCACAACGGGAGACATAGAACTGGCGGCAAAGAACATAGCAACAGAATTTCTGGATAAGCACAAACTTAAGAATTGGGTAGCTGAATATGTCTTCTCCAATAGCACCAAAACAGTTGGCATAGTGATGGCCGGCAATATCCCCCTCGTAGGTTTTCACGACCTCCTCTGCGGGTTCATCAGCGGTCACAAATTGCTTATAAAAACCTCGTCAAAAGACACGGTCCTTATCAGGCACCTGGCAGACAAATTGTACGAATGGGAACCGGAAGTAGGCAACCACATACAGTTTGCAGAACAGCTCAAGGGCTGCGATGCATACATAGCTACAGGCAGCAACAATACCGCCCGTTATTTCGAGCAGTATTTTGGTAAATACCCTAACATTATTCGTAAGAACCGCACCTCCGTTGCCATTCTGGATGGCAATGAAACCGGGCAAGACTTTGAGGCACTGGCAGCAGACATTTTTACCTATTTCGGTTTAGGCTGCCGCAACGTTAGCCAGCTATGCGTACCACGCGGCTACGATTTCGGGCCTTTACTCACATCGCTCAACAAGCACAATAGCGTAATGGAGCACCACAAATACAAGAATAACTATGACTACTACCTTGCTATATACCTGCTGAATAAGATACCCTATCTCACTAATGATTCGCTCCTGTTGACGGAAAATAATGTCCCCTTCTCCGCCGTTTCAGTACTTCATTATCGCTACTATGATGACAAGAGCACACTTGCTGCAGAACTAAACGACAGCGAAGATATACAGTGCATTGTAGGCGTCGGCTACATACCCTTCGGACTGTCTCAATTACCCTCCCTCGCCGATTATGCGGATGGCATAGATACTATGGCATTCCTTGCTCAGCTCTAAGGGCTTCCTAAGCCCACATGCTCGCAACATATTAACCATACTCCATAAAATCATCTGTTTATTAAGATTTTATAGACATTTTAAGAAACAATTTATAATATAATTCATTTTTATGAGAATATCCCTTACTTTTACACTTGAACTTATTCCCTCAATCAAAACACCGGCTTATGAACCTCGGCAAAGCAATAACCTTAGTGCGAAAGCAGCTAGGAATAAAACAATATGAGCTTGCAGAATTGGCTAGCATTTCCCAGACCAGTTTATCGCAAATAGAAACAGGCTTCAAACGCCCCAGCCCACGCACACTTACAAAAATATGTGCCGCGCTCGAAATACCCGATTCGGTATTATACATACTGGGCATGCAGGATACAGATGTACCTGAGAGCAAAAAGAAGATATACGCCCTGATCTTTCCCTCCATTAAGAGCCTCACGATGCAAATGGTCACTAATAAAGACACCTTTGTTGTGGATAGCCTCGAAGCATTAATAGGTTAGGCCGGGTTTCAAATTGCAATCATCTAAGAACAAAAAAGCCGGGAAGCGATCGCTTCCCGGCTTGTAGAAATATCAAATAGTGTTCGTAACTACCTTATCAGTGTTACATCACCTTTAAGGATGTGTTCCCTGTTTTGAAGGTCTCTTACACGGAGGAAATACATATAAGTGTCCATGTCCAGTCCATCGCCGGCCCAGTCATTCTTATAGTCTACTGCCGTATACACCATCCTGCCCCAGCGGTCATATATCTTCAACTCATTACTGCGGTACTTCTCTAAACCCTTAATAGCAAAGTAATCGTTCTTACCATCTCCATTGGGCGTAAAGCCACTAACAATGAATAAAGGAGGGTCGCTTGAAATAGTATCGATCAGGGCAAGCACATGCGCACCATTATCGTCAAAACGATAATGCATCATATGGTCTGTGCCCTCACCGGCTTCCGTAGCATCAAAATAGTACATACCGTCCACCCAGTGATGATCTTCCGTCATCCAGCGGGCAAGACCTGTATATGGTCCACCGTCTTCTTCAGCATTGTAGGCCAGCTTCACGTCTGCAGCACCTACGCCTGATATCGAATGAACTACATGATAAAAGCGGTCATTGATCTTGTTGAAGTTAGATACGAATATCTTATTGCGGTCAAAGCCATCCAGGTTCGGATCGTAGTTCTGGAACTGGGCGCCCAGTACACCATCATCAGTAGGCACAGCATTTACAGGCCTGTACCTGTAGGGCGCTCCGCCACCCAATGGATAGTCGTAGGATGCTCCTCCACTCACAGAACGTATCAACCTGCCCAAAGGCGCGCCACTGGTATTCACATAACCCGTACTGCGCGTAATGGCTCCGGTATTGGTATTGGTCACCCACATATCATTACCGTTCACATCCAACTGATTATTGTTCAGGTTCAGGTTACGCGTCACTTTCGTATTTACACGCAGCACCTTCCTGTCCCAGCCCTCAAGGCTAAGCGTAGGGAAGGCGGTGGTCTGGTAACCCTGTATCTCCTGTACTCCTGTTATCAGCTTCACATCTCCCGTAGATGCCGGGTCAAAGGCCTCGTTCTTATTCTCATTATCATTGGCCCAGTTACCCGTTATCTCCATCACACCGTTATGCAGTATCGTACCGTCCGTAAAACTCACATCACCATTCACCCGCACCATCGTTCCCTGGTCGGTAAAGATACTGGCGCCCTGTATGTTAAGAATTGCCTGGGCATAGGTACGGTCATGAAGACACGTCAATAATAAAATGCAATAGCCAGCCTTAACAGCATTTCGTTGCTTTCCATTTAAAGACTGCAAAACATTCATAAGAATACATTTCGTTGAATTCATACTAATAGATGTTTGCTACTTAGCATTGCCACTAAGCGGTTGTGTTGGAGCATTATTTCGGGTAGATAGATTGACTTTTTCAGCTTCAGCTGTTGGAGCATCTGTGGGAGCCGGCTCAAAACGTATATCGGCATTTCTTGAAATATGGCCATTGTTCAGTGCCTCATCCGCCCTGTTACAGGTGATCGTCCATTGGAAGGATACGTTAGAGGTCCCTCCGTTCAGCTCTACCACGTCAAATCCCGATTCGCTTTTGTTAGTTACATATACCCCTTTGCAATCTCCTTCCAGTTGTACAAAAACACGTAGTGGGTGTTTTTCATTAATGGTCACGTTCTTCGCAAAAGTGGGGTCCAATCTTATATGCGTCCGGCCATTGATCAATTGTCCCGATCCATAATCCTGGAAATATATTTCAGGTGTTTCGGGGCAATGCAGCACTACTGGTTTATCATCAATATCCTTTGCAATTGTAGAGACTGTGCCTGATCCTAATATTTTGTATTGAGTCGCCCCCGACCAATAATCCACCCGGCAGAGTATCCCGCCATTATTTGCGTATATCGCCTGTGATACGCCTAAGGACGTATTGTATGCAAATACACCGGTTGTCAGACCTGTGAATGCACCACCTTGTCCTGCAGTCAGGTAGGAGCCCCCACCATTATTTCCCCATCCCATTACACCAGTCCCGTTTGTATTTGTGTTGGCACCATAAACGCCAAACCCTGCAGATTGCGCTGTTTGTCCATAAACACCATTACCGGAGCTGGTATTTGATGTTGCAGTATTATAACCCAGAACACCCTGTGCATTGATTACACTAGTCGCAAAATACCCGCCGGTCCATACCGATGATGCACCCAATACACCTACGGTAGTGGCAGTTCCGCTCGTGGTTGCCGTGAGGCTCGATCCGCTTGAAGTGCTGGCGTTGAAGTAGCCAACTGGGTTAGTATTAGAAAGTGTAGCTACTGTCGGCGTTGCACCTACATAACCCAAATATGCATCATTACCTGCCGATGCTGAACCGTGTACTGCATATCTGCCGGCTGTAGTACTGGTTGTAGTACCATTTATACCACTGAATGAAGCGCCACCTGCAACTGTGAGCTTTTCGGTAGCCGTAGGCGATAAGCCAATACCTACTGCATTCCCGCTAACTATTTCTGTATTATTAGTTCCAATATTTACAGCACCTGTGCTGGCAGCACTATTGGCAATATTCACAGTAGCACTGTTCGTACCATTATTGATATTCGTTGGCTGGCTGTTATTTACGTTTACATTTATCGCGCCACTACCCGAATTAATATTTGTTGTACTACTGCTGCTGCTGCTGCCCAGGGCTAGCGTTTTTGCACCGGCACCATTAGCTATGTTTATGTTTTGTGTCGCGGCGCCTGAGCCTATGCTCACTGTACCTGTAGAGCTGTTTGTGCCAATGTTCACAGCATTATTTGATGCATCATTCAAATTTATCGTGCCGCCTGCCACGGAGAAGTTAAAACCATTCTGTGTAATGGTAGTATTTTCTACAAGCGGGTTGCTGCCGAGCCTTAGCGTTTGCGAAGCACCGTTATAATATATACCGTTGTCCACATTCACAAGGCTTGCAGCACTGGCCCATGTAGGTGCCGCGGCGCCATTCGATTTTAATATTTGTCCGGTCGTGCCCACGGCCGTAAAAGCCGAGGATGCACCGGTGCCATACAAAACACCTCCATTTGTACCTGTAACATCAACGCCTGCATTACCAACACCAAACACTTTATTGGTACCGTTGGTAATGGTTACCACAGAGCTGCCGGTAAGGTTCGACGTAGTTGTATTGATCGTGGCCCATGTAGGCGCTCCGGCACCGTTCGACTGCAGGTACTGGCCTGCTGTACCGGCTGTACTGAAGGCCGATGATGCACCGGTACCATATAATACGCCACCCGCTGTACCCGACACATCTAAGTTCAGGTTGCTGCCACCTACCACCTGCCCGGCACCATTGGTAATATTCATCACGGTACCACCGGTCACATTATTGGTGTTCAGCGTAGTATTGGGGTTCACCCATGTAGGTGCAGCAGCACCGTTCGATTTTAATATTTGCCCGGTCGTACCGGCAGCGCTGAAGGCAGCCGCAGTACCTGCCCCACTGCCATAGAATACGCCGCCATTGGTGCCCTGCACGTCAATGCTCATATTTGAACCGCCTACCACCTGGCCCGTACCGTTGTTTATCACAACTGCCGATGATACAGCCGGCACCACGTCATTTGTTATTAATGTTGCATTGGGCGACGACCATACCGGTGCGCCTGTACCTGTCGATTTTAGCACTTGCCCTGCAGTACCCGCCGGGGTAAATGCAGAAGAACTACCCGTACCATACATTACGCCCCCATTAGTGCCCGATACATCTATACTCATATTAGATGTTCCTACTACCTGGTTATTTCCATTAGTAACGGTCACCACGGGGCTGCCGCTTACATTCGCTCCGCTGGTCCATACAGGCGCCGTTGTACCGGTTGATCTCAGGTACTGGCCGGCAGTACCTGCTACTGTAAAATCTGATGAACTGCCTGTACCATATAATACACCGCCTTGAGCACCTGCCACGTCAACACTTGCTCCACCTGCGCCTACTACTTTGCCCGTTCCATTCGTTATGCTTACTACAGTACTGCCAGTAAGGTCTGATTTTAGTATTGCGGTATTGGGGGATACCCATGTAGGGGCCAGGGTACCATTCGATTGCAGCAGCTCTCCGCTGTTGCCTTGTGCCGTAAATGCCGACGATGTACCCGTACCATACAATACTGTACCCTGCGGACCGTTCACGTCTATCGATGCATTTCCTAAACCCAATATCTTTCCTGAGCCATTGCTCACATTTACCACGCTGCTGCCACTAAGGTCTGAGCCACTGACCCATGTTGGCGCTGCGATCCCGTTTGCCTGCAAATATTGTCCATTTGCCCCGGGATTTGTAAAATTTGATGAGCCGCCTGTTCCATACAACACACCTCCACTGGCACCGCTCACATCTATACTGGCATTACCTACACCCACCAATTGATTATTTCCATTAGTAACTGTGATCACCGGACTGCCGGTGATATTTGTCTTTGCCAGTGTCGAATTCGGATCTGCCCATGTAGGGGCGCCGGCACCATTCGATTGTAATATTTCACCGCTGTTACCCGCAGCTGTAAAAGAAGAAGATGTACCTGTGCCATACAATACCCCACCCTGTGTACCCGTCACATCGAGCGTTGCTCCTCCTGTCCCGGTCAATCTGTTTGTACCACCCGTAACACTAATAACTCCAGTACTGTTAAGATCGCTGGTAGTGATACCGATATTGGGGTCCTGCGCTGTACCGTTATTTATTATCGGGGCTGTTACACTTACCGTAGATACCACCGGCAGGTTCGTGGAGAATAGATGCATCCATACCGCACCATCCCAAAAATAATATCCTGGCTGTACGTCGTTTTGTGTATTGGTATTAAATACCATCAATCCAGTTGCCGGGTTGGTAACAGGAGCTGCGATCGTGGTCTTGGTAAGTGCTGCTTTGGGCACAAGGACGCCTTTATTGTTACTATTGCTCAGGTCCAGTATCGCCGATTGGTCAGGACTACTATTACCGATACCTACATTCCCGCCGCTGCCTGTGGTAGAGAAGCTAAGTATTTTCCCCGCAAGAGGTATATCAGTGTTTTGCGTTAGTGTCCCTCCCAGCTCATGATCGGGCACGCCATTCACTATAGCTATATGGATGCCGTTGCTAGCTGTAGCTTTATCACAGAGCGAAGCCCATTTGAAATTATTGTAGTAGAAAAAGCAATTTGAGTCCAGGTTATAGACCATAAGACCTTCGGTAGGTGTATTGATGGCAGCTATTTGGACCGAGTTAAGGCGTGGAATCAAAATTCCTTTATTTGCCGAACTTATATCCAGTATTGCAGATGGGTCGGGATTATTTGTACCAATGCCAACATTTTGGTTGTTTTGAGCCTTGGATATCCATGATAATAAAATTAGTAAGGAAAGGAGGAAACCGCGTTTCATAATTGAAAAAATTAATTTTAAGTAATGATTTTATCATTTTTTTAAACTAAAAGAAAATAATTACATTTACTAATAACCTGTAACTGCATAATTAACAATTAGTTTAACAATAAATATTTATATCAAACTTAAAAAATTAAAAATCAATTATCAAAAAAATGTTTTTTTTTTATAATTAAATAATGTAATGAAATTTTATTGCATGTGTTATATTGAATAAAACAAAAAAAGCCGGGAAGCGATCGCTTCCCGGCTTGTAGAAATATCAAATAGTGTTCG
>CAYZTM010000014.1:67399-99494 GCA_964481425.1 uncultured Flavipsychrobacter sp.
TCACATCACCATTCACCCGCACCATCGTTCCCTGGTCGGTAAAGATACTGGCGCCTTGTATATTAAGAATTGCCTGGGCATTTGCAGACACTCCCGCAAACACAAACCCGGCAACGCCTAAAACCAAAGGCCCGGCTTTTATTTTTAATCTTCTTTTATTCAATATTTTCATAAGAATAGTCTTAAAGCTTTAAAAATCATTTTTAATATGCCGGCACAATTGAAGTTCAATTGTGCCGGCCGACTATTCATTACCACGATAATCTTATTTCTCCGTCACCACCAGCAGCATATGTGCCGGAGTAACCACCTGGAGGAGAACCTGCGCCTACACCTGCAACATAACCGGTTGCAGCAGCACCAGGAGACGCAACAGGAGTATTATTCCATGAAGCACTATATGTACCTGCAGTATTTACGCCATTCGTTGTATTGGGTCCGGTAACAAACGATGAGCCACCGCCGCCACCGCCATATTGTCCTGGTACACAGCAACTTGCATTGCTCGCACCGCCACCGCCACCGTAGTAACCGGCACCACCACCACCGCCTGAATAACCGCAAGAAGTCTGTCCACCATTACCACCAGTATACTGACTACCTGCAGTACCATTGGCAGTACCTGTACCACCACTACCACCAGCAACAGCTGTACCTTTCTTACCGGCACCTGTACCACCCAAACCAAGATAGCCATCAACGCCATCAGTAGCACCGCCACCGCCGCCACCGCCAGGCATGGAATAGTAGTATCCACCACCACCGGCACCACCGCCAGCGGTTATCTCATCGATACCTGCAGTCAACTGGATGGCAGTCCGGCCACCACCACCGCCGCCGGATACACCGTAACAGGTTCCATAGTAACCTGTACCACCACCACCATAACCTGCATTGGCAGAGTTAGCAATGGAGTTGCCGCCACCGCCCTTTCCTACAATAAGTGTAAGTACTTGGTTAGGCGTAACATTGATTGTACCTGTAACGTAAGCACCTGAACCACCTGCACCATATGTACCACAACCACCGCCGGGGCCCCATAACTGAACATTTATCGAATACACACCACAGGGAACAGTAAATGTCTGGCTGGCGCCGGTTGCTGAAAACACTTGAGCGCCTGATGTATGCGGTGCAGCAGCAACTGTATTGGAATTATCGCCGGGGCCTGAACAGAATACTGCACGCACCCTATAATAATAAGTTACACAGTTCGTAAGGCCTGTTACGTTGGCGTTTAAGACATTACCTACATTATTGGCATTCCAGCCCGCTACGAATACGGTAAAGTTAATATCACTCGCAACGTCAACTACATAACCCGATGCGCCGGGTACAGATGTCCAGTTGGCCTGGAACGAGCTCGTAGTAACGTTTGTACCAGCGAGAGCAGTTGGAGCACCTTTGGAGGATATTGACCTCCAGTATCCCAAATTACTGTAATAGTTGATCTCATCGCAAGTGCTGTTGTAGATAACCTCGCCTGCTACCGGTGAGGCTATAGCATCACGCTGTGCAGAGGTCATACGAGGAGGCGCAAAAGCCTTAGTTGTTGTGCTCAGGTCAAGTATAGCGCTAGACACAGGGCTTGTTGTACCAATGCCTACATTACCTGTAGAGCCCGAGAAGGTCATTTTCTTACCATTCAGGGGAATATCTGTATCAAAAACGAGCTGGCCACCGAGTTGCACATTTGGAGTCGTTACGTGTACGCCGTTATTGGCAGATAAGTTACCCCATGAAGGAGCACCCACACCATTCGACAAAAGCACCTGGCCTGCAAGACCGGCAGGAGTAAAGTCAGATGAAGTGCCTGTACCGTAAAGCACGCCACCAGCAGTACCTTTTACGTCCACACTCATTGGGCTGGCGCCCAGTACCTGGCCTGTACCGTTAGTAACACTTACTACCGTGCTTCCGGTAACATCATTACCGTTCGACCATGTAGGCGCTGCTGCACCGTTCGATTTCAGGTATTGTCCTGAAGTACCGGCAGCAGTAAATGCTGAAGATGCACCAGTACCATATAATACAGAACCTATTGTAGTACCTACTACATCTACACTGGCGCCACCAAGACCTACTACCCTGTTATTACCGCTCGTGATCTGCACCACAGAGCTACCGGTAAGGTCTGAAGAAGCAACTACAGCACTAGGCATTACCCAGGTTGGAGGAGCTGCACCGTTCGATTGAAGTATAAATCCGGGTTGTCCTTGCGGAGTGAAGGCTGAACTTGTACCGGTACCATATAGTACGGTACCTGCACCACCTACAACATCTACATTCATGTTAGTACCGCCTACTATCTGCCCGCTACCGTTGGTTACGTTTACAGTACTGCTGCCTATTACATCGGAACTGCTGGTCCACAGTGGAGCACCTGCACCATTAGCCTGCAAAAATTGGCCGGGTAAACCAGAACCCGTAAATGCTGATGAAGCACCTGTACCATATAATAAACCACCGGCTGTACCGGCAACATCTACATTGGCATTACCTACACCATATACTTTACCGGTACCATTCGATACGGTAACCGTGCTGCTACCAACAAGGTCAGAAGTTGTGTTAGATATAGATGCCCATACAGGAGCACCCGTACCTGATGATTGCAGGAATTGACCGGGAGCACCTTGTGAGGTAAAGCTTGATGATGTGCCTGTACCATAAAGAACTGAACCCGCAGGACCGGAAACATCTACACTTGCGCCGGATGCACCAAGCACTTTTCCGGTACCATTGGTAACTGTTATAACGTTGCTACCGGTAAGGTCCGAAGCTGTTATCAATGACGCGGGGTCAACCCATGAAGGAGCGTTACTGCCGTTAGACTGCAACAGGAAGCCGGGGGTACCCGGTACTGAGAATGCAGAGGAACCACCGGTACCATACAGTACGCTACCCGAAGCACCAACTACATCTACTTTTGAGTTGCCGCCGGTAACTCGGCCGCTGCCGTTAGTGATGCTCACAACAGAGCTGCCTATCAGGTCGCCGGTTGTAACACCGATGATCGGGTTAGTATCTGTACCAGTATTGGTTACAGGCGCAGTTACTAATATTTTGGATACCGCAGGCAGGTTTGATGAGTACAAACGAACCCACACATTGCCGTCCCAGAAATAGAAACCGGGAAATACATCATTAACAATATTGGTATTGAACACCAGCAAACCAACCGTTGGGTTGTTTACAGGTGCCGCAATAGCTGTACTTGTCAATGTCATTTTGGGTACCAGGAAACCCTTGTTATTGTCGTTGTTAAGGTCCAATATCGCTGACGCGTGCGGATGTGCATTACCTATACCCACATTACCACCGGTAGTTGTGGTAGAAAATGTGAGTGTGTGGCCAGCAAGAGGGATATCGGTATAACGGGTTAACGGACTACCTAATTCGTAGTCGTTCTTGCCGTCCGGCATCCTGATCTTCGTAACACCGTTACTTGCGGTGTTAGGATCGCAAAGCGAGGTCCAAACAAATTTGTTGTAATAAAATAAACAGAACGAGTCTGTGTCATACACCAACAAACCCGGGGCAGGTGTGTTGATCGCCATCCGCTGGGCTGCACTCAAACGAGGAATCAGCACACCTTTGCTGTTCGACGTGATGTCAAGCACGGCTGAGGGATCTGGTGTATTGGTTCCGATACCTACATTCTGATTTTGCGCCTTAAGCAAAACAGGGGTAAGTAACAAAACGCAAGTAAGAATACGGTACGTAATTAACTTTCGCATACACTATCTGGTTTTTTGTTAAAATAACATTGAAGTAAATTTATAAATCTTTTGTTAAAAAAAACAAGTCTTCAATTAACAAATTTTATTTTTTAAATGCAAAACCCTATAAAAACCGCTATATTATTGACTTTAAGCAATTTCTAACAACTCAAAAAAATATTTCGAATGCCCAAAATACCTGCTTTTTAAGAAAAAATCAATTTTTTGTTAAAAATTTATGCGGTTATTCCTGCTGAAAATACTACGACCTCACGTTCATTAGGCTACATATAATCATTATATGATCTGGAACAATCTACAGAAAACAGGATTTTTAGGTATTTAAACCGAAATATTCATACTGCAGGATTTTAGCTAACAGTTAAGAATCCTCAATTCCATAAAACAGCAAGGGCAGACCTGCCAGGACTGCCCTTGCTGATAATATGATCGTTTATGGATTAATGCCTAAGCTATGCGTTCTTTATTACCATGAGAGATAAACCTCTCCGTTGCCATCATTATCCCAATTATAATTATAGTAATAGGCAATCTCCTACCCCTCCTACATAATGGGCGCCTGTGTATGGCGTTGATGGTCCTAGGATTTTGTCCGGTCGCTATTACCTCCTTGTAAAGAAAACGAAGCCATTCTTACTGCCTATTTCAAGCAGCCCGGGTATTGCCCGGTACTGGTCTGCATTGGTGACCTTACAGATAAAGTACACCGGTTTGTCTACATTCCCGGTCAGTAGCCACTCTTCATTATATGACTTTGGATTGGCCGGCTTTTGCTTCTTGGTGTAAAATAGTTGTGCATAGCTTTTATAACCAAGCACATGCACATAAACATCTTTCCCTTCGAAGGCCTTGAAGAATTCTATTGCTGCGCGCTGGGAATAAGCCTCTATTTTGGGTGTGAAATGAATTACCGTTATCTGTATGATCATTATCTGTGCCACACAGAAGATGACCATACCTCTTACAAAATGCTTGCGCATAAAGACCAGGGAGGCGATCATCAACACAAGGTATAATATGCCCCATAAGCTTTCCGATAAATGCCATTGCACGTTTGCCTGTAGATTGCCTACTGCAAAAGGATCGGCTATATAGGGGATCAAAGTATTCTTATATAGACCGACTATCGGGAACAAGGTCACAATAGCCGAAAGAAGCAGGCCGGTTATCAGCAGCAGTATTACTACTCTCGGCTTCAACTTTGCCTCACCCTCTCCTATCCGGTATATCTGCAATGCTGCCAGGTAGGTAAGCGGGAAGTAACATAGCGATGAATAATGAACGATCTTGGTCTTCACTATGGAGAAAAGTATAAGCACCACCCAAAACAATATCCACATCCAGCGCGTAAAGGCCCGTGCATTCTCATTGTCGGTACTGCGTCTGCGTGTGTATTGAAACAGGAACATGGAAGCCGGGAAACAACCGAAAAACAGCACAATAAAGTGGTAAAAGAAAGGCCCGCCATGGTCTGCATCTTCCGTACTGAATAGCCTTACCTGGTAGCTAATGAATTCCCTTATAAAGGTCCAGCCGTGCGCTATCACCTCTACCCCAAACCACAGGCTCGTGGTCAGCAATGTAGCGAGTGCCACGATCAATAGATATTTGATCTTGTATCCCCAAAGCCCCTTATTCACCACCAGGTAAACAGCAAATGCTAATAGAGCTACAAGTATGGCTACCGGCCCCTTGGTCAGCACTGCCAACCCAAGAAACATGCCACCTAATATGGCATGGAGCATCTTTCGTTCCGCATAGCGCAGCAGGTGCACCTGGAAGAATGAAAAGAAGATGAACAGGTTGAACACCGGGTCTATGATACCCGATTTGAAATAAAAATGTGGCAACCAACTGGCAGCATACAGCAGTACCCACCACCCTGCCATCTTTTCATTGATCACACGTGTGCCGGCATAGTATATACTGCATAGCGTAGCAATCCCGGTAACTGCATTTGGGAACCTTGCCGCAAACTCATTCACGCCAAACAATTTCATCGAGAGCACCTGTAGCCATATGAACAAGGGCGGCTTTTGGTAGAAAGGCTGAAAATCGATCTGCACCTGCAGGTAGTTCTTCGTAGCGATCATTTCCCGGGCGCATTCCGCAAAGTTGATCTCATCCCAGTCGAACAGGTGCACATGTCCCAGGAAGGGGATGAACAACAATCCTCCCAGCACAATAATGATACTATAACGTATAAGATTCTGCATTATGCCTCTTCTGTTAACGCCCCGGTCTTGTTTTTAAAGAAATGATGGCTAAAGTACCGCATCATGGCCAGCATCAGCATGGTGAATACAGTACCCAATATACTACCCACATATACATCCACAAAAAAGTGGGCGGCGAGGTATATACGCGAGTAGCCGATCAGCAAAGCTACGAGGAATAAGCATATGCCCCAGCCCTTGTACCGCGGGGGTAACAGGAAAGCCAGGAAGGCCATAAGCGCAAAACCCGCGCAAGTATGACCTGAGGGGAAACTATTGTTGTACAACCTTGGCCAGTTGGGCAAAATATGCACCCAACCTGCGTCGTGAAAATAGTTCAGCGGCCTTGGGGCATGCACTATATTTTTCACGCCTTGCGTCAGCAATGCGGATAACGCGTTACATAGCAACGCCGTGACCACATACCACCAGTTCCGCAACCGCTTCATACCCAGCAGCAGCAACAGTAATATAGCGCTGAAAAACCCCTCACCTAATTGTGTGGTGTAATACATGCTCACATCCAGCATGGAACTATGGTGCCCGTTTACAGTCTCAAACAACACCTGCTTATCGAACACCAACAGGGCCAGCCCCCCACCGATCACCCATACCACAAAGGGCGCTATAAAATACCTGTTGTAAGAAGTATATGGCGCTTCCATTAGCTGCTCTGGATTTTAAATCGCAGCAGCCTGAGCAGGCCATACCAGCGCCGCGTGTACCATTCCTTAGAGAATATCTGTGAGTCATTACGTGCCTGCTGTATCAGCAGGAAGGCCATGGGCAGCAACATACCGGTAGCCATCCACATGCCCATCCATACCGGCAGGGTGCCCGCCTTGGCCAGTTTCTCTCCTATCACAGAAGTAATGTGGAATATCACGAAGAACACCACCGCTATCACCAGCGGCATACCCAGCCCGCCCTTGCGTATAATGGCCCCAAGCGGCGCCCCTATCAGGAACAGCAGGATACAGGCAAACGACAAGGTCAGCTTCCGGTGCCATTCCGCCAGGTACTTCCTGTAATTTTCCGTCTGGATATAGTTATCGAAAGCCGGGAAATCCAGTTGGCTCTTTATGTTCCGTACATTGCTCGTTGCCATTTCTACGGCCTTATGCTTCAGGCTGTCGTTCATCAGCTCAAAAAACGAGCTTTTATAGGTCCGTAGGCCGGTATCCCTTATCGCCATTTTCTTCAATAGCAGGCCCCGCTCCTTCTCATTACCGGCAAAGGTCACATAGGGCGCTATGAAATTCCCTATGGCCGTCGGCAGTTTCTTACGCGTCAGTGCAATGCTGTCTATAGCCTCGCCAAGCTGGCTCAGGTTCAGCATCTGGTAGGCCCCCTTGAACAAATCTTCGTTGGTGTGCGCCAAGCGGAACGATGACAGGTCGAACACCTTATCCCACTTTTTGAAGTGCATGCGCATCATAGCGTCCTTCTGGTCATTGGCCCGCTCATTGTGTCCCTCCTCGTAGCGCCAGCCATCCTCCAGGCTAAAGATCAGGTACTGCTTATCCGGCGTCGACTTCATCTCGCCCTTATGCGCCAGCACTACATTGTCATTACCCCGCCCCGATGTCTCATTATAGATGATAATATCGTATATCGAGCGGCCATCGCTGCCCTTGCTGCCCACCCGTATCGAATAGTCCTTGATGTCGCTATTGAACTGCCCCGGCTTTATGTTGAAGGTCGGCTTTGAGTTGCGGAGGTCGTACAGCAGCGATAGCGCCTTCAGGTTGGCTACCGGTATCACATCGTTGTTGAACAGGAACGCCATACCCCCTATGCCCGCGATCAGCAGCAGCAGGGGCCGCATAAAGCGCAGCAGCGATATCCCTGAGGCCTTGATGGCAACCAGCTCAAAATTCTCCCCCATGTTACCGAAGGTCATGATGCTGGCCAGCAATATGCCCAGCGGCAGGGCCATAGGCACCAGTGTGGCGCTCATATACAGCAGCAACTGCACGATCATCCATATACCCAGCCCCTTACCTATCAGCTCGTCCATATAGAGCCAGAAGAACTGCATCACCAGCACAAAGAGGGTAATAAAAAAAGTGACGATGAACGGCCCTATAAAGCTCCGGATAATGAGTATGTCCAGTTTTTTGGTCAAGATGCCCCTGCTGATGATTACCCTGCAAACCTACGCAAAAACCACACTATTAATGTGATAGAATGTGTAAAATGTGATGGAATGTGGTACGCCCATTTAAAGCGAAAGTCCCCACAACGCAGGGACCCACTATATCAGTCTGATAATTTACACATTTGCACATCTCGCATTCCATCACATTACCCCACATTGTCGCATTCCATCACATTAACCACATTTTAAGATCCTATACGGTGCTTCAGGTCGCTGACCTGGCTGTGCCAGAGGCGCTCCTGGTCCTTCATGTCCGTCTTGTCGGCAAAGTCGGTGATGCGGAGGATGGTCTCGTTCGTTATGGGGCTCTGCTCTATGCTGAACTCGAAAAACTCGTCCTGGGGGTAGTAGTCCCAGCGGTAGCGGATGAATTCGTTCTCTACGTGCTCCAGCATCTCGGCAGTATCGGTGCTGCCATTCCAGCTGAAGAAGAAAGTACTGTCCCTTTGGTCAACCTTGTCCGCAAACCACTCCTGCAGCCCTACGGGTGTTGATAAAAATTCGTACAGTATGGCGGGGGAGCATCTTACGGGAAATTCCAGCGAATACATTGTTTTTTTCTTGCTCATCGTAGGTCGACTCTGTGTTTTCTTGTTTTTATACTTCTTAGGCTGCAATAATAAAAAAATGCCCGAATAATCAAAATTTTTCCTCAAGATTAATCGTTTGCAAGACAGCGCCCCGCCCCACTCTCCGCCTCTGTATTGTATTAGCGCTGTTAATAGTTTCTTAATTTTTTTTGGGTTGAATTAGTGCAAACCTTAGATTTGCTTAACCAAATGTCACATACATGTCATTTGCCCATTACATTCATCCTCTTTTTTTAACTATTCAATGCTTTGCCTATGTCCATGCGTCAGCTAAAGATCACGAAGTCCATTACCAATCGTGAAAGCCAGTCTCTTGAGAAGTACCTGCAGGAGATCGGTAAAGTAGATCTGATCACCCCCGAAGAAGAAGTGCAGCTCGCCATCCGCATCAAGCAGGGCGACCAGCGCGCACTCGAGAAGTTGACCAAGGCCAACCTCCGCTTCGTAGTGTCAGTAGCCAAGCAGTACCAGAACCAGGGCCTCTCCCTGAGCGACCTGATCAACGAGGGCAACCTCGGCCTCATTAAAGCCGCACAGCGTTTCGACGAGACCCGCGGTTTCAAGTTCATCTCTTACGCCGTATGGTGGATCCGTCAATCCATACTCCAGGCACTCGCCGAGCAATCGCGTATCGTGAGGCTGCCCCTCAACAAGGTGGGCCTCTCCAACAAGATCAGCAAGGCCTACAGCCAGCTGGAGCAGGAGTATGAGCGCGAGCCATCTACCGAAGAGCTGGCAGAGCTCCTCGACATCGGTACCGAGGAGGTAGAGACCACACTGGGCGTTGCAGCCCGCCACGTATCTGTCGATGCTCCCTTTGTGGACAGCGAAGACAATACCCTGCTCGATGTGCTGGAGAACCCCAATTCAGAATCGGCCGACTCTGAGCTGGAGCATTACGACTCCCTGCGCTGCGAGATAGAGCGCTCACTCAGCACCCTTACCGACCGCCAGCGCGATGTCATCAAGCTGTACTTCGGGATAGGCGTGGAGCACCCCATGAGCCTCGAGGATATAGGCGAGAAGTTCAGCCTTACCCGCGAGCGTGTTCGCCAGATCAAAGACAAAGCCATTACTAAACTCCGCAGCACCACCCGCTGCAATCTTTTAAAATCATATTTAGGCAATTAGAATTTTACATTTAGATATTCAGTCCCCCCAACCTCTGGTCGGGGGGACTTTTTTTATTGCCTGCTTCCGATTTTGAGGAATTTATAAATCCGGAAGTGATTTGTGTGGCACATTTTGCACTAATCAAATGACTTACATCAATTTAATTAAAGCTACCTAATGTGGATTGCACTTCCGATTTGCTGCAATTTGCTTCTCCCTACCTTCGGTTGGGACAAGCACTTTTCCCCCTTTAGCATAGCCATTGTGCGATGGCGAAGGGGGCCAGGGGGATGTTGCAGCCGGGCCTCTGTGCCTCGTTGCGAGGCACGCCTGCCCCGATCCCTTTCGGGAAGCAATCTCAGGATAACATGGGAAAAGCACAATTTCCGATTTTCGCTTGTTTCATCATTTCCGGTTGGGGAAGCGTGAATCAGCGGAAATGCTTGCGGAGAGCGCCATATTAGGTTATGAAATAATTTCTGGTCCTTACCGGTTTCCGGAAATTAGGGGCAGCTTGCGGCAGCAGCCGGCAGCTTAAGTATAGGGCCTACGATGTCAAAGAACTTATGCGGAGGTTTAGGGCCTCGGCAACCCTCCTACGCTCTTATATGGCGAGCTTCGGCGGACAAAGCAAGATACACTCGTTAACAAGGCGAATCCAAATAAGATATCCACATTTTGAGCTAAACAAAAACGGATAATCAGAGCATTACAATTTCTCCAATCGTTTTTCTTGGTTCAGGTTTTACGTGTCGGATGACGAAGGTGGCCGGGGGGTGCAACCCAATAATGAGCATCGGAACTGTCAATATTCCATTGAACGGTTTCAAATAATTTTGAAATGTTTCGAAAGTACCTATTGCACCATCGAAGCCGCCAATTCTTTTCATGGCGTTAGTTGCTGTTATGACAATTCCAATCTTAGTCTGAATCCGTTTATCTACATGATTAAGCTCGCTTGCCAAAACAGGCTTTATTAAGTTCCAAGCAATTGCTTCCGCATGATTAAATGCGACTTCAACAGAAATATCATTTTTGGCAAAATCCAGCCGCCAACGTTTATCCGTATAACCTCTCTCTTGAAAGATAGGGGATTCCGCTCCCCAGCCCAATCCTGTCAGTCTATTCTTCAGAAGCTGATTAATTGCAATTGATAAACTTTTAGGCGTCCGCAATATATCTTGTTCTCCATAACCGGCATGCTGCGCAATCAAATCCTGATCAGAGATACCGGCTATAACCTGCTTTATTTCGCTATAATCTCCAATAAAATCATCTTCATTAAGAATAACACCAGCATATCGAAAAGAAAATTCAGTAAACTCCATTACAGATTTTTTAATAAATCATGAACCGAAATCTCAAATGTTTGCGACAGTTTTTGAATAGCGCGTAAGGAAATATTCCTTTCACCCCGTTCAATGAATCCGATATACGTACGATGAAACCCTGAGTAGTCTGCAAGCTCCTCCTGTGACCACCCTTTTTGTTTTCGCAGTGTCTGGATTCTTTTACCGAAACTTTTTAGAATATCGATTGTCACAGAAACAAATATCAATCTTTATTAAATCAAAATCCACATACTATTAGTAGCATTATCTCATTTACAAATAGCATTAACTTTGAGAAATGGCGAAGCCAAAGTATATACGCGATAAACGGTCTCCCAAACCTAAAAGTGACGCTGTGTCCAAAGTTATGAGCGCCAATAAGTCGAAAGGGACAAAACCTGAAGTCACTTTAAGAAAAATACTCTGGGCACAAGGTATTCGTGGTTATCGGATTAACTATAAGAAAATACCCGGGAGACCTGACATTGCCTTTACAAAAACGAAAATTGCAATTTTTGTTAACGGTTGTTTTTGGCATCAATGTCCCAAATGTAATTACGCCATCCCAAAACATAATCAAAAATTCTGGAAAGAAAAATTCGAAAAAAATATCGCCCGAGATGAACGAAAAGCGAAGGAATTGCAAGAGGCTGGTTGGAAAGTAATCACCATATGGGAATGCGAATTAAAGCTATCGCAAATTCAAAGGACGATGAACTTAATAAGGAAACAATTGTTAACATGAGAATAAAAAATGTGGATATCATTTGTTAACCAATTTTGCGATTCAAGCTTACCCTATCTATTTTTGACCAAATAATGTCCATGGCAAAGCGAAACGATAATATTCCAATCGGTGCATATCTGCGCTCTGTTAGGCAAAGTCAAAAGCTCTCTTTAAAGGCTGTCGCTGAGACTATAAATATTACTGCGACCAAACTTAGCCGAATTGAAACCGATAACAATTCCGCTGACAATGCAACACTAAAATCACTTGCCAAATTCTACAAAATACCATTAAAGAATTTACTCGAACATACTCGCATTGGAAAGACATATAAGAAAAGTAAAAAAGGGGCATTTATCAATGCAGATAATGTAGCTGAAGATGAAGTAGTATACTCGAAAGCAACTACTGATCTAACGACAATTCGGGTGGCTGAATTGTTTGCAGGAGTTGGTGGATTTAGATTAGGATTAGAAGGATGGCGTGGCAAATCACCAAGTACAGAATATACAAAACCATACCTATCTCCCTTTAAAGTAGTTTGGAGCAATCAATGGGAACCAGCAACTAAAACCCAACATGCATCTCTGGTGTATGAAGCGCGTTTTGGTGCTGAAGGACATTCTAATCAAGATATAGCTGAAGTAGACGTCGATTCCATTCCAGACCATGATCTGCTGGTAGGAGGGTTCCCATGCCAAGACTATTCCGTTGCCACCACGCTGAAAAATTCCAAGGGGTTATTGGGTAAAAAAGGAGTCTTGTGGTGGTCTATACACAGAATTTTAAGTGAGAAGAAAAACAAACCGAGATTTCTTTTCTTAGAGAATGTTGATCGCCTGCTGATCTCACCATCAAAACAACGTGGAAGGGATTTTGCAATTATACTGAAAAGTCTAAGTGATCTCGGATATGCAGTTGAATGGCGTGTGATCAATGCTGCTGATTACGGAATGCCACAGAGACGTCGCCGAACATTTATTTTGGCCTATCATCAATCGACCAAAATCTATAAAGAAATTACAGAAACAAATCCTATTGATTGGATCTTGGACAATGGCATTATTGCGGAACCTTTTCCAGTGGTCCACGATAAATTATTATTGCCGACGAAATTTGAGATAAAAGGAGATATTGTTGATATTTCTGCCAACTTCAATAAAGAATCACCTACTGCTCAATTTGAAAATGCTGGTTTAATGATCAACAGCCAGGTCATAACTATAAAAACTCTTCCGGAATACACTGGAAAGCGGGTAGTATTACAAGACATTATGCAGAATGGTGAAGTGACTAACGAGTTTTATATTACCCATAGTGAACTAGAAAAGTGGAGCTATCTAAAAGGAGCAAAAAAGGAAAAGAGAAAAAAAGCCGATGGTTTTGAGTACCACTATAGCGAAGGTGCAATGGCATTCCCGGATCCCATTGACAAGCCATCCCGAACGATAATAACCGCAGAAGGTGGTCCATCACCATCAAGGTTCAAACATGTTGTCCAGACCCCTAAAGGGTATCGGCGATTATCTCCTGTGGAGCTTGAAAGGCTGAATATGTTTCCGGATAATCATACGCAATTTCATGGTATAAGTGACACTAGACGTGCCTTCTTTATGGGTAATGCTCTTGTTGTCGGCATCATTGAAAAAATCGGAAAAACTTTAGCAGAAAGAATATAACTTAAAGCTCATTATCATGAGCAAAAACCTACCTTACGACAAGAATGACCCTAGGTCTATTGAGACCTACGCAAAACGATTACTTGGCAAAACATTGAGACAAGTAATTGGCAATCACATAGAACAGAAATATAAGGGTAAAGGCAAACTTGGACAAATATTAGAAGACCTCTATTTTCTATATAAACCAAACTCAATAGCGGGCCCTGATTTTGAAGAAGCTGGCGTAGAACTAAAAACCAGCCCGATAAAAAAGTTATCAAAAGGGTATGTTTCAAAGGAACGGCTCGTATTCAACATAATTAATTATTTAGAAGAGTACAAAGAAGATTTCAGAACAAGTAGTTTCTGGAAAAAGAATCAACTGCTACTTTTAATGTTTTTTCTTTATGAGCAAGACAAAGTGGACGTAGACTATGTTTTTAAAATAATACGATTATGGCAGTTCCCTCCTACCGACCTTAAGATAATCAAGGACGACTGGGAAAAAATAATTGGTAAAATAAAGGAAGGAAAAGCTCATGAACTATCAGAGGGTGACACGCTTTACTTGGGTGCCTGCACGAAGGGTGCAAACAAGACATCATTAAGAAAGCAACCCTTTTCTTTGGAGCCCGCAATGCAACGCGCATTTTCTTTAAAATCCAAGTATCTGAATTTTATAATTGAGAAGGGATTATTAAATGAAGACGTTATAGTTGACTATACAGAATATGATGAGATACTTGGTGAAGGAAGTATTGTTTCAGAATCGCAAAAATCATATCGGCGTTTGGTTCTAAAAGATGTTGAACCAATAGTCAAAGACGTTTCAGAATATCAAACAGGAGAAACTTTTGAAGATCTAGTAAAAAGGAAATTTCACCCTTTTATTGGTCTGACTGAAGGGGAACTTCTTGACAAACTGGATATTAAACAATCAAAAGCAAAAAACAGGTTTCATTTACTATCTAAAGAAATTGTAAAATCCATTCTAGGCATCAGCAAAAATAAAATAGAGGAATTCGAAAAGGCGGACATTGTGATGAAAACCATTCGATTGGAAAAAAATGGGAATCTAAAGGAGAGCATGTCATTTGCACAAATACAATTCAAACATATTCTCGAAGAAGATTGGTTAGATTCATATTGGCATGAGACGCTAACTAAACGTTTTTTTTTCGTCGTCTTTCAAAAAGATGCAGACTTAGCTTTCCGTTTGAAGAAAGTCATGTTTTGGACAATGCCTGCTAATGACCTCGGGGTAGCCCACAAATTTTGGGTTGACACAAAATCAAAGATTCGTGACGATGACTTCAAAAATTTCATTAAGATATCAGATGATATGATTTGCCATGTACGACCGAAAGGGATTAATAGCAAAGACTTAATGGAAACTGCGACCGGGAGAATGGAAAAAAAGAAATGCTATTGGCTAAACTCATCGTATATAAAGAAAATCATTTCTGACTCATAATTCTCAAACTAACTAAACAAGCGTCCAACCATTAATAACCCCAAAAAAAAGGTGCGCTACTGCGCACCCCTTTAAGACAACTCTACTTTTAATTCGGCCAGCGTTCTGGCCACTTGTTTAGTGATATCAATTGGTTTGCTAGGCTTCGTAGGTTGTTGCTTTGGGCTACTCACGGCCCTCTTCTTCGAAGGCTTGTTCTTGCCCATGCAGGTACTATTTAAATGATTGTGCCAGCAATGCCGGGTCCACGGCCATGAATAAATCCCGTTTGCAACGCCCCGCACAACCCAACTGGTCTAAGCGTCTCGCTTAGACCCAAAATACCGCAAGCGTCACGCTTGCATGCTCGGCAAAGTCCTCCGGCTTCGCCTCACCCGCAGGTATACTTTTACCCCAACCGATAATATGCATCCCCGCCTGATCGAGTTAAAATTTCCGTGGAATAATTCTTAAATTTATTCTTCACGCATAAACAATGTTATGAAAAACCTATTCTTGCTATTAAGCCTGCTGGGCTCATTCCTGGTTTCTGGAGCGCAAAGCCTGCCGGATTTTTCATCTATAAAACTCGCGTCCGACGCCGACTATAATGCGGCAGCGAACGATGCAGCATTAAAAGCATCTCTTTATATCCTTTCCACCCCTAATGATGCCGGTAATGTCTCCCGCGCAAAGGCACAGCAATACCTGATGGAATGGGCACAGGGTTCTCCTGACTACAGCATTTATATTGATCCCGCCATATCAAAATTAACGGGAGGCCATCCTGAACTGCTGCTGGTCACTATAGCTGCAATGACCGCGTATATGCTTCAGAATAAAAGCATGAAAGACGATGTGAATAATGTGAACCTGAATGCAGTAAAAAATTTACTTGAGTACGTTCAAAACCCGGCTTACAAAGTGCAGCCGGAAGCCGACTTAGCTAAAGCAATTGAAGCCAATAAAAAGGGGCATTTGAAAGAATATGTTGACGGACTGAATAAACAGTAATTTTCCGCCATTGTTGCTGTTACTTACCAACATCAAGCCGCGTTTGCCACACATTCACAATTTTAATTTTACGACAACTTATCCCCATTTCTTGGTTCACCCTCCCACGCTGTCGTAAATTACAGGCTTTATAATACTTTAAACCATGATACCCTTCCCAATTATCCCCGCATTCCCTCACCACTCTCCCCAAACAGGCCGCATATCCCCCAAGAGTGGGAAAGAAATGCGCAAAAAATGGGAAATTTTTGTGAACTTTTTTCAGCTCAAATCATTGATTATCAATAAAAGTGTGGGAAATAAAATTTTCTTGCATTTTTTCTCCTGTTCAGCCTGCAAAAGCATGCTTATGGGGTTCCTCATATTACGGGATCGCCTCCCCGAAAGCAATCGGCACAGGCGTACCTCATCCCGCCCCAGGCGGGAATCAACCAATCGCCCTGTCAACCTGTCAACCAATCAACTTATCAACCTAATCAACTATCTTTGATACAACAACTATGGAGATCGACTTTACGCACCTCGTATTGTATATAGTAGGCTGCATCCTGCTGATAGGCTTCTTTGCCGGTACCGAGATCGCATTTATTTCCGCCAACAAACTGAACATTGAACTGCGCAAGAAGCAGGGCACCTTCAGCGGCCGCATACTGGCGCGCTTTATGGAGAACCCCGCCGAGTTCATAGGCACCAGTCTTATAGGGGTCAATGTGCTGCTGGTCATCTACTCGCTACTGATGACCAACCTTACCGACCCGATACTGAACCGGCTACCGCCCCCGCTCAACTCGCAATATGTGCACCTGCTGCTCGATACGCTCTTTGCCACGGTCATCATACTGATCTTTGCGGAGTTCCTGCCCAAGGCGGTCTTCCGCACCAAGGCCGAGCAGGTGCTGGTGATTTTCGCATTCCCCATATTGCTGATGTATTACATCTTCTACCCCATCGCCAAGATATTCGTGTCCATATCGGAGTTCATCCTCAAATACCTGTTCAATGTGCGCATCCGCGAGAACCACCAGGTGTTCAGCCGTGTGGACCTCGAGGTGTTCGTAAAGCAGAGTATGCACGGGCACGAGAACGAGGTAAAGGAGCTGAACACGGAGCTGTTCGAGAATGCCCTGTACCTGGTGAATGTGAAGATCCGCCACTGCATGATACCACGCAACGAGATAGAGGCGGTGGATGTGAGCACCCCGATAGCCGATGTACGGCAGCGCTTTATAGATACCAAGCTCTCGAAGATGATCGTGTACGAAGGCAATATTGATAACATTGTGGGCTACCTGCACCACCTGGACCTCAACCGCCGCCCCAAGGCCATACGCGAGGTGCTGCATACCATTACGGCTGTGCCGGAGGCCATGAGCGCTGTGGACCTGATGAACCGCTTCACCCGCGAGCGCAAGAGCATTGCCTGGGTGGTGGACGAGTTTGGCGGCACGGCAGGCATTGTGACCATGGAGGATGTGCTGGAAGAGATCTTCGGCGATATAAACGATGAGTATGATGTGCAGGAGTATGTGGAGAAGCAGATATCGGAGAACGAGTTCATCTTCTCCGGCAGGCTGGAGCTGGAGTACCTGAACGAAAAGTATCATTTCAACTTCCCTACCGAGGAGTCGGAGACGCTGTCGGGCTACATCATAGCCGAGCACGAGACCATCCCGAAGATCAAGGAGCGCATCATCATCAACAATTATGAGTTCGATATACTGCTGGTGAGCGATACGCGCATCGAAACGGTAAAGCTGAAACTGCTACAGTAATAAGGCAAAAAGTAGTAGAGAGTAGAAAGTAGAAAGTAACATTAAAAATAAACGATCATGCCGGTAACACGTCCTTTCAACCTGGCTCAATGGATAGATGAGCATCGCCACCTGCTGAAGCCCCCGGTGGGCAATCAATGCGTTTATAAAGACGCGGGCGACTTCATAGTAATGGTGGTAGGCGGCCCCAACAGCCGTAAAGATTTTCACTACAACCATACCGAGGAGCTTTTTTACCAGCTGGAGGGCGATGTGGTAGTACGCATTCAGGAAGATGGCAAGATAGTGGACATACCCATTAAGCAGGGCGATATGTTCCTGCTGCCGGCAGGTGTGCCCCACTCGCCCCAGCGTGGCCCCAATACCGTGGGCCTGGTGATAGAGAAGGTGCGCGGCGGCGATGAGAAGGACGCCTTCATGTGGTTTTGCGAGAACTGCGGCAATAAGCTGTACGAAGAATGGCTGAACGTCAACGATATAGTGACGCAGCTGCCCCCGGTAATGGAGGCCTTCTATGCCGATGAGCAGAAGCGCACCTGTAGCAAATGCGGCACGGTGATGCAGCCACCAAAGCCCGTGCAATAAGGCTACATATTATTTAGCTTAATTTTTAGCAGGGGTATTAGAGAAATAAAGGCAAACGACTATTTTTGCAACATTCAATAAAACAAGCATCAAGTAAATGTCTCACGAAACACATAGCGAAGGCGCTCACGGCAAGGAATTTCAGTCTACCACCTCAATGCGCTCGTCTTTCTGGCTGGTAGTGATATTGGCCGGCCTGTTTGTAGCCGCCCTCAACTTTGTAGAGATAGAAGGCAAAAGCAGTGAAGGCGAAGGCCACCAAACCGAGGCCGTGGAAGGACATGAAGGCGCAGCTACCATGCACGAAGAGCATGCGGCCCCCGCAGCCGAGGGCCATATGGAACACACTGCCGACACTACTCACACCGAAGCAGCTCACTAGGCCTGCAGGGCAAATGCAAGCATGCAGTTAGGCGACAACATAGCCATAACAGGCGCCGCAGGCTTTATAGGAAGCTACCTTGTAGGCTACCTGAACCAGATAGGCTATGAGGACCTTGTGCTGGTAGACGACTTCAGCAACGAAAAGAAAGCCCCCAACCTGGAGGGCAAGCGCTACCTGCACAAAGTGGACCGCAACGAGTTCTTCGACTGGTACGCACAACACCCCGGCAGCATACAGTATATGTTCCACCTCGGGGCCCGCACCGATACCACCGACCCGGACTATGAGATCTTCCGCAAGCTGAATTTAGAATACTCACAAAAGATATGGGAGCTCTGCACTAAAGAGCAGGTGCCGCTGGTATATGCCTCCTCGGCAGCCACCTACGGCAATGGCGAGCATGGCTACAGCGATACCATGGCCGATATAAGCGTGCTGCAGCCGCTGAATGCCTATGCCCTGTCCAAGCAGCAGTTCGATATGTGGGCACTGCAGCAGCAGGACGCACCACCCCACTGGGCCGGTGTAAAGTTCTTCAATGTATATGGGCCCAACGAGTTCCACAAAGGCAGGATGGCCTCGGTGGTCTATCATGCCTATAACCAGGTAAAAGAGAAGGGCGAGGTAAAACTGTTCAGCTCGCACAACCCTGAGTTCGCAGACGGCGAGCAGATGCGCGACTTCGTATATGTGCGCGATGTGGTAAGGATGTGCATCTGGCTGATGGTGCAGCAGCCGGGCAATGGCCTGTACAATGTGGGCACCGGTAAGGCCCGTACCTTCAAAGATCTTGTAAAGGCCATATTCAAAGTACTGCGCCGGCCCGAGAATATTGTTTACATCGATACCCCAGAAGATATCCGCGACAAGTACCAGTACTACACTCAAGCCGATATGCACAAGTTCCTCCAAACCGGCTACGACCGGCCCTTCTGCACCATAGAGGAAGGCATAAGAGAATACGTCACCTTCTACCTGGAGCGCAATAGCTGTTTCTAAAAAAACAAACCGGGCCACTTGAACAAGCAGCCCGGTAAAACCAGATAGTAGTATCCCTACCTCACCAGGGTCACATCTCCCTTCTGGTAAGTGTCTTTACCCTCGCATTTGAATTTCACGAGGTACTGATATACGCCCATATCCTGCGCTACGCCATTGTAGCTGCCATCCCATCCTGCATTTTCATCGCTGGTTGTATATACTTCCTGCCCATAGCGATTGAACACTTTGAGGCTCTCGAGCTTATGCCTGCCCGGGTTCAGTATGCGGAACAGATCATTCTTACCATCGCCGTTGGGTGAGAAGGCCGTTGGTAACAGCAGCTCACAGCAGGGTTTGGTGTTGATCATGATGCTGTCCATGCTGGTGCAGCCGTATTCATTGGTCACCTCGAGGCTTACGTATACGCTACGGTCGGCATGCACTTTTACTATCGGGCTGTTATAATCATAGTCAAACATCTGTAGCGGCGCCCATTTATATTGGTACTTGCTGTTGTTGATGCTGGCTGATAGTTCAATATCCGAGCCTTCGCACACAACATCGGTTGCCGAGCTGCCGATCTTAGCTTCGGGGCGTTCATGCACCATAAGGGTATCACTCACCTTTGTATCACACTGGTCTTTTGCCGTTATATTGAGCGATACTATATGCTGGCCCGGGTTGCTCCACTCGAGGTAGTAAGGGCCCTGGCCGCTTATTTCCGTAGCGCCATCCGAAGTGTGCGCGCCGTCTATATTCCATGTATAATCCTGCACCTCCATATCCACCATACTGATCTCGGTATACACGGGATCGTCGGTACAGACAATATTGTTGCGTACATTGAGGCTCACCGTCGGGGTTTGCTTCACCTTAATGCTGTGAGTAGCCGGGGGACTAAAGCAACCGTTCTCACTCGCCACCAGCGTTATATCGAATGTTCCAACGGCGTTGAAGCGGACGATGTAAGGGCCTTGTCCTGAACCATTCTCTATTATACTACCTACGGGCCATTGCCAGTTGTAGCTGGTGGTATTGCTACCATTGCCCACATAGGTTATCAATAATGTATCGCCCTGGCAAACCTCATCGCGCGATGATATGATATCTGCGGTAGGCTTATAATATACTGTTACTTTTAGCGGAGCCAGGTCACTCTCACAACCGTTCACCGTCTGGCTTACGTACCATGTAGTGACAGCTGGTACATCCGTAGGTGGAACGGGGGTATTGGCAAGTGGTACGCCACCTAATGAACTGTTGTACCATTTCAGGTTTTGCCCTACTGCTGTGAGTGCGATAGAAGAGTCGTACTGGCAATATCTTACATCCTGTGTGAGCGGCGGTTCCGGCTTAGGTATGATGGTAACCGATATTGGCAGCCTGTTGCTTTCACATCCATCAATGGTCTGGGTAACATACCAAACGGTCACACCGGGCACATCGGTAGGTGGTATGGGTGCAGTATCTGCAGCCGTGCCGCCTGTTGGCACCGTGTACCATTTAAGAGAATCACCTGTTGCTACCAGCGGCACAGCCGTGCTGTCGAACTGACAGTAGGTAAATGCCGGGCTTCCTGTTATGGGAGCCAGGGGTTTGGGCTTGATGAGTACCGTTTGCAATGCGCGAGCTCCTTCGCAACCCGGTTGTGTAGTTTCACTTACATACCAGGTAAAAGTACCGGGTACAGAGGTACCGGGAATAGGAGCAACATCCGTACCTAAACCTCCTACCGGTACAGTATACCACTTAAGGGTATCCGCAGGGTTGGCCGGTGTGGCTGTTAAGGCTACGGAAATATCGGTTTGGCAATACACCATATCGTCCGGAACGGGAGCAGGTGGTGTCTGGTTGATGATAACACTCACAGTAGATGGAACCAATAAGCCACAACCATAGGGATTGACCACGCTCAAATTGTACATACCCGCATCGGGAGTCTGTGCATTTGGCACAGTAGAATTAGTAGTGGTATCGGGGCTTGAAAGTCCCGGCCCGGTCCATATGTATATGAGGTTTGGATCGGCCCCGGTCACATCCATGTGCAGGTCATTACCCGAGCATAGAGGTGTATTTACTGCAAAAGTAGGCGGTGCAGGCGCTGCATACACCGTTACAGGAATGGTAAACGGTGCCGATACACAGTTCGCAATAGTGGCAGTAACTGTATATACCCCTGTTGCACTCGCCGGTGCATTAGGCACTGTCGGGTTAGCCTGGTTGACAGGATTCACAAATGCAGGGCCTGTCCAGGAATAGGAATTGGCTACAGCAGGATTGCCGTTCAAAGTAACATTGCTGGACAAAACCAAAGTCTGCCCTTCGCAAATGGGTGCATTGGTATTTGCAGTCACTACAGGCGGATTAGGGTCACTGATAGTTACAGAACCTGCGTTATTAGACACACAATTATTAAGTGTAACGATAAAGTTGTTGTATGTACCTGCGGGTAAACCTGTAATAATAACCGCACCTGTTGCATCGGACATGATCGTCGGTGTATAAGCATTAGTACCATCATCGTAGCTGACCTGGTAATTAGTATTGGGCAGCAAGCCCTGTAACGCAACATAACCATTACTTCCACTGCAGGTAGAGGGACCACCTGATGTGGTGCCGCTTATCACGGGTGGCGCAGGATCGTTAATTACGAGGGGGCCCACGATGTTCGAAGTGCATGCTATTCTTACCACATAAATATTGACGTACGTATTTGCCGGCAAGTTATTTTCTGTGTAGTTACCCAACGCATCGGTAATGATATTTACCGGCGTAACTGCATTGTTATAATACAGATCGTAAGCGGTATTGGGCAATAGCCCCTGTATGGTGAAGCTGCCATCGCTGCCACCGCAACTGGTAGTACTTGCAGTTGTGGTACCTGTGATAGCCGGAGGCGCGGGATCGGACACTACTGCCGGGCCCACAACGTTAGATGTACAGTTGTTCCTTACTACGTAAATATTGATGTAATTATTTGCGGGTAATCCCGTAACGGTGTAATCACCCAAAGCATCTGTTATTATGTTCAGAGCAGTAGCTGCATTGTTGTAATACAGATCATAAGCAGTATTGGGAAGCAGGCCTTGTACTGTAAAACTACCGTCACTGCCGCCACAGGTGCTGGTACTTGTAGTTGTTGTGCCTGTTATCAGGGGTGGTGTGGGGTCGAGTATATCAACCGGTCCTGTCAATATGTTAGAGGCGCACTGTGTGGTTAGCGACTTGACGCTTATATTGGTGTATGATGCTGCTGGTAATCCCGTAACAGTTACCGTATTAGCAACAGAGGCAATAGAACCCGAAGTGTTGGTACCCGTAAGGCTGCTGGTGTAGGTGACTGTGTAGTTACCGGCCAATGCAATACCGGTAACTGTGATGCTACCATCGCTTCCCCCACAGGTTGTGGTACCTGATGAACCAAGGCCGGTAATAGATGGCCCTGCAGGATCTGTTAATACTACAGGTCCGGCGAGTATATTGGAGAAACATAAAGTGCTCAATGACTTAATGCTGATATTGGTGTAAGTAGCAGAAGGCAAACCTGAAACTGTCACGGTATTACCTGCCGAAGCTATAGAGCCTGTTGTGACAGTGCCCGCTAAACTACTCGTGTACGTGACCGTATAGTTGCCCGCCAATGAGGTTCCGGAAATAGTAATGGTACCGTCGCTACCACCGCAAGTGGTAGGACCGGTAGATGACAACCCGATAATATTAGGCCCGGCGGGATCGGTCAATGTTAGGGGTCCCGGCAAGGTATTGGATGTACATAAAGTAGTAGATGACTTGATGCTGAAATTGGTATAAGTAGCTGCGGGCAGACCAGTGACCGTAACGGTATTACCGGCAGCGGCAATAGCCCCTGTAGTTACATTGCCGGTAAGGCTACTGGTATAGGTGACCGTATAATTCCCGGTCAAAGAAGTGCCTGTTATAGTAATAGTGCCATTAGACCCACCGCAGGTAGTGGGATTTGAAAAGGAAAGTGCTGTAATATTCGGCGGCGTAGGGTTAACCAGGACTACAGGCCCGGCGAGGGTATTGGAGCTGCATGTGGCTGCGGCCGCTTTAATACTGAAATTGGTATAAGTAGCTGCCGGCAATCCCGTAATGGTTACGGAATTTGCTGCAGCAGCAATGTTACCTGTAGTAGTTGTACCTGTAAGGCTACTTGTATAGGTCACAGTGTAGTTACCGGTCAGTGCTGTACCATTAATAGTTATAGTACCGTTTGAACCACCACAGGTAGTAGGATTGGTAAAAGTAAGCGAGGTAATACTTGGTGGGATACAAGCAGGGGTCCAACGGAAGTAAGTATATAAATTAGACGGTCTTGAATTGCTCCTTGTCCGTACCGACTGGGCATTAGTAGTTGCCAGGGCTGTGTTATTCAACCAGGGGTTGTTTGTTGTCATATTCCGGTGGTTGAAGTCCGAATTGCCGGTGCCCCGCAAGCCCACCTGTGCCGACAGGGCATCTGTTGTCATGGAACAATTACCATATGCAGCTTCGATAATGTTGGTGGTTTCATACATGTTTATTACAAAGGAGATATTCTCCGGTCCTATACCAGCTATTGCATATCGTGTGGCCTGAAACCATTTTATGGTCAATGTGCGATTAGGTGCAGTACCTGTCATATTATATACCACCGGTGAATTGAACAAGTCAATAAGGTCCGCCGACCATGCACCAAATGCCCCGGCGTAACCCGCATTGGAACTTATGGGTGTATAGTTACCGCCTGTAGGTGCGGTAGCACCAAAAGTGATAAAGCCATTACTGCTAACGCGGCAACTTGTATAGTTAGTCCCATTAAAATTGAAGGTAAAACCAGCGGGAAAATTAAATAGGGAAACATTGTCGTCCCACCAACCACTGATAATTGCAGTTCCGGATGAAGTACTGGCAGGATTGGTCGCTACTGTTCCTTGTGAAAAGGTGTAACCTGTTGCTACCTGTGCAGTGGATTTTGGCGGAGAAAACGCCAGGAAGATCAAAATCGCAATAATGAAAATTTTCTGTATTGCTTTACTGTTAATTGTTTGCGGACGAGCGGGGTGTTTTTGAGTAGATAGTGTAAACATAAAATAGAGTTGTTCTTAAGAAAATGATTTATTAATCTTAAATACGCACTCTAAATTTAACGTATTTTATATAAACTGACAATCAATAAGTTCAATATTTTTTCAAAATATAATTTTTAGTTAGCTGCTTATTAATATTTTTTAATCAAAAGTTAAAAATAAATTCTAACATTTTTGTTTTATAAATCGCTGAAAAGGGAATCAAATGCAAAAATTTATAAATATGAAACGATCATTTACTAATATGTTCAAGCTTCTGCCGATAGTAACTGGCACTATCCAGGCTGCGATGGCTATTATAATGATCGATGAGGAAAGATAAGATCAGTTTGTTAGCAGGCTTCAATTCTGCTGCAACCCTACAGTAGTACACTATACTTGTCGTGTCATGTTTAAAAGACGAGACGTCTGCAAGCTGAATATAAGGAACGGAACTACTGCTGCGCCCCGCAACTACCAGTAAGACATCCTCCGCCCCCACTGTATCTCCTCTGACAACAAGCAATTTGCTCAGATCGCAATAGGCATCCAGATAAGTTGAGTCGGTGCGTATGGACCTTTGAAAATAGATCATTGCGGAGTCATAATTACCTTCTTTCATATCCAGCATTGCGATATCGTGATACGTACGTGCAGGTTTTGTAGTAGTAGCCAAAGACCTGCGCATGTAGTCGCGTGCAAGTCCAAAACTATCCTGCCAGGTGTATATGAGCGCAAGGTCATTCAAAGCATTTGGGAAGGTAGGACTAATGCTTAAAGTCTTTTTAAAATGGTTTTTAGCTGCCGACAAATAATACGAAACACTGTCTGTATACATGGGAGTGCCCGATTGCTGAGCAACAATTCTGTACTCCTTCGCCTTAGCCACTAATTGCTCCGCATACAAGCTATTAGCCTTTGCCGAGCTGCCCAGGTAGGCCATATCATGTGCATAAAGGGTATCTTTATCATACCAGTCATTGTTACGGGCAATACAGCGCACAGCGTAGAACAGCAGAACCAACAGGATGCTAAAATGTAAATACTTATCTAGTCTTGTTTCGGCATGAGAGGCTTTTATTTTAAGCAACAACCATTGCAAAGCATAGTATAACATTATGCAAAAACCCAGTGTGGAGATATAAGTATATCGTTCGGCCATAAGACCGGGAACCGGCATAAAGAGATTGGAATACATTAGCATGGCAGCAAGATAAACAGCAGCGCCAAACGCTACCATATCTCTGCGCAGAAAATGGCGAATGGTAAATACAGATAAGAGCGTGTAGAAAAATAATGAAGCTATAGCAAGGGGATCGGACCAGCTGACCACCCGGACATAATCGGCACCATAATAGTAAGCAAGCTGATAAGGGAAAATATGGAGTATAAGATAACGCCCCATGATATAGAATGCTGTAGCGCTACGCGTAAAAATATTGAATGGAGATAAATAGAATGGATTCTCATGCTCATAGAAAGGGCGGTTGACACTCAAATGCAGAACATTATGGACGCGGTACAAGAATATTGACAGAACAAACAGCAATGTATATGCAATTATTCTCTTGACCGGTAGGTTGCTGAAGCAATAGAAAGCAAGCGGTACAATGATAAAAAAGGGCCAGATGGTCTTTTTGGAAATAATAGCCAGGAAAAAGCAGAACACTGCCATTACAATATAAAGAAGCCTTTTTTCACCGGTGCGGGGTACCTGCCATACGGCGAGGTAACTTAGCAAAGCAAAGAAGAAGGCCAATAGCTCGTCCCGGTTCTTTATGCTATCTACGATCTCGGTATGAAGCGGGTGCAATGCAAATAACAACGTGATCCAGAAGGCAGCTGAGGCTTGTGTCTTTCCACTGAACCATGCCGATAGAAGCCTGAACAATAACAGGCAAGTAGCGAGGTACAATAAAAGATCGATAAAATGACTAATAGCCGGGGCATCACCCAGCAATTCATATTGCAGCACAAAGCTAGCCAGTGTTAGTGGCCGGTATTCATAAGCATTATTCTCTTCAACAAAAGTTACAGTCGTAAATGAATGGAGCAGACCCTTTGCTCCATGTTCGGCAAATTCGGTCGCCCGCTTATGGTATAATTCATCATCGAGATTGAACTTGTTGTGCAGGCTGTTGAAATATACCAGCACGACCGCAAGAAGCACAACCAGGCGCTGTACCCAAACAGAGGGTAGGAAGGCACTTGAAGAGCTGCCATTATTAACCGGCGTAAGATTCATGTTGATGGTCTATAAGATCGTCGCGATAGTTAAGAATAAATATTTACCGCAATACAGAAACCTGCAATACAGACTTGTTAGCACCACAGATCACCTCGCAGAAGTAAGAACCTGAAGGCAGGCCAGTGGCAGATAATGTCGCCCCCTGTTGCCCGGCAGGTATGGTCTTCTGCATCATCTTCTGCCCGGTAATATTGTACACAGTGATGTAAACAGGTCCTCCTGTTGCAAAATCCTTGTTCCAGGAAAAATACAGCAGGTCTTTAGCGGGATTTGGATACACCCTGACATCTTTGGTATTGCCTGCGCTTAGCTTTGCGGTATTGATATTGGCAGCCTGGTTTTGTGAATAGATGGTAACACCACCCTTAATGTTGCCAACTATCATCTCATATTTACCATCCCCGTCTATATCACCAAATGTTGGTGCACTGCGTTCCCCATCGTTGATGAAGGAATACATGGTATCGATAGCAGGATAATTGATATTGGTATTACCGGTCTGGAAGCCATCGTAACGATATATTGCCCCGCTGTTACTACCACATACTATGTAATCGATGCCGGTATTATCCATCTTACCAACATATGGTACAGAATAAGTGACCACGGCAGGAGAATCGGGATTTACGCCACCCACCTGGCTGCTCCTGAATGCAAGTTTTACCTGTCCGGGAGTAGTGCTGATATTCTCGTAGTAGGCAAGGTAGCCATATTTACTACCTATAAGCAGGTCGGGTTTTCCGTCCCGGTTAAGGTCGTAAATGAAGGGGGCGGCATTCTCAAAAACGCTGATCACGGCCCCACTGCTATCCTGCAAGTGCATTTGTGTATTGGGCGAATGGTGCCAGTCGGGCTGGGCGGCAGCGGTAGCTGCCGTATTAGGATAGAAAGCTATAGTACCGTCGCTCTGTCCTAATACAAGATCATCCTTACCGTCGTTATCCAGGTCTCCTATGGCGGGAGCCGCACCTGCAAGGTTGTCGGCAAAAATGCCGTCGAGGTCCATATCCTGCAAGGTGAGCGAAGCGTTGTTAACTACACTTGTGTTTTTGTAGTACACCAGCCGGCTCCTGAAGGTGCCGTTAGGTTGATAAAAGCCATCGGAGCCAAGGATCAGGTCGGGTTTACCATCCCTGTCGTAATCATACAGCACAGGGTAAGAACCGGAACCTGCATCTATGATCTTATCCATTATGAAGGAGTCGGACTTAAAAGTGAAAACAGGGTTGGCATCAGAACCTGTGTTCTCGTAAAAGGCTACACTCCTGTAATTTTCCGTACCATCAAAGTGCGCCGAGAACACCAGGTCTTTATCCCCGTCCTGGTCTATATCCAACCAGAATGCTGCCGGCCATGAGGCAAGATGCAGCTGATGCCCATTGCTCTGCCAGAGAGAATCCTGCCATACCATACTGTCAACAGGGTAGCTGTTCTCTACTTTACCATTCTGCAGGTATTGTATATCGGAATAAGAAACGTTGCCATCCATGTAATCATAATCCCCATCACCATCGGCATCGAACAAGCAGAGACAGTTACCTGTATGCCTGCTGCCACCGGTTGGTTTAAGCCCTAAGAGGCCTGTGTTATCGCAACTAACATTAAGATTGTGTGCGCGCTTATACACCTGGTCGAGACGACCCCAGCAACGATCAGCCAGTTTGATGATGATACTATCTGTAGGATAACCATCCTCTACCTGGTAGTTCTTGTAGTAATACAGCTTGGCGCCACCGCTCCAGTATGCAATGATATCGAGGTCACCATCACCATCGAGGTCTATCATGGCCGGGATGTCGGACGGTTCCACATATACATTCACGTTTCCGATGGAGTGCGTATCATTATTATAATAAAGCTCTTTGTAGTGAGTGAAGCATAACTCGTTATTTGCGTTGTAATAACCTTTGTACACATCCACACCCGGGAGGCCTTTGTGGAAGAGATCGGGTACGCCATCCCTGTTATAATCCTCCATTTTCAGGTATTCAGATACAGGGGGAAAATTCTTTGCATATTCGGGCCTGAACCTGTAATCGGGGTGACCGGCACTGCCATAATTGATAAATGTCTTAACCTGGCGGGTGTCGCGCTCGTATATCACAAGGTCTTTCTTACCATCATTGTTCAGATCGGCCAGGCAGAACTGCGGATGATCAAGGCCACCGCACCAGCCCATTGTCTGTTCCTGCGACCATGCATATGCCTTCACGCCTTCGTCACGAAAATATACCTGCCCCTGGAACTGAGCCCGGGCAGCAGTACCGGAGAAAGCAAGAACTGTAAGAAGAGCTAAGGTCTTGTACATACGCATAACCGTAAATATTTCATTAAAAATACGATTTTTAAACCATTCGTATTGAATGTGCTGACGAATATCAACTGTAAACAAGACAATACTATACGGGTGAACGCGGGGTGTCAGGATTCATATTTCAGCAGGGGCGAGCCTGGCTCTTTCAGGAAGTGCTTATGTACCAGCTTATCGGCAAGGCCCGGCAGCAACTTGTTCATCCAGACGGTGAGCTTACCCTGCCCCGTCATCACTATGGTACGTTTGCGCTTTTCAATAGCATCCATTATCAGCCGGGCACACTCTTCCGATGTCATCAGTTTGCCCTCATCCAGCGGGGTCTCGCCCTGTGCAGTGCCATTGGCGCTGCGCGCCACATTGCGGATATTGGAAGCCGTAAAGCCGGGGCTTACCCACATCACGTTGGCCCCGGTGTGCAGCAGCTCGGTACGCAGGGCCTCGAGGAAGCCTTGCATGGCAAACTTTGAGGCCGAGTAACCGGTCCGGGCGGGTAGTCCCCTGTAACCTGCAATGGACGAAACGCCCGTGATATTACCCTTATTCGCTATGATAGAAGGCAGGGCATACTTGGTACAGTACACCGTACCCCAGAAGTTGATGTCCATGAGCTCTTTGATGACACTAAGTTCTGCATCCTCAAAAAGGGCCCTCATAGTGATACCCGCATTGTTGAGCAGCACATCTACCCTGCCCCACCTTTCCAGTACCGCGCCGATAAAGGCCTTACAGTCCTCCTCGCGGCTAACATCGGCGGCAAATAGCAGGATATCACCGGCCGGCACTGCGGCGAATGCCGCCCGCAGTTTGTCCATATTGCGGGCACAAACGGCCAGCTTTGCGCCTCTCTTCAAGCCCTCCTTTGCCAGGGCCTCACCTATGCCGCCTGAGGCCCCGGTCACTACGATTATCTTATCTTTTATTGAATACATATGTCAGTTCCGGGTCGTAAAGTTAATTGATACATAACACCATAATAAATAAACGCTATAAAATCCACAGAAAGATTTGCACAGGTGTTGACAAAAAAAGAATGACCATATGAACAAAGCAGGCACGATATTTTTTATTTTCACTCAAACACAATTTCTATAGCAGATGAAAGTAATGATCATAATGGGTTCACAGACCGATGAAGCCGTAATGAATGAATGCCGCAACTGGCTCAACTGGTTCGGGATCGAGAATGAAATGATAGTGGCCTCAGCCCACCGCAACCCCGATAAGGTGCGCGACCTGATGGTAAACGCTAAAAGCAACGGATTTGGCGCCATAGTGGCCGCTGCCGGTATGGCTGCCGCCCTGCCGGGTGTGTGCAGCGCATATACATCGCTACCCGTGCTGGGTGTGCCCCTGGATGGTGGCCTGCCCGGTGGTATAGATGCCCTGTACAGCATCGTGCAGATGCCTGCAGGCCTGCCCGTGGGCACCCTTGCCGTAGGCAAGGCCGGTGCACGCAATGCCGCCGCGCTCTGTGCCCGCATCTTCGCTTTGAGCAACGATTCCGTAGCTGCAAAGCTTGAAGAGTTCAAGGCGAACGGCTACAGGATATGACGATTATATAACATTGCTTTAAGAGATATTAGTGCCCTTTGTTCGTACATTTATATTGTTAGCTCTAAAAAAAGGAGAAACCATTGACAGACGCGATCATTAACCTGGAAACTGTTAACCCCATAGAGTTCTTCGGGATCAATAACAGCAAATTCGATATCCTTAAACGCAAGTTTCCGCTACTGAAAATATTGTCTCGCGGCTCGCAGATAAAACTCTCCGGGCAGGCAAGCGAGGTAGCCAACGCACAGGCCAAGATCGCGCAGGTGATCAAGTACCTGGAGCGTAACGGGCACCTTTCTGAGCATTATTTTGCCCAGATACTCGGTGATGAGGAAGCGACCGGCGACCTGGTAACCCTCGATGATCCGAACAATAACGACATCCTCGTGTTCGGCCCTAACGGGCGCGTGATCAGGGCAAGGACCCAGAACCAGAAACTGATGTCAACGGCATCGGAGAAGAACGACATCCTCTTCGCCGTAGGCCCTGCCGGTACCGGTAAGACCTACACGGCAGTAGCGCTGGCGGTAAGGGCCCTGAAGAACAAGGCCGTGCGTAAGATCATCCTCACCCGCCCCGCAGTGGAGGCCGGTGAGAACCTGGGCTTCCTGCCGGGCGACCTGAAGGAGAAGATAGACCCTTACCTGCGCCCGCTGTATGATGCACTGGACGATATGATACCGGCCGACAAGCTGAACTATTATATGACCAACCGCATCATCGAGATAGCGCCGCTGGCCTACATGCGCGGCCGCACGCTCGATAACTCGTTCATCATACTCGATGAGGCACAGAACGCTACCGACCTGCAGCTAAAGATGTTCCTCACCCGTATAGGCCCATCTGCCAAGGCCATCATTACCGGCGACCTGACGCAGATAGACCTGCCGAAGAACCAGAGGTCGGGGCTTATCAGGGCTACCCGCATACTGAAGAACATAGAAGGCATAGCCCATGTACAGCTCGATGAGGCCGATGTGGTACGCCACAGGCTGGTGAAGCAGATCATACGCGCCTACGATAAAGAGCAGGCCCGCGAAGAAGAACTGGAAGAAACGAGAAAGAAGGAACGGATAGAAAAACACTGATACGAAAGCCGGGTGAACGCCCGGCTTTTTTTATTATTTGTCTCGTCCTGATAAAAGTTGACCAACTAAAACAAATAATATGGTCAACGA
>CAYZTM010000015.1:0-97506 GCA_964481425.1 uncultured Flavipsychrobacter sp.
ACTCAAAATCTGGTTTTCGCAAGGGAGTGCAGGTTCGATTCCTGTTCCGGGCACAAAAGAAGAGCGGAGAAACAGAGCGAAGAGCGCTTGGTTGTTTCTCCGCTCTCATTTTTCCCCTGCTTTCTTTCTGTTTCCTGCTTCCACCTGTTCTGATACGCTAGTATTATTTCTTCATAAACCATTGCAAATTCATTGCTGCGCGAGTAAATTTGTGCAAAAATATATTATGAAAAAAATACTCCTATTGTGCGCATTAGCATCTACCCTTCAATTATCAGCACAAACAGTAGCTGCGCCAGAATTTAAGAATAAAGTCATGATTGTTCAGGCAGACAACAGTTTGGGTGAACTTGATAAAACCGACATGAGCTCAAATCTTCACACGAGCATGGGAGGGCATACGGAAGTAAATCTTGTGGCAAATGGTAAGACTGCATCTTTGTCTCGTTCAGGTGATCCTTCCGATAAATATATAGTCAAAATAGAACCTGGAATAGATCCCTCGAATGTGGTTGAACTATTTATATTTAATGTTGCAAAAAAAGAACGGAAAATACTTGTAGCTGAAATGAGCATGGGAAGGGATAAACCCGTGGAGCTTACCAAAGTGAAACTATCTTTCAACAAAGTGGCTGATGGAGTTTATGAAATAACAACTCCGAATAAGCTGGCAAGCGGTGAGTACTGTTTTATCGTTAACAGGCCTAATATCTCTGTATTAGGAGCTGCAAATACGCAGTCGCTTATCGGTTACTGTTTTAATGTGAAATAATACTTAGCGCTGTTACTCACTTCTTTATCTGTTCCTCCGGATGTTCCGCAGGGCATCCGGTGGTATCAATAAAACCCCTTCTCCGAAGGTACTCAAAGGTGGAAGCTAAATTCTATTTACGGGAGTCTATTCCTGGCCCGTGTCAAAATATACTATCCTGTTTGTACAATAAATACATTAGCCCATCAGAAATTGCCTTAACTTGTTACCATCGGATAGTAGCCCTGTAAAGATGAATGCCGTTCACAGAACCGAACTTATTTAATGTTCCTGATGCCCTGCGGAACATCAGGAACAACCGGGTATTTGTATATGAATACTGGTTTGAATAAGACTACTATTCGATTAAATAAATAAGTCAGTTTGCTATGAGATCAATCATAATAATATTTTGTGTGTGCTTAATCCTATTTAGCTGTACTGATAATACGGCTGATAAAAATACAGAAGTGCTTAATGATACCTCTTTTTCAAGAAATTCATTAGAGAAGAAATATTTGGATGAAGGGAAGTGGAGACTATATTGTTATTATTTGGATGACACTTTACAGTTTTGGAATAATAGTTTAAGTAATCAGCCGGTTACGCTCGGCCAATTAGAACTAAAATTTGAGCATTTAGTTCGACAGTCGGATACACTTCTTTTTTATTTTAGTTTCTATTTGAATGATAGCATTAGGTGCAATAAAAATATAGCTAGAATTGACCCAGTAACTGGGGTGGCATTCAAAGAAAATGATTCTGTACCGTTCGCCTTCATTGCTTCAAATGGTGTGGACTACCTATGGAATGGGGATCCCCAAAGCCGATTTGTTGAACCGCTGCAACCTGAAGTCATAAAATACATTAGACTAAATGGTAAAAAACTCAATGCTTGGTTTTATAAGGAAGCTTTAATGAGAGGAATTGTTGATAGTATTCAATGAATTAAGTTAACAGTTATTAGTCGTTTACATTTTGATCATTGACAAAAATGAAGTTCCGTTGTTTAGATCTCTGATCAGGATTGTATCGATTGAGTTTGTTGCAGGGTACTGATAATTCCATGGTGCCGATGAGGTGAAATTGCTTTTGATCATGTTGTAGAGTGTATAGGCAATTATAATAGGATTAACTTGTGGCGTCCCATAGGGTAAAATAAGCTCTGTAGTGTCAAATGTCCTGGTGTTGTAATACCGTTCGATAGAAGTGTAATCCTTTAGAAATGTAAACTCACAGTACTTGTCATTATGATATTGGTTCCAGATAGAAATATATCCTAACGTATTTTGGGATTGACCAAAGGCATTAATAGCGATCCATTTTGTTCCTGCAGAATGCCCATTTAAAAAAAGCAAACGAACGTTGTTGGGTATGGGAACATTTTTAGTGCTAAATGCCGTATCAATATTCGACGGAGTAAATAGGGTAAAGGAGTCTCGAAACCCCCAATTAGTGTAGGTGAAGCTGCTATCGTACCAGTCGACAAAATAGACTGTATTTTCTTTGATTGAATCTACGCTAATGGCATGACGTGTGTGTGCCGGAACAATGAAATTTATGTAAACATTGCTGTCGTTATTATAGTCTGACCGTGTTTGGTAAATGTCAAATGTTAGGGGTCTGTCCGTCGTGTTTTCGAATTGATATTCTGTGATAACTCTTGGTGTGGGTTGAAACGTTTGCTGGGTTTGGCTCTTGCTACAACTAGAAATCAGAGCGTATAAGATAGTAGCAATGAAGGGTAAATGTGTTTGTTTCATCATGAATTTTATTTAAAAATAGTAATTAGTTTCTTATTTTCCCCCGCTCCCGCAAGTCTGTGACTTGTGGTTATAAATAATGGCAGTTTGTAACTGCCCTATGCTAAGAACGGGTTGGCCCTTGTTGCCGTTCCTCACCAACAACGATGCTGAGATTCAAAAATGTGGATATCATTATTTGGATTCCCCTCCTTCGCTGTTGTATCTTGCCTCATAGCCTGCCGGTTTACGCGTCCGTAAATTCAGGCTTATTTCTTTAATAGCTTTGTATATGGTTAAGTATATAAAAACTGCATACTGCCGCTGCCCGCTGCCACTGGAACAAGTAAAGGTAGGAACTCCCTCCCTGTCTCCTTTTAGAGACAAATATGCAATGGCAGGAACTCCCTCCCTGTCTCCGTTTAGAGACGAACATGAAACGACAGGAACTCCCTCCCTACCTCCTTTTTAAAGACGAATATGCAATGATAGGAACTCTTTCCCTGTCTCCTTTTTTAAAGACGAATAAGAAACGACAGGAAATAACTATTTTTACTCTGCGTAGCCACAGGAGCGCGTTCTGGCCGGTTCGCTTAGCAGCAACAGGAAATAACTAACCCGGAAGAAAAACAGGAAATAACTAAAAATACTAATAAGTGTCCCATGCTTATATCGCTCCATCCCAAGCTGCCCATGCGTGATAAAAACGCCACGAGGCACTTTTATATCAACAAACTGGGCTTTCGGCAATTTGGCGGCGACTACCCCGAATACCTGATGCTGGAGTTGGATGGCTTGCAGCTACACTTCTTTCTGTTCAAAGAGCTTGACCCCAAAGAGAATTATGGGCAGCTATACCTGCGTACCGATAATATTGAGGATTGGTACGAGCAGCTACAAAGCAAAGATGTTAAGCTCACCAAACTGGAGCTAAAGCCATGGGGACAAAAAGAATTCGCCCTCCTGGACCCCGATAACAACCTGCTGACCTTCGGGCAGAGTATGTGATGGTGGCTTTTGCGTTATCCCTTTTTAACAAAACATTATAGCTTCTGTGCATACAATGTTGCCTGATCCTATAGTACCTTCTGCCATCCTTAATATATATGCGTTACCTGCTTTATTTTTTGGTGGCATTCCTTGCATGGTCGGTCATATACCTGACTTTCGATTTTGAAGCGGACTTCTCCCGTGTCGGTCTCGTTTCTTTCGGGGCATCTGTGCTTACGCTGCTTGTCGTCAGGTTCGTGATCAAGCCTTTGAGGAAGTGGTTTAGAAAGAAATTCAGCAAGTCATACCGTCTATCGCGGGGTTATGACGATTAGGCTGGTACAAAGTCTGCCAGCTACCCGGCCCCGGGTAAAAGAATAACATAAGCTATTACCTTAGTACACGGTGAACGAACAAAGACTAAATATTCTTGCACTCATTTGGATACTGGTAGCGGTAGTGACGCTGCCTTTCCTGTTGCGCATCACCCAGCCTTACGGCAGGCATGCAAGTAAAAAATGGGGACCTATGCTGGGCAACAGTCTTGGCTGGGTAATACAGGAGCTTCCCTCGCCCCTCTTCCTTAGTCTCTTCTTTTTTATGGGCACGGGCGATAAGCCGGCGGGTGCATGGTTCCTTTGGGGGCTATGGATGCTGCATTACCTCAACCGCACATTTATCTATCCCTTACGCATTCGCACCCGTGGCAAAAAGATACCTATGCTTATTGTGCTATCGGCCATATGCTTCAATTTTGTAAATGGCTACCTGAACGGCAGCTATCTCGGCAATTTTGGCGGGGTATATAGCGAAGGGTTTTTCTCCTCCGCACATTTCCTCATTGGCCTGCCTGTTTTCATTACCGGGGCCATCATCAATAATTACTCCGATACGGTCCTGATCAACTTGCGTAAACCCGGCGAAACGGGCTACAAGATACCCATGGGCGGCCTGTTCAAATATATATCCTGCCCCAATCATTTCGGTGAGATCATAGAGTGGCTGGGCTTTGCTATCATGGCCATGTCACTACCGGCGTGGAGCTTTGCCATCTGGACGATATGTAACCTCGTGCCGCGCACCCTTGATAATCATAAGTGGTACCTTCAAAAGTTCCCCGACTACCCAAAGGAGCGCAAAGCAGTGATACCTTTTGTGCTTTAAGCAAGTGGGTTATGCTTCCAGCAGCTTTTTCATTCCGCCAAGCATCGCATCCCAGTTCTTCTCAGACTCTTCTTTGGCTTGTTCTGTACTGTTATTGTCCTGGCTGAGCCGTACTTTGGTTTCATTTTCATCACCGCTTAGCTCTATCGTTACCGTATGCATGGAGCTGGCTGTCGCTTCCCCTGCCTGGGGCGTGTAATGGGTATATTCCAGCACCTTGCCGGGTTTTGCCTGCAGCACTTTGCCTTTGTCCTCAAATTTCTTACCCTTGAACTCACCCGACCAGGTGATGTCAGTTCCTTCCTCCCATGTAGCGCTGACGGTGGTGCCCATCATATATTCTTTAATGAGTGCCGGATCGGTGAGCGCCTTCCATACCTCTGCCGGGGATGCGTTAATACTTATTGAGGCCTTCGCAACAAAATTTTGTTCTGTCATTTTTTTAGAAAAGATATAAAAGAATTATGCCTTTACCCCGCGGTAATATGTGGGATCACTCCAAGCCAGGTATTGATTGTGATATTTGTCACCATGGCGTATCTGGTTGATGCTTATATTTGTCCCCGTGATCCGTATTGGCTCCATACTGATGTTGTCACTCATACTGTTGGTGCAGGCCCCTGTGCAGCAGTTGGTAAAGGTATATGCACTGGTGGAGCATTATTATGAGCACAAGGAGCAGAACGGGAATATGGATTTTATCGAATTCCTTACCATGCACTATGCCAAAGGCGATGTGAAAGATGCAGACCATGAGCGGGACATGCAGTTGCCCTTTAAGCATCCATCTTCCACTTCGCTCATTTTCACCTTTTTCGAGTCGAGGGATATTACGGTTGCCCCGCTGTTCGTGCCCCCGGTATCGGGTACCATATCGCTATATCAATGTCCTTTCTGTCTATCCCGGTTATTGACCGCCATCTGGCACCCGCCAAAGCACGGGGTCTTTTTTAGCTAACATATTGTAATTGCTATGGGCTTTGCCGCCCATATGCCTTTTTTGTTTGATGATGGCCCGCACCACCTATGCTGTGTTGTGACCATAAAATCACCATTATGCTACAAAAGATCATTGAGTTTTCGGTCAGGAATAAACTCATAATTATATTATTTGTGCTGGGCCTTATTGGTTATGGGGCTTACCAGCTTACCCAACTGCCCATAGATGCAGTACCCGACATAACCAACAACCAGGTGCAGGTGATAACGGTAACACCCTCCCTTGGTGCGCCTGATGTGGAGCGTTTGATAACGTTCCCTATTGAACAGGCCAATAGTAATATTCCCGGGCTGAAGGAGATACGCAGTTTTTCCCGTTTCGGGCTTTCGCTGGTCACTATAGTGTTCCATGACGATGTGGATGTGTATTGGGCAAGGCAGCAGGTATCCGAACGGCTGCAACAGGTGCAAAACGAAATACCCAAAGGTATTGGCAGCCCTTCGCTGGCGCCGGTCACTACCGGCCTGGGAGAGATATACCAATACGTGGTAAGGCCTAAGCCGGGCTATGAAGACAAATATGATGCAAGGCAGTTGCGCACCATCCAGGACTGGATCATAAGACGCCAGCTTTTGGGTGTGGAGGGGGTAGCTGATGTTAGCAGCTTTGGAGGCTACCTTAAACAATACGAGGTGGCAGTAAACACATCGAAACTCGCTTCATATGGTCTTGGTGTTAAAGATATCTTCACAGCGCTCGAAAAAAATAACGGTAATACCGGTGGCGCCTATATTGAAAAAGGCCCTGCTGTTCTGTACATACGCAGCGAGGGCCTCGCGGAAAATATCGGGGATATAGAGAATATCGTGGTGAAGCAGGTATCGTCCGGATCACCTGTATTGATACGCGATGTGGCAGATGTGCATATTGGCTCGGCAACGAGGTATGGTGCTATGTGTTATAATGACAAAGGCGAGGTGGCCGGGGCGATCGTGATGATGCTTAAAGGAGGGAATAGTAATAAAGTAATTAAGCAGATAAAAGAACGCATCGTCCAAATTCAGAAAACGCTGCCCGAAGGCGTAGTGATAGAGCCCTTCCTGGACAGGACCAAAATGGTCAATAATGCCATCGGTACGGTTGAAAAGAACCTGCTGGAAGGCTCGCTGATCGTCATTTTTATCCTGGTATTATTCCTCGGCAATTTGCGTGCAGGGCTCATCGTGGCATCCATCATACCGCTGGCCATGTTATTTGCCATCATTATGATGAACCTGTTTGGTGTGAGCGGCAACCTGATGAGCCTGGGGGCCCTTGATTTCGGTCTTATCATAGATGGGGCGGTCATTATCGTCGAGGCGGTCATGCATCGGCTTGGGCATTCCAAACAGTTCAGGGATGTAGTGCGCCTGTCGCAGGGAGATATGGATAAAGAAGTAAATACTGCTGCCTCCCGCATGATGAACAGTGCGGTGTTCGGGCAGGTGATCATCCTTATTGTGTACCTGCCCATATTCTCGTTGCGTGGTATTGAAGGGAAGATGTTCCGCCCCATGGCGCAGACCGTCGCCTTTGCCCTGCTGGGGGCGTTCATCCTGTCACTTACTTATATCCCTATGATGAGCTCTTTGCTTATCAGCAAAAAGATAAAGCATAAGCCCGGCCTTTCGGACAGGGTTATGGCCCGCATCGAACGCTGGTTCCAGCATGCGCTTGATAAGGTATTGAATTATCCCAAGCTGATAATTGGTGGTGTGATCGTATTGTTCGCCGCAGCCTTGTCTGTACTGCTATCGCTGGGCGGAGAATTCATTCCGCAACTGGAAGAGGGGGATTTTGCAGTGGATACGAGAGTGCTGACCGGCAGTAGCCTGCATACCACAATAGATGCGACACAAAAAGCTGCAGGCATCCTCTTGCACAGGTTTCCGGAAGTGGAAAAGGTAGTAACCAAGATAGGCAGCGGCGAGATACCTACGGACCCAATGCCAATGGATGCGAGTGACATGATGGTGATATTGAAGGATAAGAAGGAGTGGACATCAGCCAAAACATTCCCTGAACTGGCTGAGAAGATGGGGGCCGCAATAAGCGAAGTGCCGGGTGTTACCGCAGGATTTCAATTTCCTGTACAAATGAGGTTCAATGAATTGATGACCGGGGCGCGGCAGGATGTAGTGTGTAAGATATACGGCGAAGACCTGGATTCACTGGCGCTTTATGCCGATAAGCTGGGCAAGCTTGTATCAACAGTGGACGGTGCGCGCGACCTATATGTGGAAACGGTGACGGGCCTGCCCCAGTTGGTTATAAAATACGATCGCGCAGCGATAGCCCAATACGGGCTGAGTATTGAAGACGTTAACAATGTAGTGAACACTGCGTTTGGGGGACAAAGTACCGGCCTCGTTTTTGAGGGAGAAAAACGCTTCGATCTTGTCGTTCGACTTGCAGGAGACCAACGTAAGAACATTGAAGATGTAAGGAACCTGCTGGTGCCTGCTGCAAACGGTACACAGGTGCCCTTGAACCAGCTTGCTACTGTTGAAATAAAAGATGGCCCTAACCAGATACAACGCGAAGATGCGCGGCGACGTATCGTTGTTGGCTTCAACGTAAGAGGCCGCGATGTGCAAAGCATAGTGAATGAGCTACAGCAGAAGGCTGCCGGGATCAGGCTGCCTGCCGGTTATTACATTACGTATGGCGGTGCATTCGAGAACCTTGTCGCTGCAAAGAAGCGCTTATCGCTGGTTGTTCCCCTGGCTTTGGGACTTATATTGTTAATGCTCTATTTCGCGTTTCGTTCGCTCCGGCATGGGCTTATTATCTATACTGCCATACCCTTATCAGCTATTGGGGGGGCTTTCGCCCTGGCTATACGGGGCATGCCTTTCAGTATAAGTGCAGGGGTAGGCTTTATCGCTTTATTTGGTGTAGCAGTGTTAAATGGTATCGTATTAATAGCCGAATTCCGTCGCTTACAGGCAGATGGCCTAACTGACCTCAGGCGTATCGTACTGCAGGGGACCAAAATAAGGTTACGCCCGGTGTTGATGACCGCAGCGGTCGCTTCTTTAGGCTTCCTGCCTATGGCACTGAGTAACGGTGCCGGTGCTGAGGTGCAGCGGCCATTGGCTACAGTAGTGATCGGGGGCCTGATGACGGCTACCTTCCTCACTTTGTTCCTTCTCCCGGTACTCTATATTTTATTTGAAAAATCAAATGTCAAAATGAAAAGTAAGACAGCAGTTATATTGTTATCATTCGGTATAGCCCCTATGCTTTCTAAAGCACAGGAAACCATAACGCTTGATGCTGCAATCGATTCTGCCCTTCGTAATAATTTAAGTCTCAAGGCCGACAGGTTTACTGCTGATTATCATAAAAAGATGATCGGCACCGCCTGGGACCCGGGGAGAACAAGTGTTAGCGCCGAGTGGGGTAATATTAACAGCGCCTATACGGACACACGCTATGGTGTTTCGCAAACCATCGCATTCCCATTGGTATATGCGGGGCATAGCGCCCTGCTTCGTGGTGAATGGAGGGCAGCGCAGGCACAAGTCGACCTTCGTGAAAAGGAATTGACCAGGCAGGTGGCAAAGCTGTACAACGAGATCAATAGCCTGTATCACAAAAGAGACCTGTTACGACAGGCGGATAGCCTGTACGCCGGTTTTGCACAAAAGGCCGTCCTGCGTTATAAGCTGGGGGAGACCGATATTGCAGAAAAGGCCTCGGCTGAAAACCAGCGGGGGCAGGTAAGGCTGCAACTCGATCAGTTAGAGACAGACCTTGCTATATTAGGCGAACGTTTTGCTTATCTGCTACATTCGGGTACTGCTTACCTGCCTGCCCCCGGACTTTTGAGATTGTCACCCGGCGTATTGCCGTTAGTGCCTGCCATGACCACCCATCCATATCTCGCATATCTTGAGCAGCAAAGGAAATTGTCGCAGAGCAGGCTGAGATACGAAAAACTACAATTGCTCCCCGAGCTTACCGGCAGCTATTATAACCAAAGTTTCAGCGGCTGGCAGAAGGTTGATAACCAGGAGCTGTTGTATGGTAAGGACACCCGCTTTTCTTCGGTGCAATTGGGTGTCGGTATACCGATATTGTTTTTTGCACGCTCAGCAAACATAAAGGCCCTTTCACTTGGTGTAAGCATAGCCGAAGCCCGGGAAGAAGACGGTCGCAACCTGCTTGACCGTGAATATAAGGAGGCCCTTTTGGCTTACGGTCAATACAGCAAGGCCGTAAAATATTTTGAAGATACCGCTTTGCAGAATACTGATCTGCAGATCAGTACTGCAGGCCGGCAATTCATGCAGGGAGAGATCAATTACCTGGAGTATACCTTACTGCTTAACCAGGCCATAAGCATACGTAACGATTACTACGATGCCCTGAAGAAAATGAATGAATCTGTTTTAGAGATCAATTACCTCACCAAAAATTAAGTAAATGAAGAACATACTCATAGTATCGTATATGGCTATTTTATTTTCTTCCTGTGGTAGCCATACGGCACAGGAAGAAAAGGTAACGGACAGCCTGGCGGCAACTGTAGTTACCCTTACCGATGCCCAATACAGGAATGCGGCAATAGACACCGGTATGGCTGTGAAACAGGATGTCCGTTCCATATTGAAGGTAACGGGAACGATAGATGTGCCGCCCCAGAACATGGTTTCGGTGAGTTTCCCGATGGGAGGATACCTGAAATCGACCAGCTTGCTACCGGGCATGCACATCCGGAAGGGAGAGGTGATAGCCCGCATGGAAGACCAGCAGTATATACAACTGCAGCAGGATTACCTTACGGCAAAGGCCCGGCAGGCATACCTGGAGAGCGAATACCAACGCCAGAAGGAACTGAATGCGAGTAAAGCCAGCAGCGACAAATCTTTTCAGCAGGCAGAGGCCGAATACCGCAGTAATAAGATACTGATAAGCGGATTAATGCAAAAGTTGCAGCTTATCGGGATAGATCCTTTGAAGCTGAATGAAGGAAATATTTCACGCATGGTGAGCATACATGCCCCGATAGATGGTTATGTATCTGCTGTTCGGGTGAATGTAGGTAAGTATGTTACCCCATCAGATGTGTTGTTCGAATTGGTCAACCCCACAGATATCCACCTGGCATTAACTGTATTCGAGAAAGATATCAACAAGCTATCCATTGGTCAGAAATTGATCGCTTACAGCAACGGTGATCCGGGAAAGAAATATCCCTGCGAGATCATACTGATAGGTAAAGATGTTAGTCCTGAACGGGCCATACAGGTGCATTGCCATTTTGAACAGTATGATAAATCGCTGGTACCCGGCATGTTCATGAATGCTGATATCGAGGTGAATAGTGCCGAGGCTTTCGCTGTGCCTGAAGCAGCCATAGTGAGATACGGTGATAAACAGTATGTATTTGCTGCAAGGGCGAACAATACCTATGAAATGAAAGAGGTAGTTACGGGTCCTGCTGAGAATGGCAGGGTAGCCATAATAGATGCAAAAGGACTTGATCTTGCTACGCAAACCCTGGTTACGGAGAATGCCTATACATTACTGATGAAGCTTAAGAACACAGCGGAGTAATAGTACTGTTATTTGAAATGTGCGAATGATGGGATCATAGGGAGGCTGAAATAAGAAGTGCAGGCACTGTGCCTGCACTTCTTAACTTATTGTGATGTTTGAATCTATTCTTATTCCCTGACCGTTAGGTCTACATCTTCACTATTTTACGCACCACATTCCCCTTATTGCCTGTCAGCGTTATGTAATAAACGCCTGCGGGTAGTCCGTGCATATCTATTATTGTTTGCCTGCTTTGTAGAGCCTGTTGCGATATTACGCCTCCCAGCGTATTACTGAGCGTGGCGGTATGATATAGTGAATTGTCGGCCCGGATGGTAAATTCTGTATAAGCAGGATTGGGGTATATATCAATGCCATTTTCACGTGTAACATTTGTGACGGAAGTGGGGCAACCTATCCTGTTGCTCACAGTATTGGTCCGTACTACATCGTTATCGTCAAAATAGATACCGGCCCTGTTGGTTATATAGGTGCCGTCGGGTAGCCCGTCCTTGACGTTTATTGAATACATGAGCATCCCCTCACACTGGCCATGGTGAGAGCTGTCGAGCAGGTTAATATTCGGGAAGTCAAATTTGACCGCTGTGTATCCGCTTGGTTTCGGTTTCAGTATTGATATGTTCATGGCTGCCGATGCCGTCAGCATACGCAGGCTCTTTACATCAAGGTAATCGGGCAGGGTATCGAGCACATAGATATTGAATGCAGTATCATTCCCCGTATTTTCAAAGTGGATGGCATAAGTAAGTTTTGTGCCCACCGGTTGCAGGCAGCCTCCCGGGTTCACTGCAATGTAATTCGGGTCGTAGCTGCCGGTAATTGTGTCGTCGTGTATGATGATATTGTCTGAAGGGTTCATGTCGCCTATCATCGGATCTATCTCATAAATGGTCTGCACCGTATCACCAATGGTCCCTGCACCTTCCATGTGAGCATACATGATGGCAGGGTTTGAAAGCGTGGACGAAAGATTGGCTATGTTCCAGGTGACAGCGTTACCGACAATTGACGCAGGGTTAGGGAAAAATGCTTGTTGAGAGGTATAATGCGGGGTCATATGCATGGTCAGCGTCCCCATTATCGGGGTACAATAGGTATTGGTTGCGATCACCATACCTGCAAAGCGATGGGAACCCACGATGCCGGTAGCATACAATTGAAGATCGTAGCCGGGTGTACCGCTGCATTGCAGCCCTACATTCTTTACCGGGTTATTAGCCAGTTGCATCGTGTCTGTTATAATGCCATTGGCCGGGCATGAAAGCACTGCGCCCGGTACCACTTCTATGGCCTTGAAATCATAGATAGTTCCCATACCGCCATAGGCATAATAATCAAGGCCGCTTGTGGCTGATACCGTATCGATAGGTATTCCTGAAGAATCTACTTCAAGCGTAGTAGGCTGGAATACCAGTGGTTCTGTCATTGGATCGTAATTGCAGTCGCCATTTGTGTCCGCATAGAACCGCAATGGCAGTACCCGGCAGAACTGGTAGTTGTAGCTGTAGCTGAGCGAGTCGATCGCTACGGCGTTGCGATAGATCACATGCTTTATGGTATAATTGCCGGAATAGGCATACATATGTTCTACATCGGCTAGTTGCGATATAGTTGAAAAGCTATCCGTCTGTATGTTCCCGTCACCAAACCACGTTGTAACTGTCATCCCCGGCGTATAGTGGGCCGGCGATACCGTAAACTGCATATTGGAGCAAAAATTGTCAACGTAAACCAATAAGCTATCCGTGCTTGCATAAGGAGTGCCCCTGTAGAGGTCGTAGAGTTCATTGACCTGTAGTGCCCTGTTCCATACGCCAATGTCATCTATTTTTCCGTCGAAGAAACGCTTGCAGCTATAATGACCTTTACCTATCAATAGCTTGCTCAGCGTGTCGGTATTGACCACGCTGGAAGGACCAAATTGTACATGACTGGTGCTTTTATATTCACCGTCAACGTATAGTTTGATATCGAAGAAACCACCGAAAGACGTATCATAAGTGGCAGCCATGAAGTGCCAGCCGGTATCCAGTGTGTCCAAGTTTTGGTAATCTGCTATGCAAACGCCATCGATCCATCCGGTTGGCCCGCCCACATCATTATTTATTTCAAGAGAGAAATTTTTGGATGTTTGCCCGCATGACTCACTATTTGCACCATAACCTGCCAGTACGCCTTGTGTGTTGCAGGCATTCGGGAAAGCTCCGTATTTGAACCAGCAGGCAATGGTACGCGCAGCATTGCCTGAGGGCCCTGCAAGGTTGGTACTGATACTGGTAGATGAACCATCGAACTGGTAGGCACTATTAGTATTACCGAACCGGTCTGCAGCCAGGGTCGCCCCATTGACGGTACCGTCAAAACCATTCCCTGTGCCATCGTTTGCATTGCCTGAGAAAGGATACCATGCCATTATACCATCAGCGGGCACATATGCGGGTAATGTTTGGGAAAATGCCGGGGAAACAATGAGCAGCGATATAATAAAGAAGAGCTGTTTCATTTTGTATTATTATATAAGGGGTGAATAAAGTGTTTGTACTTTATCAAAACTATAAATAATACATGTGAATTCCTAAAATAATTTTATATGTTGCAGCAATAGCTTAGTTAGCAATAGTATGTTATTACTTATCATCGGTGATCAGGCTGGATGAGCCGCCATGCCCGAAAGCACGGAACCTGATCTCTTTATTACTGCCAGCATCATACAAACGCACTGCTATTGTGTCCTTATTCCAGTTGTAATCTGCGAGTCTCATCTTGTCCTTGTAGCCATAAAATGCTGCATGGTAAACCATTTTTGCGCCTTCCTTTTGATAATAGACCAATTGGTAACCCTCACCCAGTGTGGCTTTTGAGGTACGGTACACCTCCGCATCATGGTCTTTATGCTTTGCAGGGTCGGGCTTCGGTACTTCTGCACTCAGGACATCCTGTATTTTGATGGTGGTAGTTTTGTTCGTTTGTGCCAGGGCGGTCGTAGAACCGGCCAACGCAAGTGCGATGCAGTAGAAGGTGTTTCTGTTCATATCTATATAAAATTTTCAGGTGATGATAAAGTTACATGGTTTTATTATAAGTGGTTACAAGTATTGTCATTTACCTATGTTTCGCATCGTGGAAGACTTTTTGTATAATCTCCTTATATCGCTTATGTCTTATTTTTACTAAACGGAATGAATCACTTACCTGATCTTATACACGATCTTGCGCTCATACTGATAATAGCCGGTGCTACTACGCTTATATTCAAGTGGTTGCGACAGCCGGTTGTGCTGGGGTACATACTTGCCGGGCTGCTCGTAGGACCACATTTTCCCTTGTTCCCAACCATAACGGATATAGAGAATATCCGCACATGGGCCGATATAGGTGTCATCTTCCTGTTGTTTACCCTGGGCCTTGAGTTCAGCTTTAAAAAGCTGATGATGGTTGGTGGTTCTGCCGGGGTCACGGCTTTGATAGAAATAACCGCGATGCTCGGCATCGGTTTTTTGCTGGGTACTTCGCTGGGCTGGTCTTATATGGATAGTATATTCCTGGGGGGTATCCTGTCTATCGCGTCCACTACCATCATCATCCGGTCATTCGAAGAGCTTGGGGTGAAAGGGAAACGTTTTGCAGAACTGGTATTCGGCATCCTTATTATAGAAGACCTGATAGCCGTTGTGTTATTGGTAGTGCTGTCAACCATAGCGGTAAGCCGCCAGTTTGCAGGTACAGAGATGGTCGCTTCTATATTGAAGCTGTTCTTTTTCCTGGCGCTATGGTTCATATCGGGTATCTTTTTTATTCCATCATTCCTGAGCAGGGTACAGAAGCATCTGAACGATGAGACCATGCTCATCGTATCGCTGGGGCTGTGCCTGCTGATGGTCGTGCTCTCAACCTATGCAGGCTTTTCTCCCGCGCTCGGTGCATTCATCATGGGGTCTATACTGGCAGAGACAGCACAGGCAGCACGCATAGAGAAGAACATTAAATCGGTAAAAGACCTCTTCGGGGCGGTATTCTTTGTATCGGTAGGTATGTTGATAGACCCTAAACTGTTGCTGCAATATGCTCTTCCCGTGCTGTTGATAACGGTTGTATTCATTACAGCTAAAACGCTCCATGTAACAGTAGGCGCATTAATTACCGGTCAACCTTTGAAGACCTCGCTGTATGCAGGTATGAGTATGGCACAGATAGGTGAATTTTCCTTCATCATTGCTACGCTTGGACTTACACTGGGGGTTACCAGCAATTTTCTCTATCCTATAGCTGTCGCGGTGTCGGCCATTACTACCTTTTCCACTCCTTACATGATACGCTTTGCCATACCATTGTATAACCGGATCAGCAACGCACTGCCGGCCGGCTGGCGCAAGGCATTGGAACGATATAGCGCGGGCACGCGAAACATCTCGTCCTCGAGCGGATGGCGCAGTATGCTGCGTGCCTATTTTATGCACTTATTCTTTTTCTCCCTCATCATATTCGGTATCATCATCCTGTTCATCGAGTATGTAGCACCTTATGTGAGGGGGAGTATAGATAACATACATATAGCAAATGTGGTACTGGCCCTGTCCTGCTTCATCGTAATGTTCCCCTTCCTATGGGCACTCGTGATGCGAAAAATAAAGCCGCGTGAGATGTCGATACTGTGGGGTAACCGCTGGTACAGGGCGCCATTGATATTGCTGCGCATGATAAGGGTTGGGCTGGGTATCATTTATGTAAGCTTGTTCCTGATCACGATCTTCCCGCTTAAGGTTGCGACCATATTGGTGGTTAGTATCGTATTGCTGTCGCTGCTGTTCCTGAAGCGGATACATCGCTTTTATGTAAGGCTTGAAGACAGGTTCTTTTCCAACTTCAACGACAGGGAACTGCAGGATGCCCGTGAGAATCGCCACGAGCTGGCTCCCTGGGATGCCCACATTGTACAGTATATGCTGCCGCCCGGCAGTGCTGTTACCAATGTAACGCTGGAAGCGCTGGGCCTACGTGAAATGTTCGGTATCAATATCGCGATGATAAAGAGAGGGGAGTATCATACGATAGTAACGCCGGGTAAGGATGAGAAACTCTATCCCGGCGACCGGCTTTTCTTAATTGGCACGGATGAGGAGATAGACAACTTCAAAAAATTCGCATCGCCGGATGGTGACGGGCCTTATGAGGCTGATGAGCTTGCCAGTATGGTACTTCGCAAGGTCGTTCTTGGCCCCGACTCCTCTATTGTCGGTAGAAGTATTAGGGAAAGCGGCATACGGGAACTGACCAATGGCCTTGTGGTAGGCATCGAGCGGCAGGGCAAAAGGTTGCTCAACCCCGAATCGGCTACCCGGTTCGCATCGGGCGACAAAGTATGGATAGTAGGAGATGCTACATTGATAGAACAACTAAATAAGGCCGGGCAATGACGCCCGGCCTTATGTTATTAACTTAGGCCTTCTATCTCTCCGTTCACCAGCTTTATCCTGTTGGCCTGCGGATCGGCTGGTAGGCCGGGCATGCGCATGATGTCGCCTGCTATGGCCACGATGAAGCCGGCGCCGGCATTGATCACCAGGTCGCGGATGTGGAGGGAGAATCCTTCCGGAGCATTAATGAGTTTAGGATCGTCGCTGAAAGAATACTGTGTTTTGGCAATACACACGGGCAGGTTGCCCCAACCGAGTTTTTCGTATTGTTTCATTTTGCTTTCGGCAGCAGTATTGAATACTACCTTGCCTGCACGGTATATCTTGGTAGCTATTTTCTCCACCTTGGTTTGTATGCTGTCGCCCAGGTTGTAAGTGAAGTTGATATCTGTAGAGGGAGCTTTTTCTATTGCTTCCACTACCTTTTGTGCCAGCGCTGCTGCGCCTTCGCCGCCTTTGGCAAAGCCGAGGTTGATGGCAAATGCCACGCCTTCTTTCTCGCACCATTCCTGCAGGTAGTTCACTTCCTGGTCGCTGTCGTAGCCGAACCTGTTGAATGATACCACCACACTCTGGCCAAAGCCTTTCATGTTCTGTATATGCCTTTGCAGGTTAGGCAGGCCGTCTTTCAGGGCTTCAAGGTTAGGCTGTGTGATCTCTTTTTCAGAAACACCGCCATGCAGCTTCAATGCACCGGAAGTAACCACGATAACTGTTGCCTTTGGTTTGAGGCCGGTGAGCCTGCATTTGATATCCATGAATTTTTCAGCACCAAGATCGCTGCCGAAGCCGGCTTCTGTAACTACATAGTCGCAGCAACTGAGGGCCATCTTCGTTGCGAGTACCGAATTGCAGCCATGTGCGATGTTGGCAAATGGGCCGCCATGTACAAATGCCGTGGTCTGCTCGGTGGTCTGCACCAGGTTGGGCATAATGGCGTCTTTAAGCAATATGGTTATGGCTTCTTCCACGCCAAGGTCTTTAACGGTAAATGGCTTCTTGTCCACAGTGTAGCCGAGCACAATGCGCTCTATACGCTGGCGCAGATCGTGCAGGCCTTCTGAAAGGCAGAAGAGGGCCATGATCTCTGATGCGGGTGTGATATCGAACCCGGTTTCTGTAGGTATGCCATTGCCCGTGCCGCCAAGGCCTGTGATGACATTCCTGAGCGAGCGATCGTTTACATCGAGTACCCGTTTCCATACAATACGGGCCAGCGCCTTATCGGTATTGCGGTTTTGGTATTGGTAATTGTCCAGCAGGGCCGATATCATATTGTTGGCGCAGGTAATGGCATGGAAGTCACCTGTGAAATGCAGGTTGATCTCCTCCATAGGCAATACCTGCGAGTAGCCGCCGCCTGCTGCACCACCCTTCATGCCGAAGCAGGGGCCCAGGCTTGGCTCACGCAGGGCCACAGCAGCCTTTTTGCCAATGTGGTTGAGGCCGAGCGACAGTGCAACGCTGGTAACGGTCTTGCCTACACCTGCTTTGGTGGGGGTAACGGCCGTCACAAGGATGAGGTTGCTTTTCTTTATCTTATCCTCATCAAGGTAGGTGAGGGGCACTTTTGCTTTGTACTTGCCATAAGGCACTATATCGTCGGGGCTGATGCCAATATTTTGCGCAATATCAGCGATCGGTTTAAGTTTTGCGGCGCGTGAGATCTCGATGTCTGAAAGCATAATTGTATTTTCTTAGGGATGTCTTGATTTGTAATGAAAGTCTGAATATAGAAAATTATTTGACAATAAAACAAATAGTTAATGTTGTTTTATTACAAGGGATACTAAGTGCTGTATTTTCATTTAAGTATCTTTAAGGAAAGATATTATCTGTATGCGGGTTCCTTTTGCGTTATTGTTTTCATTCACCGGTTTGGTGTCCTGCGGCAGCATGCATGGGCATAATAAGGCCAAACCAACTGAGGCCGCTACACAACAAGCAGCCACACCTATGTCGTGCATGATAGAGGGGCAGGTAATACAAATATTGCCCGCGTATGATCCAGACAATAAAAGCGCCTGTGCGCAACACCCCTGCAGGGCAATGGTGAAGATCATCAGTATTTCAGGTTGCGGAGCGGGTGTTAGCATCGCCGCGGGTGCAGGCAGCACGATGGAAATGCGTTTTGCCTACACACTCGATAACACGCGACATATCTTCCCGGAAATGAAAGCTGTTTACCCCGGTCTTAAAAAAGGGCAGCATTTCAGTGCAAGGGCAGAACAGCGGATGAAGCCCGGTACTGAGGGAGAATTTGTAGTATATGCGTACAGCGTGAAATAAGTTTGTTACATAATTTGTATATTACCTACAGCAAAAAATAACCACCAGTGAATAAGATATACTTAGCACTTATTGTATGTATAGGCCTCGCAGGCTTTCAATTATTTCTGAACAAACCCGGCGCGGCAGGTCATGCACCCCGTTTTTTAGGAGATGCGGATGCCATAGGCTCGGAAGAGGACGCCAATGCAAGGCTGAATTATGAGATGATGTTACTGCATGATCCCGCTACGGGAAGGATACCAGCCAATATGCGGGAAAAGGAACTTGCATTCGGAGCTACCCTCACACATATTGATGCCAGTGCAGCCTATTACAGTAAATCGACTGCTGCTACCTGGCAGGCAAGAGGGCCATGGAATGTGGGCGGCCGAACCCGGGCAATGGCTCTTGACGTGAATAATGAGAACATCATTGTGGCGGGCTCCTGCTCGGGCGGCATGTGGCGCTCAACCGACCAGGGGCAAACATGGACCACCACTACACCTGCCAATCAATACCAGAGCGTATCGTGCCTGGCACAGGACACCCGGCCGGGGCATACCAATGTATGGTATTATGGATCGGGCGAGGCCTTTGGGGCATCTGCGAGTGCAACGGGCGCCTATTACCTGGGCAATGGCATTTATAAATCGACGGATAATGGCGCAACCTGGAGCGTATTGCCTGCAACCACTTCAAACAATTTCCCCGGTTTTGATACATGGGGCGACCTGTGCTGGAATATCGTTACCAACCCGGCTGATACTACGCAGGATGTGGTATATGCTGCCTCGTACGGGGGAATATATAAAAGCCTGAACGGCGGCAGTACCTGGGCACTGGTGAAGGGAACATTCTCGGGCGGTGACTCCTATTTTACTGATATCGCTATTTCAAAAACAGGTGTGCTATACGCCACACTGAGCAGCGATGGTTCCCAGAAAGGCATATACCGGTCAACAGATGGGGTGACGTTTACCAATATTACACCTGCGGGTTTCCCAACCACCTATAACAGGCTGAAGCTGGGAATATGTCCCGATGATGAAAGGCAGGTATATGTATTGGGTAATACACCGGGCTTCGGCACGCCCGATACTAACTTCCAGGGAGATGTGGAGTGGAACAGTCTTTGGAAATATAATTTCATCTCCGGCGATGGCAGCGGCGCGGGGGGGAACTGGAGAGACCTCAGCACCAACCTGCCAAAGACAGGTGGCGTTTTTGATAAGTTCCAGTCGCAGGGCTCTTATGACCTGGTAGTAAAAATAAAGCCGGGTGATTCGAACACGGTATTCATAGGCGGTACTAACCTGTACCGCTCTACTTCGGGATTCAAGGACAATACGCATACCAAACAAATAGGTGGCTATCTTATTGGCGCTTCGTTGCCCGTAGTAGACCTGTATGCCAATCACCACCCCGACCAGCATGAACTGGTATTTGTGCCGAGCGATCCCAATAAAATGATCTCATCGAACGACGGCGGCATTTTTATAACAGATGATAACACTGCAAATACGGTAGCATGGACCCCGCTGAACAATGGCTATATCAGTACCATGTTCTACACCTGTGCGGTGGACCATGCATCGAGCAATGACATCATCATCGGGGGGGCACAGGATAACGGTAGCTGGTATACTAACTCGGCTAACCTGGCTACACCATGGGTAACACCAAGGGGTGGAGACGGCTCCTACTGTGCTATTGCTGATAACCAGGATGCCTATTATTTCAGCATACAGAGTGGTAAAATGATGCGGGCACAACTGGATGGCTCCGGTACTGTGACCAATTTTGCACGTATAGACCCCATTGGGGGCAAAGGGTATTTATTTATCAACCCATATGTGCTGGACCCCAATAATAACAACATCATGTACCTGGCAGGTGGTAAATACCTGTGGCGGAACAATGACCTATCCGGGATACCTTATGCAGCCAACTGGGATTCCATATCTACCAATTGGGTGCAGTTCCCGGATTCTGTGCCCATAGCAGGGGCTAACATAACTGCCCTGGCTGTATCGAAAACACCCGCCAACCGGGTATATTACGGCACCTCATCTCAAAAAGTATACCGCGTAGATAACGCCAATACCGGTACGCCTACGGCAACAGATATTACATCGAATGTACTGGCCTCGCTATTCCCGGCCGGCGGCACAGTAAGCAGCATAGCAGTTGATCCGAATAACGGGGACCATGTTATGGTCACTTTCTCTAACTATTCGGTGTACAGTATCTTCTATTCGGACGATGGCGGTATTACCTGGGCAAAAGTGGCGGGGAACCTGGAGGCCAGCGCTACAGGAGCAGGTAATGGCCCGTCGGTACGCTGGGCCAGCATCATACCTGTAGCTAACGGCACTGTATATATGGTAGGCACCAGCATAGGCCTTTATGCGACTACCGAGCTGAATGGCCTGAACACCTATTGGTCGCAGCAGGCGGCAGGCGAAATTGGTTATTCTATAGTGGACATGATAGACCACCGGGCAACAGATGGGCTGGTTGTAGCAGCTACCCACTCGCATGGTATCTTCTCTACGCATATAACGGATGTGAATGATGTGGTGCGTGTTAAAGATGTGGTAGCGGCATCGCCCGTGCTGGACATGATGAACTATCCTAACCCCTTCCGCGACCAAACCACCGTTAGCTTTAAGCTGAAAAGCAAGGCAGATGTTTCGCTGTCGCTTTATGATGAGTTGGGTCGATATGTACGGAATATCGCATCGGGACAAATGGATGCCGGGGAGAAGAAATTTACCATTTCGGCCAATGGACTGGCGCAGGGCGTTTACTATTGTACTTTAAAGGCCGGCGAGTACACTGAGACAAAACGAATAGCATTGTTGCGATAACGGAATATGGATGAACCGCAGGAAGTTAACAAAGTTGACTTAGGTCATTGCAGGAATTCTATTGACATTAAGTGAGAATAAAGCTTTCTTTGTAAAAAACCGGAAAAATGAAACACTTCTTTTCAAAGATCACATTAGGGTTTTCCCTGGCATTCATATTAGGCGAAACGGCGTCGTTCGCGCAACCTGCACCCCCGCCAACACCTCAGCCTGTAGCTGCCGCTACCCCGGCGCCTCCCAGGGCCAGGAAAAAGAAGCCTTACGTGGATATAGTGAAACTGAAGCACGAGTATTTTACATCGTACTATTCTAAGTCGCAACGTATCCCCATCGTAGTAACGTACAAACTGACCAACAGTATGATCTGGTGCGACCCCCATGTGGGAAGGACCAATAAGTTTGTTCCCGATCCTTTATTGACCGGTTATACCAATAACCTGAAAGACTATGTAAGGAGCGGGTATGACAAAGGCCACAATATGAGTGCCGAAGATAATGTTTGCAGCTATGACGGGATGGACGAGTGTTATTATTTCTCGAATATGACACCACAACCGCACTTTTTCAATGCCGGTATCTGGGCTGAGCTGGAAAAGGCCGAGCGTGAAGAGGTCCGTAAGCACGGCACGATAATGGTATCAGTTGGCTGTACAGGTAAGAAAGCCACCATCGGTGCCCACAAAGTAGTAGTGCCTAAGTATATGTGGAAGGTTGTGTATATACCTTCAGACGACCTGTATTTCTGCTATATGTTCCCTAATTCGGATGAGGTTGCTGATGGCAATTACAACGATTACAGGGTTAACCTGAGCTATATTAAGACCAATGCCGGCGTACACTTCGAGAATGGTATTGCCGTGCCGAACAAATAATGCAAGAATGTTGTTATAGCAAAAGCCTCCATAACGGGGGCTTTTGTGTATAATACACAGTATTACATATGTATAGCCTTTGAAACAGACTTTTCTAATAAGTATTTTAAGCTATTTTTGCGTACACCTTTACTGATATGGAAGATTTTAAAGTTACCCTTAAACAGCAGATCATAGATTCACTTAATCTCCAGGGCATGAAGCCCGAGGACATAGATGATAATGCCCCGCTTTTTGGCGAGGGGCTCGGGTTGGATAGCATAGACTCACTGGAACTTATGGTACTGCTGGAGCGCAACTACGGGATAAAGATCGAAGATGCCCGCGAAGGCCGTAAGGTACTGCAATCGGTGCAATCAATGGCCGAATACATAGAGCAGCACCGCAAAGTGTAATTTCTTAGAGCTGATGGCGGAGAAGATAGTTGTAACATCGGCAGGGCTGATCTCGGCCCTGGGGCATGGTGTAGCTGCTAATATGCAGGCTATTCGCAACCGGCGTAGCGGGCTACGGCATCCGCAGCATTTACGTACCATCCATGCAGGTGAATTCCTGGTAGGTGAAGTAACCTACAGTAACGAGGATATAGCAGGAATACTTAATCTCAGGGAAGACCATAATTATTCCCGGACAGCGCTCCTGGCGCTGTTGGCCATGCAGGAACTGCTTTTTGCAACAGATATTGACTTACTGCGCAGTGAGCCGCTGGCCCTCGTCAATGCGGGCACTGTAGGAGGCATGTGCTCCGTGGAAGACCTGTATCTTGATTTCATTGCACCCGGTACCGGGGATTATATAAAATATATAGATACGCTCGACTGTGCGGAAAGCACGGAAGATATAGCCGGCTTTTTTGGGCTGAAGCCGCTAATGGCCACAATCAGCACAGCCTGCTCTTCATCAGCCAATGCCTTGTTGATGGGAGCAAGAATGATCCAGCAAGGCCTGGTAAAAAGGGCTATCTGCGGCGGTTGCGACGCCCTGAGCCGTTTCACGCTTAATGGTTTCAACTCATTGAAGAATGTAGCAAAAGAACCATGTAAACCTTTTGACCGCGACAGGGTAGGACTGAATCTGGGAGAGGGGGCCGCATACCTTTTGCTGGAAACTGAGACATCTGCATTAGAGCGTGGCGCCACTATACTGGCGGCGTTCAGCGGATATTGTAACAGTAACGATGCTTACCATCCTACTGCGCCGTCTCCTCATGGCGACGGTGCTTATAATACAATGAAACAGGCGATGGAAATGGCAGGCCTGAAGCCCTCTGATATCGGCTATATTAATGCACACGGCACAGCAACCATCAATAATGATATAGCGGAAGGTTCGGCCATCAGTAGGCTCTTTGCCGGGACAATGCCTTATTTCAGCTCTACGAAACCATATACAGGCCATACGCTGGCGGCTGCCGGTGCTATCGAGGCCATCTTCAGTATTGCGTCGATGCAGCAGGGCATCGTACCTCCTAATCTTAATTTTGAAAGCCCGATGGAGGAATTGTTGCTTGTGCCTACCACCCAGTTTGTAGAGCAAGTCAGGTTGAGGCATGTATTAAGCAATTCATTTGGTTTTGGCGGTAATAATGTGACCTTAGCGTTCAGTGCATCATGAAGCAAGCCCTTTACATAAAATCAGCCTGTTCGATATCCCCGCAGCATAGCTATGATGCCGCGATGTTTGCCAACCCTGTTGTGAGTAGTGATAGCGGAAGCCTATTCGTAACAGAGCAGGACTATAGAAAATATATATCACCGGTGGCCATTCGGCGTATGAGCCGGTTGCTTAAAATGAGTATTACTGCCGGTATGCAATGCCTGGATGATGCGGGGGCGAAACCCGATGGCATCATTACGGGCACAGGCAGGGGCAGCGTGTCGGACATGGAGCATTTTTTACGCGACATGATAGAGCTCAAAGAACAAGCGCTGAACCCGACATTCTTTATACAGTCCACGTACAATTCTGTGAATGGCTGGCTGGCCTTGCAGACCAAATGTACCTGTTATAACCAGACCTTTGTTCACCGTGGCCTGTCCTTTGAACTGGCGCTACTGGATGCACAACTGTGCCTGGCTGAAGCCGGCAGTGTTCAAAACATACTGGTGGGTGGCTTTGACGAAATGACGGAATATTATCATATTGTCAAGAACAAGGTGGGATACTGGAAGCAGGAGAAGATAAATAGTATTGAGCTTTTGCAGCATTGTGATACCTCCGGGACCATAGGGGGTGAGGGCGCAAGCTTTTTTACCATGTCAAATGAGGGTAGTGGTGCAGCCAGCATAGTACAGGATATTGCGATACTGAACAAGCCTGGTACTGCAGAACTGCAAAATGCCATCACCGGCATGCTTGAGCGAAATGGGTTGACAGTTCATGAAATCGACCTCTTACTTAGTGGTAACAATGGTGATGTGCAACGGCAAGCCTGTGTAGAAGCTGTGACGCAATTGTTTGAAGAGAGGACGGGCATCGCAGCATTCAAGCACCTGAGTGGCGATTTTGATACAGCGTCGGGGTTTGGCCTGTGGCTGGCTGACCACATCATAAAGCAGCAGGCGATACCGGATATTTGTCGGCTAAAGAAGGGTGGAACCGACGCGATCAATAAAGTGCTCATGGTCAATCATACCATACAGGGTGACGCGTCCATTATATTGTTGCAGCGTAACGGTATATCTTAGGTAATCTTTCCCAAAACATATACTTCCGTAGGGGTAGGGCTACCCCCTTCTTTTTCGAGGGATATGGCAAATGCCTGCCCATCTTTTACACTCATGGGAAGTTTTGCAACAGTTTGTGTTTCGAGCATTTGGTTGTTTATCACCCCCATGCTTACAGGCTTGCCATCTTTTATTACCCACATCTGGTACTGCTTTCCTTTTTCGGGCATTGGCAGCTTTTGCATAGCCAGGTATGCGTCGCCGCTGTTCTTGTTCCAGTACACAGTAGCCGCCATAGGATGTCCGGGCAACATACTTTGCATAACAACGGTCTTCATGTCTGAGTCTGCAAGCATATCGGCTTGTTTACGGGCAGAGGTTTGCAGGGTAGCAAGCTGTTGTTGCATGGTGTCAAGCTGAGCCTTAATGGCCACCTGTGCCTCCTGGGTATTATTGCGTTGGCTCCACAAGATAAAATTGGCCAGCAGGCTTCCTGCCAGCGCTATCCAGATGGCGGCGCGTTGCCAGCTTAGCTGCGTGCTCCTTTGTGTGAGCGGGATGATTTTCGGTACCGGAGGAGTTGACGTGGTACCCATATTTAGTTCGCCCCAAATTTGTTCCTTCAATCCGGCTGCCGGCGTCTCAGCACCTGCCTCGGCAGCCAGCCACATAGCGTCCTCAATGGCAGCCACTTCTTCTGCCAGCTCGGGATAGCGGGCAATGTCGGCAGCTACCCGGTCGTATTCTTCCGGTGGCAGCGAGCCAAGCACATAAGCTTCCAGTATGCCCGATTCTATGTATTCTTTAATATTCACTTATTGCGAAAAATGTTCTCTTAATGTTTTAATGGCATGCCGCATCCTGGTTTTGACCGTGCCAAGCGGAATACCTAAAGTTTTTGATATCTCATCTAAAGTAAATCCTTTGAAATAAGCCAGTTCAACGATAGCCCGGTATCCGGGTTCCAGGTCGCCTACCATCCGGCGCAGGCCGATGGTATCCGTTGCCTGTTCCGTTCTCATGCCCTGTGCTATATTACTTACGATATCTTCGCCCGTCCGGATTTTGCTTTTCATTACCTCGCCTTTTGACCTCAATTTGTCGATAGCAGCATTACGGGCAATGTTCAGCATCCAGGTATAGATCCGGCCTTTTTTAGGGTCGTATTGCCCTATATTGTTCCATATTTTGACAAACACTTCCTGCAAGACATCCTGCGCAGTCTGTTCGTCAAAAACTATTTTATGCACTACACCATACAGTACCCCTGCATAATTGTCATACAAGTAGCTGAAAGCAGCCTCGCTTTTTTGCTGCAAAAGCAGCACCAACTCTTCCTCGCTATATTTACCGGTGGCAGGCAATCGAAATATTGAGTTTTAAAAGTAAGGCTTATTTCACAAACAACATCTTATAATCGACACGTACTTTGCCATTGCTGATGTCATCAAGCCTTTTTTTGATCAGGCGTTTTTTGAGCGGGGGCAGGTAATCAATGAACAGTTTCCCATCGATATGGTCGTACTCATGCAGTATCACGCGGGCTGTGATGCCATAAAACTCTTCTTCATGTTCATTAAATTGATCATCCATATAGCGCAGCCGTACCCGTTGTGAGCGGCTGACATCTTCCCGTATCTTGGGGATGCTCAGGCAGCCCTCGTTGTAAGACCAGTTGTCCCCGGTCTCCTCTATTTTGTGTGCATTGATAAAGGCGCGTTTTACCGGTTTTTCATTGGGGTATAATTTACGGTCCTCGTCATCAAATCCTTCTACTATCTGCTCGGTGTCAACTACAAAAATCCTGATAGGTTTGTTGATCTGCGGGGCGGCAATACCAACGCCATTGCTATGATACATGGTTTCCCACATGTCTGCAAGCAATTTTTTCAGTTCAGGATAATCCGGCTCTATATCCTCACAGATTTTACGCAGTACAGGATTGCCATATGCTACAATTGGTAATATCATCTCAACGAAACAATTATTATAGAACTTGCAAAGATAAGGATTAGCCCCGGCTTTCGAGGTATTCCTGCAATATGATGACGGCAGCGACTGCATCGATCAACTCTTTCCGCTCACGGTCTTTTTTCTTAAGTCCCATACCGCTAATCGCTTGCGAAGCCATGCGGGAGGTCATACGCTCATCACGTTTTTCGATAGGTATATTGGGAAATACATGTTGGAACTTACCTATGAATTTTTCGACCAGGGGGGTGGCATCAGTGGTACTATCGTCAAAATTAAGGGGGTATCCTACCAGTACTTTTTCTACTGGCTCCTGTGCAATGTATCTTTTCAGGTAGCCGATCAGCTCTTTGCTGTCCACTGTATCCAGCGCCGTGGCAATGATCTGCAGTGGGTCGGTAACGGCTACACCGGTCCGTTTTTTCCCGTAGTCGAGCGCTAAAATGCGTGGCATGGTACAAAGGTGCGAAAATTATTGCTGTTACCTTAACAACAGCACGCTGCCTTGCTGTTGATGGGCGCTACCATCCTTAAAGGTCACATCAAGTACATAAGCATAGGCCTCAGGTACCTGTGGCTTACCTTTATAGGTGCCATCCCAGCCATTGTCTTTGCTGTTACTTTCAAAGATCATGTTCCCCCACCTGTTGTAGATACGCAAATGCATGGTAGCTATCCTGAAACCACGTACGTACAGTACGTCGTTATTGCCATCGCCGTTAGGACTGAATGCAGAGGGTATATTTACAGAGTTGACCACATAGCTGCTAATATCCTGGCAGGTGGTATCGGTACAGTTATTGGTATCGCTGGCTATAAGGCAAACTGTATATAAGCCTGTATCATTATAAGTTTTTACAGGATTCTTATCGCTGCTGAAAGTGTTGTCACCAAACTGCCATAAAAAGGCTACGGCAGTAGGGGTTGATGTGTTGTGGAATAGGATGGGTTGATTTATTTTATCCGGGCTATTCTCAAAATTGAAATCAGCGGTCAGGGGCTCCGGTTGGGTGAAAACAAAAGTATCCAGCATAGTGCAGCCGTTCACATCTGTTATTGTACAGACATAAGTTCCGGCGGAAAGTCCGTTAGCCGTTTCCTCGTTGCCACCCGATGGCGACCACAAGTAGCTATAAGGCCAGGTGCCACCTGACACGATCACATTAGCAATACCGCTATTCCCGCCAAAGCAAAGGATATCCTGTTGCTGTTTTACGGCGGACAGCGGGTCGGGTTCAAATATTTCAATTGTTTGGGTAGCCGTGCAGCCACTTGCGTCAGTAACGGTACAAGTATAGACACCTATGCCCAGGCCGCTAATTCCGGTATCGTTTCCGCTGACCGGAGCCCAGGAGTAGGTGTAGCCCGGTGTGCCTCCTGATACGTTAACACCCGCAGAACCATCGTGGTCGCCAATACAGCTTATGTTGGTATGATGGGTTTGTATATTAATAGCAGGTGGCTCTGCCAGGGTAAATGTCTCATCCAGTGTGCATCCATTCGCATCGGTGATGGTGCAGGTATAGGTACCAGCGTTCAGGCTACCTGCTGTTGCTGAACTACCGCCTGTAGGAGCCCAGGAATAACTATATGGAGGCATGCCACCCGTGGCATTAACTGAAGCTGATCCGGAGCTGCTGCCATGGCATTGCAGGTCAGTTTTCGACGCTGTTGCGGCGAGCGCAGCAGGCTCATTTATGCTAAAAATTTGTTGAATGCTGCAGTTGTTCGCATCAGTAATGGTGCAGGTATATGAGCTCGCTGCAAGGCCTGTAGCTGTAGCATTTGTGCCCCCTGAAGGAGCCCATTGGTAGGTATAACCCGGCGTGCCCCCTGAGGGCGCGACAGTAGCCGTTCCGGAACTGCCCCCGTTACAAAGTACGTTTGTCTGGGAGTTTATCGCGGTCAATACAGGAGGATTGGTAATGGTCACTGTGCTGGGAGTGATGCATCCATTGGCATCGGTGACCGTGCATGTGTATGTACCGGGAGCGAGGCCGCTGGCATTTGCGGTATTGCCTCCGGATGGGGCCCATGAGTAGGAATAGGGAGGAGTGCCCCCAGTGGGCGTAGCAGTGGCAGTGCCATTATTGCCGTTGTTGCATGTATTGTAATGGCTGATGGACACGCTAAGTACAGGTGGTTCTGTAATAGTGAACGTATCGTTCACCTGTGTGGCATTTGCATCGGTTACAGTACATATATAGGTGCCAGCGCTCAAGCCTGAAATAGAAGAGGTCGTCTGATTGCCCGGCTGCCATAAGTAGGTGAAGGGAGGATGTGCACCCTGTACGGTAACCTGTGCAGAGCCATCATTACCTCCATTGCAGCTAACATTGGTTTGTGAATTTGTAATAATGAACGGACCGATGGGTATGACCTCTACATAATCAATAAAATAATAAGTAGAACCGGGTATCAGTGTTTGTGACACACTATGAAAATCGCCTATCAGGATACCTGTATAGGCCTGCGTGGCGTAAAAGGTATCCACGAGATCGGTCCAGTTGGCGGTATCGGTGATAATGCCATATGGTGTATAGTCTATTTGTACATTGCCGATAGCGGGTGGCCCAAAGAGTGTGCCTGTATAGAAGTAGACACCCAGACCGTCTGAGCAGTTAACATAGTTCTCAGCAGGTGTTACCTTTATAGAGACCCTGTAATATATGTTAGGTTGTAGCGCATTAAGTACCCCATTCACATATTCTGGTGATCCGTTTGGGTTGTAAGCGAGAAAACCGGCATATGCATTCCCTTCGAAAGGCACCTGATAGCCCGAACCATTTCCCGGTACGCCACACTCAATAATATTTGCAGAACAGGTGTTGTAATAGTCTGAAGAGTGATGCAAGGGGTCATCCCAGTCAGTTACGTGGTTATGGTCAAGTTGTGTCCATGCTGTAGGACAGGCTACCACTTGTTCGAAACCCGGATTATGCACCATGTTCTGGGCATTCAAGATCAATGGTGAAAGCAGTAATATAAGCAGTAGTAAAAAGGTATGGGGGTATTTCATTTATTTTTTAGGCTTTTGCTGGTCTTAAACATATAAAAATATGAAAAAATGCAGTTCTAATGAAAGTATAGTATATAAAAAGACGGCCCCTATCAATAAATTGTTAGTCGCCGGTAAACTGAATTTATTCTTATACTGTGAAAAATAATACGCACAAAACAATATTTGCTTACCCTCCTGTTTGGTTTTACCTTAGCAGCACGAAAGAATATACGCATGTCTACAATTCGTCATAACTGGACCGCAGAAGAGATCGGTGATATATACAATAAGCCCTTACTGCAATTGATCATGGAAGCAGGCAGGGTGCATGCCGACTACCATAAGCCGGGCGAGGTACAGATCAGCAGCCTTTTATCTATAAAGACAGGAGGTTGCAGTGAAGACTGCGCTTACTGTCCGCAAGCAGCCCGTTTCCATACCGATATAAAGGTACAGGCACTGATGAAGACAGAGGAGGTTGTGAAAGCAGCAGAGAATGCCAAAGCCGGGGGGGCCTCCCGTTTCTGTATGGGGGCTGCCTGGCGAGAGGTGAGAGACAACCGCGATTTTGACAGGGTGCTGGACATGGTGAAAGCCGTTACAGCTATGGATATGGAAGTGTGCTGTACGCTGGGAATGCTTACTGAATCGCAGGCGCAAAAGCTTGCAGAGGCTGGCCTGTATGCTTACAACCACAATGTAGATACTTCTGCCGACCATTACGAGCATATCATAACAACCCGTAAATACGAGGACAGGCTGGAAACATTGGAACATGTGCGGAATGCAGGTATCTCTGTATGCAGCGGTGGTATCATAGGGTTGGGAGAGACCGATGAGGACAGGATAGGCATGTTGCTTACCCTGAGCACGCTGCCGAAGCATCCTGAATCAGTACCTATTAATGTGCTCGTACCGGTCAAGGGTACGCCCCTTGCTGAAAATAAGCGGGTGCCGTTTGATGAACTGGTGCGTATGATCGCAACTGCCCGCATTGTAATGCCCGCATCGGCTGTGAGGCTTTCTGCAGGCAGGCTCGAATTGTCAATGGCAGAACAGGCATTGTGTTTCCTTGCCGGTGCCAACTCTATATTTGCCGGCGATAAATTACTGACCACACCCAATCCTGAGTATAATGAGGATATGGAGATGTTCCGTATCCTTGGCCTCACCCCCAAAGCTGCCTTTGCAGACAAGTTGGTGATGCAATAATTATAAGCGCATATGAGTCCCCTGGAGCAATACTTACAACAAAAGCTCGACGAACGGGAACAAGCCGGTAACCTGAGACAACTACGCACAGCAAGAGCGGCTACAGACTTCTTCTCAAACGATTACCTCGGTATAGCAACCCATGGGCTGCTTAACCGCTTTTTGCCTCGCAGCAATATGGGTACCGGCTCTACCGGCTCAAGGTTGCTATCCGGTAACAGTATTGAAACAGATATGCTGGAGACCCGCATAGCAGACTTTCATAATGCGGAGGCTGCTCTTTTGTTCAATTCCGGTTATGATGCCAATGTGGGACTGGTTGCTGCAATAAGTAACAGGCATACTACCTTATTATATGATGAACTGTGCCACGCAAGCCTTGTAGATGGTATAAGACTCAGTCATGCAAAGCATCACAAGTTTGCCCATAATGATATTGAAGACCTGCAAAGCAAGATACAAAGGACCGGAACGGATGGACAAGTGATCATCATTACCGAATCCGTCTTTTCTATGGATGGAGACCTGGCTCCTTTACAGGAGTTGGCCCGGATAGCGGAAGAAAATAAGGCCGCACTTGTGGTCGACGAAGCCCATGCAACAGGGGTATTCGGTGCTGACGGGACAGGTCTTGTATGCGCGCTGGGGCTTGAGCAAAAGGTCTTTGCCCGGGTGCATACCTACGGTAAGGCCATGGGTTGTCACGGTGCAGCCGTTTTGGGTAGTACCCGGCTGAAACAATTCCTCGTCAATTTTGCCCGGCCATTTATTTATACCACTGCATTGCCGCCGCATAGCATCAGTTGTATAGGTGCTGCATATGAGTATCTAGCGCAACCGGATTTCTCTAATGCGAGGTTACATGAACTTATTAGTTATTTCCGGCAGAAAGTGGACGCGAGCGGCATGAAAGGATGGAAGGATAATGAGAGTCCCATACAGGTATTGTTGACAGGAGACAATGAAAAAGCGCATGAAGCAGCTAAAGCATTGCAGTCTGCAGGTTTGCAGGTAAATGCGATACTACACCCAACCGTGCCGGCGGGGCAGGAACGTCTGCGGGTGTGCCTGCATATTTTTAATACACTGGAAGAGATAGATAGAATATTTGAAACATTAAAAGGTACAGATGTATAAACACATTGCTATAGCAGGAATACACACCGGTATAGGGAAGACCATCACATCTGCAGTGGTGGCTGAAGCTTTGGGTGCAGACTATTGGAAACCAGTCCAGGCCGGCGGCCTGGACAATACGGATACTGATATCGTAAGATCGCTCATAACGAATGGCAGCGGGCGCGTACATCCGGAAGCTATGAGGCTAACCGCGGCTATGTCGCCGCATGCTGCTGCAGCCATTGATGGCGTGGTGATAGACCACACTAATTTCACCTTCCCGGATACGGATAAGCTGTTGCTGGTGGAAACCGCGGGGGGATTATTGTCGCCGCTGTATGGGAATGCGACCATGGCTGAGTTTATCGAGTATTATAAATTGCCTGCAATATTAGTGAGTAACAATTATCTCGGTAGCATCAATCACACATTGCTAACTATCGAAGTGATGCAAAAAAGGAATATCCCTATTGCGGCATTGGTTATCTCAGGCGAGCGTAACAAAGATTCGGAAGACTATATCGAATCGTACACCGGTATACCGATCACTGCGCGGATACCTTTTATGGATCCGCTGAACCACGGCGAAATAGTAAAATGCGCAGCAGCGATCAGGGAAAAATTGATACAACATCTGGAACATGACTACACTGAAGGAAAGAGATAAAGAAGTAATATGGCATCCGTATACGCCTATGAAAATAAGGCCGGAATCCATCGGTGTTTTAAGAGGTGAAGGCGTATACCTGGAGGATGAGGACGGTAAAAGATATATAGATGCGATCTCATCATGGTGGGTGAACCTGCATGGGCATTCACACCCGCATATAGCACAGCAGGTAGCAACTCAGTTGCGTACGTTGGAACATTGCATTTTTGCAGGCTTTACGCATGAGCCCGCTGTTCGTCTTGCAGAGCGGTTGCTGCCTGTACTGCCGGGCGCCATGAGTAAGGTGTTTTATTCCGATAACGGTTCCACTGCTGTTGAGGTGGCCATAAAGATGGCATTGCAATACTGGAGTAACAAAGGAATAAAAAAACAAAAAGTGATTGCCATTGAAGGGGCTTATCATGGTGATACTTTCGGCGCGATGTCAGTAAGTGAAAGGAGCATTTTTACTGCACCGTTCGATGAAAAATTGTTTGATGTAGCGTTCATTCCTTTCCCACACAGGGGTGGGGAAGAGGCAAGCTTCGTGGCTTTGGAAGACCTGTTACAGGACAATGAAATTGCGGCCTTCATTGCAGAACCATTGGTGCAGGGCACTGCGGGTATGCGTATCTATAGCCCGGAGGTACTGGAGCAATATTTCCGCCTCTGTAAAAAGTATAATGCACTGATCATTGCCGACGAGGTGATGACCGGGTTTGGCAGAACCGGCAATTTGTTCGCTTGCGACACTGTTGAAACAGGCCCCGATATGGTATGCCTGTCCAAAGGACTTACCGGGGGCACTATGGCAATGGGTATTACCGCAACTACGCAGGATGTATATGATGCCTTTTATGATGACGATATGCTGAAGACCTTATACCATGGACACTCCTACACGGCAAATCCCATAAGCTGTACTGCGGGTCTCGCCAGTCTTGATCTGACCCTTGATGAGGCTTGCACCGCAGACAGGGAACGTATCGGGCGCTCCTACCTGCAATTTATGGATACCATAGCAGGCCATGAAAAAATAAGGGATATGCGAAGGTGTGGCACCATACTGGCAATAGAGCTCAATACATCGTCGCCTACGTCTTATACCAGCGCCCAAAGGGACAGTATCTATAAGTTTTTTATTGATAGGGGTATATTGTTAAGGCCCTTAGGCAATATCATATATTTAATGCCGCCCTATTGTATTACAGACGATGAGCTGCAGTATATTTACAGCGCGATCCGGGAACTTTTAACTACTCTTTGAGACAGATATAACAGACGCCATGGCTGAGAACCTTAAGAAACAACTGGAATTGATAGTGGAGATGCCTGAACTTCATGCTCGGTGGCTGAATAGCCTTTCGCTGATGGAGAATACAGGCGCAAGGAAGATATCACGTTTTGAAGATCCGGTACATACGGACATCATTGTGCTGAAACATGCAGCTGAAGAGGCCAGGCATGCCTACTACCTGAAAAAGCAGATCGCAAAGCTACACTTCGAATGTCCTGATTATAGTTTCCAATACCTGCTGGCACCAATGCGCAGCTATCAATACCTGCGCGAATTGGATGCTGCCGCATGCAGGTACCTGCGCGAGGGAAAAGGGTATGCCGGCAGGCAGCTATTTTTTGGTGCTTACCTGCTGGTGACCTATGCCATAGAAGTGCGTGCCGATGAGCTATATGGCACTTACCAGGAGGTTTTAACCGCAGCCCGCAGTAAGGTCAATGTAAAATCCATAATTGCAGAAGAAGAGGGGCACCTGGAAGAAATGATCCGCATGCTCGAAAATTTCCACCCGGACTGGCTGCAAATGGCTACAGCGATCAGGGAAAAAGAATCCACTCTTTTCAATCAATGGCTGGCTGCTGTAAAAAAGGATGTACAACACGCCATTACAGCTAAGATAACCTCAGCCTACAATTAATACTGCTATTTCGCCATCGCGGTCTTGAACTCGGAAGTGAAATGAAACTCGATATCCGGGTTGTTCTGGCGTTCCGTGTTCAGGAACCATTCACTTTGTGCCAGGTACACTAAGTTGCCGTCTTTATCTTCCATGATATTGGACTGTTTAAAGCGGATGAAATCATCGATCGCTTTTTTGTCCCCGGTTATCCAGCAGGCCTTATAGAAGGAAAGCGGAACAAAGGCGCACGAGGCACCATATTCCTGCAGTAGCCTGTATTGTATCACCTCAAATTGCAGTTCCCCTACGCAACCAATTATTTTGCGGTTGCCCCCATGTTGTGTGAAGAGTTGTGCAACACCCTCATCCGTAAGCTGACTGATACCCTTTTCCAGTTGTTTGGTCTTCATTGGGTCTTTGTTCACCAGTTCCTTGAACAGTTCGGGAGAGAATGTCGGGATGCCCGTGAATTTCAGGTCTTCGCCTTCCGTAAGGGTATCTCCTATTTTAAAATTTCCTGTATCGAAAAGGCCTACCACATCGCCGGGGAAAGCTTCTTCAATTACGTCTTTCTCGCGAGCAAGGAAGGAATAGGGATTACTGAAACGCACGTCCTTGCCTGTGCGGGTATGGCGGAAATAAGTATTGCGTGCAAAACGTCCTGAACACACACGAAGAAACGCGATACGGTCGCGGTGGCGTGGGTCCAGGTTGGCATGTATCTTAAAGATAAAGCCGGTGAATTTTGGCTCGTTCGGCTCCACCCTGCGTTTATCGGTATCCCGCCCCAGGGGCACAGGGGCTACGTGGATAAAGGTGTCTAATAGTTCTTTTACCCCGAAATTGTTCACGGCACTACCGAAGAACACCGGGGCGACTTTACCTGCCAGGTAAGCTTGTGTATCCAGTTCTCCATACACGCCGTCGAGCAGTTCTACATCTTCCCGCAATTGGCTGGCATCCCGTTCGCCAACCTTCTCGTCAAGCATGGGGTCCTGTATATCAGGTATGGGTACGGTGTTGTCCTCAGTTGCTTTTTGGTTGGCGGTAAAAAGATTCAGGCTTTTGTCGAACAGGTTATAGACCCCCTTGAACTCTTTACCCATATTTATGGGCCAGGAGAGGGGGTGCAGGGATATTTTCAGCTCTTTTTCTATTTCGTCAACCAGGTCGAAGGGGTATTTGCCGTCACGGTCCAGTTTGTTCACGAATACAATGACCGGTGTATCGCGCATACGGCACACTTCCACCAGTTTGCGGGTCTGCTCTTCCACACCATTTACACTGTCTATGACCAGTATTACGCTGTCTACCGCTGTCAGGGTGCGGTAGGTATCCTCGGCAAAGTCCTTGTGACCGGGGGTGTCCAGCAGGTTGATCAGCACATCTTTATACTCAAAGCTCATTACCGATGTGGCTACCGATATACCACGCTGTCGTTCTATTTCCATAAAGTCGGAAGTAGCATGTTTTTTGATTTTATTACTTTTCACGGCGCCTGCCACCTGTATGGCACCACCAAACAGCAGTAGTTTTTCGGTAAGAGTGGTCTTACCGGCATCCGGGTGCGATATGATGGCAAAGGTCCTCCGCCGGTTTATTTCTTTTTCGTACATGAGCTTTAAAGAGGTGCAAAGGTCGGAAAATTGAATGTTTTATCCATAATTTATTACCACAATGTGGAATACTTATGCCTTGTCTCTGACTATATATAAATCCCCTATGTTATATTTGTTATAAGGAGGGCTTATATATGGCTGCAAACCGACTACACGACGACCTGCTACACGATTTCAAAGATCAAAAGGAACTGATCTCGGAACAGATAAAGATAATCGAGCCTATAGCCGAATCGCTCAGCAGGCCTGCTGCAGTGCATTTGCTGGGACAGGGTACACTCATTGTCATGGAGATAATCTGTTATGCCTTGTTCCTGGGCTGCATTGCAGCATCGGTGTTGGTGGGTACAGTAGTGCCCTTCAGCCTGCTCGATGATATATATACATCCCTGCCCTTAGCCAGTGAAAGCAGGCACTATGTAGTGCTGGTTAGTTTCGCCTTACATGCACTTGTTATTGTTGCCGGCTTTTTGTTCCTCATCATTGCGTTCAATCTATCCAGTATCCGGAAGAAGAACAAGATACTAAGTGTAGCCGGCAAACACCTGAAAACGCTTGTAGGGCAACATCTAAAACGGAAGGCCGCCATAGATACAATAGAGCAGCGGCACTTTATGGAACTGCCGGTGGTGCAGGTCAACCAACGTATTAATGAGATACCTAATCCCGGCTACGGGGAATAAGTAATTAGGCGCTAATCCTGTAACTTAGCAAAATGATCGCCCCCTCCTCCATACAGGAAGTGCTGAACCGTGCAGATATAGTAGATGTAGTGGGGCAGTTTGTACGCCTTAAGAAGCGCGGAGCGAACTACATAGCCAATTGTCCTTTCCATCATGAGAAGACCCCTTCCTTTTCAGTATCGGCATCCAAGGGTATTTATAAATGTTTTGGCTGTGGTAAGGCCGGCAACGTGGTCACCTTTATACAGGAGCATGAAAAACTGACCTATCCCGAGGCTATTCGCTGGCTGGCCGACTATTACAAAATAACGCTTGAAGAAACAGAGCGGAGCCCCGAGCAGCAACAAAAGCAGCTGGCCGAGGAAAGCCTGCGCATACTCAATGAGTTTGCAGCACAGCATTTTCACGATACATTATTGGAAACTGAAGAAGGGCAGGATATCGGGCTCTCTTATTTCAAGCAAAGGGGGTTCCGCAAAGATATCATCGAGCGGTTCCGGCTTGGATATAACCCGGAGAACGGGGATAACTTTTTTAAAGCGGCTACACAAAAAGGATATGGCCCGGAACTGCTGGAAAAGGCGGGCCTGGTCAGGAACCGTAATGGTATCCATCATGATACCTACCGTGGCCGTGTGATATTCCCTATACAGAGCATGACGGGCCGCGTGCTGGGTTTCGGTGCGCGTATACTCAAGAAGAATGATAAGGCGCCTAAGTACATCAATACTCCTGAGAACGAGCTTTATGTAAAGAGCCGGGTACTTTATGGCATGTACCAGTCGCGGCAGGCCATTGGCAAGCTCGACGAGTGCTTCCTGGTGGAGGGTTATACGGATGTCATCTCATTGCACCAGGGCGGGGTAGAAAATGTGGTGGCCAGTAGCGGCACTTCGCTCACCGAGGACCAGCTGCGCCTGATAGGGCAGCTTACCAAAAATCTTACTATCCTGTATGATGGTGATGCCGCCGGTGTGCGTGCTGCCCTGCGAGGATTGGATATGGCGCTTTCGCAGAGCTTTAATGTGCAGTTGGTACTGCTACCCGAGGGCGATGATCCGGACAGTTTCATACAAAAGTCAGGTGCTGCTGGTTTCCATGAATATGTAAAGGAACATAAGCAGGATGTAATTGGTTTTCGGCTGGAAGTGGGCATGCAGGAAGCCGGCACCGACCCGGTAAAGCGGTCGAAGCTGGTGAACGAAGTAGCGGAAAGCATATCGCGCATTAATAAGGCTGAGGATTTTTCATTACAGGACCACTATATAAGAGAGGCTTCAAGAAAGCTAAGCGTTGACGAGGCAGGACTGATCAACCTGGTCAATAAATACATCCGTGAGCGGGTGGAGCAGGAACGCAGACACCAGCGAAAAGAAGAAGCCATACCACAGGCAGAGACAATAGAGATACCCAAAGAAGAGCCGCTGCAACATCTGAATATTGATGAGCAACAGGAATGGCAATTGCTTAAAGTACTGATAGAACATGGTAATAGTAACTATGAAGGTTATCCAAATGCGGCTGCCTTCATTTTTGACCGTGTGGATACGGACTTGCTTGAAAACCCGGTGGTGAGTAAGGTGTTTACTGAGTGTTCCGCGTACCAGGAACAGAATGGCTCCGTACCTCAATTGAGTTTCTTTGTCAATTATCCCGAGGCTGAAGTGCAGAAGAACCTTGTATCATTGCTGCACGAAAAGAATGAGGTGAGCACAGGCTGGAAAGAAAAACATGGTATTGATACCTATCCTGATGCGCTGAACTACATTAACGATATAGATAGCTCGCTTGCCTACTTCGAGTTAAAAAAGATACTCATCATGGAGGAAGAGCTTGCCAAACGCATCAGCGAAGAACGGGATGCCGCGCGGCAGACCATGTTGCTGGAGCATGTGTTGCGGTTGCGCTCCATGAAACACGATATCGTAAAGAAACATGAGACCGTAACGCTTAGTCTCAAACGTAAAGGCACCGCCTTTTAGATCGGTTACCTCAATAAGACCACATTTCCCTGCTTGCTTTCGGTTGAACCATCTTTGTAAATAGCCTCTACGGTATACGCGTAGGTGTCGCTTGGTTGGGGCGTGTTTTTGTAAGTGCCATCCCAGCCAATGAGCAGGTCGTCGGTTTCGAAGACTACCTGTCCCCAGCGATTATATACCTTAAATACCGCGGATGATACACCTACGCCATGGCAATAAAGAATATCGTTCATGCCATCGCCGTTGGGGCTGAAGGCCTTGGGTACATCTATCAGTTTGGTCCTTATAGCGTCTATCCATTTGCACACAATACCCGGGCAGTTATTGGTGTCGCTGGCGGTGAGGCATACTTTGTAGTGGCCACTGGCATTATACAATTTGATCGGGTTCCTGATAGAATCAGTAGTGCCCTCGCCAAAATCCCAGGCAAAATATACTGCGTTGGATGGAGATAGGTTTATGAAACGGGTCGCACTGTCCCGTTCCGGTGTCAGCGGATAGTAAGTAAAATCAGGGTTCATGGTGTAATCGATGGTAAAGTGATGACTGAAGGTATCCTTACAACCGGCTGCATTTTCTACTACTAACGTTGCATCGTTTGGCCCAGTTTCCTGGTAAGTGTGTATAACAGGGTTACTGCTGTCACGGCTGTTGTTGTCAAAGAACCAGTAGTACTGTGCAGCAGTATCGCCCATATTGTAAATGGCAGTTAGCTGGGCCGATTTACAATCAATTACCGAATCTGTTATACCATAATCGATGTTTACAGGCAAATTGAATGAATGGCTGAAGGTGTCAGAGCATCCCGGTACTGATGTGGCTATAAGTATTGCATTATGGTCACCCGGTTGACTGAAGGTTTGTGTTACAGGTGTATTGCTGCCGGTAATCGTATCATCAAATATCCAGTGGAACTGGGTGGCGGGGTCTCCGCTAACGAAGTTCGCACTAAGCTTTGCCGTCTTACAGTCGATCACTGAGTCGCTTATGGAGTAATCTATATTGACACTAAGATTAGCTGTGTAGGTAAATGTGTCTTTACAGCCTTGCGGGCTGGTAAGTACCAGCGTCACAGGGTGAGCCCCGCTCTGTGTATATACATGCGTAGTGGGATTGGTAGCAGCAGTACTGTTGTCGTCGAATATCCAAAGGAACTGGCTTGCGTTGTCGCCGCTTTGGTAAGTAGCGGTGAAAGTTGTAGAGAGGCAGTTGACCGGTGCATCTGCTATGCTGTAATTCATACCCGGTGGAAAGTTGATGGTCACCTGTGTATAGGTAGTATCATTACATCCGTTCAGGGTAGTTACCAGGCGCACGTTGTAGGTCCCTTGTGCGGTGTAGGTATGTTGTGGATTTTGCAGGTTCGATGTGCCGTTGTCGCCAAAGTCCCATGCATATTGCGTAGGTACATCTCCATTATTGGTAGTTGTGAAATAGGCCGTAGCGCTGCCACAGGATGTGGTTACGGTATTTGTAACAGCAGGGTCCATGTTCACCACTTTTAAATAGACAGAGTCTTTAGTCGTGCAGTGTTCCTGGAACTTAATATCGTCGATGGCAAAATCATTACCGCCGGCTGCGGTCTGTGCATCATAGATACAGATGTCAACCGAAGTATTCGCGCCACTGTACCAGGTGGCAAAAAATTCTGTCCACAAGCCTGTAGTAAGTGGTAATTGCAATGGGCTGCCGAACAGTACATTGTTGATCTCGAACTGTAATTGTGCCGGGTTACCACTGGCAGAACAGTTGGCGCCCCAGGCCGATAGGTCATAATTGGTATTAGGTTGTACTGCAAATGTTTGGCACCACACATTAATAGGTGATGATGCTCCGTTCACCACCATCATGTTGCCATTACCGGTAGTATGATCACCAAAAGAGGCAAACCCGTCATGCACATTATGAGGATTTGTTGTAATCGTATAAAGACCTTCGGGGTATAATACATTAGGGGCAGGCGCTACATAAGTATAGCTGCTGCTGAAATCTACATTACCACTTTCAAAATCGCCATTCAATACAGAATTAGCCGCAAGTACCGCTTCAATAGTCAGGGTATACAACATGGATGTGTTGGCTACACTGGCGATTGGGTTGATGATATTGGGATCGGAAAGCCCGATCGAGGGTGTCCACGTTGTGTCTGTTGTACGGTCGACCGTTGATGTGTCAAGACTGGGATTAAGCTGCACCTGGCTGTTGTGGCATACAGTTATGGTATCCGGCAGGTTAAGTATGGTAACACATTGTGCTTTAGGCTGGTAGTAGGCCAAAAGACATAGGATCAATGCGGCGGCTGAGTATCGTAAGCGCATACTATGAATTGTCTTGAATCTTAACAAAGTACAGAATATTTCACTCTTTTGCTATTAAGACATGTGATATTGATAACTTCGTTTGGATGGTTCATCCTTGTTGAGTAATAACAACTGTATATCCGGTTCATTTTTAATTGTTTATGTAATATGCGCATTCAAAACGTTGTACCCGTTCTCAGGATATTTGATTATGCTAAAGCAAAAGAGTTTTATGTGGATTGGCTGGGTTTTAGGGTAGAATGGGAACATACCTTCGCCGAAAATATGCCCATATATATGGAAGTATCGCTGGGTGGCATCGTGTTGCACCTTAGCGAGCATTATGGCGACTGTTCGCCGGGAGCCAAAGTATTCCTTGAGTGTACGGGCCTGGAGGCGTATCACCGAATGCTTACCGAAAAGAATTATAAATATTACAAGCCCGAGGTTAAAATGACCCCCTGGGGTGGCAATGCATTGGTCATGGAGCTAATAGATCCCTTCGGGAATCGTATCACTTTCAAAGAAAGCCCGGAGTAAGCTCCTTTAAAATGTGGATATGTTTTTTTTAAACACATTTTCGCCCTCATTATCTTGCAGCAGTTAATTACAATATATGTTGGTAAAACGCGAGGCTGCTTTAGGTTTCATATTTGTCACATTGCTGGTCGATAGTATAGGCTTGGGCATAATCATTCCCATCATGCCCAAGCTGCTGCAAACGCTCGCTCATACCGATATCAGTACTGCAGCTAAGTATGGCGGCTGGCTCATGTTCGCTTATGCCATCATGCAGTTCGTTTTTGCGCCGGTGCTGGGTGGCCTTAGCGATCGCTATGGCAGGCGGCCTGTACTGCTTGTTTCTTTATTAGGCTTAGGTATCGATTATCTATTCCTCGCCTGGGCCCCCACCATTGCATGGCTTTTCCTGGGCCGCATCATTGCGGGTATTTGCGGGGCCAGTTTTACCACAGGCTCAGCCTATATAGCCGATGTAAGCACACCTGAAAAGCGGGCACAAAACTTCGGGATGATCGGCGCCGCTTTTGGTATAGGCTTTATTATTGGCCCGGTGATCGGCGGCCTGGCCAGTACATGGGGTTTGCGGGCACCCTTTATTGTAGCGGCAGCATTATCCTTACTCAATTTCGTTTACGGTCTCATTGTGTTGCCGGAATCGTTGTTAAAAGAGAACCGCCGTCCGTTCAACTGGCGACGTGCCAACCCGGTGGGTTCATTGATGCACCTAAGGCGCTACCCGGCCATATCGGGGCTCATCATGTCTGTGCTTTTTGTGTACCTCGCAGCATTTGCGGTGCAGTCCACATGGACATTTTATACCATTCAGAAATTCAACTGGAGCGAGAAGATGGTCGGCTATTCATTGGGGGTGGTTGGCATCATGATAGCATTGGTTCAGGGTGGCCTTATCCGGAAGATAATCCCCGCGCTTGGTCAGAAGAATTCTGTGTATGCAGGCCTGTCTTTCTATACGCTTGGTTTTGTGCTCTTTGCTTTTGCCTCTCAAAGCTGGATGATGTTCCTGTTCCTGGTGCCTTATTGTCTTGGCGGCATCGCAGGGCCTGCATTGCAGGGTATCATGTCCAACTCCGTACCTGCTAACGAACAGGGCGAACTGCAGGGTGCGCTTACTAGCCTCATGAGTGTTACTTCCATCATCGGCCCGCCCATGATGACCAATATCTTTTCTTATTTTACCGCTAAGGATGCGCCGGTTCATTTTTCAGGCGCGGCATTTCTCCTGGGTGGTATTCTTACCATTGTCAGCATATTATTTTCTATACCTTCATTGAAAGTCTATCACGCAAGCACTGTACAGAAAGGGAATGATACTTAAGAATAAATCTATGGTTATGAAGAACAAAATGTTAGACGTATTAAAGCACAATTTTGGTTATGACAGTTTTCGTTTAGAGCAGGAAAACATTATTACTTCGGTACTGGAGGGCAGGGATGTGCTGGCCATTATGCCGACAGGGGGTGGTAAATCCATATGCTACCAGTTGCCTGCCCTGGTGCTACAGGGTATTACGGTAGTGATATCGCCACTTATAGCCCTGATGAAAGACCAGGTGGACGCATTGCAGGCTAATGGTATCAATGCAGCGTTCATCAATTCCACCCAGTCGGCTGATGAACAGCAAAGGGTAATGCAACAGGCCCGTAATGGCAGTCTCAAATTATTATACCTGGCCCCTGAACGGCTGAACGGCAACAGCAGCCAATATTTTCTTCAATTTCTTAAAGAACTGAAGCCTGCACTTTTTGCGATAGACGAGGCGCACTGTATATCTTCATGGGGTCATGATTTCAGGCCTGAGTATTTACAGCTGGCTATCCTTAAAAGGCAGTTCCCCGGTATCCCGGTAATTGCATTGACAGCAAGTGCCGATAAGCTCACACAGCAAGATATACTTGAAAAGCTTGAATTAACACAACCTGAAGTTTACATTTCCAGCTTCAATCGCCCCAATATTTATTATTACATAGAGCCCAAACGCAACGCTTTCGGGCATATAGCGGAATACTTGCGCAAGCACCCGGACGATAGCGGTATCATCTATGCGCTGTCACGCGCTTCTACAGAAGGGATAGCTTCCCGCCTTCGAGAGATGGGTATTGCCGCTATGCACTACCATGCAGGTATGGATAGCGCGGAAAGAAGTAGGGTACAGGAACATTTTCAGCGCGATGAGATAAAAGTGATCGTGGCAACGATAGCCTTTGGTATGGGTATCGATAAATCGAATGTACGTTTCGTAATGCATCACGATGTACCTAAGAACATAGAAGGCTACTACCAGGAGACGGGTAGGGCAGGCCGTGACGGCCTGCGTAGTGATGCGATACTTTTTTATTCAGCCGGGGACATCATAAAGCTGAAGAAGTTCATAGAGATAGAGAATAACCCGCAGCAAACGGCCATAGCGGAAAAGAAGCTGCGCCAGATGCAGGATTTCTGTGAACACGAGGGCTGCAGGCGTCAATACCTGCTGCAGTACTTTGGAGAGTCTGCCCCCGCTTATTGTGGCTCCTGCGATTTCTGTATGAGCGAGCTGGAAGAAAAGGACGCTACGCTCGATGCACAAAAGTTATTATCTGCTATTTCGAGAACGGGCGAGCGCTATGGCGCTGGTTATATCATTGACTTCCTGCGCGGCTCTGCCAGTGAAAAGATTAACTCGGCCCATAAAGAGTTGAAGACCTACGGCATAGGTAAACATCTGAAAAAAGAGGAATGGCAATGGATGATAAAGCAACTGTTGGGTCAGGGCTTTCTTTCAAAGACGGAGGACATTTATGCAGTACTAAAGCTAAACGATAAAAGCTGGACCATACTGAAGGGTGAGCAGGAAATGAAGCTGGTAATGAAGAAGGCCAAGGCCCAGGCAGTGCCTGATGAAGAACTGAGTTATGAAAAGGGACTGCTGAAGATTTTAAGAGGAGTCCGCCTGGAGTATGCGGACCGGGAACAAGTACCGGCTTACCATATAGTGGCCGACAACTCGCTTATAGAACTGGCAACTTACCTGCCACAAACTTTTGATGAGTTGAAGCAAATATCAGGCTTTGGTGATTATAAGGTAGGTAAGTACGGTAGCGGTTTCATGAATGCCATCAAGACCTATTGCGGGGAGCATAACCTGAATTCACAGATGCATTTCAGGAAGCCCAAACGTGAGCGTAAAGAAAAGGTTGAAAAGCAACATGCCAGCAACACGCAAATGATCTCCCTGAAAATGTTTAAGACAGGTCTGCCCCTCGATGAGATCGCAGAGCAAAGGAACATGACCATTTCCACTATTGAGGGCCACCTCTCTTATTTCATTGGCAGTGGTGAGTTGAATATTTCGCAGTTCATGCCGAGAGATAAGACCGAAAAAATTATGGGTGCCATAAAGCAAAGTGGCCAGCTGCATGCTATAAAGCCCATAAAAGACCTGTTGCCTGATGAAATAAGTTATGGGGAGATAAAGATGGCGATGGAACATTATAAGCGAATGCAAATGAGTTAAGAAAAAAGGTTAGCGATCGCTAACCTTTTTCGTTTTGGAGGATGATCATCTGCAACTGTACAAGATCGCTTAATGCATTATAAACCTTGTATGAGTTGCTATTTTCTTTAAAGTCAAGAATGTTTGAAGTGACCGGCAATTGCAGTCGTCCGTTGGCAGCCAGCATATTGTTGTATTTCGCTGATACGGTAGCGAGTTCTTTTAATTTGCTGTATGCTACCGGCGAGTGATTAAAATAATCCATAGCTGAATGGTCGCCGATCAGGATATTTCTTTGTTCGAAATCGCTACCGATCGTTTCATATCCGGTTTCACTTTTCAGGAGAAATGATTTTAGTTCATTGCAGAGTGCATATAGATCTTTGGATAGGTCCGTTTGCATTCCCTGGCTATTGCCGGTGTACATTCGCGCCTCTTCGTTTTTCAGTATCAGCTCGCTGCGCAGGTAGTTTTGTGTGATGCGTGTATCCATTATCCGTGCCGCGCGTGGTGTCATTACCAAAGTGAAATACAATCCGCATCCCATAACAACAAATACGGATGACACAATAGTGTTGATTCGGCTGGCAGGATTGCGTATACCGGAAAGGAAGTAAACGGGGAGGAACAGCAGGAGCAATATAGCCAAAGATAAACTGCCCAGGATATTTGCTCCCGGCCAGTGTTGCACTTTGAATAGTGTTGAGAATGCCAGTGCTGCACCGAATACAGAGCCAATGGTCCAGAGCCATTTATCGGCGGCACCCTGCTTTTCCCTGATCTTGAAAATGCAAACGAAAGGGATAAATATCATAGTCGCGATACCTATACCCAGGGTAATGAGTACTGCTGCACCGGGCATGTGGGCATATTTCAGGATGATGCCTGCAGTGAGCATGAATGTTGATAATGCGCCTGTTATTGAAATAGCACGTTTCATACCTATCTGTTTATTTAAGGTTAACAATGTGATCAATTCTGTTTCTATGTCATACATGCCGTCGGGTGTAATGGATCGGTATGCTTCTTCATAAGCACTTTCGAAATCTGCTCCCTCGCTCATTTTTTCTTCCACAAAACAGCAAAAATGGTCAAGCAGGTCGTTTTGAAGACCCCTGTCGCTTAGCCCGCTTCGCAGTATGCGTCGTTCTATCGTTTCCACTTCTTTATCACTAAGCCTGTACATAAGCTGTCTTTGGATTGGTGGTTACAAGATTATGTATGGTCTTCAGGAAGCTCAGCAGTTCTTCTACAGATGCTTTTGCTGCATTCTTGCCCGGGTGTGTGAGTTTGTAATATTTACGTACCCTCTTGCCTATATATACTTCTTCAGAGCTGATCAGGCCATCTGCTTCCAACTTATGCAGGGCAGGGTAGAGTGAGCCCTCTTTTATCAATATTTTTCCTTCCGACATACCTTTTACCATCTGGGTTATCTCATAACCATACAGCCTGTCATGTTCGTTGAGTAATCTCAGGATTATTGTCCCCAGTGTCCCTTTTAAAAGCTCTTTTTGATTCATCGTGTTTTGTTGCATCTATTTTCAATGCATCACAAATCTATGTATTAATTTTGACACTTCCAAAATAATAAGGGCCGTCTTTTTAAAACGGCCCTTATTATCAGAAAAGTATGCTTGCTATATATGGAACTTGATCCCCTGCGCCAGTGGCAATTGGTCGCTCCAGTTGATGGTGTTGGTTTGGCGACGCATATAAGCTTTCCATGCGTCTGATCCGCTTTCGCGGCCGCCGCCTGTTTCTTTCTCACCGCCAAAAGCACCGCCTATCTCAGCCCCGCTGGTACCTATGTTCACATTGGCTATACCGCAGTCGCTGCCGGCATGTGACAGGAATGCTTCGGCCTCGCGCATGTTCAGTGTCATGATGGACGAAGACAAGCCCTGCGGTACTCCGTTCTGCATGGTAATGGCTTCGTCTATAGTTTTGTACTTCATAATGTACAGTATGGGTGCAAAGGTCTCGTGCTGTACAATGGCCATTTCGTTCTTCACTTCATAAATGCAAGGCTTTACGTAGCAGCCGCTTTCATAGCCTTTGCCTTCCAGTAAGCCGCCTGCGACTACTGCTTTGCCGCCTTCCCTTTTGAGTGCAGCCAAAGCATCCAGGTAGTTTTTAACAGCGTCTTTGTCGATAAGCGGTCCTACATGGCTGAGTTCGCTCAAGGGGTCACCAATAACGAGCTGCTTATAAGCGGCTACGAGTTTCTTTTTGAAGGCATCATAGATCTTTTCGTGTATGATGAGCCTGCGCGTGGTGGTGCAGCGTTGACCGCCAGTGCCTACAGCTCCGAACACTGCTGCACGCATAGCTATGTCCAGGTCTGCATTTTCGGTAATGATGATAGCGTTGTTGCCACCCAGCTCCAACAGAGCGCGGCCTAAACGTGCGCCTACTGCTGCACCTACTGCCTTGCCCATACGTGTTGAACCGGTAGCAGATACCAGCGGGATGCGTGTATCATTACTCATCCATTCACCGGTATCACGGCCACCCACGATAAGCCCGCAAACACCTTCGGGTACTTTATTGGCTTTGAATACATTAGCAACTATATTCTGGCAGGCAATAGCCGTAAGCGGTGTTTTCTCCGATGGCTTCCATACGCAGGTATTGCCGCATACCCATGCAATGAAGCTGTTCCAGCTCCATACCGCAACCGGGAAGTTGAAAGCGCTGATGATGCCTACAACACCCAGCGGGTGCCATTGTTCATACATCCTGTGGCGCGGCCGTTCGCTATGCATGGTAAGGCCATACAACTGGCGCGACAGTCCCACGGCGAAGTCGGCTATGTCTATCATCTCCTGCACCTCGCCATAACCTTCCTGCAGGCTCTTACCCATTTCATAAGATACCAGTTGTCCCAGGGGCTCTTTGTACTTACGCAATGCCTCACCTATCTGGCGCACGATCTCGCCACGCTTTGGTGCAGGCCACATACGCCATTCCGCAAAGGCTTCCTGTGCCTTGTCCACAACCGTATTATAAGCTTTCCGGTTCACGCCGGTTACCGAGGCTATCTTTTTGCCATCCACCGGCGAATAGCAATCTATGCTATCGCCTCCCGGTTTTATCCATTTTACGCCGGTAGCTGCGCCATCGTTCTTTTTATCAATACCTAATTGTTTCAGGACTTTATCCAGTTTCATATAAGGAGTATGTTTTTTAGATTGAGTGCAAAATTACACTATTTAAAAGATGTGCCACGTTTTGGGCATCATGCGTTTTAAAAGGGAGATTTGAAATCGGTAAGGTCCGGGAACGATAGGTCCCTCGCAGAAATGATCGGACTTTCCACCCCCCAGTCAAAGCCAAAGCTGTTATACAATATCCCCGTGTCATGCTCCCGGCTGTATTCCGATGATACGAGGTAGTAGGTGATGGCATCATCTGTCATGGCCTTGAAGCCGTGTGCAAAACCCTCGGGTATATAGTACGCAAGGTGGTTCTCTGCACTTAATTCATGACTGTAATATTGCCCGTAGGTCGCTGAGCCTTTGCGCAGGTCGATGATCACGTCCAGTATGGACCCCTGCGGGCAGAACACTATTTTGCTATGCTGGTGTGGTGGGGTCTGGAAGTGCATGCCGCGTATCACATCTTTTTTAGAGAGTGAGAAATAGCTTTCTTTCAATTCGAAATTTATCCCTGCCGCTTTCATTGAGCTTTCGTGAAACGACTTGGTAAAAAAGCCCCGTTCATCCTTCGCATGAGGAAGTGTGATGAGCATAGCTCCTGCAAGTGGTAGTGCTGTGAACTCCATTACGAAAGCTCCCCGAAATATTGTTTTATCTGTTTCATGCACTTCTCATGGGCACCTTCTCCTTTATTGGCGTACCAGTCTGCTGTCCATTCTATAGCTGTCCGGGCATCCAGTTGGGGTATCCATCCCAGCATGCTTTTAGCTTTGTTGCTGTCCAGCAATAGCAATTTCGCCTCGTGGGGTGCATTTTCAATGCTTAAGTTCTCATACGCACCTGTGCCGAAGCGTTTGAGGAATATTTTGGTCAGCTCTTCCACGGTGAGCATATCGCCTGCATTCGGCCCGAAGTTGAAAGTAGTGCTGTATTTTACCGGGTATTCCGTCATTTTTGCAGCCAACAGCAGGTAGGCGCTCAGGGGTTCCAGCACATGCTGCCATGGGCGTATGGATGCCGGGTTGCGTAAGCCTACGGTCTCACCAAACTCCAGTGCCCGCACGATGTCGGGTATGATACGGTCTTCCGAGTAGTCGCCCCCGCCGATCACATTACCGGCACGTACCGATGCTACTGCTTTTTTATGGTTGCTGTAAGCGCTGTGGTGAAAGAAGGAACGGCTATAGGAAGCGATAGCTATCTCTGCAGCGGCTTTGCTGGCAGAGTAGGGGTCGTGACCGCCAAGCTTATCATCTTCAGCAAAGGGAGTACCCCGTTCAGGGTTCTCATATACCTTGTCCGTAGTTATCATGATAGCCACGCAGGGCTCATGCAGGCTGCGCAACGCTTCCAATACATGCACTGTACCTTGTGTGTTGACCATAAAGGTATCGCTTGGCTGGGCATAACTGCGGCGCACCAGTGATTGTGCCGCCAGGTGAAAAATGAAATGTGGCTCATAGCGCACTATCTCGCCCTGTAATTTATGCAGCTCCCTCAGGTCGCCGATAACCGAACTGTAGCAGCGCTTGTCGCCATATATCTGGTTATACAGGTCATTGGGTTTTTCGGGTGCAAGGGAGTATCCCTTTACATCGGCCCCCAGCCATTGCAGTATCTGCAACAGCCATGCGCCTTTAAAACCCGTGTGCCCGGTGAGGAATACACGTTTACCGTCAAATACCGAACGTAAATAATCGGCTGTTACCACTTTTTCCATAAGGGCTTGGTTTGCCATAAATGTTCCAGTTCTTCTTTATCGCGCAGGGTATCCATACATTTCCAGAAGCTATGGTGCCTGTAGGCGGCTATTTGCCTGTCTTTGGCCAGGTCATCCATCGGTTGGCGCTCCCACATTATATCATCGGCATCCTCGTGCAGGTATTGGGCTACTCCCGGCTCCAGTACAAAGAAGCCCCCGTTGATCCATGTGCCTGAATCCGCAGGTTTTTCTTCAAAGCTATCAATAGTGCCGTCATCTTCCATCTTTATGACGCCGAATCGGCTGGTAGCCTGTATCGCTGTCATGCTGCATATCTTTCCGCTCTGCTTATGAAATTTCAGGAGATCGTCGATATTCACATCACAAACACCGTCGCCATAGGTCAGCATAAAGGTCTCGTTGCCTACATAGGGCAGTACTCTTTTCAGCCTGCCTGCCGTCATGGTATCCAGCCCCGTATCTATCAGTGATACCTTAAAAGGCTCTGCATTATTGTTATGTATCTCCAGCGAATTGTTCGAGAGGTCCACGGTCACATCGGCATTGTGCAGGAAGTAGTTGGCAAAATATTCCTTGATCATCCAGCCTTTATAGCCCAGGCAGATGATGAATTCGGTGTGTCCGTAAGCGGCATATATTTTCATGATATGCCACAGCATAGGCTTACCACCTATTTCTATCATGGGTTTGGGCCTGAGTGTCGACTCTTCGGATATCCTTGTTCCGCGTCCACCTGCAAATATTACTACTTTCATTAATTACTATAGATATGCTACAAAAATAACAGGATTATTCAATTAGCCATTGGGCTTAAGAGATAATTAGCATTTGTATGGGGAAGATATCCACATTTTAAGTGCCTTGGCATTCTTCAAACGATAGAAATGATAATATTGGGTTCAATTCAACCATATGAGCAGGAAAGTGATTTTGTACATAGCCATGAGCCTGGACGGCTATATTGCTAAAGAAAATGACGACCTCGGTTTCCTTAAGACCGTAGAGCGGCCCGGGGAAGATTATGGTTACTACGATTTTATTAAGAACATAGATACGGTTATCATGGGGCGCAAGACCTATGATATGGTCATGGGTTTTGGTATTCCCTTCCCGCACAAGGATAAAAAGTGTTATGTGCTTACCCGCACTAAAAGCGGTAGCGATGATAACATTACCTATTACAATGGTTCGCTTAATAAACTTATGGAAGAATTGCGTGCCGGCGATGGGAAAGATATTTTCATAGATGGCGGTGCGCAAATAGTGCAGGAACTCCTGCGCCTGGGTCAGTTGGATCGTTTGATCATCTCCATAATACCGGTACTGTTAGGTGCTGGTATCTCATTGTTCAAAAATGGGTTGCCCGCATCACAGCTTCAGTTATCGAGAAGCATTACCTTTCCAAGTGGCCTGGTGCAGCTATGGTACGATAGAAAATAAACTGTTTGCTTACCATTTGAGCCCTGCCTGTTTCAGCACTTCTTTTATGGCTTCATAGGCTTTGAATACGATAGGGCCAAGATCATGCTCATTTACCCATTTCGCTTCAAGTATATTCTCCTCTTTCTGTGGTATTAGTTTTTCCTTCTGGCTGCCATACATCCTGTACCATACAGTGTGTTTCAGCAGGTTCTCCTTGTTTTGTGCATATACGTGGTAGGTATCACATATCTTTTCGCCGAGGGTAAGTTGTTGCAGGCCGGTCTCTTCACTTACCTCACGTAGGGCACAGTAATCTATATCTTCGCCGTCATCACGTTTACCTTTGGGCAGGTCCCATTTTCCCCGGCGGAAGATCATCAACACTTCGCCGTCTTCATTCAAGACCAGGCCGCCCCCGGCATCTACGGGTTGGTATATATCATGCAGTTCTTCCTGTAGTGAGCGTTCCGAAATATCCTCGATGATAGCCCCAAGTGTGCCGGGCTTTTCCAGGTGCTGTATGGCAAGACGATAGTGACGTGGAAAGGCGCCTGTAAAAGACATATAGCCTTCGGCAGCAGGTGTTTCGGCAAGGTAAGCTTGCCTGTTGGTGGTTAAGATGAGTGGTTTGTTGTTGTAATATATCTTCTGTACAAAATCCTGCATAGTATCGCCTATTTGCTGTAGGTTTGCGCACGGTATGAGTACGCAAAAACATTTCGCTGAAAAACTGCTGCAAATTAAAGCTTTACAGGTCAACCTGCAAAAACCGTATACCTGGGCTTCCGGCTGGAAATCGCCGGTGTATTGCGATAACCGTAAAGTATTATCCTATCCTTATGTTCGCGATTTTGTAAAAAGTGAGCTCGCCAATATGGTGCTGGAACACTATCCTGACGCAGAAGTGATAGCAGGGGTAGCTACGGCAGGTATAGCCCACGGCGTGATGGCTGCCGACCTACTGAAGCTTCCTTTTATCTATGTGCGCTCCAAACCGAAAGAACACGGCATGGGCAACCAGATAGAAGGTGTGCTGGAGAAAGGCCAAAAGGTTGTTGTGATCGAAGACCTGGTATCTACAGGCAAGAGTAGCCTGCAGGTAGTAGATGCCCTACGTGAGGCTGGTGCCGAAGTGATGGGTATGTGCGCACTCTTTACCTACGGCTTCCCCGTTGCCGATAAGGCTTTCGAAGATGCGGAAGTATCCCTGCATACCATTAGTAATTACACTGCCCTGATGGAAGTAGCCGAAGAGAAGAAACTGGTATTGCCCGAACAAAAAGATCTGCTGGCACAATGGCGACTTGACCCTGCAAACTGGGACCCTAATACGTAAATATTGTACTGAACTTCACCCTTTCCCTTCCTTTGGTGAATACGTACCAGTTACCGTTATAGTCTATGCGCGAGGGTAGTAAGTAATTGCCTATTTGTGTGAGCCGTACCCTCATGGTAACATCAAAATCGTACACTACCGTACTGTAGGACAAGGAATAATCCCTGGCAAGTATAGCATAGTCGCTTTTCCTGAACCAGGTGGCAAAATTCTTATATACTACGTTCTTTTCTTCGCCCGGCTTGGGTACTGCCCTGAAAACATAGCAATCTTCACCTGCATACTCTTCTGAGGTCAGCTTGAAATCATATCGTTTGGCAACGTCAGGGTCAAATATAGCTGCCTTATCGCCCATAAAAGGTACCCCATCTATATGTGTTCCCGGGTTGAACATCAGCTGTTTCAACTGGAATTTACTTTTCTCTATCCGTCCCTTGCCGCGCGCATTCAGCATGCCGGCAACAATATTGTCTTCTCCGCATACCACACCCTCGGTAAAGAAAAGATAGGCATAGAGTTCAGCAGTGTAATAATTGTATTTATGCCTGCGGGTATAGAAATCGCCGGTTGTCTTTTCTTCCAATACTTCCATACTGCGGCAGCGATTGCTCGCCGTTTGCCTGGTCTTACTATACAGGGATGCTGCTACATTCCCGTGCTTGTCATATACTTTTATGTCATTAAGGGCTGTATAAGATATCAGGTGCAGGCTACGAAAAGCTTTGTAAAATGTGGTATCAGTCCTTACTCTTCGTATAAAGCCTTGCAGGTCCCAGCCTTTGCGTGTGGCTGTTATTACCACATCGTCCATCTTTATCGGGTACTTGAAGATGCTTGTATCCTCCCTTTGTGCAAAGGAAGGTGTGGTCAATAAAAAAAACACTATGGCGAAATAATACCTATGCATCATTCATTCGTTCGTTCAGCAGAGCCTCTGCAATGGTCATATCTTCTGGGGTGGTCACTTTTATATTGCTTTTTTCCCCCTCGGTAAGGAAAACCTTCATTCCGTAAGCTTCGCATACGGTAGCCTCATCGGTGAAGGCTTCTTTGTATTCCTGTCCGAATGCAGGTAAGATGATATCGGACCGGAAAGTTTGAGGGGTTTGTATCATACGCATTTGTGCCCTGTCTATGGGTTTGCTGCTGTCTCCTTCCAGCAGGCGCATACTGTCCGATACAGGTATCGCAGGTATTGCACTGCCTTTCTCTAACGCTTGCTCATAGCACTTTTTGATCAGCGCAGGGCTCAGCAGAGGCCTTACCGCATCATGCACAAATATGATGCCCTCTTTATTCACCTGTTTCAATCCGTTTTGTACACTATGAAAACGTGTGGGGCCGCCTGTTACTATAGTTAACTCTACACGTTCTTCAGTCATTTCTGTAAATGCATCCAGCAATATCTGTGCATAGCTCAGGTGGTCTTCCGGTAATACCAATACCAGGTTGATATCCGGGAATGCATCCATAAATGCTTTTACGGAATAGTAGATGACCGGTAGTCCGGCAAGAGGAAGGAATTGTTTGGGAACAGCAGAGCCCATACGGACACCCTTACCACCAGCCACTATTATAGCAAATTTTTCACTATGCGACATATTGATTACATTCGTAACAGCTACAAAAAAACACCTTTATTATGTTACCTCAAAGAAAACACCTTTTCTCTTCCGTATTGTTTGTCGCTTTTATGATGTGTTGTGCCTATGGCAAAACACAGGTCGTATATTCCTGCCGGTATAAGAGCGATGCAGATGTAAAAGTCTTTGTAGCTAAGTACAAGAGCGATGCGGACCTTGTGGTGTACAAGGCAAAATACAAAAGTGATGCTGATGGCAATAATGGCGTTTGGTATTTTGCTGACTACAAGAGTGATGCGAAGAAGAAGATATTCTTTGTAGATTATAAAAGCGATGCCGACCTGGTTATTTATTTCAGCAATTACAAGAGCGATGCAGGTTGGACAAATAGCTCTAAAAAGCAGCTCATGTATTGAGTTGCATTTGCCACAGTATTGTCATAGTTCATTATTGGGTATTTTGTTACCAAAGAAATGCTTTGGGCTTTACGTCATCAAATTGTGCAAGAGGTATTGCTGTGAAAGGATTTTGATCGTTTAAACTTAACCTTCTCAATAGCATTTTATGAAAAAGTCCTTGATGCTCATTGCATTAGTATTGTCATTCCTGGCGACACAGGCGCAAAATCCCACTTACCAGCAAAAGCTATATTATACCTGCAAGGTCTGGGGATTTACAAAATACTATCATTCGCGGGTCTCTAACTGCCAGGTCAACTGGGACAGTGTATTACTTTATCATCTGCCACTCATTAAAAACGCGGTCACCTACAATGATTTCAATAATGAGCTGATGAACATGCTCTCGGCAGCGGGCCCTATGGATATTGCCGCTAACCCCTTGCCGGATACATTACCTGCCGAATTGAAGCGTAATCGCGATTGGGCCTGGATAAATGACCCTATGCTGCGCAATGATGTACAAATAGTACTTGACACTATAAAGAATAATTTTTTGCCACACCCCTCCTGCTGGGTACAGGAGAACGATTATGCTAATCCTAACTATTATGGTTTCCTCGTTTTCCCGCACGATAGCCTTATGGTGGACGATAATTTCTACAACAATTATCCTGATGAATGGCATAGGTTGTTGGTAGCATTCAAACAATGGAATATCATACGGTATTTCAATCCGTATAATTATGTATTGGATGACTCATGGGACAGTACACTCTACTATGGTATGCCTGGTATAGCAGCAGCAGCTAATTACCAGGATTTCGTCACCTCATTCAAAAGGATGACCGGTGCAATGAATGATGCACATACCGAGGGGCTCACCTGGACCAACTATTACCTGTTTCCCGGCTTTTATACAGTTCCCCTTGTATTACGCTACATAGAAAATAAATACATAGTCGTGAAGTCGGGCCTGCCAAGTGTAAGTGTAGGTGATGAGATCGTATCGGTCGATGGCCTTAGTGCGCAACAATGGGAGGATAGTCTAAGACCCTTTGTATCAGCAGGCAATCTTTCTGTATTCCGGCGCTTTTTGTGCCAGTATATTATTGCCGGAACTTATAACTCGCTGGCTGCAATAGTTTATAAAGATGCCGCTAATGTGGACCATACAATAAATCCCGTCAGGAACCACAGTCCCTATGAACCATTCTATGATTATTACCCCAATGATACCCTTGCCAATACGACCTGGACCACTTTGGATTGTGGCGTAGGCTATGCAAATATTGGTAATCTTTACAACAGCGATGCCGATATTATGTATAACACATTGCATGATGCACCCGCAATGATCATTGACATACGCAATTACCCGGTGGATGCCTCCGTATGGGAACTGCTATATCAAATGCTGGATGCTCCTAAATTTTTTGCAAAATTCACCATACCGGATGTTACTTATCCGGGCACATTTTACTGGGAAAATGATACTGTTGGTTATGCGAACAATCCGGTGCCTTACAACGGAAAAATAATTGTCTTGTTCAATCAGGAAACACAGAGTGCAGCCGAATTCGATTGTATGGGTCTCAGGGTTATGCCCAATGTGGAATTTATCGGTAGTCAAACAGCAGGTGCCGATGGTAATGTTACATGGCTGAGATTGAGCCAGGATATTCATTTTGGCTTTACAAGTCTTGGCGTTTACTACCCCAATGGCGATAGTACTCAGCGCATAGGCATTGTGCCGGATACCGTTGTGAAACCCACACAGGCCGGTATCAGGCAGGGTAGGGATGAGGTACTCGAAGTAGCTCTGCAGGTAGCATGCCAGGCAGCAACTGCACCTCATGTTGACCCGGCCAGGACAATAGTAAATGCCTGGCCCAATCCTGCGGATGAAGAGATAAATATAGAAGCAAAGAATATTGCGCCAGGTGCTGTATCGCTCTCCTTGTCTGATGTTACGGGAAAGGTCCTGCTGAATAAGGATTTGGACTTAAGTGGTAATGACCTGCATACCTCGTTAAATGTACGTTCATTATCTCCCGGTATGTATATACTCAATATCAGGACGACCAAGGGTCAATATGTAAAGAAATTTGTGAAAGAATAGGGTGTTTACGGAGTTGTTGAAAAAATGTCCCGCCTATGCGGGACATTTCCTTTTTAGTCTATCGGGTTATCTATTTCAATAATTAATGTACTTCATGCATCAGCTTCCTCAGTAACGGAGAGATGAGGATCAGCACTACACCTGCAATGAGTGCATAAACGCCCAGGTGCTTATAGCCCTCTGTGTATGACATCATCTTTTCTGTCAACGAAGCATTCTCGTTAGCAGTTGCCATACCGGCACCTAATATGCCCGCTACATACTGGCCATAAGCGCTGGCCAGGAACCACATACCCATCATCATACCATGCAGGGGCTGCGGCGTTAGTTTGGTCATCAGTGATAGCCCTATCGGCGACAGGCAAAGCTCACCGAAGGTAATGACCAGGTAAGCCAGTGTAAACACGTTCAGCGAGGTCATGCCATTCGCATCGGCGAAAAAGCGGGTATAATAGAACACGTAAAATGCCAGCCCGAGGAACAGGAAGCCCAGCCCGAATTTGATCACGGTGTTAGGCTCCAGTTTACGTTTGCTCAGCCACAGCCACAGCAGGCCGAATAATGGACTAAGCAGTATTACGAACAACGAATTGGCAGAGTTGTTGATCTCATTAGGGTCCATCTTAATGCCAAGCAACTGGTGTTTGATGTTGTAACGGGCAAAAAGGCTGAGCGAACCGCCTGCCTGCTCAAAGAATGCCCAGAAGAAAACAGAGAAAATAATGAATACCAATGCAGCCGCTATCTTCTGTTTTTCTACCTTCTTAAATTTGAACATTTCATAAAAGATGTAGATAAGGGTGAGGGGGCCTACGATGTACATGAACATGTCTGTATAGGCTGAGTTCTTTATCAGCAGGAGTATAAGCGGTAATACAAGTATTGTTCCCGCATACACCATCCATTCGTAGCTCCGTTTTTTTGGCGCGGGCACCTTATCCCGCAAAGGTGACAGGCCCAATGGTCCCAGGGTACGCTTGGTGAAGATGAATATCCCCAGGCTTATTACCATCACGATCCCCGCAAGAGAAAAGGCTGCATTCCATGACACATTGTTGGCTACTTCTATACACAGGTAGCCACCCAAAAGTGCACCAATATTAATACCGGAATAGAACAGGCCAAAACCGGCATCCCTGCGTGGATCGCCTGCCTTATATAGCTGGCCCACCATGGTTGATATGTTAGGCTTAAAGAAGCCGGTACCTACAATGGTAAAGCTGATGCCGATAAAGTATAACTCTTTCGGTGAGGCGGCGAGTATAAAACTACCGATGATCATCAATAGCCCGCCCCAGAAGATCGATTTCCTGAAACCCAATATCTTATCTGCAAAGAGGCCGCCAACAAATGCCATGGTATAGATGAAGGCTTGTATAGCACCGTATTTCAGGTTGGCCTCTTTTTCATTCATCATCATTTGCTCCACCATGAAGATGGTCAGCATGCCCCTCATGCCGTAGAAGCAGAAGCGCTCCCACATTTCCGAAAGGAACAAATACCATAGCTGTTTGGGGTACTTGCCTTTAAAGCTCTGTATCTCCTCCAGGGAGGGTTTGATCGTTGATTCCGGTTCCATTTTTGAAGCAGTTTTGAAGTACCAAAATAATCTTTATTTCCAATTAACGCTTTTGAGGGGATAAAAAAAGCAGGGCGAAGGCCCTGCTTTTAAAATATTTACAGTATGTAATTACCTGAGTCCATGCATCATCTTCAGCATCTTCTTCGAGAGCAGGAACAGTACGATCGCAGCTGCACCCGACAGGAACACGAATATCATGAAGAACTGGTTGAGGTTCGTGATCTCGAAACCGAAAAAGTGAGTGGCCACTCCGTTCTCCGGGTATAGTTTGCTCAGCATACCGGCAAAGTCATTTGCCATGGCATTGGCCAGGAACCATACACCCATCAGCAATGAGGCAAGGCGCATAGGTGCCAGGCGAGCCACCATCGATAACCCGATAGGAGAAAGACACAATTCACCAAATGTGTGTAAAACATACATACCCAATAGCCAGAACATAGATGCTTTTGTAGCCCCATCAACACCTTTCACACCGACAGCAATTACAAAATAACCAACGCAGAGCAGGAACAGGCCCATTGCCTGTTTTACCGGTGAGGCCGGTTCCCTGTTGCGCTTACCTAATTTGGTCCATATCTCTGCGAAGATGGGCGCAAATATGATAATGGCCAGCGGGTTCACCGATTGGAACCAGCTCGCAGGCATTTCCCAGCCGAATATGTGGCGTTCCGTTTGTTGATCGGCAAAGATGGTTAACGATGCACCCGCTTGTTCAAACGCGCTCCAGAAAAAGATAACGAAGAAGGCCGCAATGTAGATGACAATGATCCTGTCACGTTCCACCTTACTCAGTGTCGGGTCGCTTATGATAAAGCCGGATGCTGCTATTGACGTAGCAAACACAAGTGTGCTGATCCAGTTGAACCCGACAAACTCCATGAATACGAACCAGAGGATCGCATAGATGACTAACCAAAGGATCACCCTTGTCATGCTGAATTCCGATTTCTTGGCAGCTGCAGGCTTGGCTTGCAGTTTCGCATCGGCTTGCTCTACGTTATCAGCTTCACGGTCATTCGGTACCACCTCGGCGGGTTCTACATTCGCCAGGTTAGGTTTCACACCTATCTGTTGCCCGTCAGCAGTTACAATGTATTTGTTTTTCAATATCTGGAATACGATAAGTCCGCAGGTCATGCCCACACCGGCAGCAAAGAAGCCCCACTTGTAATCCACTTTTTCGGCAAGGCCCCCGCATATCAGCGGTGAGAAGAACGCACCCAGGTTGATCCCCATGTAAAATATGGAGAAGGCAGCATCCACCCTTTTGTCGCCGGGTTTGTAAAGCTGGTTCACCATTGTTGATATATTTGGTTTGAACAGGCCATTGCCTATTACCAGTGCTGTAAGGCCAACCACAAAAAGTATCTGGGTAAGGTGCATATCTGTATGCACAAAAGATGCAGAGAAGAAAAGGATATATTGCCCCAATGCCATCACGATACCGCCCGCCATAATGGAACGGCGGTTGCCCCAATAGCGATCGGATATGAAACCGCCGATAAGCGGTGTCAGGTAAACAAGGGCGGTAAAGTTGCCATAAATGCCCGAGGCGAATTTAGGGTCAAAGGTGAGCATCTTGGTCATGAACAGCACCAGGATGGCTCTCATGCCGTAGTAGCTGAACCGTTCCCACATCTCGGTGAAAAACAATACATACAGCCCTTTGGGGTGCCCTTTCTGGCTTGGTTGTTCAATATTCAGGTTTTGATCCATATGGAAGTATTTGCTTTGGTCGAAGTCCTAAAATAAACAAAAATCTTGCGTTCATAGTATCATTGAGATAAAAATGGCTCGCATGGGGGTAAATTTTTGAACGATTACTCCCGCACCCTATTATTTTTGCAACAAACAGCTTTCCGATACATGAATATTCTTTTATTAGGTTCCGGTGGCCGCGAATCTGCGATAGCATGGAAATTAAAACAAAGCCCCCTTTGTGGTGACCTCTTCATAGCGCCCGGTAATGCCGGTACTGCGCAGTATGGTGTCAATCTTCCCGTTTCCATTAGCGATTTCGAAGCAGTGAAGAAGGTGTGTCTTGAAAAGAATATAAATATCCTTTTCCCGGGTGGGGAAGATACCCTCGTGGCGGGTATCTACGATTATTTTAAGCACGATGAAGCACTGAAGCATATCATTATCCCCGGCCCCTCAAAGGCAGGAGCGCAGCTCGAGGGTAGTAAAGCCTTTGCCAAGGCATTCATGCAACGCCACAATATTCCTACAGCTTCTTATCGTGAATTTGATGCTGCAAATTTTGAGGAAGGCTTGGAGTACATCAAACAACATAGCCTACCCATAGTGCTCAAAGCTGATGGCCTGGCAGCGGGTAAAGGTGTCATTATAGCACAAACTACTGAAGAGGCGCTTGATGCATTCAACTCAATGATCAAAGATGCCGCCTTCGGAGACGCAGGTAAAAAAGTGGTCATCGAGCAATTTCTTTCAGGTATTGAGCTCTCGGTATTTGTATTGACAGATGGCAACCATTACGTCCGTTTACCGGAAGCAAAAGATTATAAACGTATTGGTGAGGGAGATACTGGCCCCAACACGGGAGGGATGGGGGCAATTTCCCCTGTGCCTTTTGCGGATGCAGGTTTCATGCAAAAGATCATAGACAGTATCATAGAGCCAACTATCGAGGGCCTGAAAGATGAGGAAATTGTGTACAACGGCTTCATATTCTTTGGTCTCATCAATGTGAATGGCGAACCCTATGTCATTGAATACAACTGCCGAATGGGCGATCCCGAGACCGAAGTGGTCATGCCGCGACTGGAGAATGATCTCGTATCACTGATAGTAAAGATGAACCAGCACAAGCTCGATGAAGTTGCGGCACAACACAGCCACCGTGCCGCCTGTACGGTCATGCTCGTTTCTGAAGGCTATCCCGGTTCCTATCCAAAAGGCAGGCCAATGAAGGGTTTTGAATCAGTGGCAGGCAGTATCTTATTTCACGCCGGTACTACGAACAAAGATGGTGACATTGTTACTAATGGCGGGCGCGTTATCGCAATTACCTCCTATGGTGAGACGATCAAAGATGCGCTGGCGCTATCTTATGAAAATGCAGCCCACATCGACTACGAGGGAAAATATTACCGTAAGGATATTGGTTGGGAATTTTAAGCCACTTATCATCTCCCTATTGGGAGGCCGGGAGGGTTTAGCTCTTCGAAGGCTATCCCCAAATGCTCTGTAATGTCGCCTGCTATCATGGCCTCCTGCGATCGGGCATCTGTAGCGTGGTCACCTGCCAGTCCATGCAGGTACACGCCCATCACGGCTGCATCATTAGGCTCATATCCTTGTGCCAGTAGCCCGGTTATGATACCGGTTAGCACATCCCCGCTGCCTGCAGTGGCCAATCCGGGGTTCCCGGTCAGGTTATAACGGCATTCGCCCTCCGGGCTCACAACCGCTGTATATCGGTTCTTCAGTACAATGTTCAGGTTGTAGCGCATGGCCTGCATACGGGCCACCTCTACTTGTTGCATACTGTTTACCGTCTTGCCGAACATGCGCTCAAACTCTTTGGGGTGGGGGGTAAGTATGCTCCCTGACGGTATTTTTGAGAATAGCTCCGGCTTTTTACCAAGTATGTTCAGTGCATCGGCATCTATTACCAGGGGCTGTTTATACTCATCTATGAATTGCTCAAAAGCCCGCATGGTTTCCCATTCCATACCGAGCCCCGGACCTATACCTACTGCATCGGCATTATTCCATCCTGATATTTCGGTCAGGTGTTTCCTCCCGTTTGTAGCACACATGGCCTCGGGTGCCAGTGTTTGTATAATGTCATACCCAGTCTCTGGCAGCAGGGCTTTCGTCTTGCCCGCGCCTGCCCGTGCTGCGGCCCTTGTGGCCAGGCATATCGAGCCCATCGATCCGTAGCTGCCCCCTATCAGTAAGGCCATACCGTAAGTACCTTTATGAGAGAATTGAGCTCTTTTTTTATAGATCGAGCTTACATGTTCTTTATCTGTGGCAAGGTACTGGGTATGTGTACTGTTGATGAAGGTTTGGTCAAGCCCTATATCCAGTACGTGTACATTACCGGCATACTTGCCTGTCTCTTCATGCAGGAATGCTCTTTTATAGAACTGGAAGCTCAGGGTATCATTGGCTTCTATTATTGCAGCACCATCGGCAGGTATCGTATCCGCAGGCATGCCGCTGGGCAGGTCTATGGCAATTTTCAGGTTGGGCAGTTGGTTGATGTGTTCTATGAAGTTGGCCACCCAGCCTTGCGCAGCCCGGTTCAGCCCGGTGCCTAACAGGGCATCTACAATTATGATGTTCCCCGGTATATCGGTAATGAACATATCCGGCTCCAGCATTTCCACCAGTTCCTCACTTATTCGTTGCAGCCTTCCCAGGTTAGTAGCACAGTCTGCCGATAACTCAGGGTTGAACTGTAGTACAAATGCCTTGGCAGCGCAACCGCGCCTGTGCAGCATACGGGTTATAGCCAGCCCGTCACCGCCGTTATTGCCTGTACCGCAAAGCACTACGTACAATCCTTCATTTCCATATTGGCCTGTTATCCAGTCGGCACATTTAGTAGCAGCCTGTTCCATCAGATCTATCGATGATATAGGCGTAGCATGAATGGTATAGGCATCGCATGCCCTTATCTGTGCGGCTGAAAATATCTTCACAATAGCAATATTAATCAAACTGTCAGATTATTGTAAACATAAGCGGGAATATATATCTGTAGCCAATTTATTCTTTGCTGCTTTGTTCTAATCCCTATCTTTGTTCGCTTAGCGACCGGCAGCAAATGCTGTACACCGCTATATTCATCATTTAATATAAAACCTTTTTCAGTATGCGGAGGCGTATAGGTCTGCTTAGCATTTTGCTTTTATTATCGTTTATCACTGGCTTTGCCCAGTCTAACACAGCCATAAAAGGATTTGTTTATGATAAAGAAAGCGGTGAACCTATGCCTTCTGTATTATTAGTGCTTAAGGGTACCAATGTAGGGGTGCAGACCGACGTAAATGGCTACTACTCCATGCAAGTCCCCGCCGGTCCGTTTACAGTATATACAGTATTATTAGGTTACGATACAGCCTCGTTTTCCGGCAAGGTTGATGCCGGGCAGGTTATTTCCCATAAGTTTTTCATCAATCCCAGGGCCACAACACTTGGCGATGTAGAGATCTCAGCTGCCGCAAAGGAAAAAATAACCAAGGTTAATATTGGTACTACCACAGTTACACCTCGCGAAATGAAGCTCCTCCCCAGTGCAGGTGGTGAGCCTGACATTGCTCAGTACCTGCAGGTAGTGCCCGGTGTTGTGTTCACCGGCGACCAGGGTGGCCAGTTATACATTCGTGGTGGTAATACTACGCAGACAGGTATACTCCTCGATGGTGTTACCATTTATAATCCTTTCCATTCCATAGGGCTATATTCTGTTTTTGAGACCGATGCCATACGTAATGTCGATGTGCTTACCGGCGGTTTCGGTGCGCAATATGGCAATCGTACCTCAGCTATTATAGATGTGCACACCAAAGACGGTAATAAGAACAGGGTAGCAGGCAAGTTGTCCGTTTCGCCCATCATGGCACGCGGCATGCTCGAAGGTCCTTTAATGAAACCGAAAAAAGAAGGTGGCTCAAGCCTGTCGTTCCTGTTGTCGGCAAAGCATAGTTATCTTGAGAGCACGGCTAAATCTCTTTATGGTAGCTTTGGCGAACCTTTCAAGAGCGGCCTGCCATACCAGTTTACTGATCTTTACGGTAAGGTTACTCTTAGTGCCGACAATGGTAGCAAGCTCAATGTCTTTGGTTTTGATTTTGATGATAAAGCCTCTATTCTTAATGCAGAAACACATGTTGATGCGGCAGATTATCACTGGAACGCTAAAGGCGGAGGTATGACATTTGTCGTGACGCCCGGTAATTCTTCTGCTTTGATAGATGGTAAATTCGCCTATTCTAAGTACAATGTAAGTTTCGACCAGTTGGGATCTGGCATCCCTCGTAAAACAGGTATTGACGGATTTGAAGGGGGCATCAATTTTTCATACTTCCTGCCCCATTATAGTTTACTGAAGTATGGTATTGAGGTAAGCGGGTATCATACCTCGCTCAACTATTCAAGCGATTTCAACCAGAGTATCACCCTCGACCGTCAGAGCACCCTGGCAGCAGTGTTCGTGGAATACCGCCGTAATTTCGGTGACAAATTTATCCTCGACCCCAGCATCAGGGTTCAATATTATTCTTCTATCTCAAAAGTATCTCCCGAGCCCCGCCTTGGTCTCAAATACAATATTACAGACAATGTACGTCTGAAGGCAGGAGCTGGTTTGTATTCGCAAAACATCATCAGTACAAAAAGCGACCGGGATATTGTTAATTTCTTTTCCGGTTACCTTTTAAGCCCCGACCAGACGATCACTAACACCAAAGGTGAGCCGATAGCTACCAATCTGCAAACAGCGTACCATCTGCTGGGCGGTCTTGAAGTAGATGTGAACAGGCTCGAGTTCAACCTGGAGCCTTGGTATAAGAACTTTACCCGCAATATCGAATTGAGCAGGGTCAAAGCGTTTAGCTCCGATCCCGATTTCCTTGCAGGTTATGGCAAAGCTTGGGGTGTAGACCTTTCTGCAAAATACAGTCATAACAGGGTATTCTTGTGGACAGTATTGTCGTATCAGAATGTGAATTATACGACCCTTGTCCCCGATTCCATTCCTTATAACTTTTATAACGCCACCAGCGTTTCCGATCGTTACCATGAGCAGACTTACCCAACGCCATTCGACCGTCGCTTTAATATGAATATATTGGCTGCCTACACTGCCGGTAAGAAGAGCGACTGGGACTTGTCGGTACGGTACAACCTTGGTTCGCCCTTCCCCTTTACGCAGACACAGGCTTTCTGGGAGAATATCAGTAGCTCATCAAGCACCATTAACTCGAATTACACCCAGGCTAATGGCGCAATTGGGGTATTATATGGACAACAGATCAACGGGGGACGTCTTTCCTGGTATCACCGACTTGATATCTCGGTCAAAAAGCGCTTCAAAATATCACAATTCTCGAATCTTGAAGCTACCTTTAGCATAACAAATGTTTACGACAGGGACAATATTTTCTATGTAGATCGTTATACTAATGCTAAGGTTTACCAATTACCGGTTTTCCCGAGTTTGAATCTGACCTGGAACTTTTAATTTTGTTCTGTATTAATGGATCTCGTAAGAAAGAATATATATATAGGCTTGTTATGTCTTGTGGCGATAGCGCAAGCTGATAGGTCCTTAGCCCAGTTACATACCCCAAATCTCCCTGAAAATAAAAAGCTCATTCTTGCTGAGGAGCAATTCGCTAACGGGCATTATGCACTGGCCATACAGTCTGCCCGCGACTATCTCGACCAACAACATGGCGCACAGTTTTATGCAGAGACCGACAGGCGAAGCAAGGCATATTATTTCTATGCCGCATCTTTATTAAAGGTAAATACTCCGGGTTGCACCGATACTGCCATACGTATAGTAAGCACAACCTCCAGTCCTTCCTGGAAACAGCGTACAGCTTTTGCCTTGGCCCAATATTATTTTCATCATAACCAGTTAGGTCGAGCGGTCCCCTATTATGAAATTGCTGGTATCGCTAACCTCAACAACGATGAGATAGCACAGGAAAAGTTTGAGCTGGCCTATTGTTACTTCAATCTCAAGAAGTTTGACAAGGCTGAACCCTTGTTTGCATCTATCAAGGAACTGAAAGGAAAATACTATAGCGCAGGTAATTATTACTATGGCTTACTTGCTTACAACCAGAACAGTTACCAGGAGGCACTGCAGAGTTTTGAACGGATAAAGGATGAACCCCAATACAAAAGCATAGTACCTTACTACATTGCTGAGATATACTACTTCACCGGCAAGCGCGATAAGGCCCTCGACGAAGCCGTTCGTCTTACCAATCTTAAAGATAAATTGTACTATGATAACGAGCTTCATCTGTTAGCAGCTCAATGTCTTTTTGAGGAAGCGCGCTTTGAAGATGCACTCGCGTATTTCGAGTACTATTACGATCATACCGATAAGATCAGGAAAGAGGACCTGTATGAGATGGCGTATAGCTATTATAAGGTGAAGGAGTGGGGGAATGCCATTGAAAAATTCAAGCCGCTGAGTAATGCGCATGATTCTCTGGGACAGACAGCCATGTACCTGCTCGGCGACTGTTATCTGAAAACAAACGATAAAAGCAGTGCGCGCAATGCTTTTGGCTTTTGTGCTGACATGGCTTATAACCCTGCCCAACAGGAAGCTGCGCTTATACTCAATGCAAAGCTTTCTTACGAAATGGGCTTCAATGATGATGCCCGTGCACGCCTTACCACATTATTGACAGATTATCCGGCCTCTCCTTACCGCGACGAGGCTAAGACATTATTATCCGATATATTGCTGAAGAGCAGTAACTACGAAGAAGCCTACCAGGCCCTGAGCGATGTGAGCAGCAAGGCAGGCGATTATTGGCAGGTCTCCCAGAAAGTGACCTATGGCTACGCGATGCAGAAAATGATGGCGGGAGACTTGACAGAAGCTGACAAGTTACTCACGCAGTCATTAGCTCACCCCAAGGACCCTACTTATGAGGCTGCCGCCTGGTTTTGGAAAGGCGAGATAGCCTACAGGGGGCAACGCTACAGGGATGCGATAAATGATGCACAGAAATACCTCGATGTGGCAGGTAGCTTCATGGGCGAGGCGCGCGTAAAATATTTAAGCCCTTCGGCCAGCTTCCAGCATGCCTATCTCAACATGGGTTATGCCGCTATGCAGGATAATGACTACACCGCAGCACAGTTATACTTTAGTAAAGCGCAACAGGGTTATTCGCTCGATTCAGCATCTGTATTGGCCGCAACTTTGCGGGAAGCAGATGCGGTGTTCATGCAGAAGGATTACGCCCGGGCCGCTGCCTTATATGATAAGGTAATTGCGGCCAATAGTGCCGATGTGGATTATGCTACTTTCCAGAAAGCCATCCTTTTAGGGCTTCAGGGCAGGCAGGCTGAAAAGGCTACCCTGTTGCAGTCTATATTCAATAAAGTTCCGCCTTCAAAATACGCCAGTGGCGCACGTTACGAATTGGCCCTGGTGCTGATCGAAGAAGACAAATACCAGCAGGCCATCAATACTTTGCAACCGCTTACACAGGCTATTGAGCACGATCTTGCATCGAAAGCCTGGATGAAGATCGGCTTCGCCTACCAGCAAATGGGCAATGCGACAAAGGCTATTGATGGATACAAACGTGTAGTGACAGAATACCCCCATTCCGATGAGCGGCCCGCTGCACTGGACGCATTGCGCAGTCTGTACATCGAAAATAACCAGCCTGGAGCCTACGCCCAGTTGTTGAAAGATAATAACCTGCCTTCGGCCGATAAGAACGAACTGGACTCTACTTATTATGCAGCAGCCGAAGCATTGGTTTCATCAGCTAAGTGGGATAGGGCCAGGCAGGCATTTGATGAGTACCTCAGCCAGTTCCCCAATGGCGCCTTTACAACCAAGGCGTACTACTACCGGGGCGAAAGCAATTACCAGTTGCGGGACTTCAAGGCAGCGCTTGCTGATTACGAGGCAGTACTTAGCCGTCCCTGGAGCGATTTCTCTGAGAATAGCGCGCGCCGGGCATCGCTCATCGCCTATCAGAATAACGACTTCGCAAAAGCCCTGGAATATTATGCAATGCTGCGCAGCATGGCCATGGGTAAGGAAAATTTGCAACTGGCCTATGCAGGCATGATGAGGAGCAGCTTTAGCCTCGGCAAGTTCGACGATGCGGCTGCCTATGCCGATACCCTGCTTACCCTCCCAGAGGTAGATGAGAATACACTCAATGAAGCTTCGTTCTATAAAGCGAAAGTGCTCCAGCAGTCAGGCAAGGCAGACGATGCTTTGAATAGCTACAAACAGCTAACCGGTTCAAAGAACGGGGCCATAGCTGCAGAAGCTCGTTACCATGTAGCAGAGATATACCTGCAGCAGAACAGGCTGAAAGATGCCGAAGAGGCTGCCAACAATGCCAGGCTTAAATCATCAGGCTACGATTATTGGGTAGTGAAGTCCAATATACTGTTGGCCGATGTATTGGTGAAAGAAAAAGATTATTTCAATGCTAAGGCACTTTTGCAAAGTATAGTGAAAAATACTAAGATTGCCGACCTCAAGCAGGAAGCGGCGCAAAAGCTGGAGCAGGTGAAAACGCTGGAAAAGAAACAAAGCAAATTGTCTGAAGATTAAATACAGAGCATGAGTTTGAGGCGTATATACATATCGATGGTGCTGGTAGCTATAGGCAATATGGCTATGGCGCAACAGCCTGTACCCCGGCAGGATACGGTCATCAAAGGTGCTACTATCGAAATAGTGCAGTCGTACAAGCCCGAGGTGAAACAAGTGCCTAAACCGGAAATGCACCCCGGCATACCCCCGGCCGATACTACGCGCCCGGTATTCAAATACGAAGTACCTCAGCAAACGCTCTCTTATACCTACAATGCACAGCCCCTGCGTCCTCTTGCCCTGGCTAAGGATACTGGTAAGCTGCCTTTTGCCGACTATATTAAACTGGGCGCAGGCAACCTTTCTACTTTTTATCTTGATGCAGGCATTGGCATGTTGCATGGTAAGGACTATGAGTCGGCCATACACCTGCACCACTTATCGCAGAAGGGCAGCCTGGCCAACCAGCAAACTTCACTAAATGGTCTGGAAGCTGATGGGACACTTCACTCCGGTGATCATGCTTTTCATGCAGGCCTTTCATTCCGGAGAGATCGGTATGGCCTCTATGGTTATGATCACGATGTATATTCTTTCGCCAATACCGATTCACTGAAGCAGGTATTTACAGGTTTCCGTATCGACCTGGATGCGCAGAAAGAGCGGGGTTCCGATAAGTTTGGATATAAGCCTGCTATTTATTTCTCTTATTACGGTGATCATTTCACCGCGGGTGAGACCACTTTTGGGTTCAACTTGCCGGCTAACTATAATATCAACGACGATTTTACAGCTTTCCTCGCTATCTCCGGCGACCTGGGACATTACAAGGTAGGCAGCGTCTACTCCTTCTCTAACAATATGTTCCGTATATCTCCGGGTCTCAGGTACCGCAACCAATATTTCACCGCCCAGGCAATTATATCGCCTTTCTTTGGAGAGAACAATTACATATTGCCCGATATCTCTGTAAGCTTCATGATACCCAAAACACAATTGGCTATCAAAGCAGGCTGGCAGGCCAATGTGGCACGCAATAGTTTTGAGCAGCTTACCACGCAGAATCCCTATATGTTCAACAGGTATAGCTGGCACCAGTCGCATACCAATGAGGTATATGCAGGCATACAGAGCAATATTGGCAAACACCTGTACTTCACAGGCCGCCTCAGCTGGTGGAAGTTCGACAATATGCCCCTTTTCCTCAACGATTCTGCTGATATGAAGCAGTTTTACATCGTGTACGATAACCTCAATGCTACATCCCTGCAGGCATCCATACGCTACACCTTGTCCAATACCTTTTCGGTGGGCTTCACAGGCGCATGGTTCAGGTATTACAACGGTACCCGGGCAGAGGTCTGGCATGTACCGCATGCCAGCTTCAAGGGCGATTTTGTCCTGAGGCCCATTCCGGCGCTTAGTGTAGGGGCCTATATTTCTGTACTTACAGGCATGCACGCTATCGACAGCTTTAAGAACGATGTACAGTTGGACGATATCATAGACATAGGTGCCAATGCAGAATACCAGTTCATACCCCGCCTGTCGGCCTTCCTGCAGGTGAATAATATACTGGGCAATAATTACCAGCGTTGGCTGGGGTACCCTGCCTATGGTATCAATATTTACGGCGGCCTCAGGTTCAAATTTTAGACCGTAAGCTGGTGCAGCAACCGGTTAAATTTCAGTTATCTGCCCCGGCTCCACCGATCGCTCTTTTTGGTTTAAGGCCTAATCCTTATCTTACAGCCCGATTCACATATAATGGAGGTAGCAAAATATATAGGACTTTTCTTACTCAAAAACCAGGCATGTTACATCCATGGCCTGGGTAACCTTGAGCTGAAAAGGAAGCCGGCTACTTATAATGGCGATACCCTGCAGTCCGGTTCTTATGAGGTACTGCTGACACCTTCCGGCTCTATAGATGATAACCTCGCCAATTTCATTGCTACCAACGAGCTCATCAGTATATCCAAGGCCTCCAATGCGCTTCGCGATTTCAGCGACAATGCAAAAGTGGACCTCGATGCAGGTAAGGACGTTCCTATACCCGCCATCGGCCGCTTTGCTATTGTGGATGGCAAGATGAGGTTCATTACCGACAAGCACCTGCAATACACACCGCCTCCCATACCCGCTCTGCGCTCTTCGCGCAGGATGGAGGAGGAGATGGCCATACCACATGCCCACAAGCACAGTGCCCCGCAGCGGGAATATAGCGCACAGCCACAGCACAGTACGGCCCCGGTATCGGGCCCTCCGGAATATAAGGAAAGCGTTCTCACTAAGCTCAACTGGGGCAGGATACTGCTGGCCCTTTTCCTGTTGGGTATTCTGGTAGTAGGGGGTATTTATACTTTCCGCTACATGAAGAACCGCAAGAGCCAGCAAACCAATAATGCACTCATACAGCCCCCGGCTGAGGATACTACAGCTACCAGTACACCTCCTGTTGATTCCGCAGCCATGAAGGTGGACTCCACAGCCAACGATACCCTGGGCACAGTAGAGATGATAGACGGCAAGCTGCATTTCAAGGTGATCATTGATAACTTCCCTACCCGTAAGAAGGCCGATAAGAAAGCCAAACTCATGATCAGCTACGGTCACGAGGCCGAGGTGATAGCCGAGGATTCGTTCAACTTCGATGTGGTGATGCCCGTTATTGCCGCACCTGCCGATACGGCCCATATCATGGACTCCATGCGCCGTTATTACAATCCCGCAGGCGTGTACATTTATTAGTGCTGGCACAATTTTTTAGTGTCATTTAGGTACGCAATTATTGTACATCACACTTTATCTCTTTCTATGACAGGCAGCGAAAATGCACACGAACGCGCCAGCTTTATAATGAGTCTGGAAGAAGCGCGCATTGTTACTAAAAAGCTGGCCCGCTACAAAGGCCATATCATGCAACCCTTTACTTCACCTGTTAATGATTTCCTGGTATTACCGTCCGGCAGGCAACAGTTACTCAATATGCTGGATGCCATGACCGCGCACGATCAGCCTTTTGATAAGGCAATTGCGCCCTATAAGGACAGCGTGGTGATACTGGTATGCCCTGCGGTACGTGGCGCCGACGATGCGCTCAATCATTGCAGCCTGGGCAGTTTCCTCGATCTTAATGATATTGACCCCTCAGAGGTATTGGCTGAGGTACAGCTCGCAGAGCGCAAGCGTGCTTAAGCTTGTTTGCCTTCCAGCTCCAGCAGCCGCTCCAGCACAGCATGGGTGGCGGGGCATATGGTAGCATTCTTCAGCGTCAGCGGCACGCGCTTTAGCAGCACGTCCTCGTCCGTATAGGGATAGCGGCGGCAGTCGCTTGGGCGGTCATCGTATATATTGCAGGTATTGTCTTCGGCCAGGAAAGGGCAGGGCGAGCGTTGCACCACGTAGTCGCCGTCCTCATCCAGCCTCAGGTAGCGCGCCACCAGTTCGCCCTCTTTGATGCGCAGGGCTTTGGCTATTCGTTTTATGTCGGGGTTCTTGAAGCGCGGGCTGTAGTTTTTGCAGCAGTTGGCACATTGCAGGCAGTCTAGCTTGCTGAAGGCCTCCTCGTGCAGGCCAGGCAGGGCTTTGAGCATCCTGTTCTTGTCCCCCTTCTCCAGCAGGCGTTTATAAGCCTTCTGGTGTTCCTTCGCCTCCTTTTCCCACTGTTCCATCTTAGTCTAAAGTCTTAAGTAGAAAGTATAAAGCCCTTGATAATTATGCCTTCTCGCATTTCCCCCTTGTGCGGACGCCTGTGTCGGGCCGAAGGGGGATACAGGGGGATGTCGTTCGCGCCTTTAGCTAAGGCCCATCACCACCACATTAAAGTCCCATCTTGTCCATGATCCTTTCCAGGTCCTCATCGTTGTAGAACTCTATGTTTATGACACCTTTGCCGTTCTTCTTGCGGTCCAGCTTCACGCGGGTGCTGAAGTGCGAGGCCATGTTGTCCTCTATACGCTTGTAGGCGGGTGGTAGTTTGGCTGCGTTGGCGTTGGCATGGCCGCCTTGTTTGTCGGCCCCCTGCATGTTCTTCACCAGTGCCTCCACCTGCCTTACCGACATGCCTTTTTTCAGCACCTCGCGATATACGTATAGCTGTTCGTCCACGCGGTCGAGACCCAGTAGGGCGCGGGCATGGCCCATGCTTAGCTGGTCTTCGCGCAGCGACTTCTGTATATCGGGCGGCAGTTTCAGCAGGCGCAGGTAGTTGGCCACTGTGCTGCGCTCTTTGTTCATGCGCTCGGCCACCTGCTCCTGTGTCAGGTCGCACTCGTCCATCAGTCGTTTGTAGCTGAAGGATATTTCCATCGCGTTCAGGTCCTCGCGCTGCAGGTTTTCCAGCAGGGCCATCTCCAGCATCTGCTGGTCGTCGGCGCTGCGCACATAGGCGGGTATATCTTTCAGGCCCGCCATCTTCGAGGCCCGCCAGCGGCGTTCGCCGCTTATCAGTTGGTACTTGTTGTTATCGTTCTTTACTACCGTTACCGGCTGTATGATGTCGTGCGTCTTGATGCTCTCGCTCAGTTCCTTCAGCGCCTGCTCGTCAAAGTCGCGGCGGGGCTGCTTCGGGTTCACGACTATCTGGTCCACGGGTATGCGGGTCACCGCGCCGGCGTTCTGCCCGCTTACGGCAGGCACCCCTTCGGCGGTGGTCTTTATTTCCTCGTCTATGGTGTTCAGCAGGGCGCGTATGCCTTTGCCCAATGCCTGTTTTTTATTGGTCTGCGACATGCTCCCCGGTTTCAAATATTTTATCCTCGTTCTTTATTTTGGTCATGTTGTTCTTCTGCAGTATCTCCTTGGCCAGGTTCAGGTAGTTCACCGCACCAGTGCTTTCGGCATCATACAGCAGCGCCGGCTTGCCGAAGCTGGGCGCCTCGCCCAGTCGGGTATTGCGGTGCACTATGGTATCGAACACCAGGTCGCCGAAGTGGTTCTTGATCTCCTCCACTACCTGGTTGCTCAGGCGCAGGCGGCCATCGTACATCGTCATCAGTATGCCCTCAATCTGCAGCTCGGTATTGATGCGGGTCTGCACGATCTTTATCGTGTTCAGCAGCTTGCCCAGGCCTTCCAGGGCAAAGTACTCGCACTGCACCGGTATCACCACGCTGTCGGCGGCCGTCAGGCCGTTCACCGTTATCAGGCCCAGCGAGGGCGAGCAGTCTATGATGATGAAGTCGAAATTCTTTCTTTGCTCCTCGAGCGCCTTGCGCATCACATGCTCGCGGTTGGGGTGGTGTATCAGCTCTATCTCCGCACCCACCAGGTCCAGGTGGCTCGGCAGCAGGTACAGGTTGGGCGTCTCCGTCTCCAGTATCACCTGGCCTGCGGGGGTCTCGTTCACCATGCAGTCATACAGGCTCAGCTGTATGTTCTTCAGGTCAAAGCCATTGCCCGTAGTGCTGTTGGCCTGCGGGTCGGCATCCACCAGCAGCGTTTTATATTCCAGTACCGCCAGGCTGGCAGCAAGGTTTATAGCGGTAGTGGTCTTGCCCACACCGCCCTTCTGGTTCGCTATTGCTATTACTTTACCCATAAAATTACACCCCAACCCCTTGCAGGGGCTTTCCAAAATTTCTGTAATAAAATCAAATTTATTGCCCCAACAGGCTTACAGGCTGTAAATTACTCATTTAACTCCTATCTGCATAATGATGTTAATAAGTTGATAGGTTGATAAGTTGATTGAGTTGATAGGTTGATATGTTAACGATATATATCTAATGCGTTTTATCTTATACGTACAAATTTAAAATAGCCCTTATCAACCTCTCAACTTATCAACCTGTCAACCATATTTCTATAAATAGCCTCTTATCAACCTCTCAACTACACCTCCAGCGACTGACCTATCTCCGGCAATATCAGCTCCTTACCGGCAGCTTTGAAGGCATGTTTGGCGTTCTCGTGGTCTATCACTATATAGCCGAAGGTATCGAAGTGCACGCCTATCACCTTGGGGGCCTGTACCATCTCTGCCGCCATTACCGCATCACTCACATTCATGGTGAAGTTGCCGCCCACGGGCATGATGGCAAAGTCGAGCCCGGCATAGCGGGGTATCAGCTGCATATCCATGGTCAGGCAGGTATCGCCGCTGTAGTAGCAATTGCCTTCCGCCGTCTGTAGCAGGAAGCCGCCGGGATTGCCGCCGTAGCTGCCATCGGGTAGGGCGCTGCTGTGTGCCGCAGGGGTGAAGCGCAGCTCGCCGAACTCGAAATTATATGGCCCGAAGTTCATGGGGTGGCAGTGGTCTATGCCCTGTGCATTCAGCCAGTTGACTATTTCGTAAGCCGCTATAACGGTCGCTTTGGTGCGTTTGGCTATGGCAACAAGGTCGCCTACATGGTCGCCATGGCCATGGCTCACCAGTATGTAGTCGGCTTCTATGCTGTTGATGTCTATCTTGTCCTTGGCCAGGGGATTGCCCGTGATGAAGGGATCGAACAACAATTTCTTACCCGATACCTCGATGGCAAAACAGGAATGACCGTAGTAGGTGAATTTCATAGAATGTAATTTTTTGTGATGCTTTGTACAAAAATAAAGCCTGCGCCTTTATTTCCTGTTATATAATCGTTTCTTTTCGCTAGTGTCGTTTTTGTTTTGGTGCAAAAGAACCCAAAAATCAATGCGGGTCTTCAACATTTTTATATTGCATGTGGGAATGCGTTATTTCCGCTTTTCTTGGGGCTTTATTATTTCCTGCTCCGCTGTGGTAAGGGGGTTGAAAGGCTTAACAGGAGAGACACATGTGTTTTTGAGTTATTTCCGGTCGTTTCCAGTTCCCAGAAATAACCCCGGAAATTTCTCCTTCCGACCACTTCTCGTTTGCTTCCGATCTGCTTCTTGTTTGGGGAATGGACCGGAAGAATAGGGCCGAGCATTTTATCCTAAAAAAAGAACGTATACCAGTATTTGTCACGTTTGCGACATGATTATACTGTACCTGGCAAGATACGATTTTGGAGGAGGGGTTTCCAAATATAAATATCCACATTTTTGGCTGTGCGATAGTTGTCGCAATAGAACACCGACAACGACGTAAGTGGTGGAAATTTAGACTTATGTAAGAACCGTGTTAAACTAGGAGTGGTCAAGTTTTTCTGCCAATACGTCGACCACAGATTCAATACTTTGTTTTCTTAGATCAATAATCCCAATTGTTTCTTTGAGACCAACAATATGGGTGTCATCTAATCGAATTGGGAGAAGATATTCTAATGACCGTTCTTGTTCAGCATCCTTACCATTAACAAACTCAAAATTTGTCCAATCTTTTTCCGGATATTCTTTAGAAACAATAATAACCATATATTGTGCATCATTTCGATACACGTCTGTAAGTATCTTATTTAAATCTTTGCCCCAAAGCATTGCTTGTTGATCAAAATCGTAAAAAACTTCAATGCCTCTGTCTTTACAAATATCTTTAAAATGTTTAGCCGTCTCGCGGTTTTCACCAGCGAAAGAAATCGCCACATCCCAAGCAAACGTATTCTGCCGTATGTGAATTTTACCTTTCAATTTATTGATATCGAGTAAATTAAGATAAAACCTTAATGAGGGATCCTCAATTGCAATTGTTTTCCCTGTTTTGTTGTAAAATATTAAATCTGAGCTATTGTTTGTTTCGATGACTTCAGCTAGGTTGTTTAAACAATTATAAAATGAAGTTGCTTTTCTACCCCTTTCCTTTGGGTCAGCAATAGGTCTGACAAGTTTTTCATAAAGAAATTCGGTAGAAATTTCTGACCTTGGATCTTCAGCTATGGCTTTTATTATGTCAAAATAAGTATTATGTACAGACCTAGCTTGTTGTTTCCCTTTTGTAATCGCCAATATTTTGTTGAAATACTTGCTGTCAAATATCCGTAATATTTCGTTTTTTAAGTCTCTTAAGTTAATATCAATTTCCGTCTCGTGAGATTGGGTTTCTAAAATATTCTTTGTTATTAGGCTTATTCTACAAATAACATGGAGAATTGACGGTACACCATTTGCAGCTGTAACGATTTGTTCAATTGAGGCTTCGTTAAATATTATATTCAATAACTTTCCTCCCCGCACCACCAATTCTTTGCTGAACTGCGGGGTTTGGGTTTTCAAATCAAAAGGGTCGTTTCTGATTCCCAATTCCGCGTCCACTCCCACCAACTCTTCAGCAGAGCTTGATATGCCAATGATGATAAACCTTATGCGTTTTTCGTGTAATAGTTTTAGATTTTTCGCAATTTCAAATCTAACAGTTTGGGATAGAAAATGGAAATCATCAATAACCACAAAACTAACCATTCTTAAATACTCATTGATTGCGTCAAATGACGGTTCTATCTGCAAAACCAATGCAAACAATTCGTTGTATGAATTACAGTATTCATATTCGCGGGCGTTGATCCAAAGTAAGTCAGAATACTGTACATTTTCTTCTAACAATATTTTTTTTACTACCGTAGTTTTACCACTACCAGAAGGTCCCGAAACTGTGATATGCTTGCCGTCAGTTCTAATTGCAGACTTAATAAAAGGATATTCTTTTATCGGTATGAAAGTATGCTCAGGGAACTTTGATTCATCAAAAACTTGTTCTAGCTTTATTTGTTCCATAATAGTGCTTATTTAGATTTCCCAACCCCCAGAATTACCTTAAAAAACAGAAATTTCATATTTTTTTGTTGTATCAATAAATTGGCAGGTATGAAATTCATTTTCGCAACTAGTATGCTGATTTGCTAATAGTTCTTCTGCCAATATTTTTTCACCACCACTTAGCAGATTGCCAATTGACTGATGAGAATGATTACATCTCCTTAAGTTCCCACCTGCGTCAATCGTCCATCTTGTTTGAGCGAGCATAACAGGACAAGATGCGGCATGTATGACATTTGCTTTCAACAAAAATGATTTTGATAGATTTATTGGCACCCCTAAGTTTATAGCTATATTATTCTTCTTAGCTATAAGATAAGCGTCTTCTAATAAGGATGTCAGTTCTGCATCGGTTGGTACCCCTATTTCATTCTGATTCAATTTGCCGAGGCCGCTTGGAATGAATCGATTGAAAATTAATTGGTTTATACCGAGTAAGCTACATGCCTTTAATACTTCTATGAAATCATGAAGATTATATTTTGTTGCAACAAAAACAGGTATTACGTTGCAGTTTTTTTGCTTTAACATTAATATGGAATTTATAGACTCCTTAAAGCATGGTTTCCCGCTTAGAAAATCATGTTTAGATTCGTGCATTGAGTGTAGTGGAACTTCAAATGTTACAACGCCATTTAATTTCAGAGTGTCAATAATCTCATTTGTTAATAAAAGCCCATTTGATGTTAGCACCATAGGGATATTGTTTGATTGAATAAATTCAATCAGAATCCATAAATCCTTTCTTAATAGCGGCTCTCCTCCGGATAAGGTTATTTTATCACAAATAATTTGGGTAAACAGATTTTTCAAGCAGTCAATTAGCTCTATTGCGGAGAGTGAATTCGGTTCTTTATGTTCACCGTCCTTCCAATAGTTATAACAGAACTTGCATTTTAGATTACATCTGTTTTCTAATTCAAACCATATTTCAATATGAGGCTTCATAAAATCAATCACAATCTCTAGACAACGTAATAGTTTTTCGATCACAGTCTGACGAAAGAATAGTTTCCTGTTTCAAGGAATTGTGCAATGCCGACCATGTTCTTACTTTGTTAGCAGAACCCATTTCTAATTGGGGACACAAGGATAGAGTCGCGTTTATTAGCAACTCGATGATGATAGCATTTTCATGTGTAATTCTATTTTTCATAAATATCAATTTTCCCAATTAAGTCTTACGCCTTGGTGAGGTAAAATTCCTTCACCAAAGAATATTTCAGTTGTAATATCATTCATTTTGACGGGATAGACTGGTGAAAAATAAAAAACTTCAAAATCAAAAAAAATCTCTGTAAAAGGATTGTTGACTATCAGCCTGAGATCAGTCGCAGGATGGTAGCTAGTATACAATGCATAGTCTTTTTTTCTAAATTTCTCCAATGTTCTAAAGTACGCCTTTGCTTTCTCACCCGGCTTCATTAATTGCGGAGCAATTATCCCTCTTCCATTTTGAAAATCCAATCCGTTGGTGTCTATTTTTTTATCATTAAACCTAACCTCAATGATTTCTGATTCGCGGTATTTCGATTTTTTTTGCATTTTCCAATTGTGAGTTTCATCAGTTCTGTTAGTGACGTCGTACGAAAGAATGCTGTCAAAAACTATTTCATTTTGTAATACTTCTTTAACTGTGACATTAAAGGTTACATTTTCTTTGTAAAAGTATCTTGAATAAAGTTGCTCATCAATCGCATGTTGAATGGTCTTAGGAAAATTCTTTGAGTTAAAGCTAGGATATTGATGGTTGAAATATTTTGATAGTTCCAAAAAACGGTTGTCAGGTTCGTTGCTATTTCGTTTTATCCAGTTGATGCTTTTTTTTATTTCTTCAGCTAACGTATGCAGTCCCAAAGGAGTATTCTCATAAATAATATGTCTTAAGTCATACACATCAAAAGGGGGATTTGAGTCGTTTTTTTCCTTAATAAGTATGGTGCCGATTTTGCTTGCATGCCTTAACCCCAACTCATAAAATACGTTCGGATTAGGATAGGTGATATCTGCAATGACTATATCTGATTTCATTATTCGTGTCAAAATATCACTTGATACCCCTCCAGGTATCCCTACTTCATCAGCTCTAACTATCTCAAGACTTGGCTCCGCCTTCAACAATGCTTCCTTAATGAGAAAAGTATACCTGTCCCTCAATTCTTCTTGTGATACTAAGTAGCCGGTCACATTTTGTGTACCAATGGGCATTATTACAAAACACGTCTTCATAGAGATTTGATCGAAGTATTTTACATCTAAATATACGCGTTTTGCAGCATGTATTTGCATGTATAAAAAATATCATATGAATGTTTCACTGGAAGTGCGCGGTTGGCGCAAGTCTTTTGACTTGTGTCTAATAATAGCGCAAGTGTTTTTCACTTGCATAATTATACGAAAAATGGGGGGTATCATTATTGGGAAACTCCTCCTCCCCGCCTTCTACGTTACGCCAGTTGTGCTTTTAAACTCAGGTCCATGCTCACCGCATGGTTTATGATAGCGCCGCAGGATACATAATCAACACCCGTGCGTGCATAAGATATGATGTTATCGAGGTTGATGCCCCCCGATGCTTCGGTCTCGTACCTGCCGCCTATCATGCCAATAGCTTCTTCCACCAGTTCAGGCGGGTAGTTATCGAGCATGATGCGGTGCACATTGCCTGTTTCCAGCACACGGCGCACATCATCCAGGTTGCGGGTCTCTATCTCTATTTTCAGGTCCAGGTTATTGGCCGCCAGGTATTCATTGGTCTTCCGTATGGCCGGCTCAATACCCCCGCAAAAATCTATGTGGTTGTCCTTGAGCATGATCATATCGTACAGCCCCATGCGCAGGTTGTAGCCGCCGCCTATGCGTACCGCTTGCTTCTCATATTCGCGGAACAGCGGGGTGGTCTTGCGGGTATCGAGTATTTTGGTTTTGTAGTCTTTTATTTTAGTCACATACCTGTTGGTGAGGGTGGCAATGCCGCTCATACGCTGCATGCAGTTGAGCACCAGCCGCTCGGCTTTCAGTATGGTGTGCACACCGGCCTCAACGGTAAAGGCTGTTTCGCCATTGCTTACCGCATCTCCGTCTTTTTTGTAAAGGGTGAACCGGGCATCTTCTTCCAGGTAATGAAAGATATCCTGCGCCAGCTGCATGCCGGCCAGTATGCCGTCTTCCTTTATTTTAAGCACTGCCTTACCTTTTGTGCCGGCCGGTATGGAGGCCAGGGTAGAGTAGTCGCCGCTGCCCACATCTTCCAGCAATGCTGCGGTAATGAATTCCTGTGTTGTCAATGGTCTTGTATTTAAGGATGTGAAATTAGGTAAATGCGGACTCAATACTAATGGGACATTGTATTCCTCTCTCCCCGCTCGGTGTAGATTCTGTTTGCGTCGCAGAGTGAGCAATCTCTGGATTGCCGAGGATTACTTAATAATTACTAACTTATTATACCCATCTGCAAATATCTCAAACTTGTCGCTGTAGGCCTTTTTTGCGCCCTCCGGGGTTTGGTTTTTTACAAATCTTTCGAATGCTTCCTTGCTGCCGTTATGATATAAGTAATAAAAAAAACCTCCTGCTATTGGTGCTATTTGTTCTTCAGTATACACTTCTGGCGATGTAAGCATATCGCGTACATCCTTAAAGTACATTTTGTTTATGCATTGTTTTGCTGCTTCATAGCTTTGGTCGCCGTTCTCTGCAAAACCGGCAAGGCCATACAATCCAAAATTACTCCATTGTTCAAAGGGCTTGCCCCATGCCCATGCAGGCATGATCATCCCTAATACGTAGGCTGGCGATTGTTCTTTATTGGTATGTGTTAATAGCAGCTCAGGCCGCGTGAGAATTGCACCCTGGCAAACTTTTCGTGCCGTGGCAATATCGTTCCAGAAGAACAGGTCCGGCTTTTTAGGTAACACCGTTTTGAAGATTTTATCTAAGCTATCGTAAGCTTGCTCGTACTTCTTTACCAATGCTGCATTACCTTCTTTATCCGTAGCGGCTTGAAAATGGTAAGTGATACGGTTACCTTCTACTGTTTCCCAGTTAGCGTAGTATGCACTAAGACCCATTAACCCCAGGTATATTGCTGCGGATCCGTGTTTATATTTTAGACCGCCGTGTTTTATTAGCAGGTCTTTAGCCTGTATGTTCGCTCCCTTGATGTAATAATATTTAGCAAGATAGAGATCCGGGATAAAATTGATATCGGTAGTGTCCAGTCCTTTTTGAATGTAGTAATACGCCGAATCATATTCACCGTTCTCGAACATCATCTCCCCGGTAAATATCCAGGCCCGTTTTATTTCCGGATGATGTTGTACAAATAGTTTGTGTTCGGCAATTGTCTTACCCATTTCAGGTGTATTATATGTTAAGATCAGGCCCGGGTCATGTTGTTGCGCTGCAGAGGTCGCTATAAACGAGAGATAAACAAAGAATAAGGTAACAGACTTCACAGATGAATACTTTTTACGTAAAATAGCATACCCTAATTAAAGACCAAAATTGTGGATATCATTATTTGGAAACCCCTCCCTCCATTTCGTATCTTGCTTTGTCTGCCATAGCCTTAGCGACGGCAAGCCTTGTCCGCTGTAGCTTTTGGCGTAGGTGGAAGTTAGCTATAATACTTTAAACTATGTTGCACTATGAACACCTTTCCAAACGCAGTAACTTTCCCCCATTGTGGGAAAGAAATGAGAAAAAAATGGGAAATTTTTGTGAAATTTTTTCAACGCAAATCATTGGTTATCAATCAAAACTGTGTGATATTTTTTCAAGCAATTTATTGATCACAAATCCTGCCAATCCGTTAATCCGTTGAATCCCGCCTGTCCCGGTTATTTCGGTAGTTCAGACAAACACGTAAAACAGGAAATAACTATTCTTAATAATGCGAATTGATTATCAGCTATTTACAACGATGTTGGTACAGCAAACCGGAAATAACTCACCACAGGAAAATCAGGAAATAACTCTTATAAGAAACAGGAAATAACGGGAGCTATATACAAAATGGGAGTAGGTTTAAACTATACTGCTTAGGTACCTAAAACGTTGTTTTTTAGGCCTTTTTGTTGGTTTTCTTACTTTTTTTGGACTTGGGGTTATACTCCAGTCCTTTCTTCAATAAGTCGTCAAAAGACAAGTCTCCCGGGTCAACAGTAATGTCGTATTTACCGTCGTTTTTAGGGCTTGTCTTCTTTTTTTGCTCTTTGGCCATTTGTTAAAGTTACTTATAATATAAAAAGTGACCTACAATGGTCACTTAGTTAAACGCAATTTTTATGCTAGGTTTTATTGTCAATAAGCAATAGCACTTGACGAGCCTAACATTTTTCATTTTTTTTTGCAGATTCGGCTTTTTTAAAAACATCAGAATTGGGTGTTTTTATGCCGTACTCTGTCTTGTCCTTTTGGGATTCTTGGATATATTTTTCGACTTTTTTGTCTAACCAAATCCCCTTGTCCTTTTCAATAGTAACATCCATAAGCATCCAATTTAATAGCAAAATTATAAAAAAATTATTCCATTGCGGTAAAAGTTGGCTCGGAATCAAGGTTCCCGATGAAATAAAACAAGTGTTTTAGGTGCGCCGCAAACTGTTTCATGGCAGCAAATGTCTGATATAAGGCGTTCCCGAATTCATATTCAGGTGTATTTGTTTTTATTACAGAATCACCAAATATAGAATCCGCTTCTCCTTTATCTATAACAAACCCATGGTCTTTATATTTATAGACAAGGTTTTTTGCAATGGCAGCAAGAGGACGCTCTGGAGTGTCCGTCATATGCGTTGATAATAACCTCTCAGCATATTGTTTGGCTGACTCTGCAACTCGTTCATAATAGCCCAGATTTATTAATGGCAGTGATAGCTGTAAATACTTAGCAAACATATCAGAAGATTCGGGATAAACCCTAACCAGTTCAGCAATATGCTGTATAGCATTCTTTAAACCAAGTGCGGGCATGTCATTAATCTGCGGGTCGATTGGGCCTAACTCGCTTAAACTACCCATGTGTATTTCATCCGCTCCACAACAAATCAATGTCGCCGCAGATTTGGCAAAACGCGGTACAGTGACAACGAATTTATCTTTTGAGTATTCGCGACATAATTTACCAATTAAATATGCCGATGCGGCTGACCCTCCCCTTGAAAAAAGTACTAAAAGAATAGGTTTGTCTTTTGTAAAGCCAGTGACCGCGTTATAAATTCTGTCAGCATCACTTTTAACAAGTGTACTATCGTCATAAAGAATAATTACATTATATTTCTTTGCACACGCATGCTTTGCGGCTAGACTTCTCAGGTATTTTTGTATCGTTTTGGCGCATTCGGTTTTGCCTATTTCGGTTGACTTATCCCCATATCCCGTAATCATACTACGAAGAGCATCAATTAATGATGTTTCCTTTTCGGGTTGCGGTGCATCAACGCTCTCGGCACTGGTGTTAGAGTCCGCTTGAGAGTCTTTCGGCTCCTTTTCTTTTTGTTCTTGATTTTTGCTTGCTTTTGCCATACTTAATATTTTAAGTGATTACAATGTTTTATCGAATTTGGTATAAATAGCAATCTATTTTATAAGCTATCTACGGTTTAGCGTAAATACAATGTGTGTAAAACTAAGGATACAGTCAAAAAATATCAACCGTGAAAACACCCTTTTTGTCATCATTTTTTTTGCCTGTTGATTGGGGTAGGGAATTAAACAAAGCCCCTATTTTAGGGGCTTTGTTTAATCGAAGCAGGTTACAAATGCTTATTTATGCTGGGTAGAATCTGCCGGAACAGGAACGCGAACCGCGACGAAGGTAATCGTGTTCTTATAATCCTCTTTCTTGTCCGCATTAAGCTCTTTTTCGTGCTCATTACGTCTGCGGCTGGTCAGGATATCATTGTCCTCTCCCTTGACCATATACAGCCCATTTGCGCCATAGTCTGAGGCTACCTTTCTGGCACGTATCATTAGCTTATCCAGCTTTTCTCCTTCACATAGCACAAGACCTATCTGCTCTGCGTTTTCAGGCACTTTATCCTTGTCCAGATAGATGATGACGGTATTGTAGTTGATGTGGCGATAGTGCGTATTAGAGGTTGCCACAAATTTTACCCTTGCATTCGCACTCCACGTGACCGCCATCAGCAAACTCGCTATTATCTGTTTCTTCATTGTGCACTTCGTGTTTGGTTTACAATAGCCATTACGTCGTTATAGTTGTTCCAGTCAGTATGCGGATGGGCTTGTTTCTGGGATGCAGTAATGACTACTACGCGAAACGAACCGTTGCCCGGCTGATATTGCGGGACAGTATTGTCCGGGTTGCCGAAGACTAGCCTTAGTGCGCCTACCGTAAAGGAAAACTCATATAAAGGTGCCCCGGCAAGACCGGGTGTATAGGGAAGTGGCGTCCATGTGTTTGTACCGACATAGATAAAGACCTGTACGAGCCCAAAGTCTACTACATCTTGTGTGATAGCTGGAACATTGAGATCGCAGTAATAAGCATTCCCGCTGGCCGTCCAGTTTGCAGCCGTCAGATTTACTGTATTGCTGCCGATTACATTAGCATTTCCAGGCTGTCCTGTTGCCCCGGTTGGGCCAGCCGGCCCTTGTGCACCTTGTGGCCCTGCGGGGCCCGTATCGCCTTTCTTAGTGCAGGATGCGATGGTCATGGTCAGTGCCATGATGAGAAGCGTGATTGGTGTTTTCATTTGTTCGTGTTTTTTATGATTGTTAAGAAAAAAAATAGGCGTAACTGAAATTCCTCCGCTTCTCAAGGCTTTCCACAGCCCTCATACGCAAAAGACACAGCTACGCCCGTCTGGGCGTATTATATCCATGCATTGCGTATGATTGAAAAATGTGGAAATTTAGAGAAGCAACCTCATGCTATAATACCAGTATGTTTATGTCAATAGTTCCTTATGTCATGTTCATGTGTTTAAAGACAAAAATAACGATATAGATTAGATACTATAGGGTGTTTTCACGGTATGGATGTACTGGGTGTCTTTTTATGGCCATAATAAAAGCAGGAATCAGCGACAGGGCCGTTTACCTCCCGGCTGAATGCCTTGACAACGAGTATGTCCCCATCTATCAAGGTTCCCGTTCCTTCTATGGTTATCAATTGACCACGCACGCTATAGGTCTGTAAGGGAATTAAAAGCGTATCTCCTGTCACGGTAGCTTTAATATCGCCACAGGTAGGGTCATGCAGTTCGATTTGGTCACAGTATCCCGAAAGCGGTTCTACGGCCATGTATCCAGCATCTGCGGCACAATTACTGGCTCCGTAGTATGTTCCTGCAAACCGGGCAGTATCTGTCTGCTTGTGGCAGGAAACAAGGACAAGTGCAAATAAGGCTATCTTTCTCACTGGACTACCCCAGCAAATGACGCGCCAAACCTGTCTAGTTTCAATAAATAAAGGCTATCATGTTATTTTTGTTTTTGCAATGTATATTCCTTTAAATGTTGGAAGAATCAAACTTAAGGTCCTATATTTGTTACCTATTATTGGCATGGTTATTTACTCAATAATTTTATCATGAAGCTTGTTCTGTCACAAATAACAGGTGCCCTAAAGACCGTACTTCGCTCGTTTTTTGCTAGTGACCTAGATGTCATGAGTGATGAGGTTCGGGAGATACTCTCAAATCCCGACGACGCTAAAAAATATATGGATGCTGTTAATCAGATTGAGAATGGCCAAAATGAAGTCACCATAACCTTGTCTAATAATAAACAGCTTACATTAATACAGTAATATGGAAGTAAATATTACCATCATTTCTGTATTGGTCGTAATATTTCTGTTTATTCCAGGATTTTTCTTCAAAAGATTTTACTATTCGGGGCAGTTTGCAAAGCAATTCCACTTAGGCTCTTTCGCTGAAAGATTTATCACGAGCTTATTTTGGGGAATGGTTGTGCAGTGTATTTCTATTATTATACTCGGAAATTTCGGGCATTGGCAGTACAACAATATTCGAAGTGATCTCAACCAATTTTATGGCGAATTGAAGAAAGAAAATTTGCCTGCTTGCTCTGGTAAGAGCTTTGATATATTTATCGGGTTTCTATTTTTTACATCATTTTTGGCTATGGTAATGGGGTTTTTGTCTCATAAAGTAGTTCGCCTATTTAGGCTCGATGTTTACATACCAGCCTTGCGATTCTCTAATCAGTGGAACTACTACTTTAAAGGCGACTTGCACCATATGCGTGATGGTAGGAAAAAAGGTAAAGTAATTTCCACTATAGTGGACGTGTTAGTAAGGCATGAAAAGGATGATAAAGAGAAAACTAGGTTGTATAGAGGTTTTTTGAATGATTATACTATATCTCACACCACAGGAGAGCTTGAAAACATTGTATTAAGCAAAGCGCTCAGATGGTCCTCAAGCGCTACACCTCCGGGATTTAAGCCGGTGCCGGGTGATAACCTTATTATATTGTATAGTACTGTCTTAAACCTAAACGTTACATACAATACCCGGCATATAAAGATGTTTGATAGACTATTTGGCTTAGTAACGCTCGCGTGTTTTGCCACTCTACCTTTTGTCGTCTTTTCAACTATATACTATTATTATGGAGAACTTCGATGGTGGCGAATTATATGTCTTTTGGTCATTCACCTTATAATGTGGCTTTTAATTAGCACTTCTATATTCGGCCCATTTGCAGAGATTGAAAAGAAGAGAAAAAGTCCACAGAAATCGAAAGCAGCTCTCCCAATATATATGATAATTGCCACCGCGGCCCTGTGCTTATTTGTCACTTTCCTGCTTTATAAGTTGTCTAATTTGTTAATCCTATAATGACTAGCCAATGCACTAGTCCGTCAAAATTCCCCCAAAAACTGTCCAAAGACGAGTAAAAAACAATGCCCCACGATAGGTGGGGCATTTTCATTTTTTATATCACAAGCAATTGAAAGCGCTAAGTATTATTGAGCGACATCAAATGCAATTATACATAAATAATGCCAATAAAAGTTACTTTACTATAGTTTTTAACTATCCCCCCCTAAAGATTCTGCTAATCGTTGGCTAAGTGACTTTTGTACGATAGCCTGAACCAGCGGATTCATATTCTTCAACTGTACAATGTTTTGAAATTGAAATATGCCGGCCTGAGCGATGAATTTACCAATAAATTCATCGGCAAATGAGGAAGATATTATACCAACTCCGGAAAAGTCAACTATTATTTGCTTTCGACTTTCATTATATATATTATATATTTCGTGTCTCATTCTTTCGCCAGATTGACGAGTACCTGTGCCAGAGCTTTGGTCAACGATTTTATAAATTATTCTACTGTATTCGTCTTCTAAACTCTCAACATATAGATTAACCATTTCATAAGCCCCTAAAGCCTTATTCATTGATATTTCCGTTTTAACCTTTAGTTGAAAATTTACAGAGGTGGATTGGTTTTCTGAACTTAACATGATGATATCTTTATAAGCTCGTACCTCTTTTTGCGAATTCCGAAATGCTAACCCGCCGTACCCGGATACGATTAATAACTGCCCATCATTTTGTGAGATAATATTATAGAGCCCCCACATACCATTTCCTTGTCCTATCCTTTTATCTCTTGTTACTCCAGCCTGTATGGAAAGAGATATTGCATCGGTGGCGTTTTTAGGCCGATATTGGCTATTCCGCAATGATTCATAAATTCCAATACCATAATCAAAAATGCAAACACTTATCTGTTTGGTTGATTTATGAACCTGAACCATCACGAAGCCCACATTTTGTTGGGAGTGTTGAATGACATTATCCATTATTTCATTCAGGCCCCATGTACAAGCATCTAAAACACCTTTTTCACAATCTATTACCTTTCTTAAGCTTGCTATGAAACCATCTACTAAAACCTGCACATCTCTAGAGTTTTCAAATTTCCAAATTCGGTCTAGAAAACTAATTTTTATATCTGGCCCAAACTCTCCAATAGTTTCAGGCTTAATAAAATGCAGCCGTTTCAAGTATGTTGATGAGCCCTTAAATTCAAATTCTACATTATGTTTTTCTTTAAAGTAATGAATATAACCTGCAATAGGCACTACTGGATATGGGTAGACTAGACCTACATTTGTCAAATCTAAGATGATTTTATTGTGTTTAAATTTATAGTGAAGACGCTTAAGCGAATTCATAAACTCCGGAATAATCTTTTGCTTAGTTAGATTATCGAGAAAAATTGTATTGCCGCTTATACGAGAATAATCGTTTCTGAAATAATGTGTGTGCCGTCTTGGTCTCATAGATGGATGTAGAATATTGGAGTTAATAAAGATACAAAATACCCAATTTGATGTACGGCAATAAATGTGTATGATTGTTATTAGAAACTGCCTATCAATTTCTTGTATCTTAGCCGTCTATCATTACTCTGTGCCAATGCCAGTTCAAACTTCTCACAATCCTCAATCTTCCGCTCATTATACCGAAATCCAAACTCCCCGCAATAACGCAGTACATGTTTGTGACTGATGTAGTAGTACGTCCCACGGATGGTATTCTTTAGCTGGGCCCAGAAGCCCTCTATGCTGTTGGTGTAGTATTTTCCCTTTTTGACAAAGTAGTTATTGAGTGCGTCGTACTTTCTGGGACGACCCGGCTTTCGTTTCCCGTCAGGCTTATGAGTTTCGTGGTTCCCTTTGACCATGATGTGCCTTTTATGCTCCTCCTTGAAGTTTAAGTATGCCGTATGAGAGTCAGTCACCACAAAAGCATCGGGCGCTACATTGTTGACGATAGCATCCCGTAGCGGTCTCTGTGCCCGGCTATTTGGCACCTGCTGCATTATCAGCCTGCCGCCTCTTTGCAACAGGCCTATGATGACCACCTTGCCCTTACCATCCTGAGACCCTTTTATTCGTTTGTTGCGGTGCTTATTACGCTCCTTTCCGCCTATATAGGTTTCGTCTACCTCCACAATCCCGGATAACTTTTCCTCCCGCCTGTCCTGCATGGATTCCCGTATACGGTGCAGGATGAACCAAGATGTCTTCTGAGTGATCCCCAGATTGCGTGATAATTGAAGGGAGCTGATACCGCGTTTGTGAATGGTCATGTAATAGTAAGCCCGAAACCAGATAACAAGGCTAATCTTGGCACATTCGAAAATGCTGCCGGTCAGCACTGTGTACTTTTTGTTGCAGGCCTTGCAGAGGAAATCCTTGTAGCCTGCAAGTTCAGGGTGTTTCAACCGTGTTTTTGTCCGGTAGTGGTGTTCGCTGCCGCAGTGGGGGCATAGCGGCGTTCCGTTCCATCTTAAATTTTCGAGGTATTGCGCGCAGGCTAACTCGTTGGAGAATTGCTTTTCAAAGTCAAGCTGACTCTTAAATTTTGGTAACATAAATCCGGTCTTTTTGCTCTTATGCTCATCATTTTTCTACTACTATCCTTTCTACAGGTGGTAATATGCAAACGGTGTGCCAGAGGGTGAAAAATATTTATTGAGGGCAAAAATATTTTCACGCTCACCCATCAGGCCTACTGATTGTTAGGCAACATTTGTAGTACTACAAGAATCACTTAATTTTTGTTAGAGTTTCGGCACGTTCTTCAGTGCCTTCTGTGCTTTTTTAAACGGATATCTTCCTTTGTAGGCCAAGAACTCTGCATAGTACGGAATGCTCGAGTTGGAGAGTGCATGTTCGCTTTCTTTCATTATTAATCCAAATGCCAAAAGAAAACAGCCAACAATGCCTTGGAGGATGTATTTGGAAGGATAGTTTTTAGGCTTTCGCAAGTAACGGGAGGGGGTAAGAAAGGTCTCCATGTGCTGGGTAACATATACGCCCAAGGCTAAAGAATCTGCAATTAGTTCGTCAAAATCCTCTGATAGGTGTAACCGTTCACACACATAAGCGATTACATTATCGGATGTGAATTTGTCTTCTGTATAATGGTACTGGGGGGTAGGCAAAAGGGCATACGGGGCAATATCCCGGACTTTAGCCGTAAATGAAAATGATTTGATGTAGCGATGCGCATAAGCTTGTATCTCGGACACTTTGCTTTGTGCAATTTGTCTTTTTAATGCCTCTCTTTGCGCTTCGGCCTGTTTGGGGATGCTGAAATACTCCTGTACAATTTCCGGGGGAATAGGCCGGTGTCTTTTGATATACGCTTTCATAAGGCCCTCCAGTTTAAGCATCCGGAGCACATCTGGTGGAGAAAGTACAAGCGTAATAGTATATGGCGCGAAATTGTCTGACAAGTGATAGATTTATGTTCTAAAATAATCACTTTAAACAAATCTGCCAAGTGGCCAAAACGTAAGCTATTGTATTCTAACACAATTCCTCCCATTTTGTATATAGTTCCCGAAATAACTAAATTCAACATCTAAATAAGCAGCAAGCAATGAGCATATGGTATTCATACAAAGGTGTGCCCTACACCGGTCCCTGCCCGCCTTACTACGAGCTGAAGGGCCTGCCCTGGTACGATAAGCTCAGTGCCGATATACCGCAGGTACGCGCCAAAGTGCTGCAACTGTTGGAGCAGAAGAACATAGACCTGAAGACCTATTTCAACACCGGCATCGTTGAGGGCGGCGGCTGGGATGCCCGGGGCTTCCTCTCCTGGGGCAGGGTGGATAAACTATTAGAGAGCGAAACCGGGCGCGAGGTGTTTGCGTACTTTAAAGATATACCGGGCATCGTGCTGCTGTCTGTGAGCGTGCTGAAACCGCACACGCATGTGAAGGCGCACAATGGCGATACCGATGGCACCTACAGGTTGCACCTGCCCATATACATACCCACAGGCCTGCCGGAATGCGGCCTGAGGGTGGGGGGCATAGACAAGCCTTGGGAGGAGGATAAGATAACCGTATTCAGCGATGCCAATATGCACGAGGCATGGAACCAGTCGGGGCAGACGCGTATAGTGCTGATAGCCGATGTGGTGCGCGAGGACCTGCTGGACAAGCAAAGCACCATATGCGTGAATGTGCTGGCCCTGCTGCTGATGCATAAGATATACGCAAGCTTCAGCAGCAAGTCGCCCTCCAAATGGCTGATGTGGCTGATGGTGCATGTGGGCATCAATGTATTGAAGGCGGGCATATGGCTGTACTGGCCCTTCCGCAAACGAGTATGAAGAAGATCGTTAAAAAGCACCGCTTAGCCACGCGCTGGTTCCACTGGGTCAACTTCCCGGTGCTGGCCATCATGATATGGAGCGGCCTGCTGATCTACTGGGCCAACGGGGTCTATCGCCTCGGCTGGCGTGATACTACGCTGCTGAAATTCTTCCCGCATTCCTTTTACGATGCGCTGCATATACCGCACCATTTGGCCGAGGGCATGGCCTTCCATTTCTTTTTCATGTGGTTCTTCTTCCTCAACGGGCTGCTGTATGTGTTGTACACGATCTTCAGCGGTGAGTGGCGCTACCTGCTGCCTAATAAGCATTCGTTCAAAGAGGCCTGGCAGGTGCTGCTGCACGACCTGCATATGCGTAAGGAGCTGCCGCCGCAGGGCAAGTACAATGCCGCGCAGCGGGTGGCCTATACGGCCATCATCGTTATGGGCATGGGCTCGCTTATCACGGGCCTGTCCATCTACAAGCCGGTACAGTTCGGCTGGCTCTGTAATCTTTGCGGGGGCTATGCGGCTGCGCGGCTGGAGCATTTTATACTGACCATTGGCTATGTGCTGTTCTTCCTCATTCACATAGTGCAGGTGATACTGGCGGGCTGGGCCAACTTCAGGGGCATGGTGACCGGCTTTGATGTGGAGGAGGACGCCGGTATACAGGAACCGCAAAACGAAAAACCATGAGCAGGAAGCCGAAACAGAAGAAAGTGCTCAGTATAGAGCAGCAGGTACGCAGGCGAACGATAAGGGCCTTCGTGCTCTTCATCCTACTGATGGGCGGGGGCTGGCTGCTCTTTATGAGGCTGTATAACGAACAGCGCGAGGACGGTTTGCAGGCGACACTACGCAAAGGGCTGCGGCTGAATGAAAAGCTGTTCAGTCCCGGGCGCGGCAGCAAGCGTGTAGCGAAGCCCTACCCGGTATCGGATGCGGCAAGTCCCGTGCGGGTAAATGGCGATATAGGCACAAAGGGCAAACCCGATATGGTCACCTGGCGGCTGAAGGTGGTGCGCGGAGCGGGCGATACCCTGCAACTAACACTGGACGATATAAAACGCCTGCCGAAGACCAGCGTGGTCTTCGACTTCAAATGTATAGAAGGCTGGGACCAGGTAACGCACTGGTCAGGGGTGCGCTTCAGCGACTTCCTCAAGGCCTACCACCTCGATGCCGAAAAGCTGAAGGCCTATGCCGGCCTGCAGACCCCCGATAAACAATATTATGTGGGCATAGACATGGCCAGCATGCTGCAACCGCAAACCATACTCTGCTACGAGGTGAACGGGAAGCCGCTGCCGCCGGAGCAGGGTTATCCCTTAAGGCTCATCATACCGGTGAAGTATGGCATCAAGCACCTGAAGCGTATCGGCACGCTCTACTTCAGCGATACAAAGCCACCCGACTACTGGGCCGAGCGGGGTTATGATTATTATGCGGGATTGTAAGTTATCCTTCCAGCTTAATGCCGGTCTTGGTGAGTGATATCCTGTGCTGCCTGTACAGTGCGCCCACGGCCATCTTGAAGGTCTTCTTGCTCATACCGAAATTAGCATAGATCTCTTCTGGGTCGGACTTATCGTGAAAGGGGAGGTAGCCATCGTTCTCCTGCAGCATGCTCAGTATCTTCTGCTCCTCCGGGCCCACCTTGCCATAGCCGGGCTTGCCGGGTACTACGTCTATCTTATGGTCGGGGCGTATCTTCTTGATGAAGCCTTCGAGGCGCTCACCTACCCGGAGCTCGCGGTACAGCTCGTTGTAATGGATGAGGCCGATGTGTTTACTGTTGATGATGACCTCGTAGCCTATCTCCGTTTCGCGGTAGATGAGCAGTTGCACTATGTCGCGCTCCTGTACAGTAAGCTCATCGTTGCTGAGGTAAGGCCATATCTTCTCGGTAGCAGTAACGCGGCCGGTGCGCTCATCGATATAGATATAAACAGGGTAGGTTTCGCCCACGTACATGCGGGATACCTGCTGGGACAGGGGCACGAAAATGTCTTTCATGATGCCCCAGCGCAGGAAGGCCCCGTGCTCGGTAGTGCTTACCACCTCGAGCATCACTATATCGCCCACTACGCCGAGGGGATGATCGGTAGTGGCTATGAGGCGGTTCTCATTGTCGTGGTACACGAAGACGGTGATCTCGTCGCCATCGTTGAGGGTATCGGGCACATAGCGTTTGGGCAACAGTATCTCCGTACCATCGCCACCATCGAGGTACACCCCGAAATCCACATGCTTGATGACCTTTAATGTATTATACCTGCCAACCTGTACCATTACGCTTATTGAAAGACGGTGGCAAAGGTAATCGTTTTAGAGCGTCCCCTTGTTTTTTATTACCGCTATGGTGAGCAGGAAAGCGGACTCTTCGGTAGCGGTGATGCTATAGGGTATCTCGCCGTGCAGGGCCGCTACCTGCCGCTCCCCGATATCGAGTGTGCCGAGGCCCGATGTTACCAGTGCATGGCCCTGCAATACCTGCAGGCTTATGGTGCCGCTGGTAGTGTTGCCGGGCATGTTGGCGTTCTTGTGAAAAACGGCAAGTACAATGCGCATATTCTCGGTCTTAAAGAGGGTTATTGCATTGCGGTCGTTCTTCTGCCAGGCGTCTTCGTCTTTCAGTTGCTGTATGTACTGGTCGAGGTCGATACCTATAAGGGATGCATCGATCAGCCTGCTGCCCTCGGGGCGGTTGGCTGTGGCGTCATTATATTTTTCCTGCATGGCCGTTGAGTTTTTATAAACATTATTGTTGCAAAACAACTATGCCATGAACAGCAGGGTCCATGGCATAGGTAAATTATATATCGGTAAGCTATTGTACCAGTAGCTTTTCTTTAAAGCGCCATCGGTCACTGACCACTTCTATGTAGTACATGCCGGGTTTCAGATCTCCCTTCTCTACAGTAAGCACATCGGCATTTTGCTTGTCGTAGCTGCGTACCTCGCGGCCCAGCACGTCGTAAATCTTAGCTGTATAGTTTATACCCCCAGTATATTGCATCACAATATTGGCATGGCGGGTGAAGGGGTTGGGGAATACCATGTGCTGCACATGACCGGGGCCGTATGTATTCTGTACGCTGGTTGGTATAGAGGCCAGGCAGGTAGAATCGACGGCCATATGCGATACCTCTTCGTAGGACTCATTTACTACGGCTATAATGCTATCTATGCACACATGGTAATCGGTTATGGCATCGAAGCTGATGCGCAGCAGCAATGTGGGGCCGAGATTTTTGGGTATGGGCACTTCGTCGTTGGTGAGCAGGGCTATCTCCCCGGTGGGCCTGAAGGCGACCGTGGGACTAAAGCCCGGCATCATGTTCTGCACGTTCACTATATGGAGACCGCTCATCTTCAGCTGGTAAGCGAGCAACTTGCAATCGGTATTCTTAATAAATATGTCCACCGTCTGGTTAGTATAATCAAGGTTGCCCATTGAGAAGTCGGCTTCTTCGTAAGGGTTCCTGATCAGGTTGGGGAAGTCGCAGGACTTATGTGTATGGCCTACAGGTATGGCATCGGGCCCGTGTGTAGCACAATCGAAGAGCAGCGCGGCATCGGTCACAGTTATCATGGAGTCCTTGTTCAGGTCGAAGCAGGCTGTGGCGGGGATATTGTGGTAGATGGCCCCATGCATATAGCTGTTCACATCAAAAGTGTTGCGCAGGCTGTCGGCATTGATATCGCCTGTGAGCCGGGTACCGTTACAATTGCCCTCACAGTCGGGAACGGCCAGGCCGTTCTCTACGCCGTTACAGTCATAGTAAGGCGCGCAGTTGGGCAGTACATCTACCTGGCGCAGACCATTAGCATCGTGGTAGATATGTATGCAGGTGCGGGCCCAGTTATTGACATAATCTGTCTCGTAGCGGCCGTAGAAATCAGGACGCGGCTGCCAGCTTGCACGAACAATGAGTTTGTAATCGCCATCGGGCACATCTGTAATGTCCACCCACTGGCAGGGGAGGCCGCTTGTATATATGTCGGAGCAGCCGGCCGTGATGCCCATATTGCCGCAACTGAACTTGCCCACGCCTGTAGTGCAGGTAAGATCAAGCACGCAGAAGCCGTTCTTATAACCTATGGGGACAAAGTTGTTGTTATAGTCTGCCAATAGGTACTGTGCGTAATCTTTGAAGTGCCAGTGGCCATGACAGAGATCCCACTGGAAAATGGGACTATATGTGTTGATATTTGCCGGAGGCGTCCCGGCCGTAAAATCGGTAGCGCCAATGTTGTCTATACGTGTGGAGAAGTTGATCCGCTCGCGCACGCCGTAGCCGTTAAGGCAGCCCTCGCGTATGGCACAAACATCGGTAGTGGTGCTGGTGTCCATATAAATGGAATTGGCTAATTCCGTGCTGTCCACTGTCAGGTCAGGGCCTGTGGGGCAGAGCGGGCTGGGGTAGTACACACAACTCGAATCATCAATAGTGGCAAACTGGTTGTAATTACATGCGTTGATATCCATACAGCCGGATACCTGGCCATTGTATGTAAGCGACCAATTAATTGGTCCGTAATTGCAGGTGTGACCATAGTCGCCTATGCGTATATAATAGACCTGGTTGGCCAGGAAGTAGGCACTGATGTTGGCATTGTTGCCACAGTTCTGGAAGCCGTAATAAATGGTTGCCAGGTTGTTGGTATCGGGTACAAGGTTGGTGCAGTAGTCATACACATACAGCTTGGTTGTGCACGCGTTCATGTTGCAGGTGGTAATGGTGTACTGACCTGTAGCCGTTGGTGTAAATATATACCAGTAATCAGGGTTAGGAGCGGTGAAAGTGCCGGTATCGGTTACGATAGCAGTAGAGCAGTTAGCGCCGGGTGCGCAGTCGAGCCAGGCGTTGCTTTGTGTCCCGAAGGTGCTATCGCTGGACACGAGCACGTTATCGAGAAACACGTTAAAATAACCATGGCCATAGTTGCAGCAAATGCCATCGCCATAAGAGTCCATTATCTGGAAGTGCGTGCAGGAATTGTCCGGTACACAAATAGAGTCTTTGTAAAGAGTGGCCTGGCCCATATTGGCCACATTCTGCATCAATATATTGCCTTGCGCGTCGAATAATTTCCAGGTCGTCTCGGCAGGATAGTTGTCGGTCATCAGTTCAACACGCACCTTTTTCTGACCGGCAGGACATTGTGCATTGGCATGAACATCAACTATAGAGAGCAATACAGGTATTAAGTATATCCATTTTTTCATACACAACGATTTGAGGTATGTGATATACGTAAAGATAATATTTTTTAATTTATCTCAACAAAGAAATACTTCCTGCTTTTTGGATGGTGCTTCCATCGGTAAAAG